>CAMVRM010000045.1 GCA_947169885.1 uncultured Ruminococcus sp.
AATCTGACGATCTTCTGAAACGTGATTTCAGTGCGGATAAGCCTCTCGAAAAAGCAGTGACAGACATCAGCGAACTGAAAGGAAAAGACGGAAAAGCATATGTTTCGGCGATATTTGACTGCTTTGACCTCATGCCACTGGGTCTTGCAGTCGATGATAATATGAAGACTTCTATCTGCGTTCATACACTTGAAAATGCAAGAAAAGCCTATCCTGACATGAAAGGCTTCATCATACATTCGGACAGAGGCAGCCAGTACACAAGTACAGAATATCGTACAGCAATACAAAAGTATGGGATAATCCAAAGCATGAACCGTGCAGGCGGAAGATGTCATGACAACGCACGATGCGAGAGTATGTGGGCGAGGATGAGAGAGGAACTTTTTTACAGCCGTGGCGACAAGTCCGAGAATTACAATATCGAAGAACTGAAAACAATGGTCTGGAGGTATTTCATGAGCTACTGGTCAAACCGTAGAATATGCACCGCCAACGGTGGACTGCCGCCTGCTGTCAAAAGAAAGCGCTACTATGAGTCAGTAAAGCTTGCTGCTTGAAATTTGTTCGAGAAAAATGTGTCAAGTATTATTGACAAAATCAAGCAGACAGTGGATATCAAGGATTGTCTCTGCTTCATAAGAACAGCGAAACGCCCAAAAAGAAGCCTAAAGGCGGCGAACTGACTGCTGAAGAGAAAAGAGAAAATCGGCGTATTTCTCATGAGCGTATTTTGATCGAAAACATAAATGCAAAGATCAAGGTTTTTAAAATCATGAAATACCCTTATCGCAACCGCAGAAAAAGACATGGGCTTCGTTTAAGCCTTATATGCGGTATTATAAACTTTGAAATTTATAATTAGTTTCCGAGGAAGTCTAATATAATGTGACAAGACAGATGAAGAAATGGAAAATTTCAAAAAAGAGCGATTTTGGTAGAAAATTTGGTAGAAATTTCTGGTAGAAGTCAATTATATGACTTAGAGGAAAGTTCTCCAAATGCCCTAAAATCCGATAAAAGCACGAATAAAAATGGAATTGTTAATATAATGTGCTTGATATTGCTCCGATTTTGTGATATAATTTATCATGGAGGAGATCAATATGTGGAAAGAAAGAATACGTGATAATCTTATAGGTGACAGCTATATTTTTCTGTTCGTGTTCATAAATTTTGCGATACTTGCGGTGATATACTACTGCTGTGTTGCCGAAAAACGTGAAAAAAGCAGGAACAAGTCCGACAAGGAAAGCTATGACCTTTCAAAAAATATCGGCTGGGCAAAGGCAATGCTTAAAGGGCTTAACATTTCTTACTCGGTCTATTCGGGCATCACCTCCATATTTCCGCTGCTCGGAATGTTCGGAACGGTCAAGAGCCTGCTCGACCTGCCCTCGCTCACCACGGGCGACATAACCGCAGTTCAGGGCAGTTTCTTCACGGCGCTGACTTCGACTGCGTGGGGCATAATCTTTGCGGTGGGCTTCAAGATAATCGGCTCGGGCATCGCCCCCGGTATAGATGACAGGCGTGCAGAGCTTGAAAAAGAGATACAAAGCGGTCAGGCGGCAAACAGACCCGCCCCCCCTGCGGAGGAAAAGCGATGAAGTTTAAAGAGATACATCTTGACTTTACTCCGCTGCTTGATGTGACCCTTATCATACTGTTCTATTTTATATTGTTCAGCGGCATCGGCAACAGGTCGGCGAACGAAGCGGAACAGATGAAAGCCGAGGCTCAGCAGGCTAAGGCTGAGGCGGAGTACATAAAAAACGAAGCAGAACAGAAGATGTCCGCTCTTGAAGCGGCTGACGGCAATAAGGCTGCGCTCGCAAAGGCGCTGGAAGAATACGGAAGCGGCAGCAATCTGAACTTTATCTATTCGAGGACGGAGAGCGGATGGGAACTTGATGTAAAGCGTGGTGACGAACAGCTTGGCAGGTTTGACGAGACTGACGACCTGACCGACAGCGTTCTGACGCTTCTTGATGACAGCGGCTACGGCGAGGACAGCGTTCTTTTACTTGGATTTACGTATGATTCGGGGGAATATCTTATCTCTGCCCGAAATGCGATCGACCCTATGCTTGCGGCACTTAATGAAAAGTACAGCGACAGGGTGTTTATTTCGACAACAAATATCCACAAGGAGGAAACAAAAAATGAAGATCAAAAAGAACCATAAGGGCGCTTCGGTAGTGGGAGTGCTTGTCATCCTGCTGCTCGTTGCAGCTGTTGCAGTCGTGGTCTGGCTGGTGCTGCATGGAGTTCTTGGACTTGGCAAAGGCAGCGGAAAAGCCGAGGGCGAGGGCAAGGCAGCCGAAAGCACTCAGGTAACTGAAAGCACCGAGTCGGCTGACGAGAGCAACGCAGAAGCGGCAGCAGCTCAGTTTACCGAGGTAGAAGTCGCAGTCAAGGGCGACAAGTATTCCTGCAACGGAAATGAGTACACACTCGATGAACTCATGGCAGAACTCGAAAGTGTGAGCGACCCTGCTGTTACTATCACCGATGACGGCGGACTTGCCGAAACGCTTGACGCACTTATCGCTAAACTCAACGAAAAAGGTATAAGCTACACAGACAAGACTGCTGACGTATCCGCTGAAACAGAATAAACATACATATCCCGAACCCGTTTTCGGGATTTTTTGTTAAAAAGCATGAAGAATGCCCGAAAAGCTTGATTTTCAGTACAGATAAGTATATAATATAAGAAGTTCAATATTTTTCGGAGGTACAAAATGAACAACAGCAAAAGGTCAAATCTCAGCCTGATACTCATAATCCTTTCGATCATTACGCTTGCGGCGGCGGCGATAGTTTATTTCGTGGGCGGCGGACGTGAAAAAACACAGCAGAATGAAAATGCTGCGGCTCAGCATACCGTTTCAATAACTTCGGGCGGAAAATTCGTTGCTGCGGGCGACCGTTCTGCAAACTCTTACGATGCGCCGAAGACCGAGTTTGAAGTCACTGTCAAGGGTGACAAGTTTGAACTTAACGGCAGTGAGTATGACTTGGGCGGACTTATCAACGAACTAAAAAAAGTCAGCAAGCCTGTGGCAGTCGTAACGCTCGACAACGCCGACGAACAGACGCTGAAAACCATGAAAACAGCGTTCAGCGGTGCAGGCATCGAGTACAAAGAAAATTCTCCCGAGTAAAAAAAACTTCGGGATCGGAAATCTCAGCTGAATAAAACAAACAATGGGCGCTCCCCTTTTTAGTGGAACGCCCATTTTTTAGAACCTGTCATCACAAAACAGGTTCTAAGCCTTTGGAACACAGACCTGCAAATAAATGATTATCGAAAGCAGACAGAACAGCACAACAGAACCCGTCATTACCGAAACGGCTGTGCCTGCCGCCTTGCTGTCTTTTTTCTCGGTCAGCCGCTTTATCGTCAGACCCATGAAAAACGCACCGATTATCACTGTCGGGGTGATGTATCTGAAATTCATGGTGCAGGTGAACGGATAATCGGCGGACATCTTGTAGAAATTGAGCATCATGAGCGCATAATAGCTTCCCCACATGGCTTTCATGGTGGGGTCGATGCCGCTTTTCGTGCAGATGTTGAAGATCATCATGACAAAGCACGCCGCCGCTATGAGCGCCGCCACCCAGAAGAACAGCGCCGCCAAGTCATGATAAAGCTTACTGCCGCCAAGTGTGCCGTCACCTATCGACTCGGTGAAAAGTGAGTTTTTGAGGAGCGTCACGAGCGGATTGAACTCGTTGTAGCTCTCGCCGTTCTCGCCCAGCCACTGCTCATAAACGCTTTTGAACTGGTAGGAAGAAAAGTCGGTAATGCGCTTTAAGAACGGCTGGTCGCCGATATACTGACGTGATTCTACAGACATTTCCTGCACATAGGTTATGGGGACTTTGAACTTGATGTAGTTCTTTATCTCGAACCATAGCGCAAGCGGAACACATACTGCTCCGAACGCCGCAAACTGCCCGAAAAGCTGTTTTCCCTGCTGTTTGAAACGCTTTATGAATACCACTAAGAATACGACAGCGATAGGCGGCGCAACAAGTGCGGCGTTGAGTTTTGTCATCATCGCACAGCCAACGCAGACGGCTATCTTCATTATCGTTGAGAACTTAGGGTCATCGTACCATTTGAGCGTCAGGTAAAACGCACCCATTGCGAATGCGACTGACAGCACATCGTTGTTGATAGCGCCCGACATCAGCACGAAGCAGGGGTGAAAGCTGACGATCCCCAGCGGCACAAAAAGCGCTGTGCCGTTCAGCTTGAAGTGTCGGAATATCTTATAGGCGGTTATCATTATCACTGTTGAGTAGAACAGCGACAGAGTTTGGAGCGATTCTCTCGCAGGGTTGTGACCCACCCCCAGCACGAACTCGTTCACGCCTATCCAGCAGGCGCTTATAAAGTGGTGGAGCGGAGGGTGACAGAACTGCCACACTTCACGAACGTCAAAGTCGGGAAGCTTTTTGTTGAACAGCAGGTATTCCATATATCCTGCGTGACCGTTATCGCCGCCGAAATGGTGTACATCATTCTGACGTGTGTAGCATGAGGTGTAAAACACGTAATAAAATTTCAGCAGAAAGCCTGTCCCGATGATAAGCATTGACAGCATCTGATCTTTGAACTTTTTGGTCTGTGCAAGGGTGTAGAACGCAAGCAGTATCGCAAAGCCTGCCACGAACATCCACACGCCTTTTTTGTCCGACTGCGAATAGAGCCGTGTCGTGACGCATATGACCAGAAAATACAGCACATACAGCGAATATTGTATCGGCTTTATGAACTGTTTCAGGCGGCTGACATAGGTTATCGCCGCAGATCCGCCTGCAAGCACCATGAGCGCTTCAATGTAAAGCGCATTGTTGGGAACATTTTCAGCAGAACCAAGGTAAAAGGGGTTCAGCCCGAGGCAGAGCAGCAGCGCCCAGAGGTAAGGGTGTGCTGCCGCCGAACGGACTATCCTGTCAGTGACAGATTTTTTTATGCAGACTGCTTCACTGTCAGGACTTCTGCTCATGATACTCCTTCTCCGTATTGACGTTCCAGATGTCGTTCTTGCTCTCGCTGCCTGCTTTAATAGCCTTTGCAGCGTTGATAGCTGTGAGCATGGAGTGATCCATATTGTTATAGCGGTGCTGACCGTTTCTGCCGACACAGAACAGGTTGCCGAAACCGTCTAAGAAAGTCTTTAACTGATCGAAATCCTTATAGGTGTCGAAGTATGCGGGATATGCCTTCTTGACCTTTTCACGGTGAGCATCAATAACTGCGCCTTTCTTGATAACGCCCATTTTTCTCAGCTCTCTGATAGCGAAGTTGATGCAGTCCTTATCGGTCATATTCCAGAAATCATCGCCCTCGGCGCAGAAGTATTCCAGACCTATCCAGACATTCTCAGCAGGGTCTTTCACCATATAGGGCGACCAGTTGTTGAATATCTGTATACGTCCGAGTTTAACGCCCTTGTCCTGAACATAGATCCAGCAGTCGGGAACGATGTTGCCGAGAGTGCGCTTGTTGGTCTTGTTTTCCAGTTCAAGTCTGTTGACAAGAAGTCCGACTGTCACGAAGTCTCTGTAAGGCAGACCCTCAGCGATGCGGCGTTCCTTATCGCAGTCAACGCCGTCAAGTCCGCACACAAGATCCTTGACAGGCATGGAGGAGATGAACACATCGCCGTATATCTCACGCTCGCCGTGCTTTGTATCGCATACGACCGAAGTGATACGGCCGTCTTTTGTCTTGATGCTCTTGACGTTGTGATTGAACTTTATCTTGCCGCCCAGCTCCTCGACCTTAGAGCCGACCAGTTCCCACAGCTGACCGGGACCGTACTTAGGATACCAGTACTGCTCGATGAGCGAAGTCTCGGCGTTCTTGTTGTTCTTTGTGCCCATGAGCTTTGAAGCCATGTCTTTGAGGATAGCGAGTATCGACAGCCCCTTGACACGCTGAGCGCCCCAGTCTGCGCTTATCTCACGGGGGTGTCTGCCCCACAGCTTTTCGGTGTAGCCCTCGAAGAACATGGAATACAGCACCTTGCCGAAGCGGTTGATATAGAAGTTTTCAAGGTTTGTCTCGGGAAGCTTGTGAATGCAGGAACCTAAATAGCTGAAACCTGCCTCCATGGTGGTGAGCAGACCCATGTTCTTTATAGTGTTCCAGTTCATCTGAACGGGATAATCAAAGAATGCCTTTTTGTAATAGATGCGGCTCACACGGTCACGCAGAAGCATAACAACGTCTTCCTTTTCAGGGTCGGGACCGCCTGCCACGAAGGGTTTCTTTCTGCCAAGCACTTTATCGTCATAAGAGGGCTTGCCCTGAACAGGCATCATGTCAGCCCACCATTTCATTATCGTATCATCTTTTGAGAAAAAGCGGTGTCCGCCGATGTCCATGCGGTTGCCGTTGTAGCGAACAGTCTGCGAGATACCTCCGAGAACGTCCGAGCCTTCAAGCACAGTCACGCTGAATTCCTCGTTTCCTCCGTCTCTCAAAAGCTCATAAGCAGCAGTAAGACCCGCAGGACCTCCGCCGATGATAACAACATTTTTCATAATATCTGTCCTTTCTTATCAAATAACAGTCCGTTTTATTGCACTGTAAATTTTCTTGTTATTCGTCCGTATTTTCGGACTTGTTGTAAATAAGATACTTTCTCGCAAAGAAGTTCCAGAAGAACGAAACGGCTGTTGAAACGACTTTTGCGATGATCTGATAAAGGCTTGTCTTGTCGGCAAGAGTGTGTTCAAAAAGAACGGTTATGCCGATAGTTATGAGCAGTCCCACAACGCCTATCGCCGCAAAACTCAGGAACTCCGCAACACGGCTCTTGACCTTTGAACTGTCGAACACCCATATCGTGCTGATGATGTAGTTCGTGATAAGTCCTAAAATGAACGCTATCACATTTGAAGCGGTCGCATATTTCTGGTGAAAGATCACCTGAAACAGCAGGAACGAACTGCCCCAGTCAACGACAGTCGCCGCACCGCCTACGAAAACGTACCGAAAAAACTGTATGAAAGTGTTGTCTGTCTTTTCGGTGAAAAGTTTTTTTAAATCCATTTCATCTCTCCCTTGTAATTTCATACATATATTATTATACCACAATATTACACTGAATGCAATAGTTTTCGCATAATTTGTCACTTTTTTTAAAACGTTTTTTCGGCAAAACAGCTCCCCGTCTTTTTTCGGACAGGGAGCAGATGTTTAATTGTTAAAAAGATAACAGAAAATGAGTATCTTTTATTCCACGGCAAACACCGCAGGAGTGGTGTGCATATCAATCAGCAGACTGCCGTTTTCGTCAAAGCAGATGTAAGCGGCGTAGCTTCTGCCGTCAGCCGTCACAGTGCCTTTTGCGGCTGTCCTTGCAATGCTTGCGCCGAACTGACCCGTGAAGCGGTAAGTCCTGCCCTCAAAAGTTACCTCGCCTATGCCCTCCATTATCTCGAAAAGTTCCATTTGGTCAATTTCAAGCGCTATGTCCTCTATGGCTATATTATCGCCCGCGGCGTATGTCTCGTTTATAGTCAGCTGAACGTCCTTTTTGAAATCGTTCTGCTCACCTGCCGAACTGAATACCGTATGTGAATTGACGAGCCGTTTTATGTCCTTTTCAAGCTCAAAGAGCCAGTCACTGCCGACAAAATACAGCTGTGTGCCCTGCTCTGTCTCCACCACAAGGTCAAATACCCGAACGCCGCCCATGCCGTTGTTCAGCGGAAGTTCGCCGCCGTCAAATATGTCAACAGCTATCAGCATTCTCTGCCACTCGCCTGCGGAATTTTTCAGTTCTATTGTGCGTGCGCCCTCCCTGAAATCGGGATAAACGCCGTCTGTCACCGTCTTTACAAGTTCGCAGTCATCAGTCGATAAGCTTTCGTACAGACTGTTAAAAAGTTCCACCTCACTCATGGAAAGCGCTTCTTCATGTTCCCTGCCGCCTATGGTGTAGCCGCTCATGTTTATCTCCACTTTGGCATCGGGGTTCTCGCACGCCCACAGATGACTGCATATAGCCGCCGCCGTTTCATCGGGTATCCTGTAAGCTGTGCCGTCCGCCGTGAAGTTTGCAGACTGCTCCGCCTGCTTGTAAATATATTGTGTCGGCTCGTCTGCAAGAAGCCTTGCTTCCGAACGGCAATAAGCAATGCTGTAAGTCCTGCCGTCCAGCTTAAAGGTGTATCTGTCGCCGTTTATCGCAAAGTCTGTCTTGTAATTATCCAAATTATAGGACAGATCGCCAAGCTGTACCGAAAGATAACGCCTGTATTCATCGGTGATCGCATATTTCTGCGGCTGTTCATCCTGAACCTCATCGGTCAGGCGGATAAACTCACCCTCTTGAAGTTCGTCCACGGACTTTCGACTTTCGTTAGCCTTAAAATTAAGCACAGTCCCGTCCTGAAGCTGAACCGCATAACTCTCGCCGTCCTTAAAGACAACTGCCTGCATTTCGAGCGTCACAGAATCGTCACCGTAAAGGATAGTCATCGTGCCTTTCGCATACGGTTCGCCGAGTTCATCAGCATTCGTCCGCACACCGTCATAAATGCAGTTGGTCTGCGCATCGTCTATAACAAGGCTGATAGTATCATAGCTTTCGATAAAGCCAAAAAACTGCTCTCTTGTAACGTTCAGACTGTCGAAAAATGCAGGGTCGATGTAGTAGCCCTCGTTGTCCGCCTGCGCCGTGTATGCGCTTACCGACATGGAAATTATCTCTTTTTCCGACTTATCGTCATAGCTGTCATTATAGTAACTGTCCAAACAGATGTACATATGACACTCGCTCTCCCTGAGCCACACTGCGATAAACTGTTCTTTCGGCGAATCCTCGACTGTTGTGACAAACGCCTGATATGTGTTCCCGTAAGCGGACACTGTTCCCGTGCCGATAATATCCGCCTCGTTCAGACCGTCCGCACACAGCCGTTCACGCTGTTCAAGATCGTCCGCAAGCGTGTAGTGTCTGCCCTCAAAATCGATCTCGGTGTTGTTCTTCCAGACTTTTTCCTCAAAGTCGGGCATGGGCGGCAGTTGTGACATCTCGGCTTTTTCTCCCTCGCCCAGCGGAGAAAGATGCAGTTCGTAAGTCTCGTTAACGCATAAACTGTCCGCAGTTGTGAGCCGTTTGCTCAGCATAAGAAAACCCGTCAGCCCGACTACCAGCACCAGCGCCGCCGCTATCGCCGCAAACGCAAATTTCCTCGGCGAACGGCTTAACTCAGCACGCCTGCCGTTTCTCACCTGTTCGAGAAGTTCGGCTTTAACGGCTTTGTCGGGCTGCATCTGTGCGTGTAAGCTTTGAAAAGTTTTATTCATAAAGATCGCCCTCCAATCTTACTTTTAACATTTCTCTGCCCCGCTGAAGCTGTTTTCTGACGGTATCATGCTTTATTCCCAGCGTCCTTGCGATAACTTCACTGCTCATGCCCTCAAAATAGTGCAGATAAACAGTCAGCCGATACTTAGGTTTAAGACTGCAAAGCGCCGTCCAGACGGTGCGTTCTTCCTCGGCGGCAGGCACGAACCTTGCTTCTTCAAGGGGAACGGTGCGCAGTTTCCACGGGGAAAAATTGAACCTTTTGCAAAGATTGACGGTCGTTTTTATGAGCCACGCTTTTTCATGCTCGTCATTTTTAAAGTCTATCGCCTTGTCAAGATGCAGGAGAAAGACCTCCTGATACACATCATCAGCTTCGGAGCGGTCATTCAGCTGTGACAGCGCAATGCCATATACCAGCTGAGTGTATAGTTCTATTGCTCTTTCGGTTTTTTCTGCCTGAGTACTCAGTGTTTTCATCTTATGACCACCTCCTGTTATAACTCTTTTTTGAGGGCGATTTTGTGACAGCCACTTTGCAAAACGGCATTATAAACAAAAAAGCACCGACAGACTTGTGCAGTTTGCGGTGCTTATTGTGTCAATTATTCTTCGCTGTTATCTTCGGAATGCTCATCGAAAAGCGGTTTGTACTTGAACCTTTCGTCAAAAGCTTCTGCCGAAGCGGTATCAGCGGTGTCATTCTCAGCCGAGTCAGACGGAGTGGAAGTCTCGGGAACAAAAGATGCAGGCATGAACTCGCTCTCGTCAAGTTCACCTTTCATCAGCTTCTCGAAGTGCTTGCCGTCGATCTTTTCGTGCTTCATCAGATATGCGGCGACAACGTGCAGTTTGTCGATGTGCTGACTAATTATCTTCTCGCAGTCGTCAAAAGCAGTCTCAACGATGCTTCTTATCTCGTTGTCGATCTCAGCCGCAACATTCTCGGAATAGCTGGGAGTGCTGCTGTAATCACGTCCTAAGAAAACTTCATGTTCTCCCCTGCCGTAAACAACGGGACCTAAGTTGTCGCTGAAACCATAGCGTGTTACCATGTTTCTTGCGGTGGCAGTCGCACGTTCAAGGTCATTTGAAGCGCCGGTTGAAATGTCATCAAGGATAAGCTTCTCGGCAACTCTGCCGCCCAGCAGAACGATGATGCTCTCATACATCTCACGCTTGCTGACATAGGATTTGTCCTTTTCGGGAAGGCTCATGGTGAAGCCGCCTGCCTGACCTCTCGGGATAATGGTGACGTGGTGTACCTTGTCCTGTGTGGGGCAGTAATAGTGGCAGAGAGCGTGACCGCCCTCGTGATAAGCGGTAAGGCGTTTTTCCTGTTCGGTAACGACTCTCGACTTCTTCTCGGGACCTGCGACTACCTTGATAGCCGCTTCTTCCAGATCAGCCTTTGTGATAGCCTTTCTGTTCTTTCTTGCGGCGAGCAGCGAAGCTTCATTCACAAGGTTCTCAAGTTCTGCGCCCGTGAAGCCGACAGTTGTCTGAGCGATAGTTTTCAGACTTACATCGGGAGCGAGGGGCTTGTTCTTGGTGTGTACTTTGAGTATCTCCTCTCTGCCCTTGACATCGGGAGGGCTGACAAGTATCTGTCTGTCAAAGCGTCCCGGTCTGAGAAGTGCAGGGTCAAGAATATCGCTTCGGTTGGTTGCCGCCATGACGATGATGCTCTCATTGTCCTCAAAGCCGTCCATTTCAACAAGGAGCTGGTTGAGCGTCTGTTCACGTTCATCGTGACCGCCGCCTAAACCTGCGCCTCTCTGTCTGCCCACTGCGTCGATCTCGTCAATGAAGATTATAGCAGGAGCGCTCTTTTTCGCCTGATCGAACAGGTCACGTACTCTCGATGCGCCGACACCGACGAACATCTCAACGAAATCCGAACCCGAGATCGAGAAGAAATCAACACCTGCTTCGCCTGCAACGGCTCTTGCAAGGAGCGTTTTACCTGTTCCCGGAGGTCCCATGAGCAGAACACCCTTGGGCACACGAGCGCCCAGCTCGTTATATTTGTTGTTGTCTTTCAGGAAATCGACAACTTCCTGAAGTTCCGCTTTTTCCTCGTCACAGCCTGCAACGTCTGCAAAGGTCGCTTTCTTGGAGTCGGGAGCTTTCTTGGCACTCGTCTTGCCGAAGCCCGTCATCTTACCTGCGCCTGCGTTCTTCATCATCCACACGAAAAAGAAGATTATCACGCCCAGCATGAGTATCGTGGGGATCATGTTGAGCCAGAACGTGTTGTCGGAGATCGGCACAAGGTCATATTTCAGCGGTGCGTCAGGGTTTTCGGCATCGAACTTTTTTCTGTAATTCTCGCCGTCCTCACTGCCTAAGACTTCATTTACAAACAGGCTGACGTTAGGGACTTTGTAAGTCTCGGGTTCTTCCTTTTCGGAGTCTTTCAGTTTGTAATTCAGTTCACCCGTGTTAAGGTCGAAAGTGAACTCCGACACTTTAAGTTCGTCAAAATAGCGCATTATCTTGGAATATTCCGTCTTGTCCTTTTCCTTGCCCAGACTTGACAGGGCATAGACCATTCCTCCGATAAGTATAGCCGCTACGATAAAGTATATCAAGATCGACTTGGAACTGTTTTTCAATCGTACACTACCTTTCTTTCGCTCAAAAAAAAGCGTTACTTTCCTGTCATATCATATTATACCCCGAATGTGACAGTATTATGATATTTTGCAGAGCAATACAGTTTTTGCTGATTTATCCGCAGCCACCCTCTGTGCAAAGCCAAAGCCCTCAACGAAGATAACTCCCTCGCTGTCGCACAGTATGACAGCTTTTCTGCGTTCATCGGGCGAAAACTTTGCTTGCAGGAGCTTTTTGACCTCTGAGGTGAAGTTTCTTCCCGCAAGTTTTATCCTGTCACCGTTTCGTTTGTTACGTATAACAATAACACCTTTTATTTTATCATAATCTGCGCAAAAGTTTGTTAACTTTTTTTGAACAATATGATTTTTTTCAAGCGTAAAGAGTATTTTTTTTTCAAGGAACTCATTTTCTGTCCCGATCTCAGCGATAAGTTCGGTATCGGGGGTCATTTTTCTGCCGTAAGCAATAGCTAACAGACCGTTTTTGACCTCCGCATACCTGTCACGGGCAATAGAGATCCTGCCGCCTGTCTCGCATAGTTCCAGCACTCTGAGCGCCGTTTCCCGTGAACATTCTATGCCGTTTTCGTCAAACAGCCGTCTTACCGCCCTGCCCGAAAGCGCCCTGTCAGCCGCAGAAAGCTTTGCCGCAGAAAGTCCGTCCTCTGTGCGTGCGCTTTCAAAGAGTTCATCGGACAGCCGCCTGATAAGTGCGTTGTCCTCACGCAGATTCTCGAACGTCCCTGCGATAGTTTTTTCAAGCGAGGGATTGAGTTCTTTAAGCTTCGGGACGATGCCGTGGCGTATCCTGTTTCGGGTGTAATCATCGGTAAGGTTTGTCGAGTCAGTGACCCACGTCTGTCCGCGTTCGTTCAGGAAAGCTTCTATCTCGGCTCTGGAACACTCGATGAGGGGACGGATAACATTACCCCTGACAGGCGGTATAGATGCAAGACCTGTCAGCCCTGTGCCCCTTGCGAGGTTGAAAACGGCTGTCTCGATGCAGTCGGAAAGAGTGTGGGCAGTCGCTATCCTGTCACAGCCCGATGCCGCAAATATGCCGTATCTCATGTCTCTTGCGCCCTCTTCCACCGAAACGCCGTGTTCGGCACAATAGGCGTGAACGTCTATGCGGTGAACGTCTATCGGAACGCCCAGCCGTCTGCACAGGTCAACGCAGAAACGCTCGTCACGAAGGCTCTCCTCGCCGCGAAGCTGATGATCTATGTGGCAGGCTTTTACCTGAAAGCCCAGTTCTATCAGGCACAAAAGGAGAGCCACGCTGTCGGCGCCGCCCGAAAGACAGCACAGCAGGCTCTCGTTTTTATCCGCCATATGGTATTTTCTGATAGTTTCGGCAGCTTTTCGGAGCATCACTGATCTTCTCTCCTCATGTCGATACCTCTGAACAGCGTATATTCGCCGATGAACGAAAGCTTGACGACTTCGGTCTTGCCGTGACGGTTCTTTGCCACGTTGCACTCGGTTATGGTGCGGTTCTCGGTGTTCTCATCGTAATAAGCTTCACGATAAAGGAACATGATTATATCAGCGTCCTGCTCGATAGAACCCGATTCACGAAGGTCTGAAAGCATAGGGCGCTTGTCGTCACGCTTTTCAGAGTTACGTGACAGCTGTGACAGTGCAATGACAGGAACGTTGAGTTCCTTTGCCATAAGTTTCAGCTGACGGGTTATCTCCGAGACTTCATTTACACGGCTTGAATGGTGGTTCGGCGACTCCATGAGCTGTAAGTAGTCGATGACCACAAGCCCTAAGTTTTTGAGCCGTCTGAGTTTTGCTTTCATCTGCGGAACGGTTATGCCCGATGCTTTATCGTCCATGTAGATAGGCAGTCTTGCAAGCTGGTCTGTTGCGGCGACAAGTTTTTCCCAGTCATCACGGGACAGTTCGCCCGAGCGCAGATTGTTGTTGTTGACGAGCGCTTCGGAAGCGAGCATTCTTGTGACAAGCTGTTCACTGCCCATTTCGAGTGAGAATATCGCAACGTCTTTCATGCTCCTTTTGCACATATTGACAGCAATATTCAGCGCAAACGCCGACTTACCCATTGCAGGACGAGCCGCCAATATGATAAGATCGGAGTTGTTCAGACCGTTCGTCACCTTGTCAAGCTGTGCGAAGCCTGTTTTGAGCGACTGGTGTTTGTCGGCTTCTTCGCCCGTTATCTCCTGCAAATGGTCGAAAGCCGAGATGATAACGCTGTCGATACGTGTAAGCCCCTGCACCTCGTCCTTGCGTATGCTGTAAATCTCCTGCTCTGCCTGATCGAGAATGTCGGTAGCCGTGTTGGTGCTGTCATTTGACTTTTCGATAATATTTCTCGCCGCAGTGACAAGCAGTCTTATCTGATATTTCTCCTTGACGATACGGCAGTAATCTTCAAGATTTCCGACTCCCTTAGCTTCGGTAGGCATCTCGTTTCTCAGGTTTATGAGATAGGTCTTAGCCGTGTCGGAGTCTTTGAAAATGCCTTTAAGCACGCTGTTTTCAACAACTTTAACGATGTCGGGAACTGAACCGTCAGACATTTCGAGAAGAAGCTGGAACAGTCCCGAATTTATGCGGTTATAAAAACTGTCGGCTTTAAGGTGCATCGAAGCTGTCGAGATAGCATCGGGCGAAAGCAGCATCGAACCTATGATAGTCTGCTCTGCGAAGGGGGAATATATCGGCTTTTCAAGATCCGCCATTGAAAGATCGTCGGCTCTGAAATCAGCCATTTATTCTTCCACCACCTTGATGTCGATAGTGCAGCTGACACCCTGAGTCATCTTTATCGCAGCCGAGAAATCGCCGAAGCTCTTTATCTCGCTGTTCAGGTTTATCTTCTTCTTGTCAACGTCAACGCCGTACTGAGCCTTGATAGCGTCGGCAACGTCAGCAGCCTTTACAGCACCGAACAGCTTTCCGCCCTGACCTGCCTTAGCCTTGACGGTAACGCTCTTTTTGTCGATAACGGATGCTATGCGCTCGTTCTCAGCCTTTTCAAGGTCAAGCTTGTGCTGAGCCGAAGCTTTCTTGCCTGCAAGTTCATTCAGGTTCTTGTTGTTCGCTTCAACGGCAAGACCGTTTTTGAGCAGATAATTTCTTGCGTAGCCGTCAGCAGCGTTTATTGTGTCTCCTGCCTTGCCCGAACCTTTAACGTCTTTTACTAAGATAACTTTCATGATATGTACTTCCTTTCGTTAATTATGTCTTATGTATTCGTCGATAGCTGTATTCAGCTTCTGACGTGCTTCTTCCATTGTAGTGTCTTTGAGCTGACACGCCGCCATTGTGTGATGACCGCCGCCGCCCAGCGTTTCCATTATCACCTGAACGTTGAACTTGCCCATGCTCCTTGCGGAGATATTCAGTCTGCCGTCAAGTTCATACAGCACGAACGATGCGTTCACGCCCGAAATTTCCAGCATCTCGTCTGCCGCCTTTGAGGAGGCGACACGGATATTGTCAAAAGTTCCATGTGCGCAGGCAATGGCGCACTTGCGGTATATCTCGGTGCTGTTGATGATGTCCGCCTTGTTTATATAGGTCTCGAGGGGATTTGCGAACAGCCGCTTTACTGCAACAGTGTCCGCTCCCAGCTTTCTCAGGTAAGCCGCCGCCTCGAACGTCCGCACACCCGTGTTCATGACAAAATTCTTTGTGTCGAGCATTATTCCTGCCATGACCGCTTCCGCAACGGGTTCGGGAAGTTTTATGTCGGGGAAATATTCCAGCAGTTCTGCCACCATTTCACACGCCGACGATGCTGACGGCTCATGATAGAACAGCTCGGCAGGCTCGATAGACTTGACGAGCAGTCGGTGGTGGTCGATAACGATAACATGGCTGCACATTGCGAGCAGTTCCTTCGATTCAACAAGGTCGGGATTGTGGGTGTCGCAGATGATGAGCAGTGTGTTCGCATCGGATTTTGCGAGCGCTTCCTGCGGAGTGATGAAATAGCGCTTTATGCTGTTTTCCTCCACATAGCTGATAAGCAGTTTTGAAAGATTGCGTTCGGGGTCAACGACAACATAGCTGTCCTTGCCGAGGCTTTTTGTCGCTTCGCAAAGACCTGTCGCCGCACCCACCGCATCAAGGTCGGCAAAGCTGTGACCCATGACCATGACCTGATCGTGCATATTGATTATGTCCATGATAGCGTTTGCAGCCATTCTCGACTTGACACGGGTGTTTTTCGCCATGCCGCCCGAAAGTCCGCCGTAGAACTCATAGCCGCTGTTGTTGCGCACAGCCGCCTGATCTCCGCCTCTGCCGAGACACATATCCAAAGCCTGCTTTGCATACTTTTCGCTTTCCGCAAGGTTTTCGGCTTCGTGACCGACACCTATCGAAAGGGTTATGCAACGCCTTTCACCGCAGCTTATCTTTCTTGCCTGTTCGAGGATCTCAAAGCGCTTTTCAATGATAGGTTTAAGATAGCGTTCTTCGAGGATAACATAGAACCTGTCGTTTCCCGCACGCCTTGAAATGCCTGTCGTGCCCTCGATAAAGTTCTCGATAAGCTGTTCGATACTCACTAAGATGTGGGCTTTTTCGCTCTCACGGATATTGGCGATAAGTTCCTCGTAGTAGTCGATCATGATAATGATAACGCTCTGTTTCGACTGTGAGCATTCGTAATTGAGTTCCACCAGTTCCGTCTTGTCGGCGAAATAGAGCATCTGAACTTCCTGATCCTCATGCTTTGTTATTATGCCCTTGACGGTATAGAAATGACCGTTGTGGCAAACTGTGTCGCCGTCAGCCGTGAACGCTTTTTCAAGGTCGAACATAAAAAGCTCGTCTATCTTCAAGCCGTAAGTCTCGCCGTCTGTAAATACCTTGCTGCCGAACAGCTTATTATACCAGACAACGCAGCCTTCTTTGTCTATCATGACGGCAGGCGCAGGAAAGTTCAGCAGTGAATCTTTCTCGGTGTCTGAAAGAAGTGCGGCACTTTTTGCGATATAGCGCCGTGTGCTGCTCCCGAAGAAGATATATTCCAGCACCAGCATGATGCACACTATGATCGAAATGACCAGCAGCAGTCTGCCCGATGTTTCAGTCGTTTGGGATCCCAGCAGCAATTTTGCTGCTATGACCGAGCATACAGCTGCTATCGCCGTAGTTATCTTGATAAGCAGCTGAACGCCTTTCGTTCCCTTCATATTTCAATATCCTTTCAATCGTTGATCTCCATCATTATCGGGAGTATCATCGGATTGCGCTTTGTTTTCTGATAGATATAGTCACTCAAAGCGTCTTTCATACGATTCTTTATGGCGTTCCATTCGTGCATATCCCTGTCAAGGCAGTCTTGCAGAGTTTCGGTAAGGAGTTTCTTCGAGTTCTCCATAAGTTCCTCGCTCTCCCTTACATAAACGAAACCTCTCGAAACAAGATCGGGTCCTGCAAGTATCTCACCCGACATTCTGTCGACTGTTGCAAAGCAGATGATAAGTCCGTCTTCCGCAAGGTGCTTTCTGTCACGCAGAACGATAGAACCAACATCGCCGACACCCAGACCGTCCACAAGGATATTTCCTGCGGGGACTGTTCCCGTGACACGCATATCAACGCCGTCAGTCTCGATGACCGAACCGATGTTTGCGATTATTATATTTTCCTCGGGAACGCCCACCGAAACGGCTGTTGCGGCGTGTTTCATGAGGTGCTTGTATTCACCGTGGACAGGTATGAAATACTTAGGCTTTGTGAGCGAAAGGATAAGTTTCTGCTCCTCCTGACAAGCGTGACCCGAAACGTGTACTTCATACATTGATTCGTAAACAACGTCAGCGCCCTGTTTTAACAGATCGTTGACGACCTTTGTCACGTATTTCTCGTTTCCGGGGATAGGGTTAGCCGAGATAATGATAAAATCATTCGGCGAGATAGTGACGTTCCTGTGTTCGCCCCTTGCCATTCGTGTTAATGCGCTCATCGCTTCGCCCTGACTGCCCGTGGTGATTATGCACATCTTGTCCGAGGGATAGCGTGAAACAAGTTCCATATCCACCAGCAAGCCGTCAGGTATTTTCAGATAGCCCAGTTCGATGCTCTTAGTTATGACGTTCACCATACTGCGCCCTGAGACTGCGACTTTTCTGCCTGTTCTTGCGGCGATATTCACCACCTGCTGTATCCTGTGGACGTTTGAAGCAAATGTTGCGATTATGACACGCTTGCCCTCAGCCTTGACGAACAGCTTGTCGAAGCTCTCGCCCACTTTGCGCTCGCTCATGGTATAGCCGGGGCGTTCTGAGTTCGTGGAGTCGGACATCAGTGCCAGCACTCCCCTGCTCCCCAGTTCCGCAAAGCGTGCAAGGTCAATGACCGAACCCTCGATAGGCGTGTAGTCCACCTTGAAGTCGCCCGTGTGGATAAGCACTCCCGCAGGCGTGTGTACAGCCATTCCGACCGCATCGGGGATAGAGTGGTTGACCCTTATGAACTCCACCGCCATACAGCCGAAACGTACAGTCTTTCTCGGCTCAACGGGGATAAGCTTGACCTGACCCAGCAGACCATGTTCTTTGAGTTTGCCCTCGATAAGTCCCAGCGTGAGCCTTGTGCCGTAAACGGGGACGTTGAATTTTTTCAGGAAATACGGCAAAGCGCCTATGTGGTCTTCGTGACCGTGAGTTATCGCCACGCCTCTGAGCTTGTCACGGTTCTGCTCGATATAAGTAAAATCCGGGATAACTATGTCAACGCCCAGCATCTCGCTGTCGGGGAATGCAAGTCCGCAGTCGATTATGAACATATCGTTCGAGCATTCTATGACCGTGAAGTTCTTGCCTATCTCGTTAAGACCTCCCAGCGGTATGATCTTAACGGGAGTCTTGCGGCGGTTCTGCTCACGGTTTACTGGCGCAAGCTGAGGTCTGCGGTGCTGTTCGGAGGAAACTGCTCTGCCCTTGACTGTCAGCTGAGAAGACCTGCCCTGTTTTTTTGCACCGCCTGTCAGCTGAGAAAGAAGAACATTATCGTTCTTTCGGTTTTCAGTCTGACTTCCTCTTGGTTCGTTATGCAGCCTTCGGGAGCTTGCATGAAATTTTTTTGGATTTTTCGATCGTATTGCCATAAGTTACAGTAATATTTGCCATGCGCAGAAAGACATGGCACACTCCTTTCATTATCATCTGATATTCTGTTTAACGTACATTAAGTAACTGCCGCTGAGCGGCTTTTAAGCTGAGCGGCTTTTAAAGCGTGTCTTTATTGAACAGACTAAGTTATATAACGACAAGGCACGCTGCCCGTTTTTCGGGCTTGATATTTGCCGGCATTCAGAGCCGACAGGCACGAACAATAAATATCTTAGTATATTATATACTATTTTTGCTCCTTTGTCAAGCGCCGAAAAATATTTAGGATCGTCTGAGCCGTCTTATGATGTCCTCGCACAGTGCCGAGGCTGTTTCTGCCGAAGTGTTCTCCGCAAATATCATAAGTCCGCTCCTGTCGGGCATGGGTCTGAGTGCCGCTCTGCCGCCAAGTGCGCTCACCGTTCCGCAGCCGTCCTCACGCACTGCGCCAAGCTTTGAGTAAACTTCTCCGGCTGAAAGTTCTGTCGGGACAAATCTTCTCACGGTGGAAAAATCGGGGAGCTGTTCCACCGCCTGCGAAAGTGTGAGCGACTTTTCCGAAAGATAACTGCACACCATACATATTAGCGCCAAAGCGTCACGCACGAAGAAATTGTCGGGACAGCGTGCAATATCCAGCGCAGGGGTCGTTTCCCCGGTCGGGTCGAGGGGATAGCGGCACAGCTTTCCGCCGTAAGTCTCGGCGGCTGTGTCGGCGGCTGTCGGGAAGCTTGCAGGGAGCGAGACTGCCTGTTCCCTTGAAAAAGCGTATACCAATGCTGTGAGCAAAAGCTGTTCGTGGGTCACAAGTCCTGCTTTTTGGTCGGATGCCGTGCAGGACAGACCGTTCTCGGCAACATCGAACAGTATACGTTCGGCTGTGCTGTCGCTTCTGCTTTCAAGAAGTCCGTTGGCAAGTTTTGAAATATAACCCGAGGTACACCTTACCGAAGCGTTCACGCCGACAAGCTTTTTCGGCAGCATTCCCGAAAGATACGAGCGGTAAAGTTCTCCTGCGCCCTCAGTCTGACGTGGTGAGGGCTGTTCGCTGAGTGCGGCGGTCTTTCCAAGCCCGAACGCATAGGAACGGCGAAGTCTGCACCTGAACTTTTCCGAAAGGGGCAAGCCGCCTTTGACGATGACACGAATGCGGCACTGACCCTCAGCCGTCACGAACAGACCCAGCTGCGCACCCGTTCGGCTGACAAGATAGGTCACGCAGGAGGGTGAACATTCCCCCACATCGAGCGGCGTTACGCCTGCGGAGGATATGCCGCTTTCGAGGGCGTTTGCAAGCGAACGTGCGGCATCTCCCTCGCCGTGACCCACCACCGCACAGCCGTCACGTTCAAGCTGTGAAGCGGCGGCAAGCCCCAGACGAACGGCACAGACTGCCGCTTCCGCATCGTTCTCGGCGCAGAAACAGCCCTCGCCGTCCAGCAATGCCCCCACACTTCCCGAACTGTCCGCAAGTTCCCCCGACATGATGCGGCTGCCGCAGGGAATGAGCGTTCCTGCCGCTATCTCGCTGCCTGCGCCTATACTCGTTCCCGAACCGATGACACAGCCCTCGCCCAGCTTTACGCCCGTGCCGATCTTGCAGCACTCGCCGATGACCGCCGCCGTACCCTCTGCGCCCGAAGCTATGACGCTCCCCTCGCCGATAACACAGTCACGAAAAGTGCATCTGTTCCCGATGCTTACATTCTCACCGACTGCGCACCCCTCGGCACAAGCTCCCTCGCCGACTGCCGCACCTCTCCCGAGATACAGCCCTCCTGCCGCCGCAAGACAGGCTTTTCGGTAGTTCTCGGGGGTGTTTATGCAGAAGTAACTTCCGACAGCGTTCACTGCCAAAATATGCTCGTCATCGTTCATAAGCAGGGTCACAAGTCCGCTCAGCGAAGTGAACTTATATTCCGAAACTCTTGCGGCAAGTTCGGCAGACAGGATCACTGCGCCTGCAAGCACACCGTTAAAGTCCGTATTTTCGGACAGAATATCACTGCTTATGCCGACTAAAATGCCGTCACGGTGTCTTACTTTCAGCCCGTTCCCCTCGGCGCAGACAAGCACTGCACAGCCTGTCACAAGCCTTTCGCAGGCGGTCATGAGCGCCGACAAGTCGGGCATAAAAGCAGTCTCGGCGGAAATGAGCAGAAGTTCTTCGCCCTCGGCAAAGCGTGACAGTTCCTCGCCCAAAGTATCGTCCGCAAAAACGGTCTTGTGTCCGCACTCTGCCGAAATGCTTATCCTTGCGCTTGCCGAACCCACCACAAACGCAGGCACACCGCCCGAAAAACGTCCCGAAACGCTCACCGCTTCGTCAAGGGGCGTTTTTCCGCAGACATCAAGCAGACAGTCGGGCGCAAAGGCGTTGAGCGGAAAGAGTTCGGGCTTTCGTGTGTTGCAGAATATCGCAGCTTTCATGTTTGTGTACCTCGTTTTACTCATATTTTCAGTCATTATTATTGACAAATGCGAGCGCCGTATTCAGAAAATTAACAAATTTACACTTTAAATTTTCTTTGTAAAGGAGTATAATTAAATAGTATATAAATTATTGAAACGGAGTATCATGAAATGACTGAATTTGATGCGCTTAAACGCAGGGCGCTCGAAACTTGCTTTAAGAATCTGAATCCTATGCAGCAGAAAGCTGTCTTCAAAACACATGGCTGCCTGCTCATTCTTGCAGGTGCAGGAAGCGGAAAAACAACTGTTCTTATAAACAGGATCGCAAATATGATCTTTTTCGGCGATGCTTACGAATACGAGGACGACCGCCCTCACACCGCTGATGAATTGCAGTTTATCAAGGATTTTGCCGAGGGTGCTTCCGATGACATCAAAAGACTTTCGGAGATAACCGCACACGCCGCTGTTGACCCGTGGAACATTCTTGCGATAACTTTCACCAACAAGGCTGCAAACGAACTCAAAGACAGACTTTCAAAAATGCTGGGCGACAAAGGTGCTTCTGTCAGGGCGGCGACTTTCCACTCCGCCTGCGCACGTATATTAAGGTCGGAGTGCGATAAGCTGGGCTACAAACCGGGCTTCACTATCTATGATACCGAGGACTGTTCGAGGATAATCAAGGGCGCACTCAAAGAGCTTGACATTTCCGACAAGATATTCCCCCCGAGAATGCTCATGTCGGTCATTTCCTCGCAGAAAAACGCAATGGTCACAGCCGAAGAGTATTACAAAAAAAATCAGAACGACATTCGTGAAAAGGAGATAGCAAGGGTCTACAAGCTTTATGACAAGCGCCTGAAAGAATCAAACGCTATGGACTTTGACGATCTTCTTATCAACACTGTCAAGCTGTTCCGTGACTTTCCCGATGTTCTCGAACACTATCAGAATCTTTACAAGTATATCCTTGTGGACGAGTATCAGGACACTAACACCGTTCAGTTCATGCTCATAGAGATGCTCGCACGCAAGTTCGGCAATCTGTGTGTCGTGGGCGATGACGATCAGAGCATCTATCGTTTCAGAGGGGCTACTATCAGGAATATCCTTGACTTCGAGGAAACTTTCAGCTGTGACCCCGAGACTGATGTGGTAAGGCTGGAACAGAACTACCGCTCGACACAGAACATACTTACCGCCGCAAACAAGCTTATCGAAAACAACAAGGGCAGAAAGGGCAAGAACCTCTGGACTGACCTCGGCGACGGCGAAAAAGTTATCGACTATCAGGCGTTCAACGAGCGCTCCGAAGCGAAGTATATCGCAAAGACTATCAAGGAGAACGTTGAGGCAGGGCACGATTACCGTCAGCACGCTGTCCTTTACCGCATGAACGCACAGTCTAACATCATCGAACAGACGCTCATAAGAGAGGGCGTTCCGTACATAATATTCGGCGGACAGAAATTCTATGACCGCAAGGAGATAAAGGACATGATCTCTTATCTTCAAGTCATAAACAACCCCACCGACACGCTGAGACTGCGCCGCATAATCAACGAACCCAAGCGCGGCATCGGTGACGCTACCGTTCAGGCTGTGGAGGAAATTGCGCTCCAGCTGGGCGAAGACCCCCTGACTATCCTGCGTGAGTGTCAGTCCTATGCGCCTATCGCAAAGAAGGCAAGGTCACTGCTCGCCGTTTCGGAGATATTCGACAAGCTGACCGAGCTTGCAAAGAAGCTCAAACCCTCGGAACTGCTTGACGAAGCGCTCGTTATCACAGGCTATGCGGATATGCTCAACGCTCACGGCGAGGAGGGCAAGGCTCGCCTTGAAAATATCGCCGAACTTAAATCAAGCATGATAAACTATGAGAACGAGTCGGATGACCCCACGCTCGAAGGTTTCCTTGAAGAGATAGCGCTGTTCACCGACATCGACAAGTATGACCCCAATGCGGACTCTGTTGCGCTCATGACCGTTCACTCGGCAAAGGGTCTTGAATTTGACTATGTGTTCGTTGCAGGCATGGAAGAAAACGTGTTCCCCTCGGCAAGAAGTTCCGATTCTCCCGAGGATCTTGAAGAAGAACGCCGTCTTGCTTATGTTGCGATGACAAGAGCAAAGCGCAAACTGTGGCTCCTGCATTCTTCCGCAAGAATGCTCTACGGCAGAACGGCTGTCAACCGTCCGTCAAGATTTTTGGCTGAAATTCCCGAAGACGTTGTTGAGCGCTCTAAGGAAGAACCGCCCGCAGGCTTCACACCCGTAAAAAGACCTCAGAAGCCCGACTATTCCCACGAGTCTGAAACGATACTCGAACGCCGCAAGAACAGCATGGCGCAAACGCAGTCCACTCAGACCTACACCGCAGGCGAGGTAGTTATCCACCCCAACCCCAAGTTCGGAAAAGGCACGATACTCAAAGTCGAGCCTATGGGCGGCGACACGCTCCTTGAAATCGCATTCGAGAACTGCGGCACGAAAAAGATCATGTCGAATTTCGTAAAACTCAAAAAAGTCTGACATAATAAAAAGAGCAGATCGGTAAGAATCGGTCTGCTCTTGTTTTATACTATAAATGAGCGATTTTGTTAAAATATACAAATGAAGCGGCACATCAAAAGCAGTCCAAAGATTAACTTTGCGGCTCTTTTGCGTAAGCGCTTTTCTGTTGGTTCGCTTAGGGGGAAGTTTGATGTTGACCCTACTTTTTTGTGTGGTGTGAGCTGTTCATGCTGTTTCCCTTTGGACTGCTTTTTTGTGTGGCGTGAGCTGTTCATTTGTTTCGCTTTGGACTGCTTTTTTGTGTGGCGTGAGCTGTTCATTTGTTTCGCTTTGGACTGCTTTGCGATAGACCCCACTTTTTGGAGGGACACCCCCTCGGGGAAGAAAGAGGAAAGGGGGGGATT
>CAMVRM010000046.1 GCA_947169885.1 uncultured Ruminococcus sp.
GTGAAATTTTCTCTCGAAATCTTTATGCTGCTATTTTCTTGTATTGCTATAAAAATGGATTCCAAATAACCGTGTTCAATGAACCAATAAAATTATAGTACCTGTTAAAAAAAAAGTCAATAATTCCGACTTAAAAACATATAAATTCGTTAATAATCACTATATTTAAAAGGCGTTACTATTGCAATATGGCTCAAAAATTCGATTGTTAACAATTTTGCACTTGACAATCAGAAATATGTGGTGTATAATAAACATATATGCGTAGAATGCTGTGATCGGAAATGATCGGGATCGTGTCATTCAAAGAGAGCGGAGCATTTGCTGAAAGTTCCGTATTGACGCACCTGAGTGCTGCTCCGGGAGCACCGTTGAAAACAACGGCGTATCGCCTGCGTTAAGGGCTTTGAGTGACCGTGCTTTTTTGTGCGGTAATTTGGGTGGTAACACGGAGGTCGCTTCGTCCCATATTATGGGGTCGGAGCGGCTTTTTATATAAGAACCTGTCTTCACAAGACTCTGTACGTGTCTTTTCAACGATATTCAGTCGCTTTCTGCGTTGAAAAACCTTGCAGTGCGACAGCACAACTGCGGTTTTTCGCCTTGAAATCGACTAAATCTCGCTGAAAATCCACGCACATTTCTTGTGAAGACAGGTTCTAAGAAAGGTCACACTATGGAAAAATTTCAGTGCCCCTGCTGCGGCTGTCTGACGCTTGATGAGCGTTTCGGCTATGAGATATGCCCCGTCTGCTTCTGGGAGGACGACTGCAAAAAGGATCGCTCCCTTGACATAAACAGCCCCAGTGCGGCAAATCATGACCTGACTATCGCTCGGGCAAGGGAAAATCTGAGGAAGTTCGGCGCTTGCAGTGAGGATATGGCAAAAAATACACGCCTTCCCGAAGAAAGCGAGATCACCGATGAATACAGGCGCATCATGGCTGAAAAGACCGCTCTGCGTTCGTGGCAGGAATCCCTTGCGGCTGATATGGGCATAGGGGCGTTCTTCCTTGTGGTGCTTTCGTCGAGAAATTCTCGGCAGGCGGCAGTTTATACCGTCAAGGACGGGGCGGCTGTCCCGAATACCGATCGGTTTTACGGTTCGGATGCCGTTCATGACCGCTATTCAAAGCAGTTTGACGAGTTCAGGAAAAAGCCCGGACTTCACCTTTGGCGGTTTGAATACGGACGAATGGCAGAGGAGCGCTCCTTCCCCGAGAGCGAGTATAATTCAGTGCTTTACGGCGAGTATGCGGTCTATGCCATGCTGTGGAAAGAGTACGGGCTTGTACCTTACGGCGATGACGGCAGGGCGAAAATGGACAGCGTTATGACCGCCGCCGCAAAAATGCGTGACAGCCTTGTTTACGCCTGCTACATCGGCGACACGGAAAACATCATCAGGCGTGCAAAGACCGCACGTCCTGCACAGCTGAACAAGGTCATACCATATATGAGTACGCCGCTGGGTTTTTGTGCGAAAAATGATGACATAGAGGGCTTCAAGGCAGTTGCGCAGGCAGGCGCTGACATCGGAAAAAGCGTGGCTTCCACCTCGCCGCTGGGTTGGGCGATGATATATTCCCCCGACATTGCGGAGTATATTTTCGAGCATCACCGCAGACAGTTCGACAGCGAACTTGAAAAGCAGGGAACACGCCTTTTTGCGCAGGCGGCTGACGAACGTGTGTTCTCGCTTGCGGACAGGTGCGGTCTTGATCTTTCGCCGTTGGCGTTCGACTTCGCAAAGACCAACAACACGGCAGGTATGCTCCACCTTATCAACGGCGGAACGGACGTTCTTAACATGAAGGACGCTTACGGACACACTCCGCTCTACTACGCCGGGCGTAACGGCGAACGCACCGAAGCGGTCAGGGAAATGATACGGGCTTTGGAAGAACGTGAGAACAATGAAAAAACTTCGCTATCGCCGTGAAAAGTCTTTGCTCGTGTATCTGCCGATGACGGCTTTGTTTATGGGTGTCGGGATATTTTCTGCGCTTGGTGAAAGGCATGACAGGGCGGATCTGCTCATTTCTGCGGCTGTTGTGATAGTCGGCTTGTGTTCCTGCGCCGAGAGTTTAATATTGTTATATAAAAAGCGCAAATGCAAAACTCACGGCACAGCCTACAAGGGCAGGATAACAGGAAAAACAGGTCACAGCACAGCAAGAAGCGGCTATTTTTACACCCTTAAAGTGAGATATAAAAACGGCAGTGTCACAACACCGCTTATCGACAGCAGATATGTTGACAGGCTGAAAAGCCGAAACTGCACCGTCTACGAATACGGCGGCATGGTTTATATAGACGATTATCAGTTATGTGTCGGGGACGAAAAAGCCGCTGACATAAACTTACTTAGATAAACAATAATATTTTTATATCGGAGGAATTTAAAATGGAATGGACAAGCCTTAATGACCTCAGAGAATCCTATCTGAAATTCTTTGAGAGCAAAAACTGCCTGCGCAAAAAGAGCTATTCTCTTGTTCCGCAGAATGACAACTCGCTTCTGCTCATCGTGGCAGGCATGGCACCTTTAAAGCCCTATTTCACGGGTCAGGAAGTGCCCCCGAGAACAAGAATGACCACCTGTCAGAAGTGCATCAGAACGGGCGACATCGAAAACGTCGGCAAGACTGCACGTCACGGCACTTATTTTGAGATGCTGGGCAACTTCTCCTTCGGCGATTACTTCAAGAAAGAAGCTATCACATGGGCTTGGGAGTATGTTACCGAAGTTCTGAAACTGCCGAAAGACAGGCTGTGGATCTCCGTTTATGAGGACGATGACGAGGCTGAACAGCTGTGGCAGTCGGAGGCAGGCGTTGCCGCTGACCGCATCGTGCGCATGGGCAAGGAGGACAACTTCTGGGAGGCAGGAACTGACGGTCCGTGCGGTCCATGTTCCGAGATCTATTTCGACCGCGGCGTTGAGTACGGCTGCGGAAAGCCCGACTGCAAGGTGGGCTGTGACTGCGACCGCTTCATGGAGTTCTGGAATCTGGTATTCACTCAGTTCGAGCGCCACGAGGACGGCACTTACACGCCCCTTGCTCAGAAGAACATCGACACGGGCATGGGTCTTGAAAGACTTGCGGCGCTCATGCAGGGCGTTGACTCCATTTTTGACGTTGACACGATAAAGGCTATCCGTGACCACATCTGCAAGATCGCAGGCTGTGAGTACGGCAAGGAGTACAAAAAGGACGTTTCGGTGCGTGTCATCACCGACCATATCAGAGCGGTGACTTTCCTTGCGTCTGACGGTGTTCTGCCGTCTAACGAGGGTGCAGGCTATGTTATGCGCCGTCTGGTGCGCAGAGCTGTCCGTCACGGAAAACTGCTCGGCATCGAGGGAATGTTCCTCAAGGACATCGTGCGCACCGTTGTTGACTGTAACAAGTGCGAATATAATGAACTTGAAGAAAAGTATGATTATATAGTTAAAGTTCTCACCAACGAGGAGATGAACTTCAACCGCACTATCGACAGAGGCATGAAGCTTCTCGAAGACCTTATCGCAGGTCTTGAAGCTGAGGGCAAGACCGTTCTTTCGGGCGAGGACTGTTTCAAGCTTTCCGACACCTACGGTTTCCCCCTTGACCTTACCCGTGAGATACTGGAAGAAAAAGGCATGACCGCTGACGAAGAGGGCTACGAGAAGTGCATGGAAGTTCAGCGCACTACTGCCCGTGAAGCAAGGGGCGGCTCGAAGTACATGGGCGCTGACGAGACAGTTTTCCACCGCATCGACAAGGAGTTCCACACTGATTTTCTCGGTTATGAAACTCTTGAAGCGGATTCGACTGCTGATTTCCTTGCCACTGATGAGGAACTTATCACCCGTGCGGAAGCAGGTCAGACAGTCTACATCGTGCCGAAAGCAACACCGTTCTACGCTGAGAGCGGCGGACAGGTGGGCGACACGGGTGTTATAACCACCGCCACAGGCAAGGCGAGAGTTCTCGACACTCAGAAAGCTGTTGCAGGCAAGTTCTCCCACAAGGTGGAAGTTACCGAGGGTTACATCGAAGCAGGTCAGCAGGCGCATTTTGCAGTTGACAAGGCAAGAAGAATGACGATCGCACGCAACCACACAGCGGCACATCTGTTGCAGGCGGCTCTGCGTGAAGTTCTGGGCGATCACGTTCATCAGAAAGGTCAGCTCGTTGACGATGCAAGAGTTCGTTTCGACTTCTCGCACTTTGAAGCTATCACTCCCGAAAAGCTTGCCGAGATAGAACAGCTTGTGAACGAGAAGATATGGGAGAGCATCGAGGTAAACACTCAGGTACTTCCTATCGAAGAAGCTCAGAAGCTCGGCGCAATGGCGCTGTTCGGCGAGAAGTACGGCGAGACTGTAAGAGTTGTGAGCGTGGGCGATTTCTCGCTGGAATTCTGCGGCGGTACACACGTTAAGAACACTGCACAGATCGGACTTTTCCGCATTGTTTCGGAGAGTTCTGTCGCAAGCGGCGTAAGACGTATCGAAGCGCTGACGGGAAGCGGACTGCTGGGTCTTGTGCGTGACAACGATGAACTTATCGCAGGCATTCAGAAGAAGCTGAAAGTCAATGACAAGTCTCAGATAGGTGCAAGGCTGGATGCTGTCGCCGCCGAGACAAAGGAGTATACCCGTGAGATCGAGTCGCTGAAAGCTAAGATCGCAGGTGCGATGTTCGGCAGTGTTGTAGGTTCGGCAGTTGAGGTCAAGGGCGTGAAGCTTGCGGCTGTCACCATGGACAGCGTTGGTTCGGATATGTATGACGGATTTGCCGACGGCGTTAAGAGCATGGCTGAACCGTTCGTACTGCTGCTTGCAGGAACTGCTGATGAAAAGCCCAAGCTGCTTTGTGTTTGCTCCAAGGCTGCTGTTTCGGCAGGCGCACACGCAGGCAAGCTTGTCAAGGAAGCGGCTGCACTTACAGGCGGCAAGGGCGGTGGCAGACCCGATCAGGCAATGGCAGGCATCGGCGACACAGCAAAACTCGGCGATGCAATGTCGAAGGCTGCCGAACTGCTTGAAGGCTTTATAAAATAAGATAACAGGTAAGAGGTAAAGTGTCTGCTTTTTGCAGACGGCTCTGAATAGTTTGCAAAACAGACACTTTAACAATGATCAAAAACATCGCCGCAGGCGATACCTTATCTATTATCTGTAAAGAGTGGTGGTTTTGGTGAGTAACAAGGTCGGAAGTTTAGCGGCGGCATTAGCGGCAGTCATGTTGCTGAGTGCTGTTGGCTGCGGCAAGAAACAGGAGGACGAAAACGGTTCTTCAATGCCTGAAATGTCATTTGAAGCTTTGACGACAACGCAGGCTTATGTACCCGAACTTCACATCGCAGCACCCGATGAGGTCGAGAGCGAGGAAGAGGACGAAGCATGGTTTTTGTTTACGCCCGAGGAGACAGACCCCGAAATGCAGGCAGCTATCAACAGCATGAAAGAAACGGGTGTGAAGTCGAGTGTGAATTTTGGCACGGAGACACCTTTGGAATTTGTTGACAGCGAACTGGGCGAGACTTTCGGAGTAATGCTGCACGGAACTGTCATTATTTACGAGACTGCCGAGGGCGAAGCGGACGTGGAACAGCTGAAAAGCGACATACTCAGCTGTCTGGAAAATGCTGTTGGTTCGGCATCGGGGAACATGGGCTTTGAAAGGCTTGAGATCTCGGCGAACGAACTGGAACAGGTGACAGAGGCACAGCTTATCAACAGCGGCTGGTACGTTGACAGCATAGCTATCGGTGACATAACACTTGATGAAGGATCAAAGGTCAAATATGACGAACTGACGAAATAACAAGGAGGAAAACACGATGAATGATTGTTTATTCTGCAAGATAATCGCAGGGGAGATCCCCTCAACGAAGATATACGAAGACGAACAGGTGTTCGTTTTCGCTGACATCAACCCGACAGCGCCCGTTCACTGGCTTGCTATCCCGAAGAAGCACATAGCGAAGCTTAGCGATGTGACCCCCGAGAACAGTGCAGTCATTGCGCACATTTACGAGGTGATCTCGAAGCTTGCCAACGAGAACGAGGAGTTCAAGAATGGTTTCCGTGTTGTGACCAACTGCGGCGAGAGTGCAGGACAGAGCGTATTCCACATACACTTCCACATCTTAGCAGGCAGAGATTTCGGCTGGCCCGCCGGCTAATGGTTCTCGGGGTGCTCGGGCGCACGGGTCCTCGGGCGGACGGCTCATATCCCTCGCACATAAGTTTGATAAAGACGTAAGTTTGTGCGGCTCGGGGTCTGCAAGAGATCGGGACGGTAGGATTTTTTATCCGAGATTTGTTTTGTATTGTATTGATAATGTACAGACGTACAATATTATTGCTGTACCAATTAACTCTTGAATTTCTTTTATACCTGATTCACGATAATGTCGATTTTACATTGTTTTATTGTGTTCGCCTGAAACTTGATTCAAGATTTAATTGGGGGATCAATATAATGTCAAGTTAAACGTTAAAAAAGAGATAAGAGATACAAACCGCAGATTTCACGGTAATATCTCTTATCTCTTATCTCATATCTCTTATTTCTTATTTCATATCTCTTATCTTGAAGAAGTGGGGTGTTGTTTTGGCAGCAGGAAAACCGCAAAAGGGGAAGTTTTCGCCGATGTCGCCTACCGAGTGCGGAAAGGCTATACGTGCGAAGGAATATTCAAATCTGTATCTGTTTTACGGCAGGGACACGGGTGCGCTCGAACCGTTCATGAAAAAGCTTGTCGAGCGGCTTTGTCCGAAAGATGCACAGTTCATGAACCTGCATTCTTTCGATGCGAACGACACTCTTGACATGGAAGCGCTGTCAGATGCGGTGCAGGTCTTGCCGATGTTCGCCGAAAGGGTAGTGGTGACGCTGAGTGGTCTTGACATAGAAACGCTTCCTGCGCAGAAGGCCGATATACTGCGGAAGATCGTATCTGACATACCCGAGTCGACTGTGCTTATTATTTCTGCGGGCGGTGACAAGCCGTTCAAGAACCGCCGAAGTCTTTCCGAAAAGAACCAGCGTTTTTTCGAGCGCTGTCAGAAGTACGGAACGGTGGTCGAGTTTGCTTTCAAGTCGGTGAGCGAGCAGGGCAGGAGCATAATGAACGCCGTGAAAAACAGCGGCTGTTCGATCAGTCAGCGAGATGCGGAGTATTTAGCGCAGTTGTGTCTGTGCGAAACGGCGCACATCTCAATGGAACTGCAAAAGCTGTGTTCCTATGCAAACGGCGGCGAGATAGACCGTGCGACGATCGATTCGCTTGTGATAAGGCGTGTCGAGAGTGACGGTTTCACGCTTGCGGTGAACATTCTGAAAGGCAATGCGGCGTTCGTGTTTGCAAGGATCGGCGAACTGAGGGCGCAGAACTACGAACCGATGCAGATACTTTCGGTAATAAATATGTCACTATCGGACATCTACCGTGCAAGGCTTGCAAGGTCGGCAGGGCTTTCCTATACCGATTGTGCAAAAGATTTCGGTTATCCGAGAAACCGTGAATTTGCGGTGCGAAAAGCATTTGATGACTGCATGAGCATTGACCCCGACAGGCTTAGGAGGACGATCATGCTTCTTTCGGACACGGAGCTTCGCATGAAAACAACTTCGATGAACGATTCGGCGGCATATCTTGCGGTCGAGCAGTTTGCGGCAGGGGCAATGGCATAAAGGGCATAAAGTTTAACCTTGATCTTCCTGCTGTGAAGCGGACTTTACGAGTTCTGCGAAGCGTTCATCGGAGTAGGAGCGGTCTTGGGGGCGGCGAACGGACAGCCACACTTTAAGAGCAACAGTTTCCAGCTCGGGGTCATGGGGGTCTGATACGGTAACAACTGCGTCAGTCTCGCCGTTTTTGAGGTGTGTGAGGAGTTCATCGGCATCGTGTTCATCGTCAACAAGCTGAGCCTGACCGACCGAGGAAGAATATTCTGCAAAAGCGTTCTGAGCGGCTTGTGGGAGCGGCGAGATCTGGGACGAGACCCGAAGAACGTCATTACGGCGGTGAGGGAGTTCGGAAAGTTTTTGAGTAAATTCGTTTTCGAGGGAGTGTATCTGACGGGCGTATTCAACGAAGAGTTCACCCTCGGGGGTAAGGCTGACGGGAGAACAGCTTCGGTCGAATACAGGGAAGCCGAGTTTTTGTTCAGCGTTCCTTATATATTGGCTGAGGGACGGCTGAGTAATAAACAGGCGTGCGGCAGCCCTTGAAAAACTGCGGCAGTCAGCGACAGTAAGAATATATTTTATCTGTTGAGAATTCATAAATAACCACCCAAATTTTTTTAAATAAGAAATAAGAATTAAGAAAGAAGAAAGAACTGACGTTAAACCGTATAAAATCTGCACAAATGAAAAGGGTTCGCCAGAGGATCAAAAGTTTTAGGAAAGGAAGTCCAGAGGGGATAACCCTTTTTCAAAAGGGTTTCCCCTTTGGTGGGAGTTTGAGGGCAAAGTCCTCATTCGCCCCCATGGGGCGATAGAAAGAGCAGCCAAAACAAAAATAGTCCAAAGCGCACAAACGTACCCTACAAGCCATAAAATCGGCATACCCAAAACCAACTTTCAAAAGTACACAAAAAGAAAGCATACCACAAAAAAGGGTAGAAGCACCAAAATGCCGATTTTATTTTTTCGGGACAGCGCAAGCGTCTCCCGAAAAAGAAACCCAAATGTCCGAACAGGACATTCCATTTAACGAACAAAACAAAAAACAATAGAACCGAACCCGTGTTCCCTGCGGATATTATAGCATATTTTGCGTAAGATTGCAAGCAATGTATCACTTTTTATATTTTGTCAAAAAAATTTATATAGACAGTAGACAAACGAATAATAATGTGTTATAATTGTTAAAGTGGTCAAATTTTTTTAATAGGTAAGCAATAAGGACAATGCTGTGACGCAAAATGTGGAGGACGGGTAAATGCTATCAAAACGTATAATGCCGCTGGTATGCTCAGCGGTCTTTGCAATGTCGGCTGTTGCAGGCTGTGCAAATGGCGGTAACGGTTCAATTTCATCTGACGGAGGAAAAAAGGATATGACACATATCGTTGCAAATTCCGATAATGTTAAGCTTGTCGGCAGAACGGAACTCATCGGCGATACCTTGTGGTCTGCACTGTCGGGAACAGGCGCAGAATTTGAGTTCACGGGGAAAAAGCTGACTGTCACTTTTGCAGGAGACAATTCTGCAATCGAGGGCAATGAGGATAACGCCGCAAGAGTTGCTGTTTATGTCGGCGGCGAAAGGGTCGTTGATGCTCAGATAGATGCAAAGGAAAAAAGCTTTACAGTTATAGACAGCGAGGAAACAACTACTGCGGACGTTTCGATAATCAAACTTTCGGAATGTGCGATGTCGACTGTCGGCATAAAGCCCCTTGATGTGGGCGAGGACGGCAGTATCAAGCCTGTTAAAGCGAAAAAGCGCAGGATAGAATTTATCGGCGACTCCATAACCTGCGGCTACGGCGTTGACGATGAGGACGAGAACCACCACTTCAAGACCGCTACCGAGGACTGCACCAGAGCTTATGCCTATAAAACTGCGCAGATGCTCGATTCCGAATACAGCCTGTTCTCTACCAGCGGTTACGGAATAATCTCGGGCTATACCTCCAATGACAAAAAGATACCTCAGCAGACTATCCCACAGTATTACGGCAGTCTCGGCTTCTCCTATCAGGGCTTTGAGGGCGACAAGCTTCCGCAGAACGAGGAATGGGATTTCTCGCAGTTCGTGCCCGATGTGGTCGTTATAAACCTGGGTACGAATGACGACAGCTACTGCAAGGGTCAGAGCGAACGCATGGACGAGTATACCGAGGAATACGTGAAATTCATAAAGACAGTCCGTGAAAAAAATCCCGATGCCTATATCATCTGTTCTGTCGGCATTATGGGTCAGCGCATTTTTCAGGCGCTCGACATGGCGGTCTATCTCTACAAGAAAGAAACGGGCGATGACAAGATAGTGAGCTTTATGTTCGATGCACAGCTCCCCGAGGACGGACTTGTTGCCGATTACCACCCGACAGCCGTTACCCACGATAAAGCCGCCGCCGCCCTCGCTGACGAGATCAAAAAAGTCACAGGCTGGAAGTAATAACAGATAAGGTGCGGCTTCGCCGATATTTTAGAATTTTTTTTGCCCCGATGTGTTCTGTCGGGGCTTTTTTTATTAAGATAAAAAGTGAATTTTTATTGAAAACATAGAAAATGCTCTTGAAATTTTGTGTAATTTGATGTATAATAATATTTGTATATCTATTTGAAAATTGATTTGGAAAGGACGTTTTTTGTTATGATAAAAGTTGGATTTATTGGCGCAGGAAATATGGGCTACGCTATCATGAAAGGCATCTCAGCCGCAGAGGGCATTGACGCTGAACTTTACGCTTATGACAGCTATGAGCCTGCACTCGACAGAGCCGCTGAGGTGGGCGCTCACAAGTGCGCTGACGGCGCTGATGTCGTAAAGAACGCTAAGTATGTTTTTCTTGCGGTAAAGCCGCAGCAGCTGGACGAGGTGCTTGACGTTATCGCAGGGGCTGTTACTCCCGAAACTGTTATAGTTTCTATCTGCGCAGGCATCACCGATGAATATATCGCTTCAAAGACGATCGACGGCGCAAAGGTAGTCCTTGTTATGCCGAACACTCCGCTCCTGCTGGGCGAGGGCGCTACCGCTCTTTCCAGGGCTGACAGCGTTACTGACGAGGAATTTGCGGCAGTCTGCGGCATCTTCGGCGAGTGCGGCGTTTATGCAGTTATCCCCAAGGACAAGATGAAAGAGATAATCGCAATAAACGGTTCGTCGCCTGCGTTCATCTATCTTTATGCGCAGTCGTTCATCAAGTATGCCGAGAGCGTCGGGATAAGTGCGGAAGTTGCGACTGAACTTTTTGCAAAGTCGCTCATAGGTTCGGCTAAGATGATAACCGACAGCGGAAACAGCATCGACAAGCTTATCGAAATGGTATCCTCAAAGGGCGGTACAACTATCGCAGGACTTGAACAGCTCAGAGCAGGCGGTCTTGACGAAGCAGTTCAGAACTGCTGTAAGGCTTGCACAAAGCGTGCTTATGAACTGAGCAAGTAATTTCTTGCGGCGCTCACGCATATCATCAAACAGGTGGTGATGCTCATGCGTGAGAAACATTTGTTCGGTGAACAGCCCTCACGGAGACTTGTGCTGTTCACAATTTTGTGCGGTTCGGCACTTTTCGGGGCGCTGTTCGGTACGATGTGCTGTGTCAGGAGCGAGACAGCACTGGGCGGTCTGCTTATCTCCTATCGGCAGAGCGTGCTTGAAAGACGGCTGGGCGGCGAGTATCTCAAAGCGATGCTCAGTTCGCTTGCGGAGAACGGTGCGTTCATTGCGGCGGCGATGATGCTGGGGCTTAGTGCCGTTTCACAGCCGCTGGAAGTGATCCTGCCGTTTATCCGTGGAGTGGGGCTGGGTGCAGTCCTGACGGGTGCGGTGTCGGGCGGCTTATGCAGAGGAACGCTCATGACAGCGGCGGCAGTTGTTCCCGAGGTGTTCTGTTCGCTCATCGTGACGGTGCTTGCCTGTCGGGAAGCGCTGTTTTTCTCGGGCAGGCTTGCGGCAGTTGTCGCAAGGGACGGCATTCTTGACGGCATGGCACAGCGTTCAAAGCTGTTTGCGGCAAGGTCGGCAGGATTGTTCGCAGTTTCGGCGGCAGTGTCGGCGGTCTCTGCGGCGGTGTGCAGGCTTGTCGCTGTTTATCGTTAAGAACACATTTGACTATTCATAAATAATCGAAAAGGAAGTTGAATAATGGGTTTATTCGGAAAAGATCAGCCGGGGCGAGGTATACCAAAAGCCCCTATGGAGAAAAAGGGCATATTCAAATTCACCGAAGTTTACGGCAGAAGAATGTGGCAGCTCATGGGACTGAACCTGCTGTACCTTGTGTCGATAATACCTGTCGTGACCTTTGGACCTGCGACTTGTGCCATGACGAAAGTTGCACGAAACTGGTCGCAGGAGCGAAACGCATTCATGTGGGCAGACTATTGGGAAGCGTTCAGAAAGAACTTCAAGCAGGGCTTTATCATGGGGCTTATCGACATCATAGCGATAGTCGGTTTTTCGGTGGCGATACCCACCTATAACGAGTGGGCGAAGCAGATACCTGCGATGTATGCGGCGCTGGTAGTTTGTCTTGCGTGCTGTATCGTGTTTTTCATGATGCACTTTTATATCTATCTGATGATCGTTTCAACAACGCTGAGTTTGCCGAAGATATTGAAGAACGCATTTTTCCTTGTAAGTCTGGGCGTGAAGAACAGCTTATGGACGCTCATCGTCTGGGTGATAATAGGTGCGGTGATACTGTTTTCGTTCCCGCTCTCGATATTCATAATCATATTTTTCCCACTGTCGTTTTTGTGTTTTGTCGGCTGTTTCAACTGCTATCCGATAGTGAGGAAATATGTTATACAGCCCTATTACGATCAGCGTGGTGAGGACAATCCCGAATTTGACTACCTGAAAACGGAAGATGTTGCGATCTTTGAGGACATGGGCGGCAAGGAAACGCCCGTACAGCAGGAGAAGAAGCCTAAGAAGCCCAAGAGGATCTCGTGATGTTAGACTTCCTCGGAAACTAAAAAAGATAGTAGATGATAGATAACCGCACCAAGTATGGTGCTAAAAGGTGGCGCTATGCGCAGATTATTTCTTAATTTGTTTTCTAGAAGTTCTAATTACGGCTCTTGTTCTGTATCGTTAATGTAGGGGCGAGCATTGCTCGTCCGTGAATATAGTCATTCATATTATTCAAAGTACGAAATAACCAACCAAGAAAGGACGAAAAAATATGAGCGAAATAAGAGACATCTCCCTTTGGGAGTCGGGCGAGCGCAAGATAGAATGGGTGCGCCGCAATATGGACATACTCAACAGCGTGAGGGAGGAGTTTGAACGTGACAAGCCGTTCAAGGGTCTTAGAGTTGCGCTGTCGGTGCATCTTGAGGCTAAGACGGCTTATCTGTGCAAGGTGCTTGCGGCAGGCGGTGCTGAGATGTATGTCACGGGAAGCAATCCGCTTTCCACTCAGGACGATGTTGCGGCGGCGCTGGTGCATGACGGTCTGAACGTATTCGCATGGCACGCTTCAACCCCCGAGGAATATCACCGCCATATTTCCGAGGTGGTGAAGATCGCTCCGAACATCATCATTGATGACGGCGGCGATCTGGTCAACATGATACACAACGAGTATCCCGAACTTATCCCCAACGTTATCGGCGGCTGTGAGGAGACTACCACGGGCATTATCCGTCTTATCGCCATGAACAACGCAGGCGAACTGAAATTCCCGATGGTGCTTGTCAACAATGCACGGTGCAAGTATCTGTTCGACAACCGTTACGGCACCGGTCAGTCGGTTTGGGACGGCATAAACCGCACCACTAACCTTATCGTTGCAGGCAAGAATGTTGTTGTTGCAGGCTATGGCTGGTGCGGAAAGGGCGTTGCTATGCGTGCAAAGGGTCTGGGCGCTTCGGTCATCGTGACGGAGATAGACCCTGTTAAGGCTATGGAAGCGGTAATGGACGGCTTCAAGGTGATGAAAATGGAAGAAGCCGCAAAGATAGGCGATCTGTTCGTGACGGTAACAGGCTGTAAGGACGTTATCACCGAGAACAGCTTTGCGAACCTGAAAGACGGTGCGATACTCTGCAATGCAGGGCATTTTGACTGCGAAGTTGCGGTGGCGAAACTGCGTGAACTTGCAGTCGAGGTATACGAAGCAAGGAACAACATTCAGGGCTACAAGCTCCCCGACGGCAGAACGGTGTTCACTATCGGCGAGGGCAGGCTGGTGAACCTGGCGGCAGGTGACGGACACCCTGCGGAGATAATGGATATGTCCTTTGCGATACAGGCGCTTTCGGCAGCATATCTTGTGAAGAACAAGGGCAAACTCAGCGACAAGATAATCACCGTTCCCGAGGAGATAGACAATGAAGTTGCAAGGCGCAAGCTCAGCTTCTGGGGCGTTGAGATAGACAAGCTGACCCCCGATCAGGAGAAGTACCTGAACAGCTGGCAAGTATGAGTGCTCGGGTCCTCGGGCGGACGGGTGCTCGGGCGCACGGCTCAATGCCCTCGCATATTCATTTTGTTTAGGACGGAAAAGAGTGAAGCTCGGGGCTTTCATTTGAAATAAGAGATAGTTTTGAGAATTGCTCGCTAGTCTGTTTGATTATGTTGAATATTGTAGGGGCACGCATTGCGTGTCCGTGAAATGAAGCGGCTGAAATAAGGGATAGTTTTGAGAACTGTATAAATGAATGTTGATATATCACGATAATATCTCTTATCTCTCATTTCTTATTTCTTATGTGCGGCTCGGGGCTTTCATTTGAAATAAGAGATAGTTTTGAGAATTGCTCGCTAGTCTGTTTGATTATGTTGAATATTGTAGGGGCACGCATTGCGTGTCCGTGAAATGAAGCGGCTGAAATAAGGGATTATTTTGAGAACTGTACAAATGAATGTTGATATATCACGATAATATCTCTTATCTCTTATTTCTTATCTCTTATCTCTTATTTCTTATCTCTTATCTCTTATTTCTTATTTCTAATTTCTTATTTATTTCGCTGGTGTTTAAGCGTGTTGTTTCTGTGCAATAATACATTCAGGGAGTGATGTTTATGCGCAGAGGGCTTACACGGGTATTGAAGCCTCTCACGGTGTTCGTTGTGGGGGGCTTTGCTTACGGACTTATAGAGGTGCTTTCGAGAGGGTTCACGCATATCTCAATGGGCGTGCTGGGCGGCGCAGCCATGTGCCTTATACATCGGCTCAATTCGGGCGCAAGAAGTCCGCTCAGGTTTGCCGCAGGAGCGTTCATGTCGGCGGCTTTCATAACCGTCATGGAGTTTATCACGGGCGAACTGCTGAACGTCAGGCTCGGCATGAAGATATGGGATTATTCCACACTTCCGCTCAATCTTGACGGACAGATATGCGCATGGTTCTCGCTGTTATGGCTGGGGCTGTCGGCGGTGGGGACTGTGCTTGACGATATTCTGCGTGCGGCTGTTTTTAAGGAAGAGTCAAAACGGCTTGTCCGCACTTCACGAAAGCTTATTGCTTTTGAAGCGGAAATGGCTGACGATAACTGAGAACCTGTCTTCACAAGACACGTACATTTCTTGTGAAGACAGGTTCTGAATACAAGGAGAAAAATATGGCATCGAAAAAGAAATATTATGCCGTTAAATGCGGCAGGACACCCGGCATATATGAAACGTGGGACGAGTGCAAACGGCAGGTCATGGGATTTTCGAGCGCCGTTTATAAAAGCTTTTCGACCCGAGAGGAAGCGGAGGCTTACATAAACGCCGTGCAGAAAAAGAGCGATATTCCCGATGAACAGCGTGTGCGCATATATGTTGACGGAAGCTATGACAGGTCGACAAGGGCGTTTTCATACGGAATGGTGGTTCTTCGTGACGGAAAGGAACTCACCGCAAAGCAGGCGTTCAACATTCCCTCAATGGCTGAGATGCGCAATGTTGCAGGCGAGATAATGGGTTCAATGGCGGCTATGCAGTACTGTATCGAGCAGGGGATAACCGATGTGATGATCTATTACGACTATGAGGGCATCGCAAAGTGGGCGCTGGGCGAGTGGAAAGCCAACAAAGAGGGTACTCAGAAGTATGCCGCTTTCTACAACAGCATCAAGGACAAGCTGAACGTTGAGTTCTGCAAGGTCAAGGGTCACTCGGGCGACAAGTACAATGACATGGTAGACCTGCTCGCAAAGCAGGCGCTGGGTTTGAGATAAGGCAAAAAATATACGGCATTGCAGATGAAACACTGTAATGCCGTTTTTCCTGCCCCCACTATTGCAGAGACTAAGTATTATTTTTTTGTGATGTTTCAGGTGTACTTGATAAGTTTTTCAAGCGTTACCTGAGTTTTTCCGTTTTTGAGCCATACCTTAACATCGTCAGAAAGTTTTGCAACGATCGACTTTTCAAGCTCGTCCCATTCTTCGGGAGCGGCGTTTCTGTCGGAGGGCAGACTTCCACGGTATTTGGTGAGTGACCAGCAGTGTTCCATTGCGTATTCGTTGGGAATGCCCGAACCCATGCTGTACCACTGATTAAGTGCGGAGTATTCGTTCATGTATGCGCCCTCGGTGGAGTACTGCGCACTTACTCTGAACGCTTCTCTTATCTTGCCCATGATCCCCTTTGCGTTCTCGTTCTTGCCGCTTGTTGCGACTGACAGCAGATGTTCTTCCTGATTGGGGTCAACGTTGCGGTCAGTCGAAATGCAAATGCGGCAGAGCGTTCCCTCTTTGGTCTTTTCGCTCTCGAACCAGAGGTCGCCCCTGAACTTAGCCATAACGCCATGCACCATGCTGATAAGTTCTTCGGTGAGCAGGCGTATGTGCATTGCATCTTTTCCCGTGAACCCGTTGTAGCGGATAAAGTTCTCAGCGGCGATAAGTGCATCCTCTCTGCCGCTCAGGTCGCTGTATATCTGTATAACATCGCTTTTCATGTTATTAGTTCCTCCTTAAATAAGTTTAACGCTGAGCATAGTCAGGTCATCGAACTGCGGTGCATCGCCCACGAACTCATCGACCGACTGCTTCATATTGCTGAGCAGTTCCTTCGGGGGAGCGTCGGGGGCTTTGTTGAGCGCTTCGAGCATTCTGTCAGTGCCGAACAGTTCGTTCTTGCCGTTTGTGGCTTCTGCAACGCCGTCAGTATAAAGGAACAGAGAGCCGCCCTTTTCCAGCGTGAATTCATAATCCTTGTATCTCATGCCCTCCATACCGCCGATAACAAAGCCGTGCTTGTCTTTGAGCAGTTCAAATGAGCCGTCAGCTTTTCTGATTATGGGGTATTCGTGACCTGCGTTTGCGGCTGTTACCTTGCCCGTGTTGATGTCGAGAACGCCGAACCATACTGTCACGAACATTTCTTCATCGTTGTTGCAGCAGATCTGAGTGTTGACCTGTTCAAGCACTTTTGCAGGACTTCCGCCCATCATAGCGTAGTTGTTGACAAGTATCTTCGACATCATCATGAACAGTGCGGCAGGAACGCCCTTTCCGCTTACATCTGCCATGACCATGCCGAGGTGGTCATCATCAATAAGGAAGAAGTCATAGAAGTCGCCGCCGACTTCCTTAGCAGGTGTCATAGTCGCATAAATATCGAACTCCGGACGTTCGGGGAATGCGGGGAAGATGTTCGGGAGCATATCCGCCTGAATGCGTGTCGCAAGTTCAAGTTCTGCGCCGATGCGTTCTTTTTCTGCGGTTATCTTTGTTATCTGCGAGATGTACATAACAGTGCGCTTTGACAGCGTTGCGAAAGATTGTGCCAGCACTTCGATCTCGTCATTCGTTTTATAGGAGTCCTCCATTTTGAATTCGAGGTCTGAGCCGCTGAGGTCTGCCATGCGCTTTGTCATATGTTCGATAGGCTTAACGATCCTGCCTGCAACGGTAAGTGCGCCGACAGATGCAAGAATGAGCAGTATCGCTGTCCAGATAAGGATAGTTTTCTGAGAGTGTTCAGCGCCTGCGTTATAATCAGCCTGCGCTTCTGCGTTTATTGAATCATAGGCGGCGATCATGGCAGTTGTGGGCTGATCGGAGATAGCTTTTTCAACGCCTGTGATGACTGTCCAGTTCACCGACTCCATGGGAGCGCCGCACAGATAGTAGTCCTTGCCGTCAACATTGACTGTTTCAAGTTCGGTAGGCTCGCTGAGCGCCTTAGTGACAAAGCCGCCCAAGTCTTTGTTTTCGCCGTTTCTGAGGTCTTCTGTCTGAGCGGAAGTTACCGCCTTGAAAGTGCCCTCGGTCAGCGGAGAGAAGATAAGTTCGCCGTTTTCGTTGACTATGCAGGTGAAACCGCCGTTTTTGGTGGAGTCCTTGACATAATCTGAAATGCTTGTCAGGAAAATATCCGCACCGACAACTGCGACAAGTTCGCCGTCAGCATAAACGGGAGCGGCGCAGACAAGCCCGGGAATATCCGTGAAAGCATCAAGTTCGATGCCCGTGAAATAAATACCGCCTTTTTCGGCTGCGCCCTTGTACCAAGGTCTTTCACGAACTTCAAAGAACTTTTCAACGTTTCCGCTTTCATCAAAATAAGCGCCTGCTCTGTCGTCAACAAAGATTATGCTTCCATCAGCAGTTGCAATAAAGCTTGAATTCAGCACGTTGGAATTTTTATACATCGAGAGCATTATCTCGCTCATGTTAGATGCAAGCGGCAAATATCTGTCGGTCTCAGGGTCAACAGCAGATTCGTGCTGGAGTTGTGCCGAGGGTATGCCGTCATTTGAAGCCTGCGGATAATCGACTTTCTTTTCGCTGTATTCATCAGGGTGAGCAAAGATATATTCAGCGTATTCTTTCATGGAAGTAACATTGCTTCGTGCTTCCGAGAAGATGCTGTTTGCCATATAAGCCTGCATACCAACGCTCTGCTTCATGGTGACGCTGAGCGTTGCGGACATCGTTTCGGTGCTGACCTGTGACATCGACTGCTTTTGTTCTTTTGCAGACTTTTCAACGATCTTTGACAGGTCTTTTGAGAGATACATCGAGACTGAAACGAACAGACCGATTATAAGAAGAATGAATATCAGCACAAGATTGAGGATCTTTTGCTGGAGACCGCCTAAGGTAATCCCGAATTTTTTTATCACTGTATCACCGATCCTTTTTGAATGTGAGAATGTTCTGACCGTCACGGTATTCGTAGATCACATCGTCCATACTTTTCTTTACCATATAGATGCCGAGTCCGCCTATCGAGCGTTCCTCAGCCGAGAGAGTTATATCGGGGTCGGGCTTTGCAAGCGGATCGTAGGGAATGCCACAGTCGGAAAAGCCGATCACAAAAGCATCATCAGTCACGTCTATCGTTATGACCGCCGTGCCCACTTCGGGAGAATAGGCATAGTTGGCGATATTGACGAATATCTCCTCAACGGCAATGTCTATCTGCATCTGAGTTTTCATGCTGCAATCAGCCGCTTCAAGTTCTTTGTCGATAAACGCAAGAACCTCCGACAGGTTCTCAGTCAGTGCTTTTATCTCTAATTTTTTCATAAGCAGCTGTCCTTTGTCAAACGATCGTCAGAATGTCGGTAAAGCCCGTCACATCAAATATCTCCATGATGTCAGCACTGACATTTATAAGCTTCATGCCGCCTTTTTTGCCCATGACCTTCTGAGCGGAGAGCAGAACTCTAAGACCTGCGGAAGAGATATACTCAACATCTGCAAAGTCAAGAACAAGGGCTTCACAGCCGTCAAAACTGCCTTTAAGTTCCGTTTCAAGTGCGGGTGCGGTGGTGGTGTCGACTCTGCCGCTGATAGCTACGTTAAGTGTGCCGTTCTTGTTAGTTTTTTTGATCTCCATGATACATTATTCCTTTCGTAGAAAAAATTAAATTTTAAAGTATTCTTATTATATCACATTTAACGCAACAAATCAGCAACAAATTGAAGATTTGCAAGAAAAAATTTTACACAAACTTTTGCACTCGGATTTGTATGTTTTAAACATATCAAGCTTTTTACAGCCATTTTAAACGTTTTCGCAAAAAAAAGAGCATATCGGGCAAAACAGCAGTCCGATATGCTCTTGTTTGGGGTGTTATTCTGTGTCGGGGAGTTCTTCGGGAGTTTCAGCCGTGACGGTGGTGAATATCTCCTCGTCAGTATAGAACGAGTCAACGGTCATCACACAAAGTCCTCTCAGATAGTCATAGTATTCATCGTAAGTCATGCCGAGGAACTCTTTATACTCTCCGCAGAGATATTTCAGCTGGTCTTTCTCCATGTTCTCAAACGGACGGGGAAGAGCTATATCTGTGCCGTTTTCCTTGTTGAAGTCTGCAAGCGTTTCACCGTGGAAGTCCAGCGTCTGAGAATACAGATCCATGGCGTATTCATAAAGTTCCTTTGTTGTCGGGTCAGCCATATCAAAACTTCCACGGCTTACGTAATAAACAACTTCACTGCCTTTTTCAAGATTTTCGCCGTGCTGTGGATAAGTATCTATTACCAAGCCTGCCGCAGTTTCGTCAAACTGTTCACGCCTTATCGGGACAAAACCTGCCGCTTCAAGAGCCGCCTTTGCTTCGTCTGCATCCATAAGCACAACGTTGGGGACTTCCGCAGTTTCGACAGTTTCAGCCGTCTGATGTGCGGCGGTGAGGTTTTCCGCAGGCGGTTCAATATCGGAAGTCGGGAGTTTTGTGAAGAACACAGCCGCACCTGCCGCCGCCGCAACAAGCACCGCAGCGATACAAGCCGCAAGTGTGCGTCCACGGCGGACAGTACTCATTCCCTCGTGTATCGTGTCTGCCTGTTCAATGTCGGGTGTCCTTTTCATTTTTATACCTGTTGTCATGTCAATTCCTGCCTTTCTCAGTGTCATAGAAAGAATACGCTGTTTTTGTTCATCGCCTATCTCAGCGCCGTCACGGAAGTTCTCGAAAGCCGTTTCAAGTTTTTCGCAGTCGGTGTCAGAGAGTCTATCGGCAATATCGTAAAGTTCAAACTTATTATCCATCACGCATCTTCCTCCAGAATTTTCCTAAGTTTCTTTAATCCACGGGATATCCTTTTATTAACAGTATTGGTTTTCATATCAAGTTCACGGGCGATGTCCTCGGACTTCTGACCGAAGTAATATTTACGTAGAAAAATCTCGGTATCAGGTTCGCCGAGAGAAGCGACAGCCTGAGAGAGTGTGTCGCCGTTAGTATTGCTGACCTGTTCAGCGAGTTCGTATTCAAGTTCGTCGATAGGGACGGTATCAGGCTGACGGAGTTTTGATCTAAACATATTAATGCACCGGCGTTCGGCGATAACGGAGATATAAGCCGTTACGGAGCGGATATTGAAATCATTTTTCTTACCGCTCATATAGAAAGCCATAAAGACATCGCTGACGAGTTCCTCGATGTCCTCCTCGGAGCAAAGACCGTTAAGTTTGGTATGAGCGATCTTTAAGACGTAAGCGCTGTAAATATCGACAGTTTTAGAGAGTCCGAGTTCAGGGTCGGAGCGAAGAAGCCGAAGCAATTCCGAATCATTCATTATGAAAACCTCGCTTTGAAACGTTTCTGTATATTAAGTCACCGAGAAAATAAAAAAAGTGACAAGAGATCAGAAATAAGAAATAAGAAATAAGAATGAAGAAATAAGAAAGAAGAAAGAACCATACAAATGAAGTGTGTTCGCCAGAGAATTAAAAGTTTTAGGAAAGGGAGTCCAGAGGGGATAACCCTTTTTCAAAAGGGTTTCCCCTTTGGTGGGAGTTTGAGGGCAAAGTCCTCATTCGCCCCTCTGGGGCGATAGAAAGAACAGCCAAAACAAAATAAAGATAAAGCGCTCAAACGTACAGCCACAACAAAAATCGGCATACCCAAAACACATTATCAAAAGTACACAAAATGAAAGAATATGCCTATAAAGGGTAGAAGCACCAAAATGCCGATTTTTATTTTTCGGAACAGCGAAAGCGTCTTCCGAAAAAGAACCTCAAATGTCCGAACAGGACATTAACCAAAATGTCAGAATGACATTCTAACCACATCACAACATTGTTAAAAAAACAGCAATCGGTTAACCGAGGTAAGGTAAGTATAGGTAAGTATAGGTAAGGTAAGTATAGTTAAGTATAGGTAAGGTCAGTTAAGTAAAGTTGAGTTTAGTTAAGTAAAGTAAAGTTGAGTTTAGTTAAGTAAAGAAAAGTTAAGCAAAGTAAAGAGAAGTCAAGCAAAGAATAGTATAGCGCAGTGATAAGAAAGATAAGTTAAGACAAGTTTAACGGCTGTGAAATTTTCATTTGAGCGTTGAAAATGTTGAAAAGTGTTGAAAACTTTAAGAATGAAAAATGTTTGTTAGTCAGTTGGCGCACGAAAAAAAGAAATTTAAGACTTGATTTTTCCTGAACAGTATGATATAATAAATTGTATTCTTATAAAAAGAGGGATAGCATTTGGAAAAGCTGAATATAGTTCTTGTAGAACCGCAGATACCGCAGAATACGGGAAATATCTCACGTACCTGCGCTGTTACAGGGGCAGTTCTGCACCTTATAAAGCCTTATGGTTTCACGATAACCGATAAACAGCTCAAACGTGCGGGACTTGATTACTGGGATAAACTGGAAATTCATGAGTATGATTCGCTTGATGATTTCTTTGAGAAAAATAACGGCGAATTTTATTACTTCACAACAAAGGGCAGGAAAGTTCACAGCGAGGCAAAATATCCGCAGGACAGACCTGTTTATATCATTTTCGGACGTGAAGACAAGGGGCTTCCCGAAAGCTTGCTTTTTCAAAACCCCGATAACTGCGTCAGGATACCTATGCGCCCAACGCTCAGAAGCCTTAACCTTTCAAATTCGGTGGCTATCGCCGCCTATGAGGTACTGAGACAGTGGGATTATCCCGATCTTGGCAGAGAGGGAAAGCTGACACAATATACTTGGGAATAAGGAGATAAAATACAATGGCAAAAATAAAGATCATGACCGACTCGGCTTCGGATATAAGCGAAAAGGCTGAAAAGGAACTTGACATACTTGTTGTTCCGTTCAAGGTGGCAGTCGGGGACAAGAGCCTGACCAGCCGTGTGGACTTCAACAACGAGGAATTTTACAAGATACTCGAAGAAGCGGATTCAACGCCTACTCACTCGCAGATAACCGCCTTTGAGTACTCGGAGATATTCGAGAAGCTTTTTGACGAGGGTTACACGGACGTTATAAACGTTACCATAAACAAGGACGGAAGTTCGACAAACTCCAACTCTATCATGGCGGCTGACCAGTTCTTTGAGGAACACCCCGAACGAAAAGACAAGTTCCGCATCTACACGATAGACGGCGTGGGTTACACGGGTGCTTACGGCTATGCGGTGGAGCAGGCGGCTATAAAAGCCAAAAAGGGCGAGAGTGCCGCTGAGATCGTTGATTACGTTCAGGACTGGGTGAACAACTGCACGATATTCTTTGCGATGTACACCCTTAAATATGCGAGAAAGTCGGGGCGCATACCCTCTGCGGCGGCGTTTGCGGGGGAGCTTATGGGGCTTAGACCGATAATGCGCATACAGGACAACAAGATCGTGACGAACTCGAAAGTCAGGGGCGACAAGAACATCATTCCCGAGATAGTTAAGTTAACGGTCGAGGAGATGATACCTCAGACACCGTACTGCATAGTATACGGCAATGATAAAGCGCCTGCGGACGAATTAGCGGCGATATTGACGAAGAAGTTCGGTTATGCGCCTGCCGAGATGTATCAAATAGGAGCGGCGATAGCGATAAACGCAGGACCGAAAGTAGTAGGAGCGATCTTTAAAAGAAATAAGAAATAAGAGATAAGAAATAAGAGATAAGAAATAAGAAATAAGAGATAAGAAATAAGA
>CAMVRM010000047.1 GCA_947169885.1 uncultured Ruminococcus sp.
CTCACGGGACGTTTGTTGGGTTCACGTCAGTTCTTTCTTATTTCTTATCTCTTATCTCTTATTTCTTATCTCTTCTTTCTTATTTCTTATCTCTTATTTCTTATTTATTTCAATTTTCTTTTAGCCCTGAATAATACGCTTCAAGCTTCGGTCTCGCCGATACATAATATGGCTCTAAACGCTTGTCAAAATGCTTTCCCATTCCGTCCATGATTATCTCATTCGCTTGCTCAAATGACATACTCTCTTTATATACTCTCTTGCTCACTAACGCATCATATACGTCCGCTATCGCCATTATCCTCGCTTCCAACGGTATCTCATCGCCTTTCAGCCCCTCCGGATAACCCGAACCGTCCCAGCGCTCATGATGATAGTGCGCAACATTCTCCGCAATAATGTGGAACTCATAATCGTCAGTGTCTTTCAGCACTTCATGGACTATCCGTGCGCCCTCCGCAGCGTGCGCTTTCATCTTCTCGAACTCCCACGGCTCAAACCGCCCGGGCTTGCGGAGTATCGCATCGTCAACGGCTATCTTACCGAGATCGTGCATCGGTGCGGCTTTGATGATGTTCTTGCAGAAATCTTCCGTCAGCCCGAAAATATTGTCTTTTTTTATCTCGTCGATGAGTATGCGCACACACTCGCTCGTCCGCTTTATGTGACCGCCTGTTGAGTTGTCACGGCTCTCCACCATGGTCGCCATTGACATGATGAGGTTGTTGTGCATGGCGATTATGTGCGAAGTTTTTTCGTCGACCTGCTTTGTCAGATCGTTGTTGTAGTTCTCGATAAGCGCAACATATTTGCGGTTCTGCGTGTCGTCTGTCAGGAAGATCTGATAGCCCTTGCGCTTTCGCCCGTCATGAAGATAGTTTATCTCGGCACGATATATCTTGTCACCCTTTTCGTAGTATGCGACATTTTTGCTCTCGTCCTCCGAGAAATCTATCACCCATTTTACCACAGTGTCAAGTATCGCCCTGCGGTCTTTGACGGGTCTGTCAACTACCATGTCGGCAAGTTCGGGGATAAGCTGTTTTGCAGTATCGTTGCTTCCGATGTATCTCATTGAGAAATCAAAGGAAATAAACCCGTTAGTGCCCATTTGCACGAGCGATTCTATGCCCGAGTCGGTTATGTCGTAAAGGGTCATGCGGTAGGAGATGATAAGGTATACCGCCTGCGCAAATGTAAACGCAATGGGGAGCAGTTCAACTTCGGGGAACAGCATCCTTCCGCCGAAAAACGCAAAAATGCAGATAACTTCGGGCAGGAACATGAGCATGAGCATCTTCTTCGAGACTTGACTTTTCTTGAAATAGCTGTAAAGTATCGCCGCTATGCTCAGGATAAAGTAAAGTATTATCGTCATGTAGCAGACAGTGTGCATGAAAGCATATTCCTTGATGAGATATGATGTGCCGTGAACTCTGCGGAACCTGACGGAAGAATAGAATATCTTCGACTTGCCCATTGTCAGTGTTGAGACATAGACGGCGGTCGTCAGCAGGAACAGTATAAGTTTTTTCGGCTTGGTTATTCGTATTCGGCAGAGGCTCATAACGGTCAGCAGGATAATGAACATCTGATAAAGACAGCCTGCGTATATGACTTTTTGCGCTGTGAGGGCGGCATCGAGCGTTCTTGTCTGCGAAAGAAGCAGATGTGCAAAGTTCGTGATAGGCGCAAGCACAAAGATAAGCGTTATGTGAACATCAAAATGCTTGTGCCATATCATCATATAAAGCATCGTCAGCAGAAGCGATGCTCCAAAGCACACGGAATAATATAATTCAACTGTTGACATTTCGATCTCCTTTGATCTGATATTATGTATTTCTTTAACTATTATTATATAATATTTTACGGAAGTTGTCAATATAAAAAAATGACCGCAAAGAAAAGCTCTCTGCGGTCTGATTATTTAGAACGTGTCTTGTGAAGACAGGTTCTTATTTTGTCATCTTTTTAAGCATTTCGGTCGCTTCATCGATCGTTGAAACAATACCGTCAAGGCGTTCCTGCGGAATATCGTTGAGCGAAGAAGCTATGGACTTTCCACGTTCGAGCATACGCTCTATCATGTCAGTTCCCTGCTCAGTCACGGAGATAAGCACACTGCGCTCGTCCTTTTTGGAGCGTGTGCGGCAAAGCAGACCGTCTTTTTCCAGTTTTTTACATAAAGTTGAAGCGTTGGAATGAGTTATGTTGAAATAATTGCTGAGGTCGCCGACGGACAGATTGCCCTCGGAGCGGATAAGAAAGAGCATCATCGTTTGAAGAACAGTCAGCCCCTCTTCCTTGCACATATGTTCGATGACCTTAAACAGCGAATATTTCAGATCGTAATAGGATTTGCACAAACTTGAAAGATAGTTTTCGGTAATCATAAATTTCACCCCGTTTTAGTATTTCTGATTTCTGATCTTTTGCGCCATGCGGCACTGATATTTTCGTTTTAATAGTATTTCACATTCAAATTATATATATTATAACATATTTCACGCATTTTTGTCAAGTGTTTTTTTTAAAAAAAAGAGGTCGGTATGATATTTTTTGCCGACCCCCTATTTTTTTTAATAAGAGATATGAGATAAGAAATAAGAAATATTTGATCTATCTTGAACTATATATTTCTTATCTCCATATCTTTTGAAAGCCCCGAGCCGCACAAACTTACGTCTTTATCAAACTTACGTGCGAGGGCATCGAGCCGTCCGCCCGAGGACCCCGAGGACCCTTAGGCTAAGCCGTGGGCTTCTATTACGTCATACAGCGTGCGCTTGTCATTCTCCATGCGCTTTGCTCTTATGATGAACAGATTCATCGTGAGCAGTGAGAATACCACTACTATGCCTGCCATTACTACACAGCACGGAACTATGCTTCCGTTGCCCGAGATAGCGTTCCTGAATGCGTCAACTGTGTATGTGAACGGTACATATGCGTGTATGCTGCTTACAAATTCGCCCGAAATTTCAACAGGATATGTGCCTGCCGAACCTGCAAGCTGAACTACCATGAATATGAGCATGAGGAATGAGCCTATCTTGCCCATGAATACGTTCATGAAATACTGTATCGACATGAATGCCAGCGATGCAAGACACGCTACAAGGATCGTCTTGCCCCAGCTTGCAGGATTGAAACCGCAAGCCTTGTGCAGAACAAGAAGCATTATAGCCGCCATAAGCTGTGTCAGAAGATGCAGAACGCTTGCTTTCGATGCCCACCATGCAACACCGTTCTTGACCTTGCCGTGAGAATCTACCAGCGGATACATGATGCAGAATGCAAGTGTTCCTACCCACAGACCTACCGACATCATATAAGGTGCCATGCCGTGTCCGTTGTCGGGAACGTGGCTCAGTTCCGTCTTGGAAGTGGTGACAGGTGCGGAGAACATATCATATGTTGCATTCGATGTGTGTATGTCGTTTATCTTTTCTGCGCCCTCTGAAAGTGCAGTACCCAGTGTGTCTGCGCCGTCATGAGCCTTTGTCAGTCCGTCGCCCAGCTTTTCACTGCCCTCCGAAAGCTGTTCTGCGCCGTCAGAAATTTTCTCAGCGCCGTCAAGCAAGTCAGATGCGCCCTGATTGAGTTTTTCATTGTTTGAAACAAGTTTCTGTGTACCTGCGTAGAGTTCGGAAGTGCCGTCTGCAAGCTGTGAAGTTCCGCTTGCAAGTGAGCTGTTGAGTGTTCCGATGCCGCCGTTGAGTTCGGATGCACCGCTTACAAGTGCGGAAGAATTGCTTTTCAGAGTTGCAAGTCCTTCGCCCAGCTGTGCAGCGCCGTTCGTGTAGGAAAGTATACCTGATCTGAGTGCCGAAACGCCCTCGTTGAGCTGTCCTGCGCCCGAACTTAAAGCGTCCGCAAGAGTTCCGATGCCTGCGTCAAGTGTGCCTGCACCCTCTTTGAGTGCCGCAGAGTTTGCGTTTATCGTTTCAAGACCGCCGTTTAAAGTTTCAGCGCCCTCAGTGTAAACCGAAACGCCTGTTTCAAGCTGTTCTGCGCCTGCGGAAAGCTTTGCAGTTCCCTCGGCGAGTGCTGTTTCAAGTGCCGCCGTGCCGTCATCGACCTGCTTTGCGCCCTCTTTAAGTGCGGAGCTGTTAGCATCTATCTTTGTAAGACCGTTGTTAAGGTCATTTACGCCCTTAGTGTAGTCGGAAGCGCCGCTGTTGAGTGACTTTGCACCTGTTGAAAGTGTGGCAAGTCCGTTGTCGAGCGAAGTCATACCGGGGATAAGCTGACCGTCAAGTGCTGTCTGAACGTTTGCAAGACCTGTTTCCAGAGAAGTTATAGCCTGCTTAGAACCGGGAAGTACCTGATCTGCACCTGCGCTTATTGCGGCGACATTTGTTTTGATCGTTCCAAAGCCCGAAGCGACTGTGTTTCCAAGCGAAGTTATGCCGGAAGCCGCTGTCTGCATTGCTGTCAGCTGTGTTCCTATGTCGGAAATGCTGCTGCCTGCTGTCTGAGCGTTTGTGCCGATGTTTGAAATTTCGCCTGCAAGTGCAAGGTAATTGGTATCGGTGATAAGTTCGGGGTGAGCAAGTGCAAGCTGCTGCATATACTGCTGTGCATTTGTAAGATTGCCGCCCATGCTTGTGAGAGCCGTGCCTGCGCTCTGTGCATCAGAACCTATCTGAGCTGCGGGAGCGGTTATGCCTGCGGCTGCTGTTGATATATCGGGGATCTCTATCGCCGAAACAGCGGTATTTAACTGAGTTATACCCGAATGAAGATCATCACAGCCTTTTGTGAGAGCATCAAGCTGAGTTTTCTTTTCAGCGGAGAGCGAACTGCCCAGCTGTGCCGACATTGTGTTCATGCCGTTCAGGATAGTGCCTGCGCCGCCCGAAAGTTCAGCCGCACCGCCTGCTACCTGTTTAACGCCGCTGTTGAGTGCTTCGCTGTTGGAGTCGAGTTTCTTTGCGCCGTCTGCCGCCTGAGAAACGCCTGCGGTATAAGCATCAATGCCGTTTTTAAGCTGTGCCGTACCGTCTTTGAGCTGTTTTGTGCCCTCTGCGGTCTTTGTTTCGAGTTCCTTTGTGCCGTCAGCGAGTTGTTTTGCGCCGTCATTGAGAGCCTTATCATTTTCGGTGAGAGTTTTTGCGCCCTCTGCCGCCTGAGAAACGCCGTCAGTGTAAGCGCCAACGCCGTCTTTAAGCTGTTTCGAGCCGTCAGAAAGCTGTGAAACGCCGTCACCTGCGGCAGTAACAAGAGTCTGAGTTCCCTTAGCGAGTTCATCTGCGCCGCCGTTGAGTGCATCATTATTCTTGTTAAGAGTTGCCGCACCGTCAGCCGCCTTGTCAACGCCCTCGGTGTAAGTCTTAACGCCCGATGAAAGTTTTCCGCTTCCGTCAGAAAGTTTTGAAACGCCGTCGCCCGTTGCAGTTTTCAGCTGAGAGATACCGTCGTTAAGTTTTTTTGCGCCGCTGTCGACCTGAGCCACGCCGTCGGTATAATCAGCGATACCGTTTTTGAGTGTCTTAGTGCCGTCAACGAAAGTCACGGATTTTTCCGCAAGAGTTTTAAGATTCTCGGTGATAGTATCGTTGCCCTCTGCTATCTGGTCGATACCGCTTTCAAGCTGACCCGTTCCGTCAGAAGCCTGACCGAGCGATTCGCCTATACCCGAAAGTTCATCGAACACCGTTTCGGAGTAAGTCTTGGTTATCTGTTCCGAAACGCTGGTCTGTATCCTTGCGAGCGCCGTGTCGCTGAGTTTGCTTGCCACGTAGTTTTTACCGGGGTTAGTCTCGTACTGAAGCTCCATTTTCTGCGGTTCATCGTCAAGCAGTGTTGAAGCGTTCTTTGAGAAATCCTGCGGTATCGTCACCACCATGTAGTAAGTACCGTTTTCAAGACCTTCCTGAGCCTGTTCTGAGTTCACGAAGTTGAATTGCAGGGCTTTATTTTCCCTGAGATTGTTTACCAGCTGATCGCCGACATCAAGTTTTTTTCCGTCATAATCATAGGGCAGATCGTTATTGACCACCGCCACGGGCAATTTATCAAGATTGCCGTAAGGGTCCCACATTGATGCGAGGAACAATCCCGAATAGATAGTGGGTATGGCGATTATTGCCGTCAGCACCATTATCATGATCGGATTCTTGAATATCGACTTCCACTCTTGCCTGATCATGTTTCTCTCTCCTTTTCCGATTATTTATATTATGATATATTAACTATCATAATATATTTGAAGTAAATATATTATAGACCATGTATTATATCATGTCAATACATTTTTGGACAAAACCGCCTATGTGTCCCAAAAATATGTTTACACGTAAAAAAAAGACACACTTTCCGTGTTTGTTTTTGGAAAATGTGTCTCCTGATTCGGGATCATTGGCTTGAACTGCTTGTCTTGCTTCTCTCGGGTTATAGCGTGCTTGTTGGAATGTTCTTGACGAACATTTTAGGTAACGGACTGTTCGTCCGTTGTGGGTTATGGTCTTGCGACCATTAGGGTTCTTTTTCGGAATACGCTTACGCTGTTCCGAAAAATAAAAATCGGCATTTTGGTGCTTCTACCCTACTGGGTGATGTACCTTAATGCCGATTGCTTTTGTTATTGTGTATTGGTATGCCGATTTTTGACTTGTTTGGGACGTTTGAGCGCTTTATCTTTATTTTGTTTTGCGCCCTTCTTTCTATCGCACCCTTGGTGCGAATGAGGACTTTGCCCTCAAACTCCCACCAAAGGGAAAACCCTTTTGAAAAAGGGTTATTCCCTCTGGACTCTCTTTCCTAAAACTTTTAGTCCTCTGGCGAACACGCTTCATTTGTGCTGACTTTTCGGTTCACGTCAGTTCTTTCTTATTTCTTATCTCTTATTTCTTATTTATTATTTATTATCTGTTTCAGTTCTTCTGCTTTGTCCGTCAGTTCCCACTTGACACCCAGTTCCTCTCGTCCCATGTGTCCGTATGCGGCAAGCGCACGGTACTGCGGCTTCCTCAGATCAAGTTCTTCTATTATAGCGGATGGACGCAGATCAAATACTTTCGTTACCGCTTCGCCTAACTCCTTGTCACTTACTTTTCCAGTGCCGAAACTGTCAACTCTCACCGATACAGGCGATGCAACGCCTATCGCATACGCAAGCTGAACTTCACACTTATCTGCAAGCCCTGCCGCAACTATGTTCTTAGCAACTTTTCTCGCCGCATATGCCGCCGAACGGTCTACCTTTGTCGGGTCTTTTCCCGAAAATGCACCGCCGCCGTGCCTGCCCATGCCGCCGTATGTGTCAACGATTATCTTTCTGCCCGTAAGTCCGCTGTCGCCGTGAGGTCCGCCTATAACAAAACGTCCCGTCGGATTGATGAAGTACTTCGTGTCATCGTCAAGAAGTTCAGCAGGAACAACGGCTTTAACTACTTTCTCGATCATGTCCGCACGAATGGTGTCGAGCGAAACATCATCATCGTGCTGTGTCGAAACAACTACCGCATCAACACGCTTAGGCTTGCCGTCCTCGCCGTACTCAACTGTTACCTGTGTCTTGCCGTCAGGTCTGAGATAGGTAAGCTCGCCCGATTTTCTGATGTCGGTAAGACGCTTTGCCATTTTGTGAGCAAGCGAGATGGGGAGCGGCATAAACTCGGGAGTCTCATTGCACGCATAACCGAACATCATGCCCTGATCGCCTGCGCCGATGTCGCCTTTATGCTCTTCCCTGCCCTCTAACGAATCGTCAACGCCCATTGCGATGTCAGCGCTCTGCTTGTCGATCGTGGTGAAAACTGCGCAAGTCTTGCCGTTTATGCCGTAATCATCACAGATGTAGCCGATGTCGCAAACGGTCTTTCTCACGATAGCGGGAATGTCTATCTGTGCCTTGGTGCTTATCTCGCCCATGCACATTACCATGCCTGTTGTGGTGACGGTCTCGCAGGCAACTCTTGACGTGGGGTCTTGCTCCAAAAGTGCGTCAAGTATCGCATCTGAAACGCAGTCGCATATTTTGTCGGGATGTCCCTCAGTTACCGACTCTGACGTAAATAAAAGCTTTGACATAAAAATACTCTCCTTACTAGGGTGTGTTGAAACACCCAAACAAAAAAACGCCTCGGGAAACCCCGAAGCGACCGTTCACTTGCATTGTTTCCTCATCTTTCGGAAAAAAGATTTCCGCAGGAATTAGCACCGTTTCACGCTTTTGTGATGGTTGCCGGGCTTCACAGGACCTGTTCCTCCGCCGCTCTTGATAAGGCGCATTACTTAAATGCGTTGTACTTATTATACAATATCCGACATGAAAAGTCAAGCATAATGACGAAAAATATTGGACAAACTTGTAAATTTTCAGTGAACCAAAGCTGACTGTAACACTTTTTATCTTTTTACATAATATGTAATATGAGCAGCGAGCGAAAGGCTCAAAGCTCAAATAACTTATCCAAAAAGGAGTAACGACTATGTGCAACAACAATAACAACTGGTGGATCATCATTCTCGTTCTGTTAGTATGCTGCGGAGGCTGCGGCAATGACTGCGGATGCGGCAACAACGGCTGTGGCTGTGGCTGCAACTAACACCTGAAAGAAAGCCGCTTGTCTTCGGGCAAGCGGCTTTTTTTTAATAAGAAATAAGAGATAAGAAAGAATGATGAGAAATAACAAATAATGCTGTATAATAAAACTTGACACGATCGTAGTATAATAAAACCAAAGGAGTGTGTCAAAAATGGGTACAGGAAGACAATACGATGATGAGTTAAAAAAACAAGCAGTAAAGCTGGCAAAGGAGGTGGGCAACAAGGCAGCCGCCGAAGAGCTTGGGATCCCGAAGGGGACGTTAGGAACATGGCTCGTGCCGGTGAGATCGACACGGGAACATTTCCCTAACGCGCGATTCCGGTTCATTTGTGCTTTTGCGCGATTTGGTTCATTTTCACAACACGATTTCTCCGGGTGCTTTGTTATAAACGTTTTTATAATAGTTATTAAATTGTGGATAGTGATTCGACAATATATTAATATTTTCTTGAAAATAGCTATTGATTTTTTGACGGATATATGGTATAATAATAAGTGGATATTATAATAAGCGGACAACTGCATATATCAAATATAAACAGGGGGTGTCGGAATGAATAAAAGAAAAATCAGAATGTTGGCTATATCTTTAGCTTCTTTCACGATCATATTCGGACTTGCTGCTTATTTTACAAGTGAGGATAATGTAACAAATGCATTCAAGTCTGCAACTCTTCAGATCAAGGTAGTCGAGCCAAACTGGAAACCTGACCCGACAATCGTTCCCGAACAGAAAATTGACAAAGACCCGTCGATCGTGAACGTTGATGATACTTCGGCATATGTTTTCATGGAAGTAACTGTTCCGGCAGACAAAGTATCTGTTGAAAAGACAGACGGAGAAGACAAAGGCAAACTGAATGCCGAAAAGACCGTTCCGATGTTTCGGTTCATAAATAACAATACGACCGATAACTATACATCTGACCAGTTAAGCACAGATCAAGAAGTCAATGACGGCTGGTATGCAATGTCCGGCTACCCGAAAGAAAATAAGAACAGCTCAGACGAAACTGTAAGCTATACCTATCTGTATGCCTATACAGGCACAAATCATGGTGATACAATGACTGCGCTCAAGCCAAATGAAACAACACTCAATCCGCTTTTCAAGCAGGTCTTGTTCTGTAATGCAAGAGAAGATGATACTATTTCCGACAGCAGTCTGAATATAAGAATAAAGGCATACGGGATACAGGAGAATTATCTGAGATCTTCCGACGAAACCGAAACAAAGGCTGAAACGGTATGGCAGTATCTTTCAAAATGAGCGGCAAGTCCATACTCCGCTCAATTTGGAAAAGTCTTAAAAGGATAGTTTCTTTCCTTACTTCGCTGGTAATACTGACAGCAATTATTGTTTCGGCTCTTTATGCCTTGAAAATTAAACCGTATATCGTTACAAGCGGATCAATGGAACCTGCTATACCCGTTAGAAGCGTTTGCTTTGTAAATGAAAAAGCTCCGCTTGCCGATATAAAGGTAGGTGAAGTTATTTCTTTTCGCAAGGGCGAAATGCTTGTAACTCACCGTGTAACGGAAATTCAAGACGGCGAATATGTCACGAAAGGCGATGCCAACAATACCGAAGATTCGGGCACGGTCACGGAAGAAAATTACGTTGGAAAAACCATTGCTGTGATACCGAAAATCGGTGCATTATTGACTTTTCTGCACAGCCGCTACGGTAAGATCGCTGCTTGTGCGGTCATTGTACTCCTGATCGCTGTCAGCTTTATTCCCGATAAAAAGAAAGATGAACAGGAAATGACCGAGGGGAGGAGATTTGATGGATAAAGCAAAAATCAAAAAAGGAGCTTTTATAGCAAGTCTTGCCGCTCTTGTATTAGTCGGCTCAACTGCTGCATTTCTTATGAGTACAGATGCTGCTGATAACCGGTTTACTGTCGGAAAAGTCGATCTTGACATTACAGAGAGCTTTGAGGAAGGCAAGACCTTAGCCGCCGGAGAAAAGATAACAAAACAGCCGTCTGTAAAGAACGAAGGTAATGTCGATCAGCTGTTTTTTGCTGAGGTGTGCGTTCCAGTGATGAATACCACTCTTGTCGGTGATGACGGACAAAGGATCGTTCCTGACGGCATAACTAATCCTCAGTCGGCTGTCGATTACAGGCAAAATGCTGAAATTTACAATCTGCTGGCAAATACATCACCTCAAAGCGTTACACATACGCCTGCCGATTCACAATTCGGAACGTTCTCATATAACAGCGCTTCCGATACTGCCGCAGGCTGGTATTATCTAAAGCAGGGTACTTCATTCACCGTTGATTCAGACCACAGGCTTCAAGGCTTTAATGACGGAACTTATAATACTTACCTGTTCGGATATAATGCCGAGGTCGCTCCAAACAACAGCACTATACCGATATTTGATGAATTGCAGCTCCGCAGTATGGTGGACGGCGATATAGAGGGCGGTACGATAGGTCAGGTAACGATCAGGGCTTACACCATTCAGGCGGATTCACTTGAAATAAGCGGACTGAGCGGAAACGGCAGTACAAAACTGTATACAAAACCAGACCTTGAAAAGATATACAAGATCTGTGAAAATAAAGAAAGCATCACGCAGGGGGGCAGTTGACTATGACAAAGAAAAAGAAAACCCTGCTTGCCGCTGTTTCAGCCGCCGTTATTATCGCCATTGTCGGTGTTATATTGGCTTATTTCGGGGCAAAGGACGAAGAACCTAACCTCGTCGGCGTAGGTGAGAACGATATAAGCGTAGCCGAGGAATTTACACCGCCCGAGCAGACGAACGATTTCAAATACCGCAAGCTCGTGAAGATCGAGAATACGGGCAGTATTCCCTGCTATGTGCGTGTACGGCTGGAATTTTCCAATTCAGACGTTCAGTCCTACGCTTCATTCTCGGCAGATGAAACGGACACGCCTGCCGATGATACTTTTTACAGTGCGGATATAAACGCATCTAACCCCTATATTTCACATCTTCCTGCCGGGTGGGTTTATGTGAAAGATCAAAGCACGAACGACCCGACCGCAGGTTATTATTACTACAAAACCCCCGTTGACCCCAACGGAGCGACAGCCGCCCTCATCTCATGGGTGAAAATGAACTATAACGGAAAAGAAATACAGGCACATGATATTTATGTGTACTCCGAGAGCGTGCAGACGATCGACCCGACTACGGGAACAGATTATGACGACTGGAAAGCGGCATGGAAAGGGCTTTGAAGTGTAAATAAAAAAGACCGCCGATGTTACGGCGTTTTTTTTATGCAAAAAAAATCCCCACAGGGTTTTAAGCCTGTGGGGGAGGGAATATTATTCTGTGTTAGAGAAACTAATTGCACCGTTATTATTTACGGTAATAGTTACACCGTCAGCGGTTGTATATTTTCCCTGAATTTGTTGTTTATAATCTACATTAAAATTAAACGGTTCAGTTTCGTTAGTTCCTTTTAGTTTCCATGTTCCAACAATAGTCTGTAAAATTGATTGATTCATAGGCAAGTATTTGAACGAATCAGAAAAATCAGTGACTTTTGCCAAGTTACCTCCAATCTTAACTGGTGTCCAATCAGAAGGAATAGACTTAGGAATTGTAAAGTCATTTGATACGCCCATTTCATATGCAACGTCAGTAGAGCTTGACCAATGGTTATCTTTGAACATTTCTTTAATGTTAGTAACATTAGACAAATCCCAATTGCTGAAATCCATATTTTTTCTATATGCTCCCTCACTTGCCATTTGTCTCCATTCAATCCAAAACGTTCTGTACATATTAGTTACATTAGCTGTATTCCAGTTCTGAATAGATTTAAAATCCAGTGCCGTACATCATAGAAAACACACAGCTATAAAACTAACGTAATAACGTCATTTTATCCCCCTGCTAAAAAAATCCGCCATGCAAAAATAATGCATGACGGATTTTTCTCATATCGTTTTTATACTCTTCAAATCATAAAAGACATAAAAATTCAGAATAGGTTAACGTGCTTCAAAACTATTCTATTGAACTTATTTTCGACGCTGATTACCCACCCGTGTAAATGTCAATAATAGCCATAGAAAAAATGAAAGGAAGTCATGAACTATGGCACAAACATTACACGGGTTAAGCGAGAAGGAAACGGAGCTTGTGAAACTCATCACAGCGGAGTGCAGAAACACGTGAGATATCCAAAAGCTTTTGAAAAGACTGTTCGCAGGAACAGTCGAACAGATACTTGAGGCGGAAATGGACGAGCATCTCGGATATGAGAAGAACTCGGTGCTTGGCAATAACTCGGGCAACAGCCGAAACGGTTACAACAGAAAGACGATAAAGAGCGATTACGGCGACTGCGAGATCGCAGTTCCGCGCGACAGAAACGGTGAATTTGAGCCGAAAATAATCGCAAAACGACAGACTCATACCGATGAGATCGAAGACAAAATTATGTCGATGTATGCCAAGGGAATGTCGCAGCGGGATATCGAAGATACGCTTCGGGAGATATACGGCTCGGAGATATCGCAGAGCCTTATTTCGCAGATAACCGACAAAATTCTTCCGGAGGTGAACGAATGGCAGAACCGTCCTCTCGAAAAGATATATCCCGTGATATTTTTTGACGGAGTGGTTTTCAACACCAGAAAAGACAACAGGATCATACAAAAATGTGTATATTCCGTGCTCGGGACAAATATGTCGGGAATGAAGGAAATTCTCGGGATATGGATGTCCGAAAACGAGTCGGCGAGCTTCTATGCGAGCATATGCTCGGACCTCAAAAACTGCGGAGTTACGGACATTTTTATCGCTTGCCATGATAATCTGACAGGTCTTTGCAGTGCTGTAAATTCGGTGTTCCCGAAGACTAAAAATCAGCTGTGCATCGTGCATCAGATCAGGAACAGTTGTCAGTTCGTGCCGTATAAAGATCGGAAAGCCGTGTGCGCCGATTTGAAGAAAATTTATGCTGCTGTAAACCTCGATGAGGCGGAGTTTGCCAAGTGTTAACGCTCTCCCTATTTGTCCTTCAGAAGTGACTGTATCTTGTCACACAGGCACTCGTTCTGTCAAGGTGCAGGTACTCTAATTTGTCAAATTGACCACCTGATTTGTCAGGGCAGCAATGCTCCTGGGAAAACAAAAGCGATAAACCTAAAAGAAACGGTATCTTCCCGACTTTGTGTTCGGGAGGATACCGTCTTTGACTTTATTCCAAATTGTGATATAATGGTAAGTAACCATATTTCTGAAAGGAAAAACGATAGCCGTTTTGCTGTTATGATTCGCGGTCATAACACGGCTATCGTCCCCAACATGATTATTGTATCACATTTTTCCGAGTTTGTCAAGGACGAGATCCACTATATTTTCGGTGAAGAAGATGCGCTCTGCCCCGAGTGCGGTCATCGTATGAAATTTAGCGGCAGATGCAGACGGCACGTTTTCCGCAAAAAGAGCCGACAGCGTGAAAAATTGTCTCTTCGAGTTTTTTACTGCCCTGAATGCCATCGCTATCATCGGGAACTGCCCGATTTTATTGTGCCTTTTAAGCATTTTTGTCTTGAAATCTATGCTGCAATTTATGATGCACTGAATGACTATGTTGACGACCACACAGCTGCCCGTATCTGCCGCTGGGTAAAAGGATTTTTAGTATTCGGTGCCGCAACCGTCAGAAGGCTGAAACTTGAACACTCGAGCATCGTGACAAATTACAGTATCAATTCCACATCGGAAACGCTAAGATATTTTGTCAGGGTGGTCGTAAATGTGGGTGAATGGAAACAGTACGAGTTCATGTAGATTGCCGGGGCTTTTTGTGCTATGATAAAGGTATCATAACACAAGGAGGTGCCTTTTATGGACATGAAAGACAAGAAACTGGCAAGAGAGATAGCTGAACAGCGCATGGTGATGATCGCGCCGCTGCTCAGTCTTCCTTTGCTGTCCGAAAGCTACTACGATAAACGCCGTGAGATCTCCGAGGAATGTGAAGTCTCTGCAAGAACGCTTCAACGCTATGTTGACGCTTACAACGAGTCCGGCATCGACGGGCTTGAACCGAAGGGCAGAATCCCTGAGCAGAATCCGGTCATCACCAAGGAGATTCTTGCAGAAGCCATCCGTCTGCGCCGCAAAATGCCGTCCCGCAGCGTACCGACCATTATTCAGATACTTGAGCTTGAAGGAAAGGTCGAACCCGATGTGCTGAAGCGTTCCACTTTGCAAAAAGCACTTGCAAAGATGGGATATTCGACCTCTATGATGAAGGTGTATCAGGACAACGGCTATGCTTCACAGCGCTTTGCCAGAGTTCACCGCTGTGATCTCTGGCAGGGGGATATCAAGTACGGTCCTACTTTGAAAATCGACGGCAAGGTTCAGCCGACGTATATGTCCTGCCTTATCGATGATGCCACCCGTTACATAATCCACGCACAGTTCTACGGCGATATGGAGCAGACTATCGTGGAGGACACGCTGAAAAAGGGCATACAGAAATACGGTGCTCCCCGCCGTATCTACTTCGACAACGGCTCACAGTACCGCACCCACTGGATGAAGCGTGCCTGCGGTCTGCTCGGTATCCGTCTGTTGTACGCCAAGCCCCGCAATCCGCAGGGAAAGGGCAAGCAGGAGCGCTTCAATCATACCGTCGATTCGTTTATCGACGAGATAGGGCTGAATCCTCCCGAAAGCATTGAGGAGCTCAACAGGCTGTTTAATGCCTGGCTCTCGGAATGCTACCATAACAAGGTTCACAGCGCTCTGGGCATTACTCCCGAGACTGCGTTCAAGAGCGATTCCATGCCGCTGTACTACCCGGATGAAGCGATACTCGCAAGCGCTTTTCTTCACTGTGAGACCCGAAAGGTGAACCGCACGAACAAGTTCGCGCCACCGGATGCATCAGCTTTATGGGCAAAGACTATGATGTTGGTATCCTGTACGCCGGACAGACGGTAGATGTAGTCTATGACCCTCAGAACATCGCTAAGGTGCGTATTGAGCCTAAGAACCACGAGCCTTTCTATGCCGAGCCTGCGAAGGTCGGCACTCATGTTGCAAAGAAGCCGACTCGCGCAGAGATCGAGCGTATTCAGACAGATTCTTCGAGGCTGCTTGACGCTGTCAGCAAGACAGCTGACGAAAGGGAGCGCAGGGCTGTTATCTCGTATTCAAGTGCATTGGCAGGTGATGAAAATGTATGAGATGTTCTACGAAATGAAGCACACACCGTTCACCCGAAGCATACCTACAGATATGCTTTGCAAAACTCATCAGAATGCCGAGATACTCGACAGGCTTGAATACACAGCCATACATCAGAAGTTTACACTTCTTGTGGGAGAACCCGGCACAGGTAAGACCAGCACTCTGCGGCACCTTAAAGACAGGCTGCCGGAGGATAAATACATGGTGATATATATTTCCGATTCAAGGCTGAAACCCTTGCGCCATCAACCGGGCCTGTACCCAATCCCTGATCTATGGTTCGCAGATGAAGCAGACCTGCATTGACAGCAAGTCGGTGGACATCGTGCTTGAAAACGAGGTCACAGGGGTGAAAAGCTCATGACAGAAGAACTGCTGCATGACGCAATACTGATCTGGCTGCTACGCAGGCTTGATTTTTCAAAAGCAAGGCGAGAGGTATTTGAGTATTATCAAATGCTTACCGAAGACGATGATCCTAAAAAGATAAGCCGGCACGACCTGCATTACAGTGACGGCTATATCTGTTCGTCCTGTCCGAACGCTCCTTACCCATTTTAACCCAAGGGCTTTTGCCTGCGACGGAGGATAGGGCAACGCTGGGGAGCGACCCGAGCGCCTCGTAGGATTTTGCCGGGAGCATTTGCTCTCTATATATGAGACTGACATCTCCGTGAGGGGGGGGGGGCAGTTTGTTTTATGCCGCTTTTGCCTTGACAAAATACGGTGCCTGGGCTTGACAAATTAGAGTATCTGCCCTTGACAAGATACGTTCACTTTTGGAGGACAATTTAGGGGAGCGGTGACAGCCAAGGAAGAATTCCGCAAAAAATGGGATAAAAAATATCCGAATATCCTGAAATCGTGGGATAAAAATTGGGCGGAATTAACGGCATATTTTGAATATCCCGTCGAAATAAGGAAAATAATATATACGACGAATGCTGTCGAAGGATATCACCGAATGGTGAGAAAATATACGAAAACCAAGTCGATATTCCCGACCGATGATTCGATAAGAAAGGCAGTGTATATGAGCGTGAAGGAGATCTCGAAGAAATGGACGATCCCGATAAGAGACTGGGGACTGGCATACGCACAATTCGTAATATTTTTCGAGGACAGGCTCACAGCCTGACGGCTGTAGCGGGAACGCTGTCCCCGCGGCCCTGAGGTTTATACGCAAGGGGATACCCGTCCGAGAGCAAACGAAAACAGCGGCAAAAATACACCGCTGCTCTCGAACTTAATATCCCACAGCCTGCGTCAGGTCGTTCCTCAGCGTTGCCTTGTTTGGCTGTGATCTAAGTATTGTCGATTTTGGGCTATGTATGCATTTACACGGAATGAGGGTCAGAACCTTATTTTCTCCAATTCCTTTTATCAGCTGCACTATCCTCGGATTGAATAATGTCAGCCAGCACATCAATTTTTAGTGTGTAACCATCGGTTGCTTCATACACATTATTTGAGATCTCGACATTTTCAATAAATTGTGATGCTGTTTCGCCCGGTTCGGCTGTACCAGTGTAGTAGAAACATCCTTCATCTTCATCAAAAGACCAGTATTTGCTCCAATACTCATTAAGTACAAATGTTACTATTGATCCGCCATAGTTATCACATACAATGACTGTTCTGCCGTCATTTCCTTTTTTCCATGTGCGGAAATCAGAAGCGTTTCCGAGGTTTGCACACACATATTCCGTATCTCCCTCTTTTTTCACCCAGCTCGGAATAAGTCTTATACGAATAGTACCGCCATAATTATTATTGCTTAGTACTGCCTCTATCTTTTTGGATACTAAATATCCATTCTCGCTTTCTGTAAAAGTATAACTGCTGTCTGTCTGAGTATCTGATTGAGTATTTTCTTTTACCTGAATATTCATATCAGCAGGCGAGAAGCTGTTTTCTCTTATCATACTAAAATATGATATGGCTGCAGCAACTATCGGAAAAGCTAACAGCAATATTATAGCAGATATGATAAGGGCTTTTTTCTTTTTGCTCATTCACCTGTTCCCCCTCTGCTGATATAGTTTTCAGCCCAGCTTTGTGAAGACAGATACGCAAACTCACTTTCGCTGTTTGTAAAGCTTGCTGTCGGTCTTAACCATGTTTCTGTAGTATCATCTGACGTATCATCTGTGCCTTTATCATCAATATTGGTAAAGCTCTGCTTATCAAATAAATAAGCCTTAGTTCCCGTTACCGATATGAGAACACTGTTGTTGACGGGTCCTATTTTTAAAGGCTTTTCGGTTTCGGCAGATGTTCCTCCATTGTCAAAATCGGCATACGCCTTGCCTTCACCTGTGCCTTGATAACCCTTGTACTGGTTTGAGCCATGCCAAAAATCATAATCAGTCAATGACCACTGCGGTACTTCTGAGATCCTATAAATACCTTTCTTAGTGACCATTACAGACCGCCTGCCGTTATAAATTTTTGCAGGATAAATATATGTTTTGGAAGAGTTATCGGTTATATCCGTATACTCTTTCTTTATCCTAACAACATCATCTGTTTGTAAAAAAAACGAATTGGTTTTTGAATTAGTATCAGCGATCTTATATAAACCCTCAGGGTAGATATAATAATCACTGGCGAGTTTAAGCGTACCACTTTCAAAAGTCATCTCTTTATCACAGCTAAGGTCTGTATAGAAAACCTCACGAATATGTGAATCGCTAAAATCAGTTTCATCTTCGTCAAATCTTTCTATTTTGAAAACGAACCGCTGTTCAGCTTCTCCGGCATCGCCGTGAGCATTTCTGTCCGCATAGATTATCTTTTCTACGTCAAAATAATACTTCAGCTCTTTCGTTGTATTAGTAAAAGTTATCGAACGCGGAGTATCAGTTGTAAGATCAAAGGCTGTTGTTGCCGCGTCTGCGGTTGACGCCGTACTTTCATAATACATAGTTGGAGAATAAGTATCGACTTGAGCCGCTACCGTAAACAGTACCTGATACTTGTCATCGTTGCAGTAATCCCTTTTGTTGGGGTTTTCCTCGGTAACTTTATAGCTTCCAAAAGCCAAGCCTTTTATCTGTGCCGATTCTCCGTCTGCAAGCTCAAATGACGCTGACCTTCCGTCTGCACTCAGTTTATCACTCAGTTTTCCCTCGGTTGTGCCTATCTTGATCACTGTCTTATCCGTAGTAGTTATTACACCATCATTTGCTAACGAAAGCCTGAACTTATACTTTACTCCCGGCTTAGCCCTGCCGTATTCGTCAACTACATCTTTTGTAATAAACAACCCCGTAGGCGGCTCATACCTGTTATTGAAGGTGTGAGTATCACTGCTCAGAGAGTATGTCCCGGCTGCTTCTTTAAGCGGTCTGGCAGTATGCTCCTGCGGAGTAGTATCCATATCGAAATAAGCAGTCACATTCGTTCCGTTAAGCCAAGCTCGGGTCTCTGTTATCTGATATTTTTCACCCTCACGCAAGCCAAAAAACATAGCGGTTTGTCCGTCCTTAACTGTAAACGTGCCGTTTTTTGTGACAAAGGCTTCGCCATTGCTGTTGCTGTCACCGAAAAAATCTTCACCGCTGCCGTTTCGCTTATAATATCTCATCTGCTCATTTTCAGCCAAAGAAACATACTGATTTGCAGTACTGCTCCACCGTTTTATCTCAAATTCAAAGTCATAGCTTTCTGCCTGCGGTGTTTCAAGATTTTTTGTTACAAGCAGCACGTTTGGAACATTAACAAAATTTGTCACGCTGCTGTTTTCTTTTTCTACATCAAAGTTACCCTCCCATTCAATATATGCCCGGATAACCTTTCCGTCCTGAACTTCCTCATGATACTTGTATTCCTGACCGTTCAGCTGATCGGCAGCTGTCTCTTTTCTGAGCGCAGTATACGAAGGATTCAGGTCAACACCATTTTTAACAAGGATCTCCCTTACAGTCACAGGCTTATTCTTCATAATGCCGTATACCTCCATACGCTCACCGCCTTTAAGCGTGAATTCCGCAGGAGTTGTTGAAGTTGCAGCCGAACCGAAAATACCACTTGATATTTCAGTGCTTCCGCTGAAGATCCGGTAGGAATAACCTTCCGGCGTCTTATCCTTTACAAGCAGTTCAAAAGTAAAATCCTCATTTATCGGGTTTGTTATAGTTCCGAAATACGGGACGGATTTATTTATCTTAAGCGCGTCATGAGGTTTATCAAAATAATTCTTCACCTCAAATTCATTGGCATCATTGGCAATATAGCTTTTTGCCATACCGTTTTCGTCTGTAAGAGTGCTGACCGTCGCATCGTATACTCCCGTTTCCTTGCTTTCGTTATAGGTTTTCAGCAGATCGGTATTTTCGGTAACGCTGTAACGCTCATACTCGAATTTTTTGAAATAGACCTGATCGCCGTCGTTTCCGTCTGACAGATAAAATGATCCCTGAGAATCAGTTTCAAAGTATTTTGTCAGGTTAGCAAGGTTGGTACTGAATTTATCCTCGCCGTAAAAATAGTCATAAACGAATCTTTCACCTATGTTCAGCTGCATATAAGCTGATTTTTCATTGGCGGTTCTTTCAGTATTTTTATAATACGCACCGTTTTTCTCCGGCTCGTATTCCGACCTTATTCCGCTGTTATAGTAATACGCTTTATAGCCGTACTCACCCGATGTGGGAACAATGATAACATCTTCACCCTGAGCAACGGCATTCATGCAGCGGTAATAATCGCCGTATTTATTTGTGCGAGTATAGTTAAGGCTCTTGACCGCCGTCATACTGCCTGTGCTGCTGCCGCCCCACAGATACATCTTGAATTCGTCCGAATCGAGACCGTTTGCTGTGTACAGCAGCTTGTCTTCATCGTTACCGCTGCGAAGCGGCACGGTATCTGATTCGGTGCGGAATATTTCCTTTGTTACCGTCAGACCCGTGACCTTTTCGTTGCGGAAATTCAGCTGCGGCATTTCTGCCGCCCATGCTCCCAAAAGACAGGTAAACGCGGCAGCGGCAGCGGTCATGCCGCCTATGAGTTTTTTAGTTAGCTTGCTTTTTCTCATTTCTGCTCACGCTCTCCTTTCAGAATAAGAATTGTTGTTTGGTGATGAATGCGGGGTTAAAGAGTGCAAGTGCTGCACCTGCGGTGTTGTTTGTCGGGGTGCTTGAAGTGTTCTTGGCTGCTGTATTGTTAAGAATAGCTAAGGTTTCAGCCGAAAGGTTAGTTGCACCGGCATAAGTTTTTATTGCTTCTACTACATCTGATGTTAATGTATCGCTGTAATAGTATCTTAATGTATTACCTCCGATTTTACTATACCATGTGGCAGACTGAGCCTGTTCACTTGTTATATTTGGAAATACTACATATGGAGCATTTGTACCTGTGGTCAAGCCGATATCTTCTGGAATATATAAATTATTTACATCTTTAGCTTCTATATTGAAAATAATCAACTTTAATTTGTTATTGTTTTCAAAAGCTTTCTTTTCAATACATCTTACAGTTTCAGGAATAGTAATATTATTTATCGGAGATGTTCTAAACGCATACGCTCCAATCACTTGTAAATTTTCACAATTAAACTTCACGCTGACTAACCTTCCATCGTTGTTAAAAGCGCCATCTCCTATTTTTTCAACATACTTAGGAATTACAATTCCTTTATAACTATCTTGATTACAGTAAGCTAATTTTCCAATACCAACAATTCTATGTTCCTCCATCTTTCCATCTTTTTCCCAATATATGCTGTCAGGAAGTGAAATTATTAAATCATTAGACGTTGGTCTGTACTTTGGAGTGCCGTTATTAGTTCCTATCGTTCTGCTCCATACTATCCCTGCATCATCTTTATCACTATTATATACTGTCGTAATATCCTTGTAGTCTGCCTCAAGAGTTGTTCCATTATAAACTCCTATAAGGTATTTTTTATTAGTCTCGTTGTATGCATACCTTTTCCAATAAGTATTTCCATCACTTCCATTATGATTATAGTAATAATAACTATATTCAGAGGTATTAGAACTTAAGTGATTACCAGTATTATTGTGCAGATAACAGGTATTTTTAGGATTACTGCTTTGGAAAGCAGATTGAGTATTGGTTCTTGGAACTACTGTTTCGCCATCATTAGATATATTTGGAGAATCTTGTGACTCATCATATGCAGAGAACATCAATTGTACAGCACTCACGACATCATCAGTATTATCTTTTTTTCCATCACCAGTTTGTGATCCTTTTGCCATACCATTTACCAATACAACACCTACACCATACGGTTTTAATGTCACTATCTCATTTGTAGTCCCCAATTCAAACCCCTGTGCGATCTCTGTTGCGCTGTAAGGTTCTTCGCCGGCAGCCGCATTGTATGAGGTTGCCGCTGTAGCATCGCCGCCGTCACCAACATTACCGCCATGAGTGATATTGTCATTTTCATCAACACGCAGCTTGTATTTGCCTATGTTGTTTTCAACGACCTGCCACTCGCAGTTTTTATAGAGTTCAATAACAGCCTTCTCCCCATGTTTAAGCATGAAAGTACCGTCAGAGCCTGTTTCGCCCGTGCGGACATAATCTGTTTTGTAACCGCTGCTTTCATCATTTTTATCATTCAGCTCATATACCTCGTACTTGATGTGCGGGGCGGACAGATATTCGGAGCCTATTTTCTGCGAAACAGTAAAGGTAAATTCCGCATCAAGCTCTTCATCGGTGTAATTCGCAGCTATTTCGTGATGTATGGTTTTTGTAACTGCCGCTTTTTCTTTGTCCTGTGTGTTCACAAAAGTGTCTCTGCCCGAACCGACAGACCACTGTGTTTC
>CAMVRM010000048.1 GCA_947169885.1 uncultured Ruminococcus sp.
TTTTCAACGCAGAAAGCGACTGAATATCGTTGAAAAGACACGTACAGAGTCTTGTTAAGACAGGTTCTTAATGCTGTCATATCAGAGCATATATGAATCGGTATAAGGAGTTTTTATCCTTACGGGCAGACCTGCTGCTTTGGTGACTGTGCCGCACATTTCGCACTGTTTCAGGTGCCTTGTCCTGAGCGGTGCAGAAGCACTGTCTGCAAAGTCGATGACCGATCTTTCCATAGCTTTTGTCCACAGTTCGTTATACAGCGCGGCATAGCTGTCGGCACTGCCCGAATAAAGACGCTTCATCGGGATATTATTGCGGTATATCTCGTTATCGAAGTCATTATCTCTCAGGCAGCTCAGATGCGGCTGCCATATGACATCGCCCACAGGGTCTGTAAGTATAAGATTGCCGCCGTCAGTATCTATCTTCATATCAAAAAACAGCGCAAGTGATGAGTCGATGTTTTCAGTGTACTCGTTGTAATAATCAAGCACATAGGGAATGCCGTTTATCTCACCTGTTATAACAGACATCGCACCGCCTGAGACTTTATCGGCAGTGAATGTGTCCGCACTGCCTGTTATGCTGTAAAGCACGTCCATAAGCGGATAAAGCACCTGCGAACTGCAACTCATGCGAAAACGCAGTATCGTTCTCTCCTCAGACAGCCTTCGTGCATAATTAACAAATTCGCTGACCGAGGGCAGAAATCTGTAAAAATTATTTACTGCATATTTTGCATCTTCTGAGACAGAGATAAGATCCTTTACTTCAAGATGATGCACGGGCTGTTCCTGAAGTACGGGGATACCTTTTTTCAGAAGAGCTTTTACGGTCTTGGAACTTTTTCCGCCTGTTATCATTGACCTTGCCGCCATTATGACAACATCTGCATCATTTATCTCATCAGCGTCTGTAAAGAGCGGAACTTGATATTTCTCAGATATTCTGCGGCTTTTTTCACTTCCTTTTGAAAGAATGCCGCCGAGAGAAAGCACACTGCTGTTTTCAATTGCGCTTATATAAAAACTGCCGAAATTAACACCGCACACAACTGCTTTTATCTTGTCACTCATTACCGGACCTTTCCCGCAAGACGCTGATTTATCAGATCGCACACTTCTTTTTTCTGAGTGTCAACAAAGAAGTGACCGCCCTCACGAACTTCAAGACGCATATTTCCGTTAGTGACGTTCTGCCACTGTTTTGCTTTCTCGTAATCAACGGTGTGGTCTTCTCTGCCGTAAAGAACATCAAGGTCAAGTGAAAGCTTTTCATGTTCACGGTAAATGAAAGTGTCGAGCATCTTGCAGTCCGCTTTCAGCAGAGGCACATAATATTGCAGGAACATCTCGCTCTGAACGATTTTTTCATCGAACATTCCAAGGCTAACAAGATATTCGGTTATATCGTTCTTTGCATCTTTCTGAGGGAACTCAACAAGTGAATCCCTGAGATATTCAGGGGCTTCACTCGATGCCACAAGTCCCCACAGGGGTTCTTTGCCTGTGAGTGCCTTGACTTTTACGGCGGCTTCATAGGCGATGACCGCACCGCCGCAATAGCCGAAGAATGCGTATGGCATACTGAAAAGTTCGATATTGTCATTTACCAGATCTTCAATGAACTTATCAAAAGTTTCTTCCATGGGGTCTTTTTTTCTTATCTCACGCTCGGGATAAAGTATGGGGATAAGGTTTATCGAGGGGTCTATCAGTTTTTTCCATGTTGCGAAACTGCTCGCACTTCCTCCGGGGAAAGTGAAACAAAACAAGTTTATCTTGTTGTTCTCATCAAATCTTTCATGGGCTATCCATCTGCTTTTATTCATATCACGATCTCCTTATCATGCGTTCAGAGCTTCTGCCATAAGTCTTATCGTCGGGCACTCATAGACCTCGGGCAGTGTGAGTTTATATCCAAATCTGTTTTCAAGCTCGGTTATAAGCTTGACTATCATTACAGAGTCGCCGCCGCAGTCGAAGAAATCTTCATCAACGCCGATATTATCAGTGTTGAACACACTGCACCAAACGTCAAACACATTCTTTTCAGTCTCTGAAAGGTCAGTATCACAGCTTGTATTGTTTTTCTTCTCATCAATAAGTTCAGCCGCCATAGCACCAAGCGCTTTTACATCTACTTTGCCATTCTTTGTCAGCGGTATCACATCAAGATATTTGTAGAATGAGGGAACCATATACTTAGGAAGCTTTTTGGCAAGTGCCTCATCAAGAGCGTCCTTGTCGGGGAGTTCGGCGCTGTTCTCGGGAACACAGAACATCACGATATGCACAGAACCGTTGTGGTCGGCGGCAATGACCTTTATATCCTTTGGTTTAAGAATATCGCTTGCGGCAGATTCTATCTCGCCCAGTTCAACTCTGTGACCTCTTATCTTTATCTGGAAATCCTCTCTGCCCTGAAATTCGATATTTCCGTCAGGCATATATCTTCCGATGTCGCCCGTTCTGTAAAGGCGTTCGCCAAGCTGTTCGGAATATACGAACTTTGCATCTGTAAGTTCCTTATCGCCAAGATATTCAAGTGCAAGACCTTTGCCTGCGATATATATACTGCCTGTTACCCAGTCGGTAAGCGGCTGGAGCTTTTCATCAAGGATATAGAACCTCTGATTTGCGAGCGGCTTGCCATAGGGTATGCTTCTTTCATAAACAGCGTTGGGGTCGATAGGATAGTATATTGACCATATAGCCGCTTCGGTAGCGCCGCCAAGACTTATTATCTCGGAATTGGGGAAGCACTTCTTTATATCGGCAGGCAGGTCGGTAGGTATCCAGTCGCCCGAAAGCAGTACCAGTCTGAGGGAGGATATGGTCTTATCCTGTTCGCCTTCGATGAACATGGTGAGCATCTTCATCTGTGCAGGAACACTGTTCCATACGGTGATGTTCTGTGTGCGCACAAGTTCCAGCCAGTGAGCAGGGTCTTTTGAAAGGCTCTCGGTAGCCTGAACAAGCTCTGCACCTGCATAGAATGCTCCGAATATATCGTATACCGAAAGGTCAAAGCCCAGATTTGCAAGCCCGAGCAGGCGATCTTCCGAAGTCACATTCCAGCGCTGGTTTATATCAAGTATAGTGTTAGATGCCGCTTCATGGGATATAACAACGCCCTTTGGAGTGCCCGTACTGCCCGATGTAAAGATAACATAGGCAGGCGATGAAAGTTCGGGAGCATCGGGGACGATATTTATATCATCAAGGGACGCTCTTTCAAGCTTTGTTATATCTATTTTCTTTGAGATGCCGTCACTCACATAGTCATACTTTTCAAGCAGGATATACTTTGTGCCGGAGGTTGTAAGTATTTTTTCCGCTCTTTCGGAGGGCTGATGAACGTCAAGGGGCAGGTATGTTCCGCCAAGAGTTAGTATCGCAAGAACAGCGGCTATCTGCCAAACGCCTTTTGAGATAGATAATGCGGCTATCTCGCCCTTGCGGAAGCCTGCATCACTGAGCGCTTTTCTGAGCGTGACGGTAAATGCCGCCAGTTCACGGTAAGAATAGGTGATGCCGTTATTATAAAGCGCAGGTGCATCGGGAGTTTTTTCAAGGCTTCTTAAAAATCCGTCATAGAGATATGTTGCGGCTATCGTCTGTTCGGTGCTGTTCACTTCATCTCTTACCTTCTGAACTTTTTCGGGAAGAACGGCGAATATCCTGCTGTTAAGTCCCTCGGGCGATGCAAGACGTATAACATTGCTTCGGAATATCTCAAAGGCGTTCTCGATAAGTCCCTCGGGGAACACACCCTCACGAACGTCCCAGTTGACACGCAGTCTGCCATTGACTTCAAGCACCTGACAATCTATGAGTACCTGCGGTGTCATGCTGATAGTATAGAGCAGTCTGCCAACACGGTCTATCTCGGTGTTCATTGCACCGAGAGTACTTGTGAATACCGCAGGCACAACTATCTCGCCGTGTGTGTGTCTGCTGAGTTCTCTCAGCACTTCTGTTCCCGAGAATGCGTTGTGTCCTAAGTCTTCCCACAGTCTTGCCTGAAGTGCTTTTGCCTCATCGAGATATGTTTCATAGCCCTTGTCCTCAGCGGCAAGTATGCTTGCGATAGTGAAGTCACCGACCACTTTTCTTATGTCGGGGTGTATCTCGGGTCTGTCGGACATGGTGACATCAATGCAGAATGACTTGTTTGAGGATATTGCTCTGAGAGTTTCAACATATGCCGTAAGCACAAGATTTGAGGGTGTCACCTTTTCGCTTCTTGCTGTTTCGCAAAGACGTGTGTAAACATCGTTTTCAAGGAAAAACAGATGCTGTCTGAAAAGCACCGCATCATTGCTGACAGTTCCCAGCGTCGGGAACACGGGTGCAGACGGCATAGTTTCTGCCTTTTCGACCCAGTATTCCTTGTCCTGTTCATATTTGCGTATGCCCTCGGCTGTCTTTTTCAGATTCTCACGGTGAATAACGATGTCCCTGAAAGTAAGCTCGGTGGTTTCGGGTTTTTTCTTGTTATAATAGTTATCCTCAAATTCATCGAATATAAGATTTATGCTGACAAAATCCGCCACAAGCATATCCAGCGAGAAATGAAGCATATACCTGTTTTTCAGCACGGTCATTTCAAGATCGAACTGAGGCCATGTTCCTGCGGGATACTGTTTCAGCGTAAGTTCTCTGCGCTTGTCATCGAGATATTTCTGCGCTTCGTCATCGTTCATGGAGCTGACATCTGTAAGCTTTATCGCAGGCACGGTATACTCTTTGAGAATTCTCTGAACGCCCTTTGATTCGATAACAGCATGGAGCATCTCATTTTGTGCTATAACTGCTTCCCACGCTTTCTGCACCTTTTCATAGTCCAGTTCATCGAACTCAAATTCGGAATATATCTTGCAGTTAGTTCCGCCGTATTTATAAAGAGAATCCTGACCTACCAGATAGGAGGACTGAATATCTGTCAGGGGGAACTCATCATAGATATGTTCTTTGTCGATGATAACATCGTTGTCATTATGCTTTGAAAGATATTCGATTATACGTGCCTTGTTTTCTTTGAGAACAGCTTTGTCCTGTTCTGTGAACGTACCCTTTGGTGCGCTGAATTTCAGTTTGTCTCCGTTAAGAGAAAGTTCAACACCTTTCTGTCTGTATGACAGAAGCAATTCCTCAATACTCATCATATCTCACCCTCATCAGTATAATTGTCTTTGATCTCGTCTTTTTGTCTGACCAGTTCATCAATGCAGCCTGCAAGTGTTTTGGCATCACCGCAGCCGAAAACATCTGTGATCTTTATCTCAACATCGTATATGCGGCGCACTTCATTTATCAGTCTGACTGCTTTAAGCGAATCGCCGCCCGACAGAATGAAGTCGCTTGAACTTGTCAAGCCCGTTTTTCCGAGCAGTTCTTCCCACAGGCTGATGATCGTTTTTTCGGTATCGCTTAGTTCGGCATCATCGGCAGTTTCGACCTTAACGGCGGCTTTTTTTCCTGTTTCGGATAATCTTTCGTTCAGCCGTGAGAATATGTATTCTTTCTGACTGTCGACCAGAAAATGACCGCCGTCACGTTCGATGATGCGTGTTTCGCCGCTTGTGAGCAAGTTCCAGCGCAGAGCTTTTTCACCGTCAACCTTCGGGTCATCGGGGCATATCAGCACATCAAGATCACAGCTGAGTTTATCATGCTCCCTGAAATCATAAGAATCAAGCAGGTCATGGTCAGCCGTGAAAAGCGGCTTGTAGTAATCCAGAAATACCTTGTCATGCAGCGTCTTTTCATCTATGAACGGCAGTGCCGAAAGATGCTCAAAGAAAAGGCGTTCACGGTTTTCATCGGTTATCTTCGGCACAGACTCATGAAGAAATTCAGGCGCTTCGCTTGAAATTATCATTCCGTACTCAGGCTCTGTGCCGTAAAGTTCCTTTACTTTTACAGCTGTTTCATATGCTATTACCGAACCGCTGCAATAGCCGAAGAACGCATACTTTTTGTTTCGGAAAATATCCTCCAGCGATACCGCAAGGTCATCAACAAAGGTCTGCATATCCTTGTACATCGGTTCTTTCATGCGTTTTTCACGCACGGGATAAAGGATCGGTATCAGGTCTATATCCTCATTCAGAGAATATTTCCATGATGAAAAATAGCTTGCACTGCCTCCGTCGAATATAAAACAAAGCAGCGATAATTTATTGCCGTCGGTCACGTTTTCGTGAGCGATCCATTTATTTGCTTTCATTTTACTCTCCCAGTGATCATATTTCAAATTCGTCTTCATCGGTATCGGTGCTGTCTGCATTTGCGGCATCAACAGCCTTTGCGAGCATTGACAGCGTTCCTGATGTGAACACTTCCTTAACGCTTATCTGTATACCGAGATCTTTCTTTATGCCGTTTACAAGGTAAATTGCTTTGAGCGAATCGCCGCCTGCGATAAAGAAGTCATCATCGGCATACACAGGCGAATAGCCCAACACACGCTCCCATACAGGTGCAAGAAGTTTTTCAGTGCCGTCCGAAAGAGGCGTTTTCCTGCGCTTTTCAGAACTGCTCTTGATGCTGCGTGACATCTCATACATCAAGGCGGTGTCGATCTTTCCGTTCGAGGTGAGCGGGAATTCTTTCAGATGAACAAATTTTCCCGGAACCATATATGCAGGCAGCTTGTTATGCAGATCACGTTTCAGCTTTTCTTCTGTCTCCTCGGTGTATTCTCCGTCATATTTGAAGAACACTATCAATATGCCGTCACGGAAAAGTATCTTGCCGTCAGAGACGTTTTCGAGTTTGTCTACCGCAGCTTCGATCTCGCCTATTTCAACACGGTATCCGTTGATCTTGATCTGATTGTCAAGTCTGCCGAGAAATTCGATGTTTCCGTCGCTCCAGTATCTGCCCATATCACCCGTGTTGTACATATATTCTCCAGTTACGGGGTGTATGATGAACTTTTCACGGGTCTTTTCACTGTCATTGAGATAGCCCATTGCAACGCCCTTGCCTGCGATGAATATTGTTCCTGCCACTCTGTCGGGACGGTCTGCAAGGTGTTCATCGAGTATGTAGTATCTCTGGTTGAGAAGCGGCTTGCCATAGGGTATGCTTGTCCAGTTTTCGGGTATCTTTTCTGTCACCTCATAGATATTAGACCATATGGAAGCTTCTGTTGCGCCGCCCAGTGAAACGAATCTGAGTTTCGGGAACAGTTTCCATATTCTCTCGGGCAGAGTGGTGCTTATCCAGTCGCCGCTGAGCATCATAAGTCTCAGGAAACTTTCAGCGTTGTAGTTTTCGCCGTTGAGATATTCACAGAGCATTTCCGCAAATGCAGGAACGCTGTTCCACACGGTTATGTGTTCTTTTTCAACTAAGTCTATCCAGTGTTCGGGGTCTTTGTGCTTTTCGCTCTCAGGCACGACCACCTTACCGCCTGCCGCAAGCAGACCGAATACATCGTATACCGAAAGGTCAAAGTGCATATTCGATATTGCAAGGCACGCATCTGTCTGTGAAATATCAAATCTGCTGTTTATATCCTCGATGGTGTTCACAGCACCTGAATGGGGTATCATTACGCCCTTTGGTATGCCCGTACTGCCCGAGGTGTAGATAACATATGCAAGTTTCGATGTGTCATTTCTGACGGCAATGCTTTCGTCTTCGCAAGTGCCTGTGGTCACGGCATCTATCAGCTTGTATTTTTCAAAAGTGCCGAGCCGTTCGTCTGCAAGATCCTTGTAAATTATCTTGTCTGTGCCGCTGTCATTGAGTATGGTAGTGATTCTGTCATCGGGATTGGAAATATCCAGCGGCAGATATGCACCGCCCGAAAGCAATATGCCGAGTGCGGCGATTATCTGTTCGGCGGATTTTGGCATAAGGATAGCCACTGTCTCGCCCGACTTTACGCCGTATTCACGAAGCTTTTTGGTCATACCGAGCGCTCTTGCTTTGAGTTCGCTGTAAGTATACCTCTTGTCGGCGCACACGAGCGCAATATTATCGGGATACTTTGCGGCAGCTTTGAGGAACATTCCGTCAAGCGTATCTTCGGGAAGTTCCTTGTCGGTCATATTGGCATTTTTTCTGGCTTCGCTTATCTTAACTTCTATCAGGCTGTAAGAGCGTTTGCTGAACAGACTGCTGTCAGCCGAAAGTCTTTTCAGAAGATCTATATATGCAGCGAACATCTCATCTATAAATCCCGGATAGAAGATGTCTTTCAGGCTGTCCCATGAAAGCTGCAATCCGCCGTCCCTTTCTACTACCTGATGATCGAGCCAAACCTGCGGAGTCTGGCTGATATTGTATGTGAGTTCGCCGATGCACTCATTATCTGCCTGACCGTTAAGCCCGATACCGCTTGTGAATACAACAGGCATAAGTGAATCTTTTGAATTGCCTGTTTTGTGTCTGAGTTCTCTTTCAAGGTCTACGGCACTGTAACAGGAGTGTTCAAGATCTCTTGCAAGCTGTCTTGCAATTTTGCGTGCTCTGTCTGCAAAAGTTTCCTGATCGGAATTTCTTATTTCAAGCAGTGTCAGGGTAGTAAAGTCGCCGAACAGCTTGTTTACATCGGGATGAAGCGGCTTGCGGTCAAACTGTGTCAGATTAAGTGTAAATTCGGGTATTGCACTTCTTGAACGCAGAGTTTCGGTATATGCTGCGATAAGAAGCACCGCAGGAGTAAGTTCAAAGCGGCGTGCGCTCTCACGCAGGCTTTCCCACTCATTCTTTGAAAGGAATGCAGAGTGACGCTCAAAGTGCTGGTCTGTGATCTCGCTTTCTTTTTTGACTGTTGGAAGCGCAGGTGCAGGCAGGAAGCTGTCTATGCGTTCCTCCCAATAAGCCTTGTCCTTTTCGTATCTGCCCGAATTCTTTATCTTTTCAAGACCAAGTACATAGTCACGGAAAGATATTTCCAAAGGCTTTTCTTCGCGGAAGCTGCCCTTATAACGCTTTGCCCATTCGTCAAGAACGCCGAACATACTGAACCCGTCAAACACAATGTTGTCAAAGCTTACGAATATCCTTGACTTTCCGTCAAAGAGCGCAGCTCTTATATCGAACAGCGGCCACTTTTCGATGTTGATGACCTGATGTGACATATTCTCACGAACTTCTGCAAGCTTTGCATTCAGCTCATCTCCTGAAATGCCGTCAAGTATCATTGTGTCTATATGGTATTCGGGCACTTCGGGGAGTATGCGCTGTGTGCCGTCATAGGATATAACAAGGCGCATCGTGCCGTGATACTTTATCATATCATTGAGTGCAGACTGGGCACGCTCAATGTCAAGTTCTTCGCCGTCAAGTTCAAAATAGCAGTGAGTAGACACTCCGCCGAGCGAGAATGTTCCGCTTCTGCCGAGCAGATAAGCATTCTGAACTTCTGTAAGCGGGAAAGGAGCATTCGCATTTTCGGTATCTGCCGAGATCGAAGTGCTGTCATCATTGATGATGCGCTTACCCTCAGCAAGCCTGCGGTCTATCTTTTCAGCCTGAACAGATATGGTGACATCTTTCATCATGTCACGAACGGTATACTCTATCCCGAACATCTTCTTTATGCGTGTGGTCATGCGGATAGCAGTAAGCGAATCACCGCCCAGACGGTAGTAGTTGTCGTCTGTACCGATGCTGTCAAGACCGAATATCTCCTGCCAAAGCTCACAGAGTTTCTTTTCAGTCACGGTAACAGGGATCGAAGCCGAAGTTTTTTCCTCCGCAGTCATGCTTGCAAGCTTTTTGAGCAGTTTGCGGTCGACCTTGCCGTTTTTGCTGAGAGGCAGCTTATCCATTGCATAGTATACTTTCGGTATCATATATTCAGGCAGTTTCTGTTCTATCTGAGAAAGGATATAGTCCTTATCGGGCACATAGATCCCGTCAGAAGAAGCCGCCATGATAAGCATTCTGCCTGCACAGTTTTCGGGCAGGATCTCAATAACAGTATCTGCACCCTCTGCTGTCAGCATCGACTTGTAGTCAGCTGATGAGGGAAGTTCAGCGATGCGTTTTTCAAGAATGTCTGCGGTCAGCCATTGCAGCGGAGTGTTATCGGTAACTTCCGCTATGAACATAACGCCCGATGCCGAAAGCATAACGTTAAGTGCGTGGAGCGCAGCACTCATATCTTCCTGACGGTGGAGATAGTTATATGCTATCACTATATCAAAGCTGCCCTGTGATGCGAGCATATCGCTGTCTGTCATAAGTTTTGTTTCACAGCAGCTGTATGTTTTTTTCAGCTTATCTGCCGCTGTAAGGAAGAATGCCGACGGATCGGCGATAGTATATGAAATATCCATGCCGCCTATGACTTTAAGGATTTTTTCTGAAAGAACAATATCTCTTGCGCCGGTCTCGATTATATTTACCTTTCTGCCGTATGCAGCGATAACATCAGCTATCTTTTCAGCCAGCACATCAGCGATCTCATCGCTTCCGGGAAGTCTTGAAAGCAGTGAGTTCGGTGAGAGCTTTTTATCGGGATCATAGAACAGCTCTGCGGCATCTTTACTGCCCGAGATAATATCGGGGATATAAGGCTTTATCTCATCAAAATAAGCTTCAACAGCTTTCTGTGCATCTCCCTCGGCTTTCGGGACTGCGGCATCGGCAGATAACTCAAAGCCCTGTTCGGTCTTTCTGATGATGCCGTTTTCACAAAGCTTATCAATATACATATCCACAAGAGTTCTGTACTGCTCATCTGCATTATCATAACTGCCTGAAAGCAGATCGGCAGACTTTAACGTATCGCAGATGACCGACAGCACTTTTTTTCGTGAATACTCAATAGTCTCTTCGTAGCCGCTTATTGATATATCTGCGCTCTTTACAGCCGAAATTATCTTTTTCGCCTGTTCCTGAGCCTTGACATCGGCGGTGAAGAGAGGTGCTTTTCGCTCACTGCCTGTTTCGAGATATGCTACAAGGTGCTTTTCGCCCATACCGACTTCGGCGGCTTCAACAACTGCACTGTTGACCTGAGGTATCTGTTTAAGAACTGCTTCGGCTTCACCGAGTTCGATACGATGACCTCTGATCTTTACCTGAAAATCCTTGCGTCCGAGAAATTCGATGATACCGTTTTCCCTGAATCTTCCACGGTCGCCTGTTTTATACCATCTTGTGCCGTTTTCCGTAATGAACTTCTTTTTGTTCAGTTCGTCATCGCCCTTATAAATGCCGACACCGATGCCGCCTATGAGAAGTTCGCCCTCGCACCAGAACGGAACATCTTTGCCGTTGTCATCGATAACTCTGTATGACTGTCCGCTCAAAGGTCTGCCATAGGGTATAGAAGTCCAGTTTTCATCAAGAGGCAGAGTGACACGGTGGAAGTTCGACCATATCGATGCTTCTGTTGCACCGCCCATTGATATGAACAGGCAGTCATCAGTCAGCGCATCAGCTCTTACAGGCAGGTCAAGACCTATCCAGTCGCCCGAGAGCATTATTTTTTTGAGAGGAAGTCTCTTTGAAGCGGCTTCGGCGGCTGTCATAAGCATATTCAAAAGTATCGGCACGGAATTCCATACTGTGATGTTATACTTTGAGACAAGTTCCAGCCAGTATTCTGCATCACGCTTCTTTTCATCGGGTATCATGATGAGTTTTGCGCCTGCTGAGAATGTTCCGAAGAAATCATATACCGACAGGTCAAAATCTATCGAGGATATGCCGAGTATCGTATCATCAGCGGTTATGCCGTATCTTTCATTAACGTCACGGATAGTGTTTGCAGCGCCCTTGTGGAACATCTGCGCACCCTTAGGCAGACCTGTTGTACCCGATGTCATTATAACATAAGCAGGTTCATCGCAGGAAACTTCGGGAAGTTCAGCCGCAGAGGGCTGTTTTAAAAGCTCCTCTATGACAAGAACACGGGTGTTCTCAGGCCATTCTATATCATCGTGTACAAGTTCATCGCAGATAACACTGCCGATACCTGTCTTTTCATGTATCAGCTTTCTTCTTTCCTTTGGCTGGTCGATGCTGACAGGCACATATGAATTGCCCGAAAGGATTATTCCTATCAGCGAGACAGCCTGTCTGTATCCTCTTGTTACCGTAACGGCAACTGCTTCGCCCCTGATCCCATGAGATATGAAATATCCTGCAACAGCAAGTGCTTTTTCTTTCAGTTCGCCGTAGCTCATTTCAATGCCTGCACCTGTATCAACGAGCGCAGTCTTGTCGGGATATTTCTCTGCCGAACGCATAAATCCGTCAAACAGTCTTTCCTGAGTTTTCGGAAGAATGATGTTTTTCTGCTCCTCAACAAACTCACGCTGTTTTGCAGGCAAAAGATCAAAATGCGTGTTCCATTCCTTTTCGGAAGTATCGGTTATCAGCTGTTCCATAGAACTCATCATGTCTTTTATCATGCCTTCGGGGAACAGTCCGATAACACTGTCCCATGAGAGCATGATGCTGTCAGGAGTTTCGTATGACTGGAAATCTATCCACACTCCGGGAGTCTGTGAGATCATTCGCTCAAACTTGCCGAACACTTCCTCAGTCTCACCGCCTATGATCGAATTGCCGAAATTGCAGGCGAAAACAACGGGCGCATCATTCTTGACTTCTCCGTACTTGCTCATTATGTCACGCTGAACTTTGACCCCCGAATAGGCGGTGTGCTTCATTGTCTCACTGAGCTGATTTTTTATCTGCAATGCAAGTTCTTCAAAAGTGGGGTCGGCGGTCAGGTCAACTTCAAGAAGCATGAGCGTGGTGAAGTCAGCCACCGCATTTTCCGATGCACCGTATTCGGTGTGTCTGTCAAAGGTGGGTATATTTATGAGAAAACGCTTGCTGCTGCTCCACTCTGCGATTATCATGGCATATACCGTCATGAGGTATACCGCAGGAGTGATATTGTATCTTGCAGCCATTGCAGCGGCTTTGTTCCACGTATCAAGAGGTATATCCACTATATCCCTGACAGTTCTTACGGCAGTTATCTCCGAGGGATCTTTTGCAAGGGGAAGTTCGGGCGCATGAGCAATATCGGCAATGCGGCTGTTCCAGTATTTTTTAGCCGCAGCTTCATCTTCCGCTTCCTGAATTTTCTTGTTTTCAAGATACGAAGCAAAATCCCAGTCAAGTGAATCCTCGGGAAGCTCTCTGCCCTTGTATGCCGCCGCAAGATCACGCAGAATGATATTAAAGCTCTGAACATCTGCAACCAGCAGGTCAACATCATAGAAAAGACGGTATTCATCGTTCTGACCTTTTACCAGTGTGAATGCACAAACATGACCTTTCTCGACCTCAAATTTGCGGTGAGTGAGCTTTTCGCCTATCTCGGCGCACTTTTCAAGCCAGTTGCTGTCACTGCTGAGATCATAGATGTCGATGTGTTCGTTATAGGGCTTGTCCATGATCTCCTGCTCGCCGTTATCAAGAAATCTTGCACGGAGCATAGGGTGATGATACTGGACCTTTTTCCACGCAGCATCAAGTCTTTTTTCATCTATGCCCTTGCCTGAGAACTCCATGAATGCGTGACAGCCGATTCCGCCAAGTTCTCTGCCGTCCTCTCTGCCTATCTTATAGGCATACTGAATATCGGTAAGAGGAAAAGACTTTCCTGTATCGGCTGTTTTGGCAGTTTTCCTGACAGCAGCCTTTTTCTTCTTTTTGTTTTTCTTCTCCTGCGCTTTTTCTATAAGCTTATGCCATGCCGCAAGAGTAGGTTCTTCAAGAAGCTCACCGTATGAGACTTTGATGCCCTCTTTTCTGAGACTGCTGACAAACCTCATTACCGTCAGTGAGTTTATTCCTGCATTTATCAGGTTCTGGTCATCACTTAATTCTTTTGAGACCGGCAGCATCGCAGATACTTCCTGTTTCAGCTTTTCAAATTCCATTAGATCAATCCTCGTTTTCTGCTATCGTAAGAAGTTTTTTTACGTCCTTTTTGCCCACTGCCGTAAGCGGAAGTGTATCGAGCGTGACACATCTGTCAGGAAATTTATACCTTGCCACACCCTTTTGGTCAAGGTGGTCAAAAACTTCCTCCATTGTTATTTCATCTGCATCGGCAGACACAACAAACGCATATATCTTATTTCCGATCTCGGGATCGGGCACGCCTATGACTGCGGCATCTTGTATTCGGCTGTATGTGCAAAGATGTTCTTCCAGTTCAGCAGGCATTATCTTTTCGCCTGCCCTGTTTATCTGTTCTTTTATACGTCCCACGAACTTGTAGTATCCCTCGGGAGTTCTCATAGCTTTATCGCCTGTCCGATAGAAACCGTCCCTTGTGAAGCTTGAAAGATCGGCATCGCCCAGACCGTAATAGCTGTCGATGATGTACGGACCTTTGCAGATGAGTTCGCCGTATTCGCCGTCGGGCAGGTCATTATCTTCGCTGTCAACTATCCTTATCTCGGTGACTTCGCAATTCTTTTCGGCGGGTATATCGGGAAGCGCTTTGCCCTGATACTTCTTGATGTATTCGTGACTGTCATCAAGAAGTGTTGTTATGATAAGTCCCTCGGAAGTGCCGAACACCTGCATTATAACAGTATCACCAAAAGCCTTTATCGCACGCTCTGCGGCGCTGTCATCAAATACCGAGCCGCCTACTTGCAGTATCCTGAGCGAAGATATGTCAAGATCATCATCTATTTCCAGCATATCTATGCACATACTTACCATTGTGGGAACGAGCGCTGTCACCGTAACTTCATACTCGGTTATCTTGTCAAGCACTTCATCGGGACTGATGTGACTGCAAAATACCGCAGTTCCGCCAACGTCCATAACGCCGAGAAATCCGGGATCGCCTGTGGGGAAATTATGCTCGCAGGGAAGCGCCACAAGATAAACATCGTCAGCCGTGAGCCTGCATCTGTCACAGCAAAGTCTGCACAGATACATATAATCGGAATGCGTCCTTGCGATAAGCTTTGGAACGCCTGTTGAACCGCCGCTCAGAAGATAATGCAGAGTGTCATATGGGTCAGTCTCGGGGAGTTCGCCGCTTTCAGCAGTCACATCTTCAAGAGGTATGACTGTGCTGTCATTGCCGTCAGTCTCGCCGTCAACTATTATGTATTCAAGACAGCTATGCTCCGATCGAAGTTTTTTTGCAAGGGGAAGATACTCATATCCCATATACTTGTCGGGAATGATATACAGCTTTGGTGCGGCAGTTTCCATAATGGAAGTCAGTTCGGCTTCACGGTGCGCAGGCAGTACCAGCACAGGCTTTACCCCAAGCTTATAGAGCGCAAAAAGAGTTATGACATATTCCGCACTGTTCGGAAGCTGTATGGCAGCCGTATCGCCTTTTTTTACACCAAGCCTGCTAAGACCGAACGCCCTTTCATCACTGAGCGTGTCCATTTCTGCATATGTCAGCTCATAGTCATCTGCTATCACAGCTGTTTTGTCGCCATACTTTTCAGCCCACTCCCTGATATAAGCAGAAAGCGTTTTCTTTTCCCAGTATTTCAGACCTTCAAACTTGCTGAGATCCTTCTTGTATCTTTCTTTCATTTCTTTTCCTCCATGGTGCGATAACAAAAAGCGGCAGAATAACCGTCATATCTGTCGATACGCATGACCCTGTATTCTTCTGTGACGCTTACTGTTCCGTTTTTATGCACAAAAAAACTCTCGGGAGATATGAAAAAACCTTTCCCGACAGCTTTAACATATGCTTCCTTATTAGTCCATATCGTGTAGAACTCGTCAGCTCCACAGCGCAGGACAGCTTCCTTTTCATGTGGGTGAAGAACGGTGCTGAGCAAGGCTGCGTCTATATGCGGATCTTTTTTTTCAATGTCCACACCCACCTCTGCTGATGCAGAAAAAGCCAACAGTATCATATCACCCGAATGTGATATGTTATATTCAAGCTTTGTATCTCCCATGATGACGGGCTTGCCGTTTTTCGGGGTGTTTATTATCATATCAGCAGGGCTTTTTTTAAGATATTCAGCCGCTATCAGCTTTGTAAATATCCTGCCGCCCGCAAAACGCAGTCTGTCATCTTCTTTGAGAAAACGCTGACAGCGGCACATTTCTTCCCTGTTGAGATAAAACATATTATTTACGATAAACTCACGGTCATGGCGGATATTCACTGACCATATATCCGCCGTGCCGTGTTTCGGAAGACTTTTTATATCCGATATATCTTTCAGCTCGAAATATGACAGATTCATATTACCTTGCGAAGATAACTTATAACGTCCTTTTCTTTGTCCTTGATGAAGAAGTGATCTCCCTCGAACTTGCAGCAGTTGAATTCATCAGAGTATGTTTCCCACTGCATAACATCATTTTCGTGAGCATCATCATCATTTGTGCCGCAAAGCGCTGTTATCGGACAGGAAATTCTTGTCTTTTCAAAGGAAAAACCTTCTGAGACCGTAAAATCCGCTCTGAGCATCGGCAGGAACATATCAAAAAGTTCTTTGTCCTGCAATATAGCCTGCGGAGTGCAGTTATACTTTCCGAGAGCTTCACGGAACTCATCAGTCGGAAGACTTCCGATAGGGTCATAGTCGGGTATGTGCGGCGCACTGCATCCCGATACTATCAGCCCCTTAATATCAATGCCGTCATTCTCGAACTTTTCAGCCAGCGCATAAGCTATCTTAGCACCCATGCTGTGCCCGTAAAGATATATGTCGTGGTCTGAGAATTTTCTCAGCTCGCTGTATATGTCCTCCACCAGTTCTTCGTGATCCTCATAAGGCTGTTCGCCAAAGCGTTCTTCTCTGCCGGGAAGCTGTATCGGGCAAACTGCAACATCACTTCCAAGACCTTTTTCCCAGTTCCTGAACGCAGATGCTCCGCCGCCTGCATAGGGAAAGCAGAACATCACCTTATCGCTTGAAGATATTTTTTCCTCGTTTTTGATGAGTTTCCTGTTATCACGCATCCTGCGACACTCCTTTTCTGTTACTTGCCAAACTGCTTTTTAAATTCGCCGAAAGTCATATCCTGTTCGGTAAGGCATTTATATACTGCCTCAAATATCTTCACACCCTCAGCGACCTGCTCTTTGTTCATGAGCATATCGTCATTTCTAAGAGTGAGTATGATGTCATTATCTGTCTCAACGGCTGAAATGCACAGGAAGTTTGAATAGTAGTAATCCATAAGCGCCATGTCAGAGAAAGTTCTTGCCTTTGCTTCACCAAAGGGGATGACTTCATTGAAATTCGATATGTAGCTCTGATACGAGATGACACACTCGATAGGCAGAGCGTTTTCTGTAATAACATAGGGCATTATCGGCGAAGTCCTTACTTCACGAAGATTGAGATCACGGCAGTTCAGCGCATTTTCAAGCATGGTCTTGCTGTCGTCAAGTTCGATACGGCTGAAATACATTTCTGCCAGCAGACCGATAGTAGCCATATACTTCTTTTTTCTTGTTCCCACAGGTATAGTCAGCCTTGTCTCGTTTCTGTCATGAAGAAGCGAGAACATGGTATGCGCCATAAGAAGCGTCACATGGAAGAAACTCAAACGGTTCTTGCGGCATATCTCATCGAGCTTGTCTTTTTTCAGCGTGACGAACTCACCGTACTTGGCATAGTTGCGCTCATCGTATTCGGGTATCTTCAAAAACGGCTTGTATGCGATATGACCCTTTATAAGATCATCATATTTTTCAAGCTGAGCGGCAAGTTCACCGGAATTTATCATTTCATCAAATTCCTCGATAAACTTTGTCACACCCAGGGCTTCTGCCGCAGGCATACCGTTATAGCCCGAAACTATGCTTTTCATAAGTATTCCCATTGACATACCGTCAGAGATAAGGTGTATCACCCTTACATACAAGATGTGATCTTCATCGCCCATACGGAAAAGAATAAAATTCCACGGAACAGCGCCCTTGAAATTATTCTCTACCGAGAAACGGCGAACTTCGGCGATCTGATCTCTCACGTTTTGAAGCCGTTCTTCATCGGTGCTGCCGTCTGCGATCCTTTCATCAAGCTTATAGCCCGTGTTTTCAACGGTATACTGATATATCTCATTATCGTTCCCGTTATATTCAAATCTGAAACTGAACGCATCGTTTGCAAGAACAATGTTGTTGATGACTTCTTCAAGTTTTTTCTTGTCTATCTTTCCCTCTATGCGGACAGCTCCCGCAAGTCCGGGGCTGTATATACCGTTTTCGGGAAAACATGAAAGTTTCTGTATCGGGTAAAGTTTTCTTTTCTCCATAGCTATAATCTCCTTTAAAAATGTGTTACTTGCCAAACTGCTTTTTAAATTCGCCGAAAGTCATATCCTGTTCGGTAAGGCATTTATATACTGCTTCAAATACCTTTACGCCCTCAGCGACCTGCTCTTTGCTCATGAGCATATCGTCATTTCTAAGAGTGAGTATAACAGCTTCATCTGTTTCAACGCCCGACAGACTCAGGCAGTTGGAGTAATAATAATCCATCATACCGTTATCTGAATAAGCTCTTGCCTTAGCTTCACCGAACGGCATCTGCTCGCCGAAATTCGAGATGTAGCTCTGATATGTGACTATGCACTCCAACGGCAGATCATTCTGTATGATAACATCAGGCATGATCGATGAAAGCTTTGTTTCACGCAGATTGAAGTTGCGGCATTCGATAGTGTTTTCGAGCATGGTCTTGTCTTCGTCAAGCTTTATGCGGCTGAAATAGGCTTCCAGCAGAGGACCTATCGTAGCTGTATACTTTTTCTTTCGGGGACCTATCGGGATAGTAAGTCTTGTCTCATTCCTGTCAAAAACAACAGAGAACATGGTATGCGCCATAAGAAGCGCAACATGGAAGTAGCTCAGGCGGTTCTTGCGGCATACTTCAGCAAGCTTGTCCTTTTTCAGCGTGATGAAATCGCTGTATCTTGCGAATTTACGTTCAACGCCCTGCGGCACGCTCAGGAAAGGCTTGTATTCCTTGTGGCTCTTTATAAGATCGTCATTCTTTTGGAGCAGTTCCTCATATTCGCTCGAACCAATATGCTCAAAAGTGTCCTTCAGGTAGTCCGACATATTTGCGGACTCCATTACAGGTGCGCCGTTATAACCCGTGATTATTTTATTTATAAGTATACCGATCGACATACCGTCGGTGATGAGATGAAACAGTCTTGCATAGAGAATGTATTTATCATCGCCCATATCAAAGAGAACGATATTCCACGGCACTTCTCCTTTGAGATTGCCCTCAACGTCGATGCGGCGTATTTCAGCTATCTGATCTCTTATATCCTGTAATTTTTCTTCCTCAGTGCCGCCCGAAGCGGTGCGCTCATCAAGTGTATAGCTCGTATCTTCGGCTTTATACTGATAGACTTCATCATCTTTTTCGTCATATATGAATCTGTAACTGAACGCATCATTTTTGTGAACGATCTCATCTATCACAGTTTCAAGCTTTTTCTTGTCGACCTTTCCTTCTATCATGAAAACTCCGGCAAGGCTGGGGCTGTATATTCTTGGTTCGGAAAAACACATTATAGCTTTCTGGATAGGTATAAGTTTGATCTTTTCCATTACGATCTCCTCCGTCAGTTAAAAAGTTCCGCAAACTGTGCGATAGTTTCACGTTCGTAAAAATCGGCAACTTCGGCGGTCTTGCCTGTTCTGTCTTCCAGCTCGGCTATGACCTGTGCTGCGGAGAAAGAATTTCCTCCAAGATCAAAGAACGATTCGTCCTCACCGGGCAGTTCGTCCAGTTCGAGTATCTCTTTCCAAATTTCTTTCAGTGTATCTTTCATTATGATCTTTCCTTTCAGGATCTTTTATTTTTTGCTTGTGACTTCTTCGATGCTGAGTTTGTCGGCTTCGGCAATTTCTTCTAACCTGATATATTCATCAGAGCCTATCTCATCAAGTATCCTCTTTTCATACGAACTGTCAACGAGTTCAAATCCGTAATTAAAGCCGTCATGCAGTTTTGAGGGGTCTTTAAGAACAGCCAGCACAGTCTCCGCAAGGAAATATCCGCACACCCTGTTGACGTTTCTCAGACAAACCTTATAGGCTTCTGTCTTTCTTATGCCGTCTTTCAGCCCCGTGAGTTCAAGGTATAAAAATGCAAGAGGTGTCTGCGAACCAAATTCCTTGTTGGTCTTTATGCGCTCATTGAGCTTGTTTTCTATCATGACAGCAGCTTCTTCTTTGCTGTGCCTTGTAACATCCACAAGCAGTCTCATGAAGAAGCTGAGTGTAGCCATATCATCATAGGTGCAGAAGAAGTAATGCTCGTCCGAACCCAGCACCTCTGCAAGCTTTCTGCTGTCGCAGGTGATAAGCGGTTTGAATATCACCTTTTTATCCGAAAAAGGCGTGGCGTGGGTCTTTCGTATATCCGAACCGAGCGGAGTTATTTTTCCTTTGGAAATATAGGCATCTCCGCAGAAGTCCTCGTTGCCTGCACCGATTATCATATCCACGAACGAACCTGCCGAACAGCCGTCAAATCCGCCCTGATAGACTACCGAACGCTCTATGGTATCAAAATCTCTTTTTGAAGCCACATACGGCAGAAATTCTGACAATCCCGGGATATATCCCGCTGATGCGACACATATGCCCTCGGTGTTGGAGCGGTCTTTTTCGTAGCTTGCATCTGAGGGGTCTACAAGTATTTTCCCTGCTGATATGACAGCATCTCTCACAAGCTTTCCATAAACGTGCGACGGGCTGACGCAGTTGATAACGATGTTGCATTCACTTATAAAAGCATCAAGTTCAGCTTTATTTTTGACATCAACTTTTCGCCTGCTGAAATTCTCATACTCACTGAACATATCTTTGTCACTGCGCTGTCCGCCGATGACCCGAACACCGTTTCTGAGCAGTTTTTCAGCCGCATTGCTTCCGATATATCCGCCGCAGCCCAATATACCAACTATACTGTTCTCCATTATTACACTCCTTTATATATCCCGTTTGCGTGCAGAAAAAAGCAGGCTTGACGGGTATCGTTCATGTTGGATCATATCCCATAGAAAGAAGGATCTTCTCTTTTATAAGACATATGACTTTTTGTTCTTCTTTTCCGTAAGGGAAGAAGTGAGCGCCCCTGAATTCATATCTTTCAAATCCCTCTGAGGTGACTTTTTTCCATTTATCGACTATCTCACCGTTTGCGTCGGCATCTTCGCTTCCGTTCATGGCGGTTATCGGTATATCCAATATATCACCGTTATAGACATACTCTTCATTGAGCCTGTAATCGTTGTATATTATCGGGAGAAAAACACTGCGGAAAGTTTTGTCCGAAAGCATCTCATCGCTTTCCATGCCGCATCTTTTCAGTTCTTTTTCCAATGCTCCGATGCCCTGTGCATATCTGAATGAAGATGCTGTTTCTTCCGATGGGGCGTGGCGGCCTGCAACAAAAAGTCTTTCAGCTTTAAGACCGTATTTTTTTTCAAGCTCCACAGCAGTCTGAAATCCGAACAATGAACCAAGACTGTGCCCATAGATGAAAAAAGGTGTGGAGCCGGCAGTCTGAGCTATGGCAGTGACCATATCTTCAAGCACGCTCTCAAAAGTAAGTGTTTTCGGGTCACAGCTCCTGTCCGGAAGTTCCAGCGGAGCAACATCTATCAGCGGAGACATTTTCAGCCAGTTTCTGAAAGTACACACGCTTCCTCCTGCGTGATGAAAGCAGTACAGCCTGCAAACCGCACCTGACTTGCCGATACCGAAAGGGAATATCCTGTCGAGTTTCATTATTCTTTACTATTCCTCCTTGTCAGCCGCAGCATTCTTAGAGTTAATCTATGCTAACTTAGTTAGATAATGCTAACTTATGTGAATAAAAAAACGTCTGATCTCATGTCAAACGAGCTGTGCGGGTAATAGAGTTAGTCTAGGGTAACTAATAAAATTTACATATGATATTATATCACATTGCCAAAGTTTTGTCAACACCATAATAAAAGTTTTACAGAATTCATAAATTATAGCAATACAAGAAAATAGCAGCATAAAGATTTCGAGAGAAAATTTCACA
>CAMVRM010000049.1 GCA_947169885.1 uncultured Ruminococcus sp.
GCTTTTGATATGCCGCTTCATTTGTATATTTTAACAAAACCGCTCATTTATAGTACATAATATAAGGGTGACTGACAAAAATGGCGTGTAGGCGTGTAAACAACGTAAATACGTTGTTTTGAGCGTGTACCTATGCCGTGTAAAGTGTCTGACAGCGTGTGTGCTACACGCCGATAAGACACCAAGACAGGTTCTGATACCCCGAAATGCAGAGGACGGGTGCAGAGAAAAAATTTTTTTACCTGCACGGTGTTCTGTGATAATTTTCTTTGTATCTATTGCAATTGCAGAAAAAGTGTGATATAATATTGTAGACTGCATAAACTTGAAATGAGGTGACGGCTGTTTGAGGATACTCGGTATCGACCCCGGCTATGCGATAGTCGGATATGGGGTCATCGACTATGACGGCTCTGATATGCGGCTTATTGCAATGGGTGCGGTAACGACTGAAGCAGGAACGCCTTTTGAGCGCCGACTGCTTGCGATATACAGCGATCTGCGTGTGCTTATCTCGACTTACAAGCCCGATGAAATGAGCATCGAAAAGCTCTATTTCGGCAACAACAAGACCACGGGCATCGGTGTGGGCGAAGCAAGGGGAGTTATACTTCTTGCGGCAACTCAGGCAGGCTTGCCTATCTACGAATATACGCCCTCACAGGTAAAAGCAGGCATCACGGGCTACGGAAGTGCCGAAAAAGCACAGGTTCAGGAGATGACCCGAGTTATTCTCCACCTGAAAAACGTCCCCAAGCCCGACGACACCGCCGATGCAGTTGCAATGGCGATGTGTCACGCCTACACGGTCAATTCACGCAGGCTTACAGAGAAACAAATTAAATAAGAGTCGGAGTTTAGATATGATATATTCATTAAGGGGCAGACTTGCTCATACCGAGGCAGGACTTGCGGTCGTTGAGTGCGGCGGTGTGGGTTATGCCTGCAAAACAACAATGTCCACTTTGCAGAAGATAACGGGCAGTGAGGAAGTTTTTCTCTACACCTTTATGAGTGTGAGGGAAGATGCCGTTGAGCTGTTCGGGTTTGCGGAGCGTGAGGAATTGAAGTGTTTCAAGCTTCTCATAACCGTGAGCGGAGTAGGACCCAAAGCGGCGCTCTCGATACTTTCAGGCATGAGTACACAGCAGTTTGCGCTGTGTGTTGCGACTGCGGATTCAAAAGCGTTTACGAAGATAAAAGGCATAGGTGCAAAGACTGCGCAGAGGATAATCCTTGAACTGAAAGACAAGCTTGCAGGCGAGACAATTTCTGTAAGAGGTCAGGGAGGGATCGTGCCGACTGCGGCAGTGGCAGGCTCGAACATTGCAGAAGCGGTAACAGCGCTGGAAGTATTAGGCTACACCGAGGGCGAAGCGTTATCGGTATTAGGCAAGCTTGACCCGTCACTGACAGTCGAAGAACTGATAAAGAAAGCTCTTATAGGATTAGCGAGAATGTAAGTTCTCGGGCAGATGGCTCGATAATTATAAATAAGAAATAAGAGATAAGAAATAAGAAATAACTGACGTGGATCGAAAAGTCCGCACACCATTACAAAAAAAGGACAAACTAACAACATTTAAGATATAGTAAACCGAAGGAATAGATGCTTATGATCGAACAGAATGAACTTGAATTTGAGGGCAGGACAGTCTCGCCCAGAGAACAGCCTCCCGATACTACCGATGATTTTGATGTGTCAGTGCGCCCGAAAACGCTCTCTGATTATATCGGTCAGGACGAGGTCAAGGAAAATGTGAAGATCTGCATCGAAGCCGCCAAACAGCGTGGAGATGCTCTGGATCATGTGCTTTTGTACGGTCCTCCCGGACTTGGCAAGACCACTCTTTCAATGATAATTGCTCACGAAATGGGCGTTGACATACGCACGACTTCGGGTCCTGCTATCGAAAAGCCCGGAGACTTGGCGGCGATACTCACCAACCTGAAAAAAGGTGATGTTCTGTTTATTGACGAGATACACCGCCTTTCCCGACAGGTCGAGGAGATACTTTACCCCGCACTCGAAGATTACGCACTTGATATAATCATGGGCAAAGGTCCTGCGGCAAGGTCTATACGCATTGAACTTGAAAAGTTCACTCTTGTGGGGGCAACGACACGTTCGGGTCAGCTTTCCGCACCTCTGCGTGACCGCTTCGGCATAATCGAACGCCTTGAACTTTATAAGCCCGAACAGCTGACGGAGATCGTTCTGCGCTCGGCAATGATACTGGGCGTTTACTGCGAACGTGAGGGCGCTTTTGAACTTGCTTCACGCTCACGGGGAACGCCGAGAATAGCTAACCGACTTCTGCGCCGTGCAAGAGACTATGCGCAGGTCATAGGTGACGGGCGCATAACAAAAGAGATAGCGGCATTCACCCTGAATAAGCTTGACATCGACACGCTGGGACTTGACAAGCTTGACCGCCGATTCCTTAACATGATGATAAAGGGCTACGGCGGAGGTCCTGTCGGTCTGCAAACGCTCGCTTCGGCGATCGGTGAAGAAGCTGTTACGCTGGAGGATGTTTGCGAACCTTACCTTATGCAGCTGGGATTTATTGCAAAGACCCCCCGTGGCAGAGTTGCGACACAGCTCGCATATGACCACTTAGGCATTCTGAAAGACGGTCAGACACATTTTTAAATAAGCTCACAAGTCAAAGATAATAAAGAATACTTGGCATTTATGATTCTTTATATAACTTTGGACAATTATCAATAAGTACATTTATAAAAAGGAGAAAAATATCATGGGAAGATTGTTTGGAACAGACGGGGCAAGAGGAGTCGCTATCACAGAACTGACTTGCGAAATGGCAATGAATATCGGCAGAGCGGCGGCAATGGTGCTTGCGGCTGAGTGCGATCACACTCCGAAAATAATCATCGGCAAAGATACCCGTGTGTCGGGTGACGTGCTTGAAGCTGCACTTGCCGCAGGTATTTGTTCGGTCGGCGCTGATGCTTACATACTGGGCGTTGTGCCCACACCTGCTGTTGCAATGCTCGTCAACAAATATCACGCAGATGCAGGCGTTATGATCTCGGCATCGCACAACTCGGTGGAATTCAACGGGATAAAGCTTTTTTCCAGCACAGGTTTCAAGCTCCCCGATGCTGTTGAAGCCGAGATAGAAGCGCTCATTCTCGACACTCCCGAAAAGATCGCACTCAAAGACCACTGCGATATTGGCAGGATACACCGCTGTGACACGGCTGTGAACGATTACGTGGCTTTTATCAAGTCGGCGGTCGATGCTGATGTGAGCGGTCTGAAAGTCGTACTCGACTGCGCAAACGGTTCTGCAAGTGCGACTGCAAGGCAGATATTTGAGGGTCTGGGCGCTGACTGCACATTCATAAGCGCTGAACCTGACGGCACGAACATCAACAAGAACTGCGGCTCGACACACATTGAAGCTTTGCAGGTCAAAGTTAAAGAAGTCGGCGCTGACTTAGGGCTTGCGTTTGACGGCGATGCAGACAGATGTCTTGCGGTGGACGAGAACGGATGTCTTATCGACGGCGACAAACTGCTTGCGATATTCTCGCTTTATATGCGTGACAGGGCACAGCTGAAAAAAGACACTTGTGTTGTAACGGTCATGTCGAACATAGGTTTCTTCCGTTTCTGCGAGGACAACAAACTGCACGCTGAGATAACGGCTGTCGGCGACAGATATGTTCTTGAAAATATGCTTGCGAACGGCTACAACCTAGGCGGCGAGCAGTCGGGACACATCATCATGCTGGACTATGCGAACACAGGTGACGGCGAACTTACAGGTGCGAAAATGCTTGAAATAATGGCTAACACGGGCAGGAAAGCCTCGGAGCTTGCATCGTGCATGGAAGTATTTCCGCAGGTGCTTAGGAACGTGCGCATAACGGCAGACAAGAAAGGTCTGTGGGACAAGAGCGAAGCGGTCATGGCGAAGATAGCGGAAGTTGAGGGCAAGCTTGGAAGCAATGGCAGAGTGCTTGTAAGAGAGAGCGGAACAGAGCCGCTTGTAAGAGTTATGCTGGAGGGCAGGAATACTGACGAGATAGCGGCATATGCGGAAGAAATTGCGGCACTGGTCGAGAAAATATAATAAAAGCAAAAGAACCCTAAATGGTCGCAAGACCATTACCCACAACTAACGTCAAGTTCGTTATCCCAAAAATGTCAAAACAGGACATTACAAAACACAGCAGAGCATAAGAACAAAGTGAAAGGGTGTATAAAATATGATCTATACGGAACAGACAAAACTTGCAATGCGTATTGCATATGACGCTCATCACGGTCAGATAGACAAGTCTGGCGTGCCTTACGTTTTTCACCCTTATCACCTGGCTGAACAGATGACCGATGAACTGACGGCCTGTGCCGCTCTGCTTCACGATGTTATCGAGGATACTCCCGTTACCGCTGAACAGCTTCTCCATGCAGGTATCTCGAAAGAGGTAGTTGACGCAGTAGAACTTCTTACCCGATACGATGAGAATGAGGATTACTTCGCTTACGTCAGACGGCTCAAAAATAACCCGATCGCCGCCGCAGTCAAACGTGCCGATCTTATCCATAACAGCGACAGGGGCAGACTTCCCTCGGGTAAGCTTCCCGAAAAGGTCGCACAGCGAATGGAAAAATATAAGTCGGCTCTTGAAATACTTGATGAAGATTAAAAATTGATAAAAGGAAGAACATTATATGAGAATAGCCAAAAACTGGCAGGATTACAAAATAATAGATACGTCTGACGGCATGAAGCTTGAAAGCTGGGGCGGAAAGATACTCTCACGCCCCGATCCGCAGGTCATCTGGAAAACTCCTCACAAAACTGACCTGTGGGATAAGGCAGATGCCGTTTATCACCGCTCGAAAAAGGGCGGCGGTGAATGGGAGCTGAAAACACGCCTTCCCGAAAGCTGGAAAGTGAACTATAAGTCGCTGACGTTCATAATTCGTCCGACGGGTTTCAAACATACGGGTCTGTTCCCCGAGCAGGCGGTAAACTGGGACTTTATGTCGGAACGTATCCGTAAAGTCAGGGAGCAGGGCAGGGAATTCAAGATGCTCAATCTGTTCGCCTATACGGGCGGTGCAACGCTTGCCTGTGCGGAGGCAGGTGCGGCAGTCACCCACGTTGACGCTTCAAAAGGCATGGTCAGCTGGGCAAGAGACAACGCTGCCGCAAGCGGTCTTTCTGACAGACCTGTTCGCTGGCTTGTTGATGACTGCGAGAAATTCGTTAAGCGTGAGATACGCCGTGGAAGCCGCTATGACGGTATAGTTATGGATCCTCCCAGCTACGGCAGAGGTCCGGGCGGCGAAGTGTGGAAGCTGGAAGACTGCGTGTATGAACTTGTAAGCACTTGCGCACAGGTGCTTTCGGACGAGCCGAACTTCTTTCTGCTCAACAGCTACACAACAGGACTTTCGCCGTCAGTTATGGCGTATATCCTCAGTGAAGTACTAGTGCCGAGATTCGGCGGCAAGGTGACTGCGGACGAGATAGGCTTGCCCGTGGAACTCGCAGGAAGTCCGCTCCCCTGCGGTTCAACAGCTATCTGGGTCGCCGATAAATAAACTAAACGGAGGTATTAAAAATGAACATTTTAGGCAACATTCCCGAGATAAAACTCGGACTTATCGCAGTTTCAAGAGACTGCTTCCCCATGAGCCTTTCCGAGAACCGCAAAAAGGCGGTAGTCAGGGCTTACACCGAAAAGTACGGCGAGGGAACGCTCTATGAATGTCCCACGGTCGTTGAGAACGAACTCGATATGAGAAAAGCTCTTGCGGAAGTCAACGCCGCTGAATGCAATGCTATCGTTGTGTATCTCGGCAACTTCGGTCCTGAGACACCCGAAACGATGCTCGCTAAGTACTTTGACGGTCCTGCAATGTTCGTTGCGGCGGCTGAGGACGACTGCGGAAATGAACTTGGCGACAACCGTGGCGATGCTTACTGCGGAATGCTCAACGCAAGCTATAACCTTAAACTTCGTCACATAAAAGCGTACATACCCGAATACCCCGTTGGCACTGCGCCCGAGGTCGCTGACATGATCGCTGAGTTCATACCTATTGCTCGTGCGGTAGTCGGTCTGAGAAATCTGAAAATTATCAGCTTTGGTCCTCGTCCGCAGGATTTTCTCGCCTGCAATGCGCCTATCGCAAGACTTTATGACCTTGGCGTTGAGATCGAGGAGAACTCCGAGCTTGACCTGTTCGCCGCTTACAATGAACACAAGGACGATGAGCGTATCCCTGCGCTTGTTGACGAAATGGCGGCAGAGCTTGGCGCAGGAAACAAAATGTCGGGCATTCTCCCACGACTTGCACAGTATGAACTGACGCTTCTCGACTGGGCTGAGGCTCACAAGGGCGAGAGAAAGTTCGTGGCATTCGCCAACAAGTGCTGGCCCTCGTTCCAGACACAGTTCGGCTTTGTTCCCTGCTATGTAAACGGCAGACTTGGCGCAAAGGGAATACCCGTTTCATGTGAGGTTGATATTTACGGCGCACTGAGCGAATATATCGGCGAGTGCATCTCAGACAAGATAGTTACTCTGCTCGACATCAACAACACAGTCCCCGGTGATATTTTCCGTGAGGACATCGAGGGCAAGTTCAGCTATACCCAGCGTGACACGTTCATGGGCTTCCACTGCGGAAACGGAAGCTGTTCTATCATGAACAGCCCTGTCATGAAGTATCAGAAGATCATGCACAGAGGTCTTGAACCCGACAAAGAGCCTGACATCACCCGTGGAACGCTCGAAGGCGACATTAAGGCAGGCAACATCACTTTCTTCCGTCTGCAATCGACTGCTGATGCACAGCTGAGAGCTTATGCGGCACAGGGCGAAGTGCTTGACGTTCCCACACGTTCTTTCGGCACGATCGGCATTTTTGCTATCCCCGAAATGGCGAGATTCTATCGCTATGTGCTTATCGAAAAGGGTTATCCGCATCACGGTTCGGTAGTGTTCGGGCATTACGGCAAACTGCTTTATTCACTGCTTGATCTCTTAGGCGTTGAGGACGTTGAATTTAACCGTCCCGCAAATATCCGCTACCACAAAGAAAACCCATACATCTGATAATTCAGAATTGACAAAAAGGGGGAGAGCTTATGGCAACGATAATGAATGGTGAAAGGCAATTTCATATTCAGGCGAAAGAGGGCGAAGTCGGAAGATATGTTATCCTGACAGGTGATCCCGGGCGTGTGCCTAAGATAGCGGCACTGCTGGACAACGCTGTGCAGGTATCATGCAACCGTGAGTACAATCTTTATACAGGTGAACTTGACGGCGTGAAAGTTTCCGTATGCTCAACGGGCATCGGCGGTCCGTCTGCGGCTATCGCTGTTGAGGAACTTGTCAAGTGCGGCGCTGATACTTTTATACGTATCGGAACTTCGGGCGGCATACGGCTCGATGTGACAGGCGGCGACCTCTGCATTGCTTCGGCGGCGGTGCGCTCCGAGGGAACTTCTCACGAATATCTCCCGAACGGATACCCTGCTGCTGCGGATTTTGATGTTGTGAGGGCGCTTGCTGATTCTGCCGCATCTATGAGCAGCAACACCCCGGGAAACAAATACCACGTTGGAGTTGTTCACTCAAAGGACAGCTTTTATGGCGAAGTTGAGCCGCAGGGTTCGGCAGTTACGGACAAGCTGAACAGCGAGTGGGACAGCTATGTCAAGTGCGGCTGCCTGACAAGCGAAATGGAGTGCGCAGCCATTTTCTCTGTCGGTATCGTAAGAGGTGTAAGGTGCGGTGCGGCACTGCTTGCTATCTGGAACGTTGAACGCAGCAAGCAAGACCTGCCCGACACCATAACACAGGACGTTTCAAGAATCATCCGCTGTGTTATCGGCGCTATCCGACTGCTTATCGAGCGTGACAAAAAGTAACTATAGCAATACAAGAAAATAGCAGCATAAAGATTTCGAGAGAAAATTTCACAGTGCAAGGAAAACGACCGCAGCCGTGCTGTCGCACTGCAAGGGAGTTTGACGCTGCAATGTGGAATTTTATCCGAAAGATTTGTGTTGATATTTTCTTGGATTGCTATAATATACACAAGTCCCGTGACCTGTTTTTGACAGTCTCACGGGACTTTTTTTGCATAAAAACAACCGCACACTATATGTGGTATAGTGTACGGCATTTTTCATACCTATCTCAGCGTAGTTAAGTTCATGAAAGATTGTGTTTTACTCTGTCTTCTACTTCACTGCGCTTTGCGTTGTTGAAGCGGTCAAGAGTGCCGACAAGATAGCCTGTTATGCGGCGGATGCGCTGAAAAGGAACATCGCTGAAATGATACTCAACGTCAACATATTCGCCGTCAAGTTTTATGTCCATTGATTCGATGCACTTGTTCGGATACTGCTCTATGCCGTGTCTGATATAGGCGTTGATCTCTTTCTGAGAAAGCTTTCCGTTAATAACATTTACGTTTACCATTCTGAATTCCTCCTGCTTATTGCGGTCACTCTGATTCGCTTAATTACTATATTGTGTTACTGTAATATGTATTATACCACAATATATTGTGTTTGTCAATATGCGAGGGGGTATTTTATTATAAAAAGGAAACTAACATTTCTGTGCATTCCTTACAATTGGTTAATCGAACATTTATTCTTCATAAATGATATATACCAAAATAGTATAATATATTTCTATCACACTTTTTTTGAAAAATAGTAAGGAAAAAAAGCGTGAAGTTTTTCATTTTGTGCAGAAAAAAATAACCAAAAAACCAGACGTTCTCAATGCCGAAAACAGCATCAAAAACGTCAGTAATTATCATACAAATATCAAACATAACTAACTTACTGCAAGTTATAATCTAATGAACGCCCCGAGCAAATCACTTTTACGTCCTAAACAAAATGAGTATGCGAGGGCATTGAGCCGTCCGCCCGAGGACCATTGAGCCGTCCGCCCGAGGACTTACATATCGAATTTTATTTTGTCTATTCCTCGCTTGCCTGCAAGGTATACTGCGCCGTCTGTGTATACGAAATTCACATACTCCCTGCCGACTTCCGCTTCTGCCGCAAGAGTTCCGCTGAACGCATATGAATAAACATTGCTGTTTGTTAACACCATAACTCTGTTGTCTGTGATCGACAGTTTTTTTACTATGCCCGAAACTTCAATGCTCCTGTACGCTTCTGTGTCCTCAGCACCTGCCGCCGCTAAAAAAAGTGATGTGCCGTTATCGGTCGAATTGTTCACAAGCACCGCCGAACAGCCTCGCCCCAGTGCGACAGCACTCAGAGTTCCGTCAAACTCACAGCTTGACACAAGATTTCCCTCGGGAGAAATGGTGTAAAGCCCGTTGTCGCCCACCACAAGCACATCACCGACATCATTAGCGATGCAGTCGACCGCAAGGGTGCGTATTTTTTCGCTTATCATCTGCTCGCCGTCCTTGTCAAAGTCCAGTCTGCGGACCTGCGAGAAAATTTCGCCGCCCTCAGAGTAAAACGTGGTGATGTAAGCGCTTTTGCCGTCCTCTGTGACCGATGCGGACATTACCCTTGAAGTGCAGCCGTAACGATATATAAGTTTGCCGTCCTCGTCATAGAACAGCACCATAGATGCGTATTTGTTGCTTTCAGTCAGGATAGCCGCCGTGCCGTCCTCGGAAAGCGAACCCGACAGGATAAGATCGTCAGTGGTTTTGGAATATATCTCACCTTTTTTACCGTAAAGCTTGAAGCCGTAAGCGCCGCTGTCGAAAACCAGCGCTCTTTTGCCGCAGACACGTTCAACAGGTGTTGAAAATGCGTGGGCGAAAGAGTTCTCACGCTCGCCGTCCGAATTATAGAGGGTCAGGCTGTGAGCGTCAGCAGTCATGAGCATCTTGTTGAATGCGAAAATGTTCGTGGTCTTTTCAGTCGGCTCGATAGGGAAGTTGCCGCCCTCGGCAGTGCCTGTGTTGTGGATAGTTGTGACAGGTTTGTCGAAAAATCCCTCCAGCTTCGGCAGCCACATGGGATACGTCATGTAGATAGTCAGTCCGATCAGCACTACGATGAGCAGTGCGAGCAGCCGTTTCATGCGGCGTATCGAGCGCTCGTTCCGCCTGACTGAGTTTATGTCGGTGTGAACGGCTCGATGCTTGGACGGTCTATTTTTTTTGTCAGTCATAATTATTCCTCACTGATATGAAGTAGAAAGAAAAATGTCCGAAAAGGACAAAGCATCACACTTTCGGGTGAATGTGAATATTAAGGGGCACTGTGTTCACTCTGCATATATTCTCCCTCAGCATAGAACACACGGTTGAGATACAGCCCCTGTGGAGGAGCAGTTCTTCCTGCAAGCGTTCTGTCACGGCTTTCGAGAAGCGAGGGTATGCAGCCGCAGGGCAGTTTCCCCTCGGAGATAGTCAGCAGAGTGCCGACCATTATCCTCACCATGTTGTACAAAAAGCCGTTCCCCGCAACGGTGAAGATGACCAGTTCGCCCTCACGCCGAACGTCAAATCGGCTGATGATGCGTGTGGTGTTTTCCTTAGTGCAGTCGGCTGAACAAAACGCCCTGAAATCATGCTCGCCGACAAAAGCTTTTGCTTCACTGTCGAGCATTTTTTCGTCAATGTGACGTGCGGTCCTGTAAGCGCTGTCGGAATAGAACGGGTTCTTGACCGCCGAATTGTGTACGATGTATTCGTATTCTTTGCCCTTTGCGCAGAAGCGTGCGTGGAAATCATCGGGCGCTTGCTCGGCAGAAAGCAGGGCAATGTCATCGGGGAGCTGGGCATTGCAGCCGAACAGCAGACCCTTGACGGGTATAGGATTTTCCGTGTGGAAGTTGAAGCAGAACTCACGGGCGTGGACACCTGCATCGGTGCGTGAACAGCCGTAGATCGTTACATTTTCACCCAGCAAACGTCCAAGTGCTTCCTCGACTTCCTGCTGAATGGTGTTGGCATTGCTCTGCCGCTGAAATCCGTGATAAGCCGTCCCCTTGTATGCCAATATGACTTTGTAGTTTTTCATTTTATCCTTATATGTTAACGCCGAAAGCGAACATTTATTTTCTTTCCTGATCTTTATTTGATAAGTACATTCAGAGCTATTATGCCGCCGAAAAACAGCGTTGTGTAGATAGCCGCAATAAGATCACGGTAAGTCGTGTGAAGCTGTTTCATGCGTGTGCGTCCCTCGCCGCCGTGATAGCATCTGCACTCCATAGCAGTCGCTAACTCCTCGGCACGCCTGAATGACGAAACGAAAAGCGGAATGAAAATAGGCACCATTCCACGCACTTTGTCGGCAAAACTGCCTGTGTCAAGCTCCGAACCTCTTGCTTTCTGGGCGTTCATGATCTTGTCCGTTTCCTCGATGAGCGTTGGTATAAAACGAAGTGCAATTGTCATCATCATCGCAAGTTCATGAACGGGGACTTTCAGCTTTTTAAGAGGTGAAAGCAGGTTCTCGATCGCATCGGTCAGATCGATAGGCGAAGTGGTGTAGGTCAGCAGCGATGAGCCGATTATCAGCAGTACGATCCTTGCGATCATGAACAGCGCCGTGTCACGTCCCTCGGTGGTTATTTGCAGAACTTTCCATTTCCACAAAACGTCACCTGTTCGCACAAAAAAAAGATTCAGCACCGAGGTTATCAGCACCAGCGGCACTATCGGTTTAAGGCTCTTGACCATGAGCGAAGCAGGCACTCCCGACAGCGCAAAACTTATGATGCAGAACAGCGCTCCCACGCCGATCGCCCACATATTTTTTGCGCAGAAAAGCATGACGATGAATTCCACCGTCAGCACCAGCTTAACTCTCGGGTCGAGCTTATGCACGGGCGATGTTCCCGGCAGATATTGTCCAAGTGTTATGTCTTTAAGCAAAATACTTTCCTTCTATTCTTTTCCCTGTATCTCAAACGCATATCAATATACATATGCGCAGTATGTTCATGTTTATATTTGCACTTTGTTAAGCTTTTTTAATATTTGTTTTTCCGCATAGCCGACTGTGTAAACATCGTCACCAAGGTCATAGCCCATTTCACAAAGCTTGTTTATGACCCTTGTCACCTGCGGAACTGCAAGACCTATCTGTTCTATCTCACGGCTTCGTCCGAAAACTTTCGGCGGTTCGTCAAAGCAGAACACCTTGCCCTCGTTCATGACAAGAATGCGGTCTGCGAATTTTGCGATGTCCTCCATGGAATGCGACACAACTATAACAGTGTTACGCTTTTCCGTGTGGTACTTTTTCAGCATATCAAAAATTCGGTCACGCCCCTGCGGATCAAGTCCGGAAGCAGGCTCGTCCAGAATGAGCGCTTTCGGCTCCATTGCCATAACTCCTGCAATAGCCGCACGGCGCTTTTGTCCGCCCGACAGCTCGAACGGCGACTTTAAAAGCTGTTCTTTCGTCAGCCCGACAAGTTCCGCCGCCTCATTGACACGGCGTTTTATCTCGTCCTCGTCAAGTCCCATATTCTTAGGACCATAGGCGATGTCCTTTTCGACCGTTTCTTCAAAAAGCTGATACTCGGGGTACTGGAACACCAGCCCGACCTTGAAGCGCACTTCCCTCAGCTTTTTCTTATCGGCAAAAAAATCCTCGCCGTCAACAAGAACTTTTCCCGAAGTCGGTTTAAGAAGTCCGTTGAAGTGTTGTATCAGCGTTGATTTGCCCGAACCTGTGTGCCCGATGAGACCTATCATCTCACCCTCGTTTATCTCGATGCTCACATTGTCGAGCGCTACTTTCCGAAAGGGCGTTTTTTCCCCGTAAACATAGGTCAGCCCCTCAGTTTTGATGATTGACATTGATTTTTTCTCCAAAATGATCGTCTGTAAACAAAAAGTTGACGATATATAAATATCTGTTACCGTCCTTTTTCAAGAAGTGCCGCAATTGCCTGAACGCATTCTTCCTCGGTGATAATATCAGCAGGAATGTCGAACCCGTCTTTGCGCAGCCGCCATGCAAGTTCCGTCACCTGCGGAACGTCAAGCCCAAGATGTTTCATCGTCTCGACCTGCGAGAAAATGCTTTTAGGCGTGCCGTCCATAAGCACTTCGCCGCCGTCGATAATGGCTATCCTGTCAGCCTGCGCCGCTTCTTCCATGTAGTGTGTGATAAGCACGATCGTCACGCCCTGCTCACGGTTGAGCCGCTTAACAGTGTCCATGACCTCCTTGCGTCCGCGAGGGTCAAGCATGGCAGTCGGCTCATCAAGAAGAATACAGTCGGGATTCATCGCAAGAATGCCTGCGATAGCAACACGCTGTTTCTGACCGCCCGAAAGCTTGTGCGGAGCGTGCATACGGTATTCGTACATACCGACAGTTTTGAGCGCTTCGTCAACTCTGCGGCGTATCTCCTTCGGTTCGACCCCTAAGTTTTCGAGTGCGAACGCCACGTCTTCCTCAACGATAGTCGCAACTATCTGGTTGTCGGGATTCTGAAAGACCATGCCTGCGGTGCGCCGAATGGGCAGAAGATTGTTCTCATCATCGGTGCGAAGCCCTGCAACAGTCACCGTTCCCGAATCGGGCAGATTTATTGCGTTGAAGCATTTTGCAAGGGTGGACTTTCCCGAACCGTTATGCCCGAGAACGGCGAGGAACTCGCCCTTTTCCACACGGAGAGAGACATTTTTCAGCACTTCCGTGCGGACGGGCGGTTCTTCCGCATCGTTCATGTAAGAAAAATTAACGTTTTCTGCGTCAAGAAAATACTGCATTTATTTCTTTACCTTGCCGATGATGCCGCCTGCAACATCCTTGACCTTTTCGATGTTCTCTTTTGTTGCGAGCTTTTCAATGTTGTCAGCGGTAGCAGCCTTCTTGACCTCTTTCTTTACTTCGTCAACAACTGCTTTCGGAGCGGGTATCTTGTCGGCAACTTTGTCTGCTACCGTGTCAACAGCCTTGTCAACTGCCTTAGCGATAGTGTCACCGCCAACTGCCTTTGTGATGTCTTTAACGTCGAGTCCCATGATAGATTCCTCCTGTTTAATAATTTTTTATTTTTCTAAAACGCTTAGTGCATTTATAGACTTGATGATATAACATACAGGTTTAATATCCTGACAAAAGGCTTTACTTTTCACGTCCCCACGAGATCTTCACGGAGAACTTGTGTCCGCAGGCAGGGCAGGTTGTAGTGTGCTTGCCTTTTATTCTGGGCAGTCTGAGCTGTCTCTTGCACTCGGGACACTTTTTGAAGTAGTAATCGTCATTTTGTTCGTATCTTTTTTTAGCTTTCATAAAGCGTTTGCGAAGTCCTGCGGTGCGGCTCATGACCCACTCGTTCTCGATCTGACGTTTTATGATATTTTTTGACAGCACCCTGTACATCGTCAGTGCGAAAATGAGCAGGCTCAGAATGTGCAGTATCCATGACTGTGCAAAAACGTTCACAAAAACAAGTACAAGATATATACCTGTCAGAACGTAAAAAGTCTGGTCAGGACCATATCTGCCCTGCATGAATTGAAGAAGCTTGTTTCTGAAACTGTTCATGTTGTCCTCCAAATAATGTGAACACAGCGCTATCCTTAAACGGCAATGGAGCAGCTACACCCCATTGCCGTTGCTTTTAAAATGTTAATATCGCTTACCTAACGTCAGCTCTGCGGATTCTTCTCGGCATATTCCTTCTGACGGTCGTAAATGTCCTTAACGGAATACTTCTTGACAGCCTTTTCGTTTACCTTGATGTCGAGCGCTTCGACCCAGCCTGCGACCAGACCGTCGAACTCATCACCCTTGATCTCCTGTAAAAGCGTGTCCTTGTTGTCCTGAATGTAGTCAGGTCTTTCGGCAATGTCAGCAGTTATGAAGATAACATATGAATATTCGCTCTCGGTATAGCTTGTTGCCTTGCCGTATTCGGCATCCTTTACAGCCTGAACAAGTTTAGCGTAAGTCGCATCGTAAGAATCGCTTTCGGTGTCAAGCAGATCGGTAGCGTTCATAACGTATTCGTTAACGTAAGGATCTTCTTTCTCTTCCTCAGCTGCGCTGTCTGTTTCATCGGTTGTTTCAGCATCGTCAGTGTCGGCAGTTTCCTCAGCATCTGACTTTGTATCAGTCTCAGACTCGGTGTCAGCGGTGCTTTCGTCAGCGGCACTCTCGTCCTCAGCCTTGCTCTCCTCCTCGGAAGAAGCGTCCTCAGCGGTGCTTTCTTCCTCAGTTTCGCTCTCGGCAGCGGCGTTTGCGGTAGGCACGCTTTCGGGAGCAGGAGTTTCGGCAGCGCTTTCTTCTGTTTCAGCAGCACTTTCCTCAGCCTCGGAAGTTTCAGAAGTTTCTGTGCTGTCAGCGCTTTCAGCGGAGTCGGCAGTGCTTTCCGCTGTATCAGCGGTGCTTTCGTCAGCGGCACTGTCATCAGGAACTGCCTCAGCCGAACCGTCCTCGCCCTCAGCAGCCGCAGTTTCTTCTGCTTCCTTAGCTTCCTTATAAGCGTTGTATTCGTCTATAAGCGCATCAAAGCCTGCAAAATCAACGTCCTTAGCTTTCTCTAAGTACTCATTGAAAAGTGCTTCTGCTTCTTCGTTCTCGGTCTTTTTGGTTTCTTCGTCCTCAGCGCTGCTCTTTGGGATAGAGAGCATCTTATATCTGATGTAGTTATCATTTACGTAACTCTGGATAGCTTCATCGCCGACTTCTTCGATACCGTTTTCAGCGTAGTAGTAATTGAAGATAGCAGTCTTTTTGTAGCTGTCTTCAAGTGTAAGCTTGTAGCTTTCCTTGCTCACGCCTGCGTATTCAAACAGACCGCCGTTCGAGCCCCATATAGAAGAAAGAGATTCCTCGATAGCATCAACATCTTCCGCAGAAAGTTCCAGTCCCAGCTCTTTGAACTTCGCATCGATAGCAACGATCTCCTTTGAGCTTTCGAGTGCTTTTTCCTTAACAGCCTCAGCAAATTTCTTTCCGTCTATCTCCTGATCGAAGCAGTCATCAGCAGACTGTATCTTTCCTGCGTAGTAAAGGGTGTTCATCTGGGTGTTCATCTCATTCATGATGCTTGCGATGTAAACACCGGGTTTGATCTCAGTATCACCGTATTTGAGGGCATAGCCTGCCGAGCCGCAGCCAGAAAGACTTGCAGCCGCCATTGCGACAGCACAGCAGGATGCCGCCGCTCTTTTCATTGAAATGAGCTTCTTCATTTTCTTTTACTCTCCTTGGGGATTATTTTTGATCGTTATTAATATTATAGACTTTTTTTGATTGCAAGTCAATAGTCTCAGGCAAAAAAACGCCATTTTTCAGACTTTTATCACACTTATTCAGCCGAAGAACTGCTATTTTCGCTGTTTTGCCGAGCATCGGTGCTAAAAAACACGTCATTTTTGTTCTCGCCGTAAGTCGACATATAAACTTTGTTGAATCTCAGCGCTTCGGTAGGGCGCAGGTCTGCGTTGTTGCCGCTGTCATCGCCCTTATTCACGACTGCCGCTTTGAGCAGTTGGTCATAAGCTTCAAAACCGTCATACACCTGTGCGAAAATGGTATACTGCTGGGAAAAATTGGGAACGCCGCCTTTGTCCTTGAAAGCGTTATTAAGAAGCGTGTTGTCACTTGCGGAATCAAGCTGTTCCTTTATCTCATCAGTAAATTCGATCGAGCCGATAAAAAGGTCACGGCTGCCTGCCTGAATGGTCGAATCGAACATCGACTTCTGATTGCCGTATCCTGCGACAGCGCCGTAGAATGGCCACAAGTCCTTTGATTTTTCGGGGGCGTGCTGAGATTTGTCGGTGTTGTCATCGTCAAGACCGTCAGAGGTCTTAGAGCCTGCCATGAAGTAAACGCCCTCCTGCACAGCGAAAACATAAGTCCCGTCATAGTAACCCGAGTTGACAAGTTCCGTGAAGTACTCGCAGTATTTTGGGGCTTCATCGGGGAAAAGCACAGCCTTGAACGTGCCCTTGTCAGTCTCATAGACAACAACAGGCGCATCGTCCGCAGGAAGATCGAATTGGATAAGCTGAGCTGTCGAGTAGTCGATCTTGTTTTTCTGTTCTTTTTTGAGGGATATTGCATAGACGATACCGAACACCAACACAAAAACGAGGGCTATCATCGAGAACTGAAAATACGCCATCATGCGCTGTCTTGCGTGCGGAACTCCCATTGTTGAGTTGTTCGCCTTGTCTACTATCGGTTTATTCTTCATTCTTCGTTTATCGATCCTTATCGTGAGTTTTTACGCCTTGTATTATACCTGATCTGTGAGCGCAGTTAACACCTGTTATTTCTTATAAACTTTCGTTCCCTGACGTGTCTCCTCGATAGTCCAGCCGAGGGAAGTTATCTTGTCACGCAGTTCGTCTGCTTTCGCAAAGTCTTTCGCCTTGCGTGCCGCTTTGCGCTCCTCAACAAGTGACATGATCTCCTCAGGAATATCAGCTTCTGCTTTTTCTGCCGCTTCATTGAGTGCTTTGGCATGGCTTATCAGCCCTAATGTCAGAACACTGTCTATCTCATTGATAACAGCAAGCTTTGTCGCATCGTTTATGTCAGCTTTCAGCACATCGTAAAGCACCGTTATGCCGAGCGCCGTGTTAAGATCGTTGCCAAGTGCCGAATCAAACGCATTCCTCAGTTCGCCGAACTTTGCCTTGTCGATGTCGCCCTTAGTGTTCTTGACGATCGAAGCTATCTTTGTGATAAGCTTTTCGTATGCCGCCTTTGCGTTGTCAAGGTTGCCCCAGTCGAACACGAGTGTCTTGCGATAGTGTGAGCCAAGGCAGAAGAAACGGTATACCATAGGGTCATAGCCTTTTTCTTCAAGCAGTGAAACAGTCAGGAACTCGCCTTTCGACTTGCTCATCTTGCCCGAAAGGTCATTCAAGTGATAAACGTGGAACCAGTAGTTGCACCACTTGTGACCGAGGTATGCTTCGCTCTGTGCGATCTCGTTGGTGTGGTGGGGGAACTGGTTGTCGATGCCGCCGCAGTGCAGGTCAAGCTTTTCACCTAAGTTCTTCATGGAAATGCAGCTGCACTCGATGTGCCAGCCGGGGTAGCCTACGCCCCACGGCGAATCCCATTTCAGTTCCTGCGAATCGAACTTCGACTTTGTGAACCACAGCACAAAGTCAGCCTTGTTGCGCTTGTTGCTGTCTGCTTCAACGCCCTCACGAACGCCGACTGCAAGGTCTTCTTCGTTGACATCGCCAAAAACATAATACTCTTTGAGCTTTGAAGTGTCGAAATAGATGTTTCCGCCTGCTTCATAAGCATAGCCTTTCTCGATGAGCGAGGAAATGACCTTGATGAACTCGTCGATGCAGCTTGTTGCAGGAACAACAACGTCAGGGGTCTTGATGCCGAGCTTTGCGCAGTCGGCAAAGAAAGCATCGGTATAGAACTTAGCTATCTCCATGACAGTTTTATGCTCACGCTTTGCGCCTTTGAGCATCTTGTCATCGCCTGTGTCGCCGTCAGAGGTCAGGTGTCCCACGTCAGTGATATTCATGACACGGGTCACGTCAAGCCCTGTAAAGCGCAGATATTTTTCCAGCACGTCCTCCATGATGTAGGTGCGCAGGTTGCCGATGTGCGCATAGTGATACACTGTCGGACCGCAGGTATACATAGAGAATTTTCCTGCCTCGTTGGGGATAACTTCTTCTTTTTTTCTTGTGAGCGAATTATAAAGTATCATTGTATTTCACCTTTTTGTGTCGTTATTTTGTGCCGCACGTATATGTGCTTGTTATTTGCTTGGGTCGATATACTTCCAGTACTGCTTTAAGTAGATGCCGCCCGAGATGACTGTCAGAACTGTTGCTATCCACATAAGTATCTCGTTTATCATGAATATGGTGCTGTGGTCTATCTCGCTTATCATAGCATTCTTGCCGAAGAAAATATCGAGCGCCATCATGCCGATGACTGCGAACATTGTGAACGCAGTCTTGACTTTGCCCCAGATACCCGCAGCCGCAACAACGCCCTCTTTTGCAGTGACAAGTCTCAGACCCGATACCATGAACTCACGGGCTAAAATGATGATGACTGCCGCAGGATCGCACCAGCCCAGCGCCGTGAAGCAGACAAGCGCCGACATGACGAGCATTTTGTCCGCAAGCGGATCGAGGAACTTGCCGAAGCTCGTTACAAGATGCCGCTCCCTTGCGATGCGCCCGTCAAACCAGTCGGTTATAGATGCCGCCGCAAAGAAGAATATCGCAGCCCATATGTGCCACTTGAACGGTATCATGAGCGCTGCAACATAAAATGGTATCAGCACCACTCTCAATATCGTCAGTTTGTTTGGAAGATTCATTTCCATTTCCCTCCGTACTCTTTTTCTATTTCATACTATTAATAATAGGCAATTTATAAGCCGATGTAAAAGCACTTCAATAAGCGGTTTTAATTCGGTTCTGCAATAAGACCGCCGTCCTCATATGCGGTGACGGTAACAGTAACATACTCTCCGAACGAAAGTTCTCTTTCGCTGTAAACTGCAACAAATCCGTCAATGTCGGGAGCGTCTGCCGCAGTCCTGCCGATATATACGCCCTCGTCCTCGTCAAAGTCCTCGATAAGCACTTCAAGCGTGCTGCCGACTTTCTGTTCCATAAGTTCATCGGTTATGAACATCTGCTGTTGTGTGATAGCCTCGCTTCTCAGCACACGTTCCTCAACGGGGAGCTGATCGGGCATTTTCGCCGCAGGAGTGCCTTCTTCCTCCGAATATGCAAAACAACCCAAGCGATCAAAGCGTATTTCGCCGACAAACTCCGAAAGTTCCTCGAACTGTTCCTGTGTTTCCCCGGGAAAACCCGTGATGAGCGTTGTTCTGAGCGTTATGTTCGGTATGCGTTCTCTCAGTTTTTTCATGAGCGCCGTGAGCGTTTCTCTGTCACCGTGACGGTTCATGCGCTTTAAAATATCGCCGTTGCAGTGCTGTATCGGTATGTCAAGATACTTCACAAGCTTAGGCTCGCTTGCGATAACATCAATAAGCTTGTCAGTCAGGCGTTCGGGGTACATATAAAGCGTGCGTATCCACTTGAAGCCGTCTATCCTGCAAAGTTCCGTCAGCAGTTCGGCTATTCGGCTCTCACCATAGATGTCCTCACCGTAGCGGCTGGTATCCTGTGCCACAACGATAAGTTCGGTAACGCCCGACTGTGCGAGCTGTCTTGCTTCTTCAAGGATATTCTCCATGGGTCTGCTCCTGAAACGACCTCTTATCGCGGGGATAGCGCAGTAGGTACAACAATTTGAACAGCCCTCAGCTATTTTTAAGTAAGCGGAATGTCCAAGTCCGATAAGCGTTCTTTCGCCCTCGAGCGGAAGACTGTATTTATCTTTCGGGTCAAGTTCAGCCGAACCTCTTTCCGCAAGTTCGCCGACTATCCGTGCTATCTCGCCGTCATTTCCGAGCGGCACAACTGCGTCAACATCGGGCATTTCTTTCATGATGTCCTCACGGTATCTTTCCGCAAGACAGCCTGTGCAGACAACGCCCTTTATCTGTCCCTCGTTTTTGAGAGCGGTGAATTCGAGCAGTGTTTCGATAGCTTCTTCCTTAGCCGACTGGATAAATCCGCAGGTGTTGACGATAACAATATCAGCAGTCTCCGGTTCATCGGCAAGTTCAAAGCCGTAAGCTTTAAGTCCGAACATCATTTTTTCAGCGTCCACCTGATTTTTCGGACAGCCCAGCGACACCATCCCGACCCTTACTGACATAAGCAGTCAGCTCCTTTCACGTATATTTATATATAATCACTCCATTATATTATCTCACTTTTTTATTCGCTTGTCAAT
>CAMVRM010000050.1 GCA_947169885.1 uncultured Ruminococcus sp.
TTGAATGGAGCTCTGCTCCAAACCTCGCCGGTCTAGCGTGACCGGAGCACGCTAAATCGCTTACGCGCAATTCCGCTTCATTTGTATATTTGTATATTAAAAAAAACGCTCATTTATAATTAAACAAAACCCTCCGCAAGCTTCTCCATAACGTCAACAAGTTCCAGCTTTTCCGTCCACTTTTCGCCGATGCCCGAAAGCCCGACAGCCGCACCGAGGATATTCCCGCAAACTGCGCCTGTTGAGTCGCTGTCGCCACGGTGGTTGACAGATGCCGCAAGCCCTGCCGAAAAGTCATCGCAGTAGCGCAAAGCACAGTATACTGCGATATTCAGCGCTTCATCACCTACCCAGCCTTCGCCCAAAGCGTGGATATTATCAAGGTCGGGAACGTTATTTTCCGACAGCTTTGCCGCAAGTCTCAGAGTGTCGAGCTGTTTTTTTATGTTCTCGTCACCCTCGAAAAGCCTGCCTGCCGTGAAGCCTGCTTCTTCGACTATCTCCGCAAGGGTCGGCAAACTCTGCACGGGGTAGATGAGCCTGTGGACGATGTGCGCAAGTATCGCCGCAGGGATATAACCCAGCGAATGGCTGTGAGTTATTGCGGCTGCCTGTGCCGCTTCCATGTCGATGAGCGTTATGTCCTCGCAGGGGATAAAGCCCAGCGGTGCAGCCCTCATAACGCCGCCGCAGCCGCAGCTGTTGTTCAGCTTGTCCGCAATGTAGTTTTCGGGAGCGGGGCGGTGTTTTCTTGTGCTGAGCGCCATAAGGCAGGTGTTTCCGGGGGCACGTCTTGCGAAAAGTTCGGGCACGCCGCACAGCCACGAACGTCCCTGAGCCGAGTTCTCGCCGAACTGTGTGTCCTGCGTGAACAGCCATTCCTGATAGCATTTTGCGATGTGCTGTCTTACGGAACTGTCACAGCATTTTTTCCCGAGCGCTTCATATGTTTCGAGAATGCCCTGCGCCGTGAACAGGGTCATCTGTGTGTCGTCCGACACTCTTGCTTTTTTGCTGTAAGAACGTATGGAATATTCCCTGATGCCTTTTTCGCCGTATTCGTCAAAGATATTCTTCTCCGAGCGGAACTCAACAGCATAGCCCAGTGCATCACCTGCCGCACCGCCTATAAGACAACCCTTTATCCTGTCAAGCCTATCCATTTGCTCGTCCCCCTTTATTTGTTATTTCTGTCATCTATCCATTTGAAAAGTTCATCTGAACCTATCGGTTTTGCGTAGTAATAGCCCTGAAAACTGTGAACGCTGTAATGCTGTAAAATATCCCTCATGCCTGCTGTCTCGATGCCCTCAACGCACACTCTTGCGCCGAAAGTCGCCGCCACCTGAACGAATGACTTTATCAGTTCACGTTCTTTTTCATCGTCCTCTATTTTAAGAACAAACGATCTGTCTATCTTGATTATATCGAAAGGCAGATTCTTGACGATGCCTATCGACGAAAATCCCGTTCCGAAGTCGTCAAGTGCTATCTTCACTCCCCTGCCCCTGAGATTCACCGCAACATTTTTGAGCAGGTCAAGGTCAAGCAGCCGGCAGCGCTCGGTTATTTCAAGGCAGAGATGTTCGTGCGGAAATCCCACTTCGTCAAGCACAGAGATCACCATATCTACAAAATCATGCTTTTCAAGCTGAGTGTAGGAAAGGTTGACGTTCATCACAAAGTCGGGGACTTTTTCCAGAACCTTTTTTGCAACTTTCAGCGCCGATCTGAGTATCCATTCGCCCAGTTCGGGGAACAGAGGGTCTTTTTCCAGCAGAGGGATAAAGTGGTCGGGTGCAACTGTTCCGTACTCATCACTGCGCCACCTGAGCAGAGCTTCTGCGCCGATGAGCGCTTCGGTCTGAGCGTCAACAACAGGCTGATAGAGCAGATAAAAGCCCTCATAGCCCTGCGTTATCGAGGCTCTTATGGCGTGGAGTTTTTCGATGCGGTGCTTGTTCTCATCATTAAGGTCGTTATAGAACTGCACAAGGTCTCCGTGTCTGCGTGTTTTTGATTCGCCGTAAGCAAAATTCAGGCAGGCATATACCGTCTGATAGTCCAGCGCAAAGTTTTCGACTGTCAGAAGTCCTGCGCTGAGTTCCAGCATAACGTGTTTCTTGTCGATGTTTAAGCCTGCTCTGTAATGCGCTCTGAGGTCTTCGTAGCGGTAGCGTATATCGTTATTTGAAAGCGTTGTGATAACTGCGAACTTTGTGCCGTCAAGACGGTAGACCATGCCCGTATTCCCCACATACTCATAAAGATACCTCGAAAAACGCTGTAACACCATATTTCCGAAGTGATAGCCGAACACTTCGTTCACTTCCGAGAACTGCACTACCCCTATCATGCAGATGTTGATTTTCCTGCCTGCAAGGATATTTGACTGGATGTCCTCAAAGAAGCCGTACTGGTTGCGAAGTCCCGTCAACGTGTCGATATGCCCCTGAATGCCGTGATTGCGTATCGAGCCGCCGAAATATTCGGGTTCGCCGTTTTCATCGCAAAGCACAAGACCCTTGCAGGTGCATACATCATACTCGCCGTTTTTCTTCAAGGCACGGTACTGCATATTGTGTCCCGACTGACTGCCCGAGAACAGTTCGGCTATGGAACTTCTGAAAGTTTCACGGTCGTCATCGTGGATATGCTTTTCCCAGATGTCGCCTGCGCCGTACATATATTCCGAGGGAAGCCCGAAAGTCTCGACTGCCGACTTTGACCAGCGTGAGTAGTCATATTTCATATCGCAGAGGTAGATATAAGTCCCCTCAGCCACGACAGAGAACGCATTGAAAAGCTGATCCAGCTTCTGCCGTCTTTCGTTCGGGATAACATTAGTGTCATCGAGCGCATGGCTGTCGAGTTTTATCTCACGCTCTTTGAGCTTGCTCTTATCCTCATACATACGGCTGTCGGCACGGTCGAATATCTCTTTGAGCCTGAAATCATTCTCGGGGTCATAGACTGCAAGACCTGCGGCGATCACAGGACCCGAGTGCAGGCGGATATTCTCCAGCACACGTTCTTTAAGGTTTGCAAAAAGCTTGTTTCTTTCGGCATAATCGCTCCCACGCAGGAACACCACGAACTCATCGCCGCCCACTCTGAACACGGGGCTGTGGTTGAATATGTCGCAGATAAGCTTGCAGGAAGCCTTGATATATTCATCGCCTGCCTTGTGACCCATGGTATCGTTGACGTGTTTCAGGCTGTTCAGGTCGCACACGGCGATAGCAAACGGTTCACAGTTCCCTTCCGAGATGTTTTTCTGCACCTGTTTTTCAAGTTCCTGATAGGCGTTCTTGTTCTTTGTGCCTGTGAGTTCGTCACGTCTTGCGAGCCTTGCCGCCGCATCAAGGGCGTGCTGCTGTTCTTTGCGTGCCATGACTTCTTCGTTGATGTTCTCAACGCCGATTATGAAGTGAACACGGTCAGCTGACCACATAAAAGTCAGACGTGTGTAGCTCACCTCGCCGTCAAGCAGAAGTCTGTAATCCATACTGCAATGCCTTTTGTCTTTGAGCACGCTCCTGACGTTCTGCTGGTCGAGAAAGCGGAGAACTTTTTCACGGTCGCCCGGATAGACTCTTTTCACATTTACCTGAATATCCGAGAAAAAATCCTTTCCGTTCTCCATAACGCCTGCCGTGCCGAAGCGTGAATCGGAAACTATCTCGTAATACTCACCGCTGAAACTGTCGACATAATAGATGACCTCATAGTGAGAGGCAAGACTGCCTGCGATGTTGCTGTAATCGGCATTTTGGCGGCGTGTTGCTTCAAGTTCCTCCTGTGCCGAGACTTCATCGTTGATATTCTCGATGCAGACTATAACGTGCTTTTTATCGTTGGTCAGTATCTGCTGACAGCGGACGTTTATAAGCTTGGAATCTATCACGAGCCGATAAATTGAGGAAAACTGACTTGCCTTTGAAAGATTTTTGAGCATCTCGGGCTTTTGGTATATCCTGATCGCCTTTTCAAGATCTTCGGGAAAAGCAAGTTTTCTCATACTTTTTTCTGTTTCGGCAAAAAAGTTATCGCCCTGCGGGGGAATATTCAGGCTTTTGAAAATATCGTTGGAAGTGTATTCAAAGAACCTGCCCGTTTTAATATTTATATAGTACAGCGTGTCATAATGTTCCGCAAGCGAGGACGCTATCTGATTGAAGATCACACGTTCTTTTTTGAGCCGCTCCGCATCAAGCTTCATGCGGTATTCCCTGTCGATGTCCATTATGCCGAGGATAAAGCAATCGTTATCATCAGAGCAGGGAATGAGCATGAACTTATGATAAACAGGCTTTCCGTCAAGCATTATGCGGCACACAATATCTTTTGAGCTTCCGTCTCTCAGTGAATTCAGAAGATTGTCCTTTTGCATCACACGGCGAAGTACAGGCAGGTCTTCTTCGTGAATGACCATCTGCGGGTCGCTGATAATATCCTTATAAAAATCAACGCCGTCAATGCCTTTGTGGAGCAGATGATATTTCTTATCGGAATAATACCAGATATATTCTCCTGTGACAGAGTTGACATAGCAAACGCTGGAATAATCCACCAGAAGCGCCTCTGCCATTTTTTGGAATATCACATCTTTTTCAGACATACACAAGACCTCCGAGTGATGATTTCTTTCCGCAGAAAACAAATGCAAATATATATCCTATTATAACATTTTTCATGCTCGCTTGTCAATAAATATCTATAAATATCGTGCAATTTTGTTGATACTGTCTTAAAATAGCGTCTGCATTTGACAATGAGTGATAAAAAAAGTAAGTGAACCAAAATGGTTGAAATTGGCTTTTCATTTATTCTTTTAAATTTATAGTAAAAATTTCATTTTTGTTTTTTGATGAATTTATGAAAAATCGTTGACTAACGGACAAAAAAATGGTATAATATATACAGTTGTATAAAACAAAAATATTAAGTGCCAAAAACAGAGGTTTTGCGCCGAAAGTTTTTCTGCACTATATCATACAGGAGGATCAATATGAAATTCAACACATACGGAAACAACCGTCACCCTATCATGATAATGCTCACCAGTTCGTTCTGCTCGGCTGATTCACTGGAATATCTTTACAGCGATCTTGCTCAGGACTATTTTGTTATAGTCCCCGAATATAACGGTCATTACGAAGGCAGCAGCGACTTTACCTCCAGAAAAAAAGAAGCCGCCGAGATAATCGAATACCTGAACGATCACAAGATCAAGAACATCTGCCTTATCTACGGTCAGTCGATGGGCGCTGAGATCGGCATGGAGCTTATCTATCAGCTGATAAGACACAAGATAAACGTTGAGTCGGCGTTCTTTGACGGCGGCACGTTCTTAAAACAGCCCAAGCTTTACAAGGCGTTGATGAACTTCAAGCAGAAGTCTATGATAAACAAGATGCGCAATCAGAGCGTTGACGAAGTTGTTGCGTGGAAGTCGGTAGACCAGTTCAACAAGGGCGACAACGAGTCCGTAAGACCCCTCATCGAGTCAATGGTAAAAACTGCGCCGATAATCACTGACGGAAGCATAAAGAACGAAACGGAAGCACGCTACACGTTCAACTTCCCTCCCCTGCCCGAACAGATGCAGGAGAACATATTCTTTGTTTATTCGGACGAGGAAAAAACTTTCAAGTCATGTTTCCGTCACCTTATCGAAGCTTATCCTGCGGCGAACTTCAAGACTATCCCCGGATATGGTCATCTGACCTATTCGGTAGAAAAGACTGACGATTACCTGAGAGTTATCCGTGCTATCTGCACACGCAATCAGGATTAAGAATCTGTCTTAACAAGACACGTACAAAGTCTTTCTAAAGGAGGAATAAAAAAATGAAAGCACTCGTATCATATTTTTCGGCAAGCGGAAACACCGCAAAACTCGCTGAAAAGCTGGCAGACATCGCAGGCGCTGACCTTTATGAGATAAAGCCTGCCGTTCCCTACACGCCTGATGACCTTAACTGGCAGGACAAAAACTCACGTTCAAGCATCGAGATGCGTGACCGCTCCTCACGCCCCGCACTTGCGGACACGAATGCGAACATCGCCGACTATGACACGGTGTTCGTGGGTTTCCCGATATGGTGGTACGTTGCGCCGACTATCATAAACACGTTTCTCGAAAGCTATGATTTTTCGGGCAAGAAGATAATACTCTTTGCAACTTCGGGAAGCAGCGGTTTCGGAAAGGCTGCCGAAAGCTTGCAGCCCAGCGCTCCCAACGCCAAGATAATAGAGGGCAAAGTCAATCCCTCGGATAAGGACATCAAGGCGATGACCGAATTATGATAAGGAGGTAAAACTCACATGAGCAAGGCTGTTGTTGCGTATTTTTCCGCCGAGGGAACTACCGAACTTGTGGCTAAGAACCTTGCACGTCAGGCAGGGCTTGATGTTTTTGAGATAGAGCCTGTTGAGAAATACACTCCCTCTGACATAAACTGGAAAAATCCTCTCGCAAGGTGCAATAAGGAAAAGATCGGCAAGAAAGATGTTCCCATAAAGAACAAGCTCGAAAACTTTGAGCAGTTCGACACGGTGTTCATCGGTTTCCCCATTTGGTATTACGGTGCGCCGAACATAATTCAGACTTTTGTCAAGGATTATGACTGGACAGGCAAAAAGATCGCACTTTTTGCAACATCGGGCGGCAGTGAAATGGGCAAGACCGCCGAAAAGCTTCTTCCGTTTTTCGGCGGAAAAGGTGAGATAGTCGCCGCAAAGCTGTTCCGTGGTTCGGTAACTAAGGAAGACCTGAAAAACTGGGCTGAGGAAGTGTCAGGCGAATAACTCGAACACCGCCGCAAATGCTATAAAAAGCATCGCACAGGGCGATAGACCAAAATGATATACAGCCGCCGCAAGCAGCACTGCTGTCACGGCGGCTGCTGTTTTTCTCAGCCTGCTCCCGAAAAGGGCAAGTATCCTGCCGCCGTCAAGCGCCGAAAACGGGAGAAGATTCGTGAGCATCAGCGACAGGTTCACAAGGGCGAGCGTTTGTGCGCCGATAAAATGCGATATGACCGCAAGTGCAAGGTTCACCGCACAGCCTGCCGAAAGGATAACAAGTTCCTGCGGACGGCTCGGCTGTTTTGTGTAAGAGCCTGTCAGCCGCAGACCGCCTGCGTAAAGGGTAAGGCGCTCGGGCGGACAGCCGAACAGGAACATCGCCGAAAGGTGTCCCAGTTCGTGCAGAAAACAGCTTAAAAGCGCCGCCGCAACTCCTGCACTGTCCTCGCCGCTGAAATAAAAATAGAACATCACCGCCGCAAAAAATCCAAAGCAGACACGGACTTTTAAACTTCCGATAGAAAATTCTGCCATATCATCACCTGTATAATTTATATGCGGCGAAAACAAAAAAGATAAGGAACGTGAAAAAAATGCTTATAAAAAACGGACTGGTCTTTACGGAAGAATGCGCCTTTGAGCCGCTGAAAATACTTACCGATGAGGGGCGCATAACGGCGATACTTCCCGAAAGTGCGATGATAAAATACTCGGGAGAGGTGTTCGACGCTGACGGCTGTTACATTATCCCCGGACTTTGTGACGTGCATTTTCACGGGTGCGTGGGTCACGATGTCTGCGAGGGGACGGAAACGGCGTTCTCGGAGATAGCCGCCTTTGAGCGTTCGCACGGGGTAACTGCGGTTTGTCCTGCGGTCATGACAAGCCCCGATGACAAGCTTGAACAGATACTGCACACAGCCGCAAGTTTCAGCAAAAAGCGTCACGCCGACTGCGCCGAACTTGTGGGTCTGCACCTTGAAGGGCCTTTTCTCAGCATGGCGAAAAAAGGCGCACAGAACGGCGCATTCATTCAGCCGCCCAACGCCGAAAAGCTTGAAAAGTGGCTGGGTGTCTCGGAGGGGCTGGTCAAGCTTGTGACTGTTGCTCCCGAGATAAGCGGTTCGCTTGACCTCATAAGAAAACTGAGCGGACGTGTGCATTTTTCGCTGGGGCACACCGAGAGCGGCTATGAAACGGCTATGAGGGCTTTTGAAGCGGGCGCTGACCACATCACGCATATGTTCAACGCCATGCCGCCGTTTCTGCACCGTGACACGGGGGTGATAGGTGCGGCGTTCGACAGCGGCAATGTGTTTGCGGAGCTTATCTGTGACGGGGTGCATCTTTCGGGGACGGCTGTGCGTGCGGCTTTCAGGCTGTTCGGAAGTGAGCGGATAGTCCTCATAAGCGACAGCATGGAGGCGGCAGGAATGCCCGACGGCAGTTACACGCTCGGCGGTCAGAGCGTTCGGGTCAGCGGCGAACGTGCGGAACTTTCTGACGGAACACTTGCAGGGAGCGTCACGCCGCTTTTTGACTGTATGCTCAAAGCTGTCAGTTTCGGCATTCCTCTTGAAGATGCGGTGAGGGCGGCGGCTGTCAATCCCTGCCGTTCGATAGGTATTTTTGACGAATACGGAAGCATCGCTGTCGGGAAACGTGCGGCTCTGCTTGCACTTGAACGTGATACGCTCAGACTTCGGCGTGTGATTTCGTAACTTAAATATGAATAAGTATTAAAATAAAAATATATCAATTTTCACTTGACAATTTCGTAACTATATGGTATAATTAACACATAAAAGATATACGGTTTGCATATTTATTGTCAACTGCATTCAAGTATTTTGGGAATTTCAACTATAATGTTTGTAATGGAGGAATTAAAAATGAAAGAAAAAAATAACAATCTTGATCTCAATGATCTTAAAGAAATAAGCGGCGGCGCCACCGCAACCCCACTAGGATCTCCCGCACGTGAAACCAGAAGAATAATCGACACAAAATGCCGTCAGTGCGGTCAGCACGCTGTCAACGTTGGTTTCAAAAGTGCCAACGGTGTTCACGCTGATGTTTACAAGTGTGTCAACCATTCTTGCATTAACTTCAACAAGGAACTGACTTTGGATCAGGTCGAATTTATCTTCGGATAATGCTCTCAAATGCGTTCAAGTATTTTGGCGAATTTTAACTATAATGTTTGTAATGGAGAAATTTAAAATGAAAGAAAAAAATATCGCTCTTGACCTTAACGATCTTGGAAATGTCAGCGGTGGCAGAAGAATCATACAAGAAAATGCCGCACGTGCAACCAGAAGAATAATCGACACAAAATGCCGTCAGTGCGGTCAGCACGCTGTCAACGTTGGTTTCAAAAGTGCCAACGGTGTTCACGCTGATGTTTACAAGTGTGTCAACCATTCTTGCGTTAACTTCAACCAGGAACTGATTTTGGATCAGGTCGAATTTTTATTCGGATAGTATTTTCAAAGGAGGTATTTATATGAATGAAAAGAAACTCGACCCCGGCAAACTCAACGAAGTAAACGGCGGAGCTTTTAGAGTGCCGATTAGTGATAAAAACGCTGTATCTGAAAAAGCCATATGCGTTCGGTGCCGTCATGATCTTGTATACCAGCCGCCAAGGACAAGGAGCATCATGGACAGTGTACAGCAGAATGGTGTACTCATCTGCACTAATCCCGATTGTCCAAACTTTCAGAAAGAACAGATAATCTTTGTCAACGTCAGCAAAATTGTGTAATAAAATTCAGGTACAGATCACAGCTGAGGAACTGATACTTGCTCAGATCGAATTTATTTCAGAACCTGTCTTCACAAGATAATATTTTTAAGGAGGAAATTTATATGACCGATAAAAATCTTAATCTGAATGAACTTAAAGAAGTAAACGGCGGAGCTTTTGCGCCACGTAGTGATAAAAACGCTGTATCTGAAAAAGCCGTATGCGTTCGGTGCCGTCATGATCTTGTATATCAGCCGTCAAAGGCAAGAAGCCTCATGGACAGTGTACAGCAGCATCTTGTACCCATCTGCACTAATCCCGATTGTCCAAACTTTCAGAAAGAACAGGCAGTCTTTGTCAACGTCAACAAATATTTGTAATAAAATTCAGGTACAGATCACAGCTGAGTAACTGATACCCGATCAGGAGGAGATTTATATGACCGATAACGATCTTAAACTGAATGAACTTAAAGAAGTAAACGGCGGAGGTCTGAGAGTGGCGCATCGTGATAAAAACGCTGTATCTGAACAAACCGTATGCCAGCAGTGCCGTCATGATCTTGCGTTAAGGAGCAGCATGAACAGAGAGCAGTCTAATGGGTTCATTTTTAATGTGTTCGTTTGCACTAATCCAAATTGTCCCGACTTTAATAAGGAACGGAAGTTATTTGCCGGTGCATATCTGTAATAATGAAATTCAGGTACAGATCACAGCTGAGTAACTGATACCCGATCAGGAGGAGATCTATATGACCGATAACGAGCTTAAACTGAATGAACTTAAAGAAGTAAACGGTGGTATCGGCTTCGATCCGTTAAACCCGCTGTTTCGTAATATGGCACTCAACGCACCTGTCTGCACCGTCTGCAAAAAGCGACTCACGTATCAGCCTTCAAAGATAAAGGGCGCAGGTGAGATTGTTCTGCTATGCACCGACCCCAACTGTGCAAATTACAATGTTGAAATGCGTGAAGATATCGGCAAAATGGTGAACTTACGCTGATAACTAACCCCCTCGTATCGGGTAAGATAACGAGGGGGATTTCTATGCTTATTTGCCAACGTCTATCATGACGTATTCCGACTTTGTGCCTGTTTTGAACTGTATCTCCCAGTCGGAGATGCCCGAGGTCACTATGAAATCAGTGCCGTTTCGCTGTTCGTAGCCGTAGGTGCGGTCATTTATGCCGAACCACACGCCCACATACGTTATCGGGAAAAGCTGACCGCCGTGAGTGTGACCCGACACAACAAGGTCTGCCGCAGAAGCCGCCTCATTGTCGTAATCGTTGGGTTCGTGGTCGAGGACAAGAATATACTTGCTCGTGTCAACGCCCTCTAAAAGCTGTGCCATATCCTTGCGCTCGCCCATTGATGAATCCTTTCTGCCGACAACGTAGAAGCTGTTGTCCACCAGTTCGTACTCGTCCGAGAGGATATGTATGCCGTTATCCCTGAGCGCCTGTTCCAGCTCGGCGGCGGTGAAGTCACGTCCGTTGAAGTAGCCTTCATCGTGGTTGCCGTAGGAGTACCAGACGCCGTATTTCACGTTCATTTTGCCCATTGCTTCGCAGGCACGGAGCATATCCGCTTTTTTAGTTGAGTCGTCAACAAAGTCGCCCGGAAGAAGCACGATGTCGGGGTTTTGCGCCTCGATCGTTTTCATGTGTTCCGCAAAGCCCTCGCCGTCAAAAGTCGTGCCGAGGTGACTGTCGGCGAACATGGCTATTTTCAGCTGAACGGGCTTTTCGGTCGTCAGGCGGTAATCTTTCTGCCAAACGTGGTGCAGGAGATACCAGCCTATCGCTAAGTAGATGACCGAGCAGACTATCGAGAGCCACCCCTGCCAATAGATGCCGAACTCCTTGCCGCTGACCCGTGTCACGATTCGCATTATGCCGCCGAACAGCAGGAAAAACAGAACTTCGTGAAGCAGGACGATAATGCCGTTGACGGTCGACATCGCCGCCGAGACTATCCCGAACAGAACCCCGATGCAGACGAATGACAGCAGGTATCCCAGCCATTTTCTGCCGTCAGCTATCGCCTGTATGCCGCCGAACCTGCTGACCGCCGCCACAAGATAGACCAGCCCTGCAACTGCCCCCAATATGACCGAACCAAAAATTATGAGCCACATATACTGCTCCCCCTTTTTCATAAGATCACTCCCGATCATTTTTTATATTATAACATATTTTCGGGGAAATGTCCAATAATTTTTTATTATAGATAATATGACTGATAAACATAGCAATACTTATGCGTGAAAAAAATATTCAACATCTTTGAGAAGTAAAATTAACCAGTCGCTTGACAAAACAAGAATATTGTGATATAATATACATAACGGTAACAGCTGAAATTTTGTGATATTTTACATTTTTCGACAGTGTGATTTATGTGGTTTGACTAACAGAGGTGCATTTCATGGGTGAGAGGATTTACATTGCCATTGACCTTAAATCGTTTTACGCTTCGGTGGAGTGCGCCGAACGGCATCTTGACCCGCTGACGACAAATCTTGTGGTCGCTGACGAGAGCCGCACCGAAAAAACTATCTGCCTTGCCGTTTCCCCAAGCCTTAAAGCGCACGGCATATCGGGCAGGGCAAGGCTTTTCGAGGTCATTCAGCGTGTGGACGAGGTGAACGCCGAACGGCTGAGGACGGCAGTTCGGGGCGGCAGGATAAAGCGCAGTGAGGACGGCAGTTATCGGTTCTCGGGTTCGTCATTCGATGCCGAAGCGCTCGCCGCCGACCCCTCGCTCAAACTCGGCTATATCGCCGCACCCCCGAGAATGCGGCTCTATGAGGAATACAGCAGTAAAATTTATTCCATATACCTTAAATATATAAGCGCCGAGGACATCGTGGTTTACAGCATTGACGAGGTTTTCATGGACGTGACGGGCTATCTTTCGACATATAAGATGACCGCTCACGAACTTGCCATGACGATGATACGTGAGGTGCTTTTTGAAACGGGAATAACGGCGACCGCAGGCATAGGCACGAATCTTTATCTTGCGAAAGTCTGCATGGACATCGTGGCAAAGCACGCCCCTGCCGACAAGGACGGCGTGCGGATCGCCGAGATAGACGAGCGCAGTTATCGGCGGCTTCTCTGGACGCACACGCCGCTCACCGATTTCTGGCGCATAGGCGGCGGCATCTCACGCAGGCTTGAAGCTATGCAGCTGCTCACCATGGGCGATGTTGCAAGGGCTTCTCTCGACCCGTTCATGGAGAACAAGCTTTACAGAGTGTTCGGCGTGAATGCGGAACTTATCATCGACCACGCCTGGGGCTGGGAACCGACCACTATCCCCGACATAAAAAAATACCGCCCCTCCGCAAAGTCGATCTCCTCGGGGCAGGTGCTTAAAGAGCCGTATACCTTTGAAAAAGCAAGGCTCATCGTGCGTGAGATGATGGAACTGCTGTCGCTCGACCTTGTGAGAAAAGGCGTTGTGACGAAAAAAATAACCCTCACAGTCGGCTATGACCGTGAAAGTCTGATGGGAGAGCGTGGCAGTTATTACACGGGGGAGATAGTTAAGGATCGCTATGGACGTGACATTCCGAAGAACGCCCACGGAACTGAGAACATCGACCACTACACAAGTTCGTCACAGCTTTTGTGTGCGGCGGTGCTGAGGCTTTTTGACAGAGTTGTTGACAGCGAACTGCTTGTTCGGAGAATGTATGTGGTTGCGGAAAATGTTATCTTTGAGCGTGATATTCCCGAGGAAACGCCTGTTCAGCTGGACTTTTTCAGCGACCCCGAGGAACAGGAGAACAAACGCCGTCAGGCTCGTGAAGCGGAGGAAAAAGAACGCCGTTTACAGCAGGCGACTTTGAAGATACAGGAAAAATACGGCAAGAATGCTCTGCTCAAAGGCATGAATTTCTTAGAGGGCGGAACAACGATCGAACGCAACGGACAGATCGGCGGACACAAAGCATGAGGTGATACACATGAACGAGCCGTTTCCATATGAAGATATTATCGGACTGCCGCATCACCGCTCAGCGGACAGAAAACACATGAGCATGATCGAGCGTGCGGCGCAGTTCTCGCCGTTTGCGGCTCTCACGGGCTATGATGAGGTCATCGCCGAAACGGGGCGGCTTACCGATGACAAGGCGGAGCTTCCCGAATACGCCGCCGAGGAACTTGACCGCTGTTATATGCGGCTCACAGATATGCTCGCTCAGGGGCTTCACCCGACCGTTGCGCTGACTTATTTTGTGCCCGACAAGACAAAATCGGGCGGCAGTTATCAGCGGTTCTCGGGCAGGCTCAAAAGCATCGACAGCACTTTTCGGCGAATGATATTCTTCGATGAGCATTTTGAGATCGCAGGAAAGATCATCGGCATCGACACGGTTGCGGAAATAAACATCGTGCGGTAATCATTTTTTCGGGGCGTGCGGCATCGGGCTTCTGCTTTGCCGACTTGAAATATATCATCTCGGCGGCGCTGTCGTGCAGTTCACTGCCCGTTCATAAGTATTTCCTCGGACTATTTTTGATATGCCGCTTCATGTGTCGCTCGTTCGCCGCTGGGCTCACATTGCACAAAGGTAGGCAAGCCGCTCGTAAGGGATAGCTGTGGTCGGTTTATTTGTTGCGAGCGGCTTGATTTTGAATGGAGCTCTGCTCCAAACCTCGCCGGTCTAGCGCGACCGGAGCGCGCTAAGTCGCTTACGCGCATATCCGCTTCATTTGTCTATTAAAAAAACGGAGCAGACCGCTTGTATCAGTCTGTTCCGTTTATTATTATTGACAAAGAATTTTAAGAATATCCCTGAAAACACGTTCTTTCTGCTTTTCGTGAAGGATATTGTGACGCATATTGCTGTACATCTTGAAGCGCACGTTTGTGTAGCCTGCCTTTTGGAGTATCTGCACCGCTTCTGCAAGCCTTGCCCTCGACTTGGCGCAGGGGTCATCTTTGCCCGAAAGAAAACGAATGGGAATATCGGGATTTTTCGCCTTGTGACCGCCTTTGTAAGTGAGTATCGCAAGCTTTGCCATTTCTTCGTAGCCGTTGAGCGTGAAAGAATAGGCGCACAGAGGGTCATTATTCTGTTCGATAACGGCTTCTCTGTCGGTACACGTCCATGAGTTGCGCAGTTTTTCCCTGCAAAAACGCAGTTCATAGGGGATAGTCATAGCGAACGTGTGGACAAGCTTTGAAGTGGAACGCTCGCCGTGGATGTGTTTCAAAAGCTTTATCCCGACAAGCCCCGGCAGTGCAAAGTACGACTTTGACGGACAGCCCAGCAGGAGCAGTTTGTCAAGTTCGCTGTCGAAACGCCTGAGATAGCACCTCGCCGCAAGCGAGCCCATGCTGTGTCCCAGCATCGCAAAGGGAAGATCGTCACGTCCGCAGAGTTCGGCGGCATATTCTTTTATTTCGAGCGTTATCTCGTGAAGGTCATCTACGAGCATTTTTGCGCCGTTTCTGCCGAAATAACCTAAGCCGCTCGGGTCGGGGACGCTTTCACCGTGTCCACGGTGGTCGTTGCAGACGGTGATAAAACCGTTTTCCGCAAGAAACCGCATAAGTTCGGCATATCTGCCCTTGTGTTCGTTCTTGCCGTGGACTATCTGCACGATGCCGCGCACCCGTTCGGGGTCGGCAGGCTCGATGCGCAGAACGCTCAGTGCAAGCCCGTCACTGCCCGAAATGTGCGTGTAATGAGTTTGGGTGATATAGTTCATTTTCATGCGAGCGGCTCGTCTTCTGTCACTCTGGTGCGGATTATCTTCTTGGAGGAATTCTTGAAGAACGGGTTCTTTCTGACAACAAGTCTCGAAAGCTGTCTGTAAGTGGGCTGTTCGCTGTTGTAGCTGTCGAGGATCTTTTGCAGACCGCTCTGTATATCCTCGGGGGTCATGCCCTCGGTCGCCTGCGGATCGGGGAAGATGCGTGCAGTCAGCAGGTTGTCATCGCCCGTCACGACTATCTCGCCGATAAGTTCGTTAAGTGCAAGCTTGCCCTCGATCTCCTCGGGTGAGATGTTCTCGCCGTTTGACAGGATAATGAGGTTCTTCACTCTGCCGTTTATGAACAGGAAGCCGTCCTCGTCGATATAGCCTTTGTCGCCCGTGTGAAGCCAGCCGTCCTCGAACACTTCGGAAGTCTCCTTCTCCATGTTATAGTAGCCCTGCATAACGCTTGTGCCCCTGACAAGTATCTCGCCGCTGTCAGCTATCTTTACTTCAACGTTTGGTAACGGCTTGCCTATTGAACCCGCTTTAAAGTCGTGAACTCTGTTTGAGCTGATAACGGGCGAGCATTCGCTCATGCCGTAGCCCTCGAAGATCTGTATGCCGAACTTCTTGAATTCCTCGATGTAATAGGGTTCAAGATGCGCACCGCCCGAGAAGATATGCTCCATTCTTTCGCCGAATATCTTCTTCTTTAATATCTCGGGAGGAACATCGCCTGCCGCCTTGATGCGCTTGTAGATCGTCTCGATCATGAGCGGCACCATGAGCATGACGTGTGGGTTGAAGATGCTCATGTTCCTTACCATGTGCATAAGTGAATCGTTTATGCAGATGATACCGCCCATGCAGAAGCCGTTGAGCCAGTCCATAACAAGGCAGAAAGCGTGGTGGACGGGCAGAACGCTCAGGAACGTGCGCCCCGGGGCAATGTGGTAAAGTATCGCTTCGATGTTGCAGTAAAGATTGCTCTGGGTGAGCATAACGCCCTTGCTCTTGCCCGTTGTTCCCGATGTGAAAACGATCATCGAGATGTCATCGTCCTCGGGGGCATTTGCATCGGCGTGGTCTTTGCCTGCTTCTATCAGGTCGGCGATCGTTTCAGCGTCCTCCAGCTTTTGTTCCGAAAGAAGCCATATCTTTCTGACTTTCGGGCAGTTTGCTCTGATAGCATCAGCGAGTGCGGCAAATTTAAGGTCGAGGAAAACGCCCTCGGAATCGGAACGTGCAACAAGTTCCACAATATCCGCCGCCGCAAGTCCGCAGTCGAGAGGAACAGCCGCATTGTTCGTGGTGACTACTGCCATATACGCCTCGATCCACTCGACAGAACTTGTGCCGATGAGCGAGATGTGGCTCTTTTCAAAGCCCAGCGCCGCCAGACCTTTTCTCATATTGCGTGTAATTGTGGTCAGTTCGCCGTAGGTGCGCTCCTGAATGTCCTTCTTGATGAGCCAGCGGACCGCAGGAAGGTCGAAGTATTTCTCCTCGCACATCTTCCACATAGTATTCATCGTTTTATTCATTTTCATACCTCCGAAAAAAAGCCTTAATCCATATGCTCCTTTAACAGCTCTATTGCACCGCCCACCGTTGTGAGGCGTGCCACCTGCTGTTCGTTGTTGTCAAAGTCGAACTCAACGTCAAATTCGTCCTCAACATCGCCCAGCAGTGTCATTATGTCAAGCGAACTCATGCCGAGATCGTCACGAAAACTCATTTCTTCCTTGATGTCTGCGGCTTCTATCGTGCAGTAGTTTGAAACTAACTCTTTGAACTTTTCTTCCATAATAATTCTCCTTTAACGCTTTAAACCATGTTAATTATCTCGGAAATAGTGCGCCCGGGGTCTTCGATGCCCCTGAACAGAATGCGCATCATGTAGTAGTACATCAGTTCTGCGTCCTTTTCGGTCAGGTGCGCTGTCTGATAGTGATACGAAAAATTCAGCTTTCTGTCGGGCAGGTGCGAGACTGTCAGATACATCTTCTTAGTTGCCGCACCGTTTGCGAACCACTTGATGTGTGTCGGCAGTTTCGGGTGTTCGGCTTTCAGTTCCTCGTTGGTGAGCGGCGGCTGATAGGTGAGATAAACGCTGACGTAAGTTGTGTCGTCAGGTGTTTCGTAGCGGCGCTTCATTTCCTCACGAATGAACTCGGGGTCATATCCGCTGTACATATAAATGCGGTTCTGGTGGTTCTGTATCTGACGGGCGGCATCAATAAACGTGGTGTTGCCCGAAATGACTGTGCGGCAGGGGAAACAAAGCACTCTGCTTCCGCCCGAGGTCATTTCGTCATTGGTCGAGCGCCTTGAAATAAAGTTCTCGACTGTTATATCTTCCTGACCGTCATTGACTTTTGATAAATATGTACGAATGACAAGCAGTATAAGATTTGTCGGCGAGATCTGATTATGCAGGCAGAAATTTATAGCCCTCTGCATACTGTCGACTTCCAGCTGATAGTCCTTGACCGCCACGAACAGTTCATTGCGTTCGATGTCGGCGGCTCTGAGGTCACGGTCGCCGTGTTTTCTGCGAGCTTCTTCAAGCACTCCCCTGCCCTGAATATCCGAGTAAAGCGGCTCACCCAGCTTGTCAAGTTCGCTGTCCCAGAAACGCTTTGCCCTTGCAAGTCGCTTGGGGCTGTTAGCTTTTTCAAGGTCACTGACAAGCACCTTTTCAAAGTCCGCAAGGTCGGCAGGAAATTCGTCCCCGAAAGCAAAATGCTTATAGAGCGCCATGATGTCGGTCGCCATGACCGCTATCCCGACAGAATCGTTCAGCCTGTGATCCATGTGTACGAAAAAGCCGTTATACCCCTCGGGAAGCCGAACTATGCGGAACTCGCACATGGGAATATCGTCCCCCTCGAAAGTCTCGTAAGCCCACTTCTGCATGATGCCGTCAGCCTCGTCAAGCGCCATATCGGTGAGGTCATGTTCGGGAATGTCCTCGGGCGTGTAGTCTGCGATATACTGCATTATTTCGCCGTTTTCATCGGGTGCGGTAAAGCGCAGGCGCAGGCATGAGTAGCGCTGTTTTTCAAGCTCGATGCACTTTTTGAGCGTTTCAGTGTCAATATCCATTTGAAAAGCCGCAACGATGCTCAGTCCCGAGACTTGCTGGGTCTTGTACTCACGTATCCATCGGTAGTGCATATTCTGTGCAGCTGTGAGCGGATATTTCCTTTCCATTTTCTCGTCCCCCTAAATAAGCCGGTCAAGCCGACTGTTGATTCGGTCTGTCACAATTATTTGTATTGTGAGAACCTACCTTTAATTATACATTACGCAAACGTTTTTGTCAATCTTTTTTTACATATTTCTAACAAACATAACAAAACAGCACAAAAAAAGCGTTGCAATTTAGAAAAAAAGTTCCCAAAAACGCCGTTGCACACTGATAACCGCACAAAAAAAAAACAGAGCAGTCTCTTTTTTTAAAAGACCGCTCTGCCGTAAAATTATTTATACTTTATATCATTCTATACTTGCAGTAAAACCGCATAAGTAGTTATTGAGTGCTTCAACATCGAATTTGTCTATATCGCCGTCAAAGTTCACATCGCCGTTTGCGCTTGCAGGCAGTTCACCCACGCCTGCAACGTACTGTTTGAGTGCCACAAGGTCAGTGAAATCCACTTTGCCGTCAGAATTTATGTCGCCTGCTTCTGTCAGGACAACGGGCTTGACATACTTCTTGAACACAGCCGATACAGTCACGTTAAAGCTTGGCATTACGAAATAGTGTGTGCCGTCCTCAGCTTTGAGCGCCGAGATAGCGCCGTTATTGATAACAAGCTTGTCAAGAACATAGCCCGCATCAGGCGTAACATTCACGATAACATTGCTTCCGCTGTCCGCAAGAGCCTGATCTACCGAGATCTTGCCGTGTTCGGTCTTGCTGTCGACTGTGATAGAATAAGCGTAGCACTGAGTCAGAGACTTGCCCTCTATCTGAGTTTTCTGCTGAGAAGTCAGGGTGTTCTGATAATAATTTCCGTCCTCGTCCTTGTAAGTCATGCCCGATGCGACCTGTACGTATGTGCTGGCATCGACCTTATCAACGCACAGAGCGCCGCCGTTAAGGTTCAGCTGACCGCCCGTTACCGAAAGAGTGCCTGTGTGACCTTCAACGTCTTTAAGTTCACCGCCCCAGATGTTGGCTGTGCTTGCTTTCAAGCCTGCCTTGGGTCCGTCTACTGCAACAGTTCCTCTGTAAAGGTTAAAGAAGTTTGCATTTATGCCGTTGAAAATGCCGTTTACGACAAGCGAACCCGAGCCGCCTCTCTGACCGAAGATGCTCAGAGTTTTGCCCGAACAGTCAAGACCGTTGCAGGTGAAAGTTGCGTTATCCATGATGATTATGTTCACATCTCCGCTGAAAACTATGAACCCGTCAAGTTTGAGATTTCTCGTAACGACATAAGTTCCGCCGTCAAGAAAGACCATTTTGTAGCTGTCAGGCACACAGCCGCCGAACTGTTTGTATGACTTGATAGTGGTGGAAGTGCCGTCCTCGCTCAGGAACGTAACGGGGGTAAGCTCTTCGGTCATAGCGCAGGTGAAGCTTCCGTGATAGTATCTGTCGCCGTCCATTGTAATATCGTTGGTGATCTCACCAACAACAAAGTCACTCTTTGAGACATAGCCGCCCTCAGCTGTGAGCAGAGTTCTGTCGATAGTTTCAACAGTGCCGTCAAGATAATTCGCAGTTATTGTATAGCTCACGTCCTCGTATCTGACAGACAAATTCTGGAGTGTCAGCACAGCGCCTGCACGGACAATATCGCCCGAGTTGAGGTTTCGCACATCAACAGTCGTGCCTGCTCTGTAATCAGATGCGGCTGATGCAATTATATCAGTACCAAGCCTGCCGAGATCTCCGACAGCAGGGTCAGCGTAAGCAACAGCACCGCAAGCTATCGCAAATGCAAGAACAGAAGCTATCGTTTTCTTTCCGAATTGATTTTTCATGATGATCCTCCATATTTAAACAAAGTCAAAAGATAAAATCATTTACATAAATATTATACCACACTTAAAAAATTTTGTCAATATAATATATTATAGAATCACGCAAATCAATTTTCCCCAACAACTCTTAAAATAGAATGTGGATCAATAA
>CAMVRM010000051.1 GCA_947169885.1 uncultured Ruminococcus sp.
TGGGATATTCAACTTTGTCGTGTCAATGGTCGACGGCTATAAATGCCTTTCCCGTGCCGCCGATAAACAAATGGTCGATGATGACGAGGAGGAAGAACTCTCAAAGTTCGAGCAGTGGCTCTCCGATAAGTTCGGCGATAAACTTATGCCCGTGCTGACAACTATTTCAATGATATTCGGCGTTGGGCTTGCGATCGTGCTGTTCGTGTTCTGCCCTGCGGCTGTCGTCAAGCTTATCGAAAAACTCACAGGCGAAATGAACGCCGTTGTCAAGAATATCATCGAGGGATTTATTAAAATTGCGATATTTGTCGGCTATACCGCTCTTACTACCCTTATGCCCGACATCGCAAAGACCTATATGTATCACGGCGCTGAACACAAAACGATAGCCTGCTATGAGAACGGTCTTGAACTTATCCCCGAGAATGTTGCAAAACAATGCCGCTTTCACCCGAGATGCGGAACAAGCTTTATTTTCTTGGTGCTGTTCATAAGCATTTTCGTGACAAGCGTTTTCCACGTTACATGGGATAACTACCTGCTCAGAGTTGCGTTCAAACTCGTTCTTATCCCTGTGGTGACAGGCATAGCTTACGAAGCAATAATGCTCGCAGGCAAACATGATAACTTTTTCACACGCATTTTCTCCGCTCCCGGTCTGTGGATACAGCGCATAACTACCAGCGAACCGACCGTGAATGAGATAGAATGCGCAATAGCCGCAATGAAAGCGGTAATACCCGAGGACGGTGAAGCAGACAAATGGTAAACTACACATATAACGATATTATCCTAAGCCTGACCGATAAACTCGCTTCGTCAGGTATCACAAATGCACACTGGGAGGCAAGGGAACTTGCAGGGTGTGCCTGCGGCTTCAACTGCCGTGGACGCTTTGACGGAAAAACTCTTGCAACCGATGCACAGATCAAACAGTGCGCTCTCCTGCTCGCAAGAAGACTTACGGGCGAACCTTTGCAGTATATCCTCGGTGAATGGGATTTCTGCGGAACAACTTTTGAAGTCGGTCAGGGCGTGCTTATCCCCCGTTCTGATACTGAAACTCTTATTGATACCGCTCTGAAACAGCTTGGCGGCGAAAAGGAACTCACAGTCGTTGACCTTTGCGCAGGAACAGGCTGTATCGGCATAACTCTTGAAGAAAAACTCAATTGCAAAGAAGTTTACTGCGTGGAAAAATATGACACGGCTATGTACTTCCTTAACCGCAACATCGAAAAACATTCCTCACAGGTCAAGGCTGTTCTTGCTGACGTTTGCGACCCGAAAAGCACCGAACTTGTCCCCGAGGCTGACCTTATCGTATCAAATCCCCCTTACATCAACGCTGAGGATATGCAGAACCTCCAGCGTGAAGTCCGCTTTGAACCGAAGGAAGCACTCGCAGGCGGCGAGGACGGCTTTGACTTCTACCGTGCAATAGTCCGCATCTGGAAGGATAAACTCAAAAACGGCGGTACGATGATGTTCGAGATCGGCGCAGGTCAGGAAGATGAGGTCATGGAGATCATGATTCAGTCCGGCTTGAAAGACGTTCGTGTGCGCCGTGATATGGCAGGCATAAACCGCTGTGTAACAGGAAAACGTGTCGAGCAGGAGGGTCATGTGAACCTCTATGAACAGCTTGATAAGAAATGACCGCATCAAAGACATCGTTCAGAAAATGAGCGATGTCTTTTCTTTTTACACTATATTAACATAAAGTTTACCAAAAGTGTATATGATGAATTATAGGCTTTATTACAGGGAAAAGTTTGTGCAAAATGACACTTCAACTTGTTTGCATTTTTTCTCAGAATAGTGTATAATTATATAATGGACGAACTGTGGTCAGCCGCAGCTTGCCTAGACTATCAGACGGGAAAGTGTGCTATGCTTTATAATGCTTTATCAGAGTCAAGAGTTTATTCGTTATTGTTGTTCGGCGCAAGTTTTTTGGTGACGTTCCTTGCCATAAAATTCGGCATGAGACTTCTTCCGAAAGATCAGGGCAGAGAATTTGCCGTGAATGGCAAACTCAGCGAAGGAAAACCGAGGGGCGCAGGCATCATCATGCTGTCGGCGTTCGTGCTGTGTTCTGCACTGTTCGTGCCGTTCTCAGCCGAGACTGCCATAAACATGGTGCTTATCTATGCCGCAATGCTCACAGGATTCCTTGATGACGCATCAAAAACACCTTGGAGCGAAGTCAAGAAAGGTCTGCTCGACCTTGTGATAACAATAGGCGTTACTGCGAACTTCATGTATCACAACTCGACCGACATCACGATGTTCGGCAAAACTTTCCATATGCCTGCGGCGGTCTTTGCGATACTTTGTATGGTGCTGATATGGGCAAGCATAAACGTCACCAACTGCTGTGACGGCGTTGACGGACTTTGCGGAATGCTCACTTCCTCAACGATACTGCTGTTCATGTTCCACGGGCTTGGGCGTGACATGAACCTGCAAGCAGACATAATGCTCATGGTGCTGATCGCATATCTGTGGTTCAACTGTTCACCCAGCAAGATACTCATGGGCGATGCAGGTTCAAGAGCGCTGGGCGTGTTCCTTGCCGTTCTTGCACTGCACAGCCACAATCCATTCCTGTTCATATTCTTTGCGAGCGTGATAATCGTTGACGGCGGTCTTGGACTGCTTAAACTTTCATTCAGGCGTTTTCTCAAACTCACGAACTTCATGGACGGCATACGCACACCTATCCACGATCACTGGAGAAAGAACCTTGGCACGAGCGACACTCAGGTAGTGATCCGTTTCACGGTCTTACAGCTTGCGATAGGTGCGGCGGCGCTGTATTTCATATAACAAGAAATTTGCAAATCCGAAATAAAAAAGAGGTCGTATAAAAATGATTGGATTTTACAACTGGTCGGTGGTACTGACCTATATCGGACTATTCTCCTCGGTATTCGGGATAACCTGTGTATTTGAGCATCATCCGTCACTTGCGTTCATATGTCTGTTAGTATCGGGCGTATGTGATATGTTTGACGGAAAGATAGCGAGAGCGATGAAGAACCGCACGTCTGACGAAAAAGTTTTCGGCATTCAGATAGATTCGCTGTGCGACCTTGTATGCTTCGGCGTATTCCCTGCCGTCATCGGATACAGTTACGGATTCAACCATGGGTTAGGGCTTATCTCGTCATACATGATAGTTCAGGGAGCAGTTATAAGGCTGGGTTATTTCAACGTCACGGAGGAAGAGCGTCAGAGGATATGTGCAGAGCCGAGGGACAAGTATCAAGGCTTACCCGTTACGACAGTTGCGATGTTTCTGCCGTTATTATATCTTGGCAGGCACAACATTTCGCCGACTGCATTCCCGTATGTATTCCAGATACTCATGATAATCATTTCGATACTTTTCATACTGAACATCAACGTAAAGAAATTCTCAGTTAAAACGATAGTATTGATGTTCATGATGGCAGCACTGATAGTACTAAGCTACGTAAAATTTCACCATTAAAGTTCTCGGGTCCTCGGGGTCCTCGGGCGGACGGCTCGATGCCCTCGCATATTCATTTTGTTTAAGACGAAAAAGAGTGCGGCTCGGGGCTGTCAAAAGCAGATAACAGACAAAAGATAATAGATAAGAGATAAGAAAGCTATGCACAAATGAAGCGTGTTCGCCAGAGAATTAAAAGTCTTTGGAAAGAGAGTCCAGAGAGGATAACCTTTCTTCAGAAAGGTTTCCTCTTTGGTGGGAGTTTGAGGGCAAAGTCCTCATTCGCCCCCACGGGGCGATAGAAAGAACAGCCAAAACAAAAGCAGTCCAAAGCGCACAAACGTAAAGCCACATCATAAAATCGGCATACCCAAAACAAACTACCCAAAGCAATCAAAACAAAAGAATACCACAAAACAGGGTAGAAGCACCAAAATGCCGATTTTATTTTTTCGGAACAGCGTAAGCGCATTCCGAAAAAGAACCCCAAATGTCCGAACAGGACATTAAACCCAAACGGACGATAAGTCCGTTACCTCAAATGTCAGAATGACATTAAAACTCACACAGCAAAACACAACAAAACAAAAAGACCCCCAAAGGAGTTGAAGTAAAAAATGCGCATAATAGACAGAAACGGCAAAGAATACAACAGCACCGACAGCTTGCAGGACGGACTTGGTAAAATGTATACCTCGGCAGCAGGCAGGGCAGTGATGAAGATAGTGACTTCGCCTGTTGTCAGCAAGATAGGCGGCTGGTTTCTCAGTACAGGCGTTTCGGCGGCGGCAGTTGACCTCTATGCCGAAAAAAACGGTATCGACCTGTTCGATTATGAACCGACAAGCTACAAAAGCTTCAACGACTTCTTCACAAGAAAGATAAAAAAAGGCAGACGGCTCATTGACAGCGACCCTAACGCTATTATATGCCCCTCTGACGGCAAAGTTACGGCTTATGAGATCGCAAAGTCGGATATGTTCGTGGTAAAAAACAGCGTATATACTGTCGGCTCTCTGCTCAGAGATAAAAAACTTACCGAACGATTCGCAGGCGGAACGGCTGTTGTTATCCGCCTTACTCCCGACGATTATCACAGGTATGTATTCCCCTGTGACGGTCTGAAAAGCCGCCAGCGCAGGATAGACGGCGTTCTTCACGCCGTCAGACCCGTTATAAATGAACGTGTCCCTGTCTATAAGGAAAACACAAGAGAATACTGCATCATACGCAGTAAGACTTTCGGCGATGTTGCAATGATAGAAGTCGGTGCAACAATGGTCGGCAAGATAACTAACTACCAGAGCGGCTCTGTACCCGTTTCAAAAGGTGCGGAAAAAGGCAGATTTGAGTTCGGCGGCTCAACTATTATCCTGCTTCTCGGCGAAAAAGTCAGAGTGTGCGGGGATATTCTTTCGGCGACCAAAAACGGCTGTGAGATGAAACTAAAACTTGGTAACAGGATAGCTGAGATATAAGTTTTATTGCGAAAAATCAAGGAAATATGCAAAACGTTTGACGGCAGATCGGGCAAAGAGATAAATAACAGCCCCAAAAAATAAACTCCAAAGAAGGAAAAAGTAAAATGAAAAGATATATTTCCGACTTTGCTCGGTTCGACAGAGAAAACGCATATTACGGTGATGACCTCGGAGCAGTAACGATAGGCGAGATAACTACATTCCGTGTGTGGGCGCCGTTCTGCACAGGAGTTTATCTTAACCTTTACACAGGCGGCAAGGGCAAGAACAAGATCGAAACGCTCGTCATGCGCCGTCAGGATCGTGGCGTGTGGTCGGTTGAACTTATGCACACCTGCTACGGCTATTATTATACCTATACACTTGAATATGAACACAAGGAATACGTTGAAACTATCGACATCTACGCAAAGGGCTGCGGCGTAAACGGCGACAGAGGCTATATCCCCGATATGAAGGCGCTCGAACCCGAGGGCTGGAACGAAACTCCCCGACCTGTCTGCGAAAACGCTGTCGATGCAGTCATTTACGAATGTCATGTGCGTGATTTCTCCATAAGCGAGAACAGCGGCGTTCCCTTTGAGATGCGCGGACGCTTTGAGGGCTTCACAGTCGAGGGAACAAAATATGACGGCGTTGCCACCTGCCTTGACCACCTGAAAGAACTCGGCATAACTCACGTTCAGTTACAGCCGGTCAACGATTACGCAACAGTCGATGAGAGCAAGCCGTATGCAGGTCAATATAACTGGGGCTACGATCCGAAAAACTATATGTGCTTAGAGGGCTATTACAGCTCCGATGCCGAGGAGGGCGAGAAACGTATCCTCGAATTCAGAAAGCTTGTTACCGCACTTCACAAGGCAGGTATAGGCGTTATACTTGACGTTGTTCTGAACCATACCTATTTCACCGAGGACAGCGCATTCCACAAGACTGTCCCCTATTATTACCACCGACTTACTCATGACGGCTATTTCTCAAACGGCTCGGGGTGCGGAAACGAAACTGCTTCCGACCATGCGATGTTCCGCAAATATATGCTCGATACCCTGAAATTCTGGGCGCAGGAATATAAGATAGACGGATTCCGCTTTGACCTTATGGGACTTCATGACATCGAAACGGTCAATATTATCCGTGACGAACTCGACAAGATCTATCCTCCGATCCTTATGTACGGCGAGGGCTGGACAGGCGGCGAGTCATCCTACCCCACCGACAAACTTGCTTATAAGTGGAACAGTTACAGCTTCGGCAGAGTGGGACTTTTCAACGATAATATCCGTGACGGCATAAAGGGAAGTACCTTTGAACTTCGCTCAACAGGCTTTGTCAGCGGCAGTGACCATGCGTTCATCGCCGTAAAACGAGGTATAACCGCAAACAGCCGCTATCGTGCGCTTCAGGGCACGGCTGACGACCTTTGCTGGGCATTCACACCCTCTCAGGCGATAAACTACTGCGAGGCTCACGATAACAACACCCTCTGGGACAAGCTTTCCATAAGCGCCGCCGACAGAACTCCCGAAGACCGCCGCAAAATGGATAAGCTTGCCGCTGCGATAGTTATTCTTTCTCAGGGTGTTCCGTTCATTCAGCTGGGTCAGGATTTTCTCAGGAGCAAACCTAAGATACTCCCCGAGGGCGTTCAGCGCAACGAATTTAACACCTATGACGAAAACAGCTACAACGCTCCCGATGAAACTAATATGATACGCTGGGAGCAGAAGAAAGAAAATTACGATGTGTTCCTGTGGTACAGAGCGCTCATAGCCCTGCGCCGCTCGTCACCGCTTTTCAGAATGCGCACCTGCGAGGAACTTGACGCACATCTGCATTTCCACAACAACACCGACATAATCGCATTCGAGCTTGCAGGCACTGACGAAACATACTTCGTGATATTCAATCACAGACGTGATGAACGTTATGTCTGTCTTCCGCACGGACGTTTTTATAAGCGTTTAGGCGAGGACGGAAAGCCCGAATACAAGCGTGTTGAGGGCAGTGTGAGAGTTCCGCCTATAAGCTGTGCGGTATACAAGAGGTTATGATATGGCATTTGAGATAGAAAAAATAACAGACCCGTCCTTAGCACCGCTCCCCGATGATGCAAAGCTCACCCTTTCGGCGCTCAGGATAATAAACGTAACCTACTGCGGCTTTGACGGAGCGGCACACGAGGGACAGCTTATCTGCGACAAGTCGCTTGCGGCAGAACTTACGCTCATTTTCAGCGAACTTGCGGCGGCGGCATACAGGATAGAACGTGTGGCACTGTCGAGCGAATTCGGCGGCGATGACGACAAACTCATGTCAGGCAACATAAGTTCCTGCTTCAACTATCGCACTGTCGCCAACACCGACACACTCTCGCTCCACGCACTTGGCAGAGCTGTCGACATAAATCCGCTCTATAACCCCTATATCCAGAATGGCGTGATAATGCCCCCGAACGGTGCGCCCTACGCCGACAGATCAGCCGATTTCCCACACAAGATCGACCACGATGACCTGTGTTTCAAAACTTTCGCAAAATACGGCTGGAAGTGGGGCGGCGACTGGACAAACGATGTTGATTATCAGCACTTTTACAAGCCGCTCTCAACTCTCGGAAGAACAGTAAAAAGAATTATCCGCAAATAAAACAAAAGCGTGTCTGCCGTTTTTTTCACACGGTAAACACGCTTTGTTTTATTTCTTATCTCTTATTTATTATCTGACCTCAACTGTTGCCGCAGAGCAGGCAGGAAGTCTGAACGTAACTTTTCCGTCCTTTATCTCGGCTTCGAGCGGCTTTATCGTAACATTCTCAGGCTCGTCAAAGGTGTTGTGCGCATGGACTTCGCCCGTGAGTATCCTTGCAGTAACAGTCTTGCCCTCAAAACCGCACAGCTCACAGCTTATCTCGGCATCTTCTTCGAGCGAAAGGTTTGCAGCTGTCAGCGTCAAAACGCCCTCTTTGACAGAAGCCGAACTCGAGATCATCGAAAGCGCCTTGCCGCCGACCTGCTCGTTGTCCGACCAGCAGTAAACGCAGTCGCCCTCCATGTGACCCTTGAACATATCGAATATGTGATAAGTCGGGGTCTTGACAAGCTTTTCTCCCTCAGTCAGGACTATTGCTTGCAGAACGTTGCACACCTGTGCGATATTCGCCATTTTAACACGTCCGCAGTGACGGTTGAAAATGTTCATCGAGAGCGCCGCCACAATTGCATCACGCATTGTGTTCTGCTGATAGAGGAATCCGGGGTTCGTGCCTTCCTCAACGTCGAACCATGTTCCCCATTCGTCAACGATAAGCGCCACATTTCCCTCGGGGTCATAGCGATCCATTATCTGACTGTGACGTGTTATCATCGTGTCGATGCGTGCGGCAGTCGAAAGCACGGTATAATAGTCCTCATCGGTGAACTCAGTTGCCTTGCCCTTGTTGCTCCACTCGGGAACACAGTAGAAGTGCAGGGAGATACCGTCAGCCTGCCAGCAGTAGTTGACACGCAGGTTCTTCATGAGAACTTCCGTCCAGTTGTAATCATCGCCGCTTGGTCCGCAGGCTATCTTGTAAAGGCGGTTTCCGCCGAAGTTCTTGCAGAAAGTCGCATACTGCTTGTATACCGAAACGTAATAGTCGGGGGTCATGTTTCCGCCGCAGCCCCAGTTCTCGTTGCCGATGCCCAAATATTTCAGCTTCCACGGCTGTTCTCTGCCATTCTCACGGCGCAGATCAGCCATTGGCGAAACGCCGTCAAAAGTCATATACTCGACCCACTCGGAAAGTTCCCTGACAGTGCCGCTCCCCACATTTCCTGCGATATAAGGCTCACAGCCGATAAGTTCGCAAAGTTCCATAAATTCGTGCGTTCCGAAGCTGTTGTCCTCAGTCACGCCGCCCCAGTTGGTGTTTACCATTTTTGCACGTTTTGACTTGTCACCGATGCCGTTCTTCCAGTGATATTCGTCCGCAAAACAGCCGCCGGGCCAGCGCAGAACAGGCAGTTCTATCGCCTTGAACGCCTCGATGATGTCTTTTCTTATGCCGTGTATGTTTGGGATAGGGCTGTCCTCGCCAACATAGATGCCGTTATAGATGCACCTGCCCAGATGCTCGGAAAAATGCCCGTAAAGTTCACGGTTGATATGCCCTGTCTTGTCATTCGCATTGATGACCATTCTGATATTTTTCATAAGTGTATCCCTTTCTCTTAAATAATTCTATACCTGTGCCGTTTTTTCATCGGCAGGATAATTATAACATATAACTATCCCTTTTGCAATAATTTTTATTGTGAATAAGCTTTAATATCCGACTATTTAAAAAAAGCACAAAAAAAAGCCGACCCTTTTTCATCAAGAGTCGGCGGTGTTGTTTTATCAGCTTTCGAGCGGAACAGCGCTGCTTGCGGTCTTGCCGTTTACATCGTTGTAAACTCTCCAGAGAACTTTCTTTTCCTTGTAGTTGTCCCAGCTTATCGGATCGGGATACTGACCGAAGATCGGGTTATCCTCTGATTCAGGGTCATAACTTCCCGTCCACTGAACATAAAAGCTTTCGGTGTCATTGACTGTTGCAGGACCTACCCATACGATTCCCGAACTTACACCGTTCTGAGCCAGCATTACAAATACTGCCTTCTGGTTGTCGCTCTGCGGAAGAACAGGAGGATTTCGGCAGTCGATGACCTTGTTGCCGTAGTCTGAGATAGTCGTGCTGAGTGACTGACCCTCAGTTTCCTTTGATGTTACGAATTCCGCAACTGCGTTATACGCTGTTTTAGCGTTGCCGTTTGCTGCTTTGAGCCGTGATTTTCTAACGTAATTAAGCATTGACGGAACAAGTATAGCCGCCAGCACTCCGATTATCGCAATAACAACCACCAGCTCGACAAGTGTGAAACCTTTTGTCTTCTTCATAGTAAAATACCCCCTCTTGTATTTTCCTACTGCTGTTGTTGCTTGTAACTGCCCCCATTTTTAGCAGGGAACAGTAAGAAAATGTAAATGATTATATTTTCTTATTTTGTATTATATCACAAACGTTTTCGGTTGTCAACAAATCTGCACGATTTATATTTTATTTATAACTAAAATCTGCTTTTTATACAAAGAAAAACCTCGGTTTTATGTAATTTTTGATATTACATATGACAAAAGGCATAGGTCATGTACAATAATACACATAAACGTTTTCGTAAAAAAATAAAGCAGGAACTTTTTTTTACCGCTCCTGCTTTTTAGTCTGTATTCTTTAGAACCTGTCTTCACAAGACACGTACAGAGCCTTGTGAAGACAGGTTCTTAAAGAAATCCTTCCTGCATAAGCTTGTCAAAAAGCTGGTGATACCGCCTTGCAACAGGAAAAGCCATGCGTTTCTGTGCGATAAGGTTCTCAAACTCCTGACGTGTGACCCATTTTGCATCGACCGTTTCGCCCTCTTGCAGGATTATCTCCGAAATGTCAGCATCGTGCCGTATAAAATAGCAGTCGATAAAAGCCGTGCTTTCCTTAACAGTCATCATGTATCTGAGTTCGCCGTCCTTTGCCTTGATGCCCGTTTCCTCTCTCAGCTCTCTCACCGCAGCAGTGTAACTGTCCTCACCTGCAAGCACCGAACCTGCGGTCAGTTCCCACACGTTCGGATAGTTGCTCTTCTCAGGTGAACGCAGTGTACAAAGCACCTGCCCGTGTGAGTTCATCGTGACGATCATGACTACAACATGGTATTCTCCGCTCATTGGATCCATTCCGCCCCTTATGACCGTTCTTCCCAGAGGATTTCGCTCCTCGTCATAAAGATCCCAGTACTCAGCCATTCCCGTCACCTCCTTTTTCCACGTTCCCTCAGCGCCTTGAAGAACGCTTTCAGCAGTCCTGCGCATTCTTCTGCAAGAACTCCGCCCCTGACCGTTGGACAATGATTGAAGCCCAGCCCGAAAATATCGACCCTTGAACCGCAAGCCCCGAACCGCAGATCAGATGCCCCGAAGATCACTTCATCAATGCGGCTGTTTATCACCGCACCCGCACACATCGCACACGGCTCTAAGGTAACATAAAGTGCGCAGTTGGTCAGATGCCAGCCGCCCAGCCTCTCCGAAGCCTGCTTTATTGCGATAAGTTCGGCGTGCGACAGCGAACAGCCGTCCGCTTCTCTGCGATTGTATCCCTCGCCGATTATCTCACAACTATCAGCACTCGTCCGCCTGACTACGACCGCTCCCACAGGAACATCGCCGTTTTTCTGTGCAGTCTGCGCAAGTTCAATGCACCGCCGCATTATCTCCGTATCATTCATGTTCATATGAATTTTACCGCCAGTATCGTCGAAAGCATTGTGATGATGAGCCAGATTATCGCAATAGGTGCGTTGACGAACTGCTTGAACTTTGTCGAAAAATCAAGCTCCGTTGAATCTTTCTCCATGATAAAAGGCTTCCTTGTATGCACCCTCAGCAGATACATAACAAAAAACGAAATAACTATAACGCTAAGGCTCACGATAACTTCCGTCAGATGATCGGCATAGTCAAACTTCTCCATCGAAAGCGAGTTGAGCAGGAACACATAATTCAGCGTTACAACTCTCATTACCGCCGCCGGGATAATGCTTCCCGTCTTTATCACCATAGTACTCAGCGCTATCGACATTATGAACATGAACATCATCTTCGATATTTCGTGATAACAGCAAGCCTGCGCCGCTGCCGAAACGAATATCGCAAAGTAATCCCCGAACTGCCTGAAAAGCTGCAATATCATCCCTCTGAAAAGCAATTCGACCAATAACGGGAACACGACCATTTCTATCACGAAATAAGTTATCTGCGAATAAATATCCGAAGCATTTATGTAAACATAAAAGAAGCTGTCAACGCCCAGTTTTTGCATTATATTGCTTAGTCCCAGATCAGTCGTGCGGAGTATCGTGACTATGACCAACATCGCTGATGCAAGGTACGCCGTTTTGTCAGGCTTTTGCGGCTCAACAGGCATAATTACCCTGTATGGCAGTTTCAACACCATTCGCCCGACAATAAGCAGCGTTATCACCAGAAACAGCCTCATCACACAGAAAAGATAAACCTCATCAGCGGCAACTATCTGGTTGTCGCCTCTGCGTGAAAAGTATATCCAGTTGATATGCACCTTTTCAAAAAGCACTTTCAGCAATATGAAAGAAAGCTGCTCCAACATAAAATACAAAAGCATCATACCGCCCAGAAATTGCAGACAGCAATGAAGCGAACGCATTTCAGCGGCTCTGCACTGTTCGTCCGCAAAGCCCTCGCCGTCAACATAGGTGTGTTCACGGCTGTCGTGTACGAAGCTGTAACCAAAGCGGTTCTTCTCAGCGTTTCTCCACTTCGTAAAGCTTTTCTGATAACTCTCAGACTGGTTCTGATACACTCTTTCGGCAGCTGTATCTATAAGGTATTTGTTTTTTTCCGTAAAACCACCTCCGTGTATACATATATATTAATAATTATATCACGAAACCCTCGTTTCGTCTACACGAAAGCGGCGTTTTTTACTTTTTTTTAACCTTTTTAACAATAATAAGTCAATAATCAGCATTCATTTTAAAGCGTGAAATAAATGTTTCACGGTCGGTCTGCGACAGCATATCCATAAGCCTTACCCGAAAACTGCCTGTTCCGTGAAAGTCCACGGCTGCAAGCTCACCGCTTATGTTCATGATGCTTACAGCCGCCGCACACGCAGCAATAGGCTCAGTCACAGCGGCATAAGCCCCGACCAGCGCACCCGTCATACAGCCGGTACCCGTGACTGCCGACAGATGCGGACTTCCGTTTGAAAGCCCGAACACTCTCTGCCCGTCAGAAACAAAGTCAGTCTCCCCCGTGACAAGCACCGTACAGCCAAGCTGTTCTGCACAGTGCCTTGCAAGCACCGCTCCGAGCGTTTCACCGCTCCCGACTATCAGACTGCCCTCTTTTATCGCATACAGTTCCGAAACATTTCCCTTGACCGCCGCCACTCTCAGCTCTTTCATGAATCTTGCGAACCATTTCTGCCTTAAACTGCTCGCCTGTATCCCCACAGGGTCGATTATTACAGGAATATGTGAAGCGTTCGCCGCTCTGCCCGAAATGAGCATGGCTTTTCCCCTTTCGGAAGAAAAAGTACCCATGTTCAGCACCAGCGCCCCTGCGTGCGAGGTTATCTCGGCGCATTCCTCCGCACAGTCTGCCATAACAGGTCTTGCACCCACCGCAAGAAGCGCATTTGCACAGTCATTCGCCGCAACTGCGTTCATGAAGCAATGCACTAAGTCAGACCTGTGAGTTCTTTCACTTCCGTTTCGGACAGTCTCGATAACTTCCCACAGTTCCTCAGCGTTAAGATCGAACATCGCCCGTGTTACCTCCAAGTGCGGAAGTCACCTGCCGCAGAACGCCTGCTTTTTCAAGCGCTATGAGCAAAACGAACGCAATTGCCGCACCGCCTGCGCTCGAAACGAAAAACGGCAGTACAAACCCGAAAAGTGCGGCACTTTCAGAACCAATGACAAACTTAGCTATCGGATAAGCCGTCAGACCGCCAAGCACAGCCGTCCCGAAAACCTCGCCGACAGCCGCAAGGGGCAGTAGTTTCTTTACCTTGTGGTACAAAAGCCCTGCGAGCAGTGCCCCGAACATCGACCCCGGGAACGCAAGAAGTGAACCTGTTCCCAAAAGATTGCGTATCAGCGCACAGCAGAAACCAACTCCGACAGCATACCACGGTCCGAGAAGAACACCGCTGAGAACGTTGACCAGCGCCTGCGATGGACAGCATTTTGAAGCGCCTATCGGAAAGTTTATCGGCGAGCAAACGACTCCCAATGCTGTGAGCATCGCCGCAATGCAAAGTTTTTTGATCTGTGTTGAATTCATTTTCATTACTTCCTTTTTTTGATTTGTGCATAAAAAAACAAAAAGCGGTACAACTCTCATTATACCACTTTTCAAAACTTATTTCAAGTCCTTATTCTGCCTGTTTATTGCAACGATGTCAACTGCCGCATAAGGGTCTTTCGTGGGGTCTGTGTATGTTTCGATATTCCTCTTTGCCCTGATGCAGAACAACAGCCACAGCATGATAAATATAGCGTCTGCAAGCAGTATACCACCCAGATCCTCCAACTCAAATGTATAGTTGTTTATATTCAGGTACGGCATAAGATTTATTACCAAATAACTCACAGTAAAAATAATGTTCGGCAGTGAAAAAAACACCATTCCGAATATCCAGCCCGTCATTTCACCCTTGTATGCCTTGCTGAAAGCCACAAGAAGTATCGCCATGAAGATATTGAAAGGAAGTATGAACAGCCCCGAAATAACAGGTATCGCATCGGGTGAAAAACCGCTCTTGAACCTGCGGTAGATGAGCCGTGTGCTTTCAGCCGTCCCCGAACCGGCATCATAGGTTATTTCTTTCACCACTCCGAACTTGTCTTTCGGCGCTATGTTTATCTCGTTTGAAACGTGTGCAATGCCTCCGTTCGGGTCTATCTCCATGACCTTTATGCTCCCGAACCTGTCTGCAAATTCCTCGGTGTTTTTGTCTGTGCCGCTGTTTTTGAAGTCAAGTCCCGTCAGGCTGACCCCATGAACGTCCGAGCAGTAGCAGTAAGCGCTTCTCCAGCCGTCCTCGCAGTAGGTATATCGCTTGCTTTCCATGTATTTCAAAGCCTCGTCACGCCTTGCGGTGTTGTATTCAACATTAAACTGTCTCGACAAACAGCTTTCCGCTTCTTCCAGCGTTTCCTTATACCTGTCGCAGAAATCGGGATCATTGTCATCTATCTTCACCAGAATGTCTATCGAATTCCCCTCGGGCAGATTTTCAGCCTCAATGTCCAGCGTATTGTTTTTGCACCCGCAGAACAGCACCGCCACAACTGCAATGACCGCCATGATCAAAAACCTCTTTGACCTCATAAACCGCACCTCTTTTTCTAAATAAGAAATAAGAATTAAGAAATAAGAAAGCCCCTAAGCTTACTGTAAGACAGCTGAATATTAAAACAACAGCGTCCCCTTTTACATAAAGACGTAAAAAAGAACGCTGATATTACACTTGATAAAAATATTAAGACAAATTCTTTTGCAAGCCCCGAGCCGCACTCTTTTTCGTCCTAAACAAAATGAATATGCGAGGGCTATGAGCCGTCCGCCCGAGGACTACGCTCTCGTTTGTCCGTTTCCGTTTATGAGCCACTTAACTGTGGTCAGTTCTTTCAGTCCCATAGGTCCTCTTGCGTGGAGCTTCTGAGTTGAAATGCCTATCTCCGCACCAAGTCCGAACTCGTCGCCGTCGGTGAACCTTGTGGAACAGTTAACATATACCGCCGCCGAATCAATGCGCTTCTGGAACTCCTCAGCCGAGAAATAACTTTCGGTAACTATGCACTCACTGTGCTGTGTGCTGTACTTCTGAATATGACTGATAGCTTCGCCCAGACTGTCAACAACTTTCACCGCAAGGATATAATCGCCGAACTCAGTCGCATAGTCCTCCTCAGTCGCAGGAACAACACAGTCGCCGAGTATCTGCTTTGTCATCTCACAGCCCCTTATCTCAACATTGTGTTCGTCAAGCTTTGCTTTGAGCATCGGCAGGAATTTCTCCGCAACGCTTCTGTGAACAAGGCAGGTTTCGAGCGCATTGCACACGCTGGGACGCTGGGTCTTGCCGTTGTCTGTCAGCGCTACTGCCATTTCAAGGTCAGCACTTGCATCTATGTAGATGTGGCAGTTGCCCGTTCCTGTCTCGATAACAGGTACAGTTGCATTCTTGACTACCGACTGTATGAGCCTTGCACCGCCCCTCGGGATAAGAACGTCAATAAGTCCGTTAGCCTGCATCATCTCAACAGCTATCGCCCTGTCGGTGTCCTCTACCAGCTGCATTATGTCCTCGGGCAGACCTGCAAGCTTAACAGCCTCTCTCATAAGATCCATAAGGCACTTGTTCGAGTTGATAGCCTCCTTGCCGCCACGAAGTATAACTGCATTTCCGCTCTTTAAGCAAAGCGCCGCCGCATCAACAGTAACATTCGGTCTTGCTTCATAGATAATGCCGATAACGCCCATAGGAACTCTTACCTTCTGAATGCGCATACCGTTCGGACGAACTTCACCGCCGATTATCTCGCCGATAGGGTCGGGGAGCGCACACAGCTTTTCACAAGACTGCGCCATACCTTCGATACGTGCATCAGTAAGTCTCAGTCTGTCCTGAAGCGACTCACTCATGCCGTTTGCCTGACCTGCTTTGATGTCGATGTCGTTCGCCGCCTTTATTTTGTCAGCGTTTGCTCTCAGCGCCTTAGCAATCTCAACAAGCGCATTGTTTTTCTGAGATGTCGAAGAAGTCGCAAGTTCAGTCTTTACCGCCTTTGCGTTATTTCCAAGCTTTTCTATATAGTTCATTTTTCAATCCCTCCATATGTCATCGCCCATTCCGCTGATAAAAGCGGTAAGTTCCTCAGCCATTTCGTACTGTTCGGTTATCCTCGGGTGTCCCGGGGTAGCCGCACCCGTTCTCTTGAATACAAAGTGCATAACTCTCGGGTCGCCGAACTCCCTTGCTATCTCGTCCACCGCCTTATCCCATGCAGGATCGTGCATAAGCACCGTCAGCACAAGAATAAACACAGCTCTCGGATATTTTGACCGCAGATCGTTGATTATCGCCTTGTATCTGCTCTTCCATTTTTCACGGTAAACGGGATCGGTTATGTCAAAGTCCTCGCCGCCCTCATTGTGAGGGTCATTCTGTCCGACTGCAAACAGCACAACATGGGGAGTATACTTTGAAAAATCCCAATCAGTATAGCCGCCCTCAGCCTCAGGGAAGTAGCACATCTTGTTATAGACTGTCTCCATGCCGATATGATCGGGAGCGTGGTAATAACCCGTCTTATCGAATATCGCAATACCGCCCTGAGCGATATTATTTATGCGAGCGCCCAAGTTTCTTGCGGTTATCATCGGAAAAGCGTACCACGAATTGTCATAAATGCCCTCATGTCCCTCGGGGTCATTTGAAGCGGTATTCTGCACAGCCTCGACCACCGCACCTGCCGAAACGCTGTCACCATAGCATTCCATGCGGCGTTTAAGCCCGTTCTTAGGTTCAAGAACTTCTGCGTTATCGTCTACCTCAAAGCCCTTGAACTCAAAGTAATGTGCGGCATCCTGACGTTTATAGAGCGTAACTTCATGTATCTTATTTTCAAGTCCCTCAGCTATGGAAAGAGTAATATCTTCCTCTTTCTGTTCAAAAGTTATTTTACCCACTTTTCCGTCAACGACCGTTCCTATCTCCTGCACGTTAAAGAACTTATGATTTCTTATAATGCACTTAACGAACGTACCCCTGAACCTTATCGTAACAGAAGTCCCTGCGAACACGAATCTCACTCCGTTCCCGTAAGCCTCTGTACGTCCCATATAAGATAGTTCTCTGTCATCGGGGTTTATAAACAAACTCATTTTCCTAGTCCTCCTTTTTCGGCGGTCTTTCGTTTTGTTTCTTCCTTGTTTAATGTCATTCTGACATTTGGTGTAACGGACTTTTAGTCCTCTGGCGCTCACACTTCATTTGTTTGGAATTTGTACAGTTTACGTCAGAACTTTCTTATCTATTATCCTATAAATGAGCAGATTTGACAATTTTTACCAAAGTGAACCTTTTGACTGCTTTTGATGTGCCGCCTCATTTGTATATTTTAACAAAACCGCTCATTTATACAACTTTTGACAGCCCCGAGCCGCACTCATGCCCGTCTTAGACAAACTTACGTGCGAGGGCATTGAGCCGTCCGCCCGAGGACCGAGGACAAAATATTCCTCGTACCATACTAAGAATGTGTATATCGTCCATACTTTACGCCATAGGTCGGAATTGCCGCCAACATATTCATCATATATCGCCTTTATCTCCTCGGGCTTGAAGAACTTCGCTGCGATCTCACTCGCAAATAATCTCCTTACATCACCATTGTACTTCTCGTCTGCAAGCCATATCCTTATTGGTACTATAAAACCTAACTTTTTCCTGAATGCGATCTCTTCGGGCAGAACCTTCGCCGCCGCTGTCCTGAATGCAACTTTGTTCTGCTCCTCCGTTACTTTGTACTCAGACGGCATTCTAGAAGCAATGTCAAATATTCTCCTGTCCGTCAGCGGCATTCTTATTTCAAGCCCCGCCGCAGTCGACATCTTGTCAACGTTTAAGTAAATGTCGCCTTCAAGCCATATCTGAATGTCAACATCACTCATCTTAGTCAGCGGATCAAGCCCCTCTGTTTCTTCGTAAATGTGCTGAACAAGATTTATCGGCAGAACACTCGGATCATAGTGCTGTAATATGCGCTCCTTTTCGTCCTCTTTCATGATGTTCGTGTTGCCGACATAGAAATTTTTCAGGTTGTCGCCGTATCTCTCGGCATTTCTGTACATATTGTAGCCGCCGAAAAATTCGTCACTGCCCTCGCCCGAATAACAAAGCTTTGTATGCTCAGCCGTGGCATTGCACCCCAGCGTGAATACTATCGCCGAAGCATCTCCTAACGGCTGTTCCATGTTGTACATGGTGTAAGGCACAATGTCAAAAAACATCTCAGGCGTAACTTTGAGAACGCTGTGACCTCTGCCCAGAACATCCGCCGTAACTTTTGCGACTCTGCTCTCGTCAAAACGCTCCTCGTCATAACCGCAGCTGTCAGTCATCTGCGCATCGCTCATAGCAAGCACATACGCCGAATCAACGCCCCCCGAAAGAAAACTCTCGGCAGTTTCGCCGTCCTCTTTAACTTCAGTCATTATGAGCTTCATAGTCTCGTTTATCTCGTCAGCAAAATCTTCCAACGACTTCGAGCGGTCAGGCGCAAAAGTCGGCTTCCAGTAGCGTTCGATGTCAAGCTTGCCGTTCTTAAATGTCATGCGACAGCCGGGCATCAGCTTTTTCACGCCCTTAAAGAAAGTGTCCTCACCTGCAACGTAGGTAAGTGTGAGATAGATTTGCAGCATCGGCTCGTTGAGTTCTTTTACAAAGCCCTCCTGCTCCATTATCTCCCTTATCATCGTGCCGTAAAGAAGCTTTCCGTCAGCGGTGATGTAGTAGTAAAAAGGTTTAGTGCCGAACTGATCCCTCACGCAGAAAGTGGAATCGTCACTGCTGTCATATATTGCAAATGCGAACATTCCGTAGATGTGGTCAGGAAGCTCCTTGCCCCACTTTTCATAGCCCTTTAAGATGAGCTGACGTTCACGTTCCTCACGGGGCAGCGAATCGCTGACCGAAAGTTCAGCACAAAGAGCGGCGTGATTGCGGATATGTCCTCTGTAAGCCTTCAACTCTGTCATAATTATTATCCTTTCTCAATAAATGTAAAAAGACCCATATCACTATATATTATACCACAACATCAAAATAAATGCAAGACCAATTGATAATTATGAATTATGAAAATCACAAATATTCGGCGAAACCGCACATTATCTATCATCTGTTATCTTTTTTACTATAAATGAGCGGTTTTGTTAAAATATACAAATGAAGCGGCATATCAAAAGCAGTCCAAAGGTTCACTTTTGTGCAAATTGTCAAATCTGCTCATTTATAGTTGGTTTGCTTGAGAGTACGTTTGATTTGAACCCCTGCGTTTTTGGGCGGCGTAGGCTTTTCATGCTGTTTCTCTTAGGGGTAGTTTGATGTGAACCCTACTTTTTGGAGGGACACCCCCTCGGGGAAGAAAGAGGAAAGGGGGGACTTCATATTGCTCTCCTCGGACTTCTTAGTATGCCCCCCTTTCCCCTTTCCTCCCCTAGGGTGTTTCCCTCCAAACCAC
>CAMVRM010000052.1 GCA_947169885.1 uncultured Ruminococcus sp.
TTTTTGAAATGGACTTGGCAAAACTAACAATCGGTAGTATAATAACTATAGCAATACAATAAAATAGCAGCATAAAGATTTCGTGAGAAAATTTCACAGTGCAATGGAGTTTGTCGCTGCAATGTGGAATTTTATCCGAAAGATTTGTGTTGTTATTTTCTTGGATTGATATAAGCTATGACACCGAAAAACTCAGTACAGTAGACCTCAACGGAACTATCTTCGGTATGATTGCTGATAAAAACTATGTTATACTTTCATCAGGTATCAAGATGCTTTGGAAACAGCTTTCCGAACAGTTTACGTTAAAGAATGTGATCGCTGATACGCTTATCTCGGCGGACACTAAGTTCTTTGTAGTTAAGCTGCTACAAGAGAAAGGCTATACTGTCACAGCATACGGTGACGGCAGGAATGATTACTATATGCTGAAACAGGCAGACAAGGGCTATCTGTATATCGGCAAATACCTTAGTCGTTCTCTGAGAGATTCGGATTTGTCAGGAATAAGTTTGGTCTATGACAGATTTTCTTACATACTGGCTGATAATGACGATAGTATAGCAGATGACATTGCAATCTGCAAGTCTGATTCAGGTGTGAACGGTGCAAGGCTTGCAGATGCACACATCAGGCTTGGAAGAAAACTCGGAGAGGTCATGCGAGGGTTTATCCCGAATGTCAATTCCGCTGTTATCGTACTTGAACGTGGCGGTCGCTTCTTCGGTGACGGTGTATACACAGGCTTTGGCGGTAAATTTTACAGCTACAACCCTAAAATCGATGCACTTCCCGATATACAGCAAGGACTTGCGGTAATTGTTGACAGTGTTATCAACACAGGAAAGTCCGTCCTTGATTTGATAGACAAGCTGAAAAAGAAGAATCCTGAGATAGAGATAGTTATTGTGTCTAACGTTATACAGAATGATGCGGTCGATCTGTTGCAGGGGTATAAGCTCTTTGCAGTACGCACTTCCGCAAATTCGTTCATCGGCAGCAGGCAATCAACGCAAAAGAACGGTAAAGGTCCGGATACGGCTGACAGGCTGTTTAATTATATCGACTGACTGAAAGTTCTGGATCAGGCTAAGTATATGTCATGACAAATTCCATGACAAAAACCGCTTGAAATAACCTGTTTTTTCTATAAAAAAGCTCATATTTTCTGACGTATCGTAAATCCCCAAACAACAAAAATAGCACGTATCTACGCTGTTTTACGTAAATACGTGCTTTTCTGCTTGGCGCGGATTGAGAGATTTGAACTCTCGCGCCGGTTTCCCGACCTACTCCCTTAGCAGGGGAGCCCCTTCACCACTTGGGTAAATCCGCATAACATATTTGACGGACAGGGTGGGATTCGAACCCACGGTACGTTGCCGTATCACTGGTTTTCAAGACCAGCTCCTTAAACCACTCGGACACCTGTCCACAGGTGTTTCGGGCAGTTGTTCCGCTGTGCGATTGAGCGTTTTATTTAACTTAGCTCGCCCGACTATGTTATTATAGCACATAATCGGGCGGCTGTCAATAGTTTTTTCGAGTTTTGTATACTTGCACAAATATTCGTTTTATTATTGTGCAAATTGTCATATTGTAACGTTTACCTTATACACAACTCCCACTCATTTTAGCACATATATACAAATATGCGTTACTTTGTTGTGCAAGTTGACACATCAGTATACTTGCTGTACACACGGCTTCCGCTGACAAGTTTGTATGCTCTCAGTTTGATATAATACTTCGTATTCTTTTTCAGACCCGTGCAAAGCCTTGTGATAGTGGTGTTTTTCAACATAACATGGGTCTTTGTGTCTGTTTTGAAATTTGGGTCGGACGAGATCACAAACTGATAGCCGTCAGCGTACTTGTCCATTCTCCATGTCGCCAGAATATGACCGTTGTCATACGCTTTCAGGCTCAGACCCGTCGGAACGGCAGGTGCGATCAGAAAACTTACACTGCGTGAACCGTTATACTGACCCTTGCCATAGATTATCGCTATACCCTTGCCTGTTTTGATGTTGTTTTTGTATGTCACGGTGTAATCTTTGCCGTTTTTCAGCACCGCACCGTCAACGACAACTTTCGGGTCGGGAGTGAGCGCCGAGCCTGTATAATACTGGGTCGGGATAGTCACTTCCGCAGTGCTGATGCCGACTTTGACACTGCTCTCGGTTATCGTGAAGTTCTTGGTCACAGTTCCGCCGTACTTGCCGATACCCGTGATAGTAACTTTACCTGTGCCGACGTTCACATTGTCGGAGAAAGTCAGCTTGTAGTCAGTGTCGTTTTTGAGCGTGGTACTGCCGTCTTTAACGATTATTCCCGGCTTTATCTGCTTGCCTGTGAACGGATAATCGGCAGAAGCGAGCGTCACAGTACACTTTGAAAGGCTCTTTGCCCATACTGCATAAAGGTTCACAGTGCTGTCTGCTTTGGGGGTAAGGTTGCTGACCGACTGCATATTCGTGTAAAGCACCTCGGAAGTGCCTGCACTCTTGCCCCAGCCCCTGAATATATAGCCCGACCTTGTGTATTTGTTGGCGAGAAGCTTAGCTGACTGTCCGTAAGTCATGCTCTGGGTGTAGCTTGAACCCGATGCGCCGTTTCCCATGAATTTGACTGTGTATTTTATGCCCGTGTACTTAACGGTAACAACAGTGTCAGCCGTCACAGTTTTCGGCAGACCTGTGAGCGTGTATGTGTAGCCCTCACGTTCAAGTGCGCTCGTGGGAACGACAGGCGCTTCACCGTGCTTGACGAACAGCGTGCATTCAACGCCGTCACCCTTGAATGTAACAGTGTGAAGTCCTGTACTGCCGCTCTCAGGGATAAATACCGCCTGCAAGAAGCCTGCATCGGCAGGATTCACGGTTATGGTGCTGTCAGCCGAGGAAACAGTCCCCTGCCAGCCTGCGAAGTAATACCCCTCCTGCGGAACAGCTGTCAGCGTTATGTCATAGTCGGGGAAATAACTGCCGCTCATACCGCCGGAGATGTCGAGAGTTGATGTGTTGATGTAAACATTGCCGCCCTCGGGGTTCACAGCACTGACGCTCACCTTAACTGCGGTCTTTAAACCTAAGTCGGTTGAAAGCATTGTCGGAACGTAAGAGGGACGTTTTTTGAGGAACGTTTCCATGCGCATCCTGCAAGGCTCGGAAGCATTCGACTTGTTCGCCCATGTCGGGAAGCGTGCAAAATATCTGTCCAGTTCGGGATAGTAACTGTCAAGATAATACTGTTCCATAGAAGTGCATCTGTCATAGTTGAAGTTCACATTTGCAATATCCATGAATCTTGTTGCGAACATCTGCCTGAACTCGGGATTCTTGATAAGCGCATTGAAAATAACAGGCAGATCATCGTAGTTGTTCTTCATGATGTTGCTGAGATTGTTGCGGTTGTACTTTGTAGAACTGTTGCCGTAGTGGTCGGTGCCCATTTCGGTGTCATAGAAATTCATTCTCCACCTGCCGTCGGCATAAGGGTTGCTTTCGTCAACGGTGCGTGTGCGCCACATGGAGTAGTTATTGCCCGGCCAGTCCTCGTTGATTATGTACATTTCAGCCGCCATATAGTCCGCAAAACTTTCAAGGTCAAGCATCTTCGACACTGCTTCATAATTTGCGGCGTTCGTGAGATCGTGAGATGTGCAGAAGTTCCTCAGTTCACGGAACAGTTCGATGTCCTCCTCATTCCCCTCGTCTATCTCGCCTTTTTTGTATACCACAACTTCATCCGCATTCACGCCGTAATTTTCTTCGTAGTAGTGATCGTCAAAATCCTCCTGCAAGGTGTAAAGACCCCAGTATTCGCCGTCAATGAACATAACGCAGGGTCTTCCCTCCTGAGTATCGAACCTGCGGTCGCTGACAAGCGCCTGAACGAACGGGTCTTTGAACTTGGTGTAATTGTTGTCGTTTCCGCCGCCGCGCATGACGAATTTCTTATACTTCGTGATAAGCGTTGTGCCGTCAGACTCCGCAAAAGCGCTCGGGATAAGTGCCGCCTTGAAGTTCTTCTCGCCGTAATCCGCACGGGCATAGAACCTCAGCGACTTCTGATAATCCGCTCTTGAATACGCTCCCTGAGTTCGTATGCCGCAGTCCTGCGAAAGCACAAGACTGCCGTCGCTCTCGAAAAAGTCGATATGAGCGGGGCGCTCCCACTCCATGCCTTTCTGGTTGTAGTTCGCCTGCGGATCGTCGCCCCAGTTTGAGGGCGTTTCATCATAGACCCTGCCCTTGACGAAAATTCCCTTGTCATAATCGAACAGGTTGTCGGGGTCAGTCGTCACTGAAAGTATCGGCAAATTGTTGTGAGAAGCGTTGTTCACGCCGACAAAATAAGTCTTTGTGACAACATTGCTGTACTCCCCTGCCTTGCTGTAAGTCACCGCACGGACAACAGTTCCCTTGTCGACAGCACTTTCAGAGGGCAGTCTTCCGCCGTTGTCCCACGGAGTTATCTGGGAAACAGGAACTTTTGTCGCAAGAACTGCCTTGTCGCCGCTCCTGTTGTATATGCGAACCGCCGAGGTCACTTTTTTGCGTGTGGAACTGGTGGTGGGGTCAGTGCCGTCAGTAGTGTAATAGACTGTGTTGCCCGGATCGGTGGACATGGCGAGCATGAACTCCCTGTCATACATACCGCTCTCGGCGCTGAAAACAGGGGCATTGCATGGCACTAACGCCTGCGCATCGTTGTTGGAACTCTCGGGAGTAGGGGTAAGTTCCGAAAACGAGGAAGAACCGTCAGGCTTTCTGCCCCATGTTGTGTCCTTGTCGAGCGCAGGCACTTCGACCGTGCTGACTTCCTCGCCGCCGTTTTGAAGCGAAAGCTTAACGCCGTCACCAGACAGATTATATGCCGCATGAGGAACAGCTTCATCACTGTTATAAGTCTTACAGCAGAACACCAGCTTAAAGCCGTGAGCAGGTACAGTGACTCCCTCGAACGTGTAGCTGTCGCTGTCATCTTTAACAAGCGTGTAGCCCGAAATGTCTGCATCACTGTCCGAATTATTGTACAGTTCTATCCAGTCGCAGTACTCCCCTTTTTTGTCGACAGCAGTGGTTATATTGCCGTTTTCGCCAGCATTTCCCGTGCAGACTTCATTTATAAAGAGTGCCGCCGCAGGTACAGCCTTAACATCTTCCTCAGCCGAAACAGGCAGAAGCCCCGTCCACGAAGCCGAGACAGTCACCGCAGATGCAAGCGCTCCGATACGTTTTAATATAGCTTTCATAATGTCGTCCTCCCTAAAAAGCTCATATTTATTTGAGATAATTATAGCATACTGCACAAAGACTGTCAACAATAAGTATTTCCACTTTATTATAAAATTCGCTTATTTTCCAATAGTAACCATTATCACAAAAAAGACCTGTCCTCACAAGCATATACGTGTCTTGTGAAAACAGATCTGTTAAAAAATCAATCATACATTCCCAGCGCCATGAGCATACCGCCCGTTATCTGACGCATGAGCATGATAAGTTCATCGTGACCACGGCTCACGAGGTCAGCTCTGTTGACTGCCGCACTTTCCTCCTGCTCTTTCGCCTTGTTGAACAGCTTTTCAGCGCCGACCATGAGTGCCGAGCTTTTTAGCGAATGGACATAGACCCTATATTTTTCCATGTCGTTATTTTCAAGGCTGAGGGTCAGTCTTGCTTCTCTTTCGGAGATATTCGAGACAAACTCGTGAAGCATCTCCTTGTAGAACTCAACATCATTCATGCAGTATTTTATGCCGAGGGCTGTATTAACGCCGCCCGTTTCGAGCATCGAGAGAAAACCGAAGACCGTGTTATCCTCAGCGTTCGGATCATCTGAACCGTTTGCTGTTTCGCAAAGCTTGTAGTCGGTGTCCTCCGCCATTATGCCCAGCATTATGTTTGCGTATTCGGGGTCGAACTGTGAACCTCTCCCCTTCTCCAGCTCGCTTCTTATATATTCCTGCGCAAAAACATCGTGATAACTTCTGCGTGAACTCATAGCATCATAAGCATCAGCAACCGCAAGTATGCGTGCTTCCGCAGGGATAGCGGTGTTTTTCAGCCCGTCAGGATAGCCTTTGCCGTCATAGCGTTCATGATGCCAGCGTGCGCCGACAGCAAGCTTTGGCATCTCGCTGATATTTTTGAGGATATTGAACCCCACCATAGGGTGAGTTTTCATGGCTTCGTATTCTTCCGCCGTAAGTTTAGACGGCTTGTTAATAACAGAATCAGGAACGCCGATCTTGCCGACATCGTGCATAAGCCCCATAAGGAAGATGTCCTCGCACTCCTTGGGTGAAAAACCCGCACGCTTTGCGATCTCTCTTGCGTACTTTGCAACTCTCGAAGAATGACCTCTGGTCGTTCTGTCCTTTGCATCGATCGTGCCTGCAATAGTCTGAACTATCTGTATCGAAAGGCGCTCTACCGTTTCCATTTCTTTAAGAACTTCGTCATTTTTGCGGCGAACTTCTTCTTTAAGGTCAATTTGAAGCTGATTGAGCTTTACGATATTTTTAACACGAAGCAGCAGAACATTTGAAACAAACGGCTTTGACACAATATCATCAACGCCTGCGGCTATTGCTCTTGTTTCAGTAACAGCTTCATGATCGGAAAGCATGAAGATAACAGGAACATTTCTCGAACGTTTGTCGCTCCTGATTTTTTTGAGCGTTTCATAGCCGTCAAGATCCTGCATATCCGCCGCAAGGAGTATCAGATCGGGCGTGCTGCCTTGCAAATACCCAACGAGTTCAAAGCCCGATTCAAGCGTGATAACATCGTATCCGTTGAACTTTAAAATATTGTCAGCCGCCCGTCTGCTCTGAGCGTCGTCATCAGTTACAACGATGTGAAACATAAAAGAGCTCCCCTTTGAATAAAACAGGCAGAATTAAACCGCCAAAGGATAATCAATATAATTATTTTAACACATAATCTGTCAAAAATCAAGACTATACAAAAAGTTTTTACAGCCTGTGCCGAAAAATTGTGATTTTTGTCACTAAATATCTTAAATAAACATATTATGTATAAGAGCAAAACGGCTCTGACAAAGAAATGAGGTGGCAGCGTCAATGAAACAGCTTATCGGAATGACCTCAATAACCTACGCTGTCAAGGCTCAGAAACTGCTCAGGTCAAAAGGCATCAGAGTGAAGATAGTCCCCACGCCGAAAAATGTCGGCTCGGGGTGCGGATATTCGCTTGAAACTGACGGCAGAACTGCTGAGATAACACGCATCCTTTCCGAAAACGGCATAAGGTTCAAGGAGGTCTACAAGTAAAAAAACAACAGACAAAAAAGCGTCTGAGCCGAAAAAGCACAGACGCTTCTGTTTATTTGGTGTTAAGTTTTATCAAGCCGTAAGCTTAGCCCAGCTCAGCGAAGTACTTGATAGTTCTAACCATCTGGCTGGTGTAGCTGTTCTCGTTGTCGTACCAGGAAACAACCTGAACCTCGTACAGATCGTCAGCGATCTTGGAAACCATGGTCTGAGTAGCATCGAACAGAGAACCATATCTCATGCCGATAACGTCAGAAGAAACGATAGGATCAGTGTTGTAGCCGAAGGACTCGGAAGAAGCAGCCTTCATAGCAGCGTTGATGCCCTCAGCGGTAACATCAGCACCCTTAACAACAGCGGTAAGGATAGTGGTAGAACCTGTGGGAACAGGAACTCTCTGTGCAGAACCGATGAGCTTGCCGTTCAGCTCAGGGATAACAAGACCGATAGCCTTAGCAGCACCTGTGCTGTTAGGAACGATGTTAGCAGCGCCTGCTCTTGCTCTTCTCAGGTCGCCCTTTCTGTGAGGACCGTCGAGGATCATCTGATCGCCTGTGTAAGCGTGGATAGTGCTCATGATACCGCTCTGGATAGGAGCATAGTCGTTCAGAGCCTTAGCCATAGGAGCGAGGCAGTTGGTGGTGCAGGATGCAGCCGAGATGATCTTGTCTTCAGCTGTCAGAGTGTTCTCGTTAACAGAGAATACGATGGTCTTGAGGTCCTTGCCTGCGGGAGCAGAGATAACGACCTTCTTAGCACCTGCATCGATGTGAGCCTGGCTCTTCTCCTTAGAGCAGTAGAAGCCTGTGCACTCGAGAACAACGTCAACGCCGATCTCGCCCCAAGGCAGCTCAGCAGCGTTAGCCTTAGCGTAGATCTTAAGGGTCTTGCCGTCTACGGTGATAGTGTTAGCCTCATCGTCAGCCTCTACGGTGTGAAGATTCTCACCGATCTTTCCGCAGTAGCCGCCCTGAGCGGTATCGTACTTGAGAAGATCTGCGAGCATGGAAGGCTTGGTAAGATCGTTGATAGCTACGATCTCATAACCTTCTGCACCAAACATCTGTCTGAATGCGAGACGACCGATGCGGCCAAAACCATTGATAGCAACTTTAACTGACATATTAAGTCAACCTCCTAAAATATTGTACAGTTGAGAACACAGCACTCAACATCTGCTGCATTCCATATAAATATTATACTACACCTCAAAAGATTTTTCAAGTACCTTTTTCATAAAAATTGTGATATTTTTGTCAGTTTACATTATATTTACATTTGATTTAACAGTAATTAACAAATAAGTCCGCATCTTTAAGCGAAAGAAACAGAGCCTCGGGAGAAAGCGCAAGTTCTGCGCCCTGTTCAAGCAGAAGTTTCTGTCCCGAGTAACGCTCATCGAACAGATCGGCAGGCGGTATGACAAAGACATCTTTGCCGAGATCGTTTGCATGATAGGCGGTGTTGAGCGAACCGCTCTTTTTCTTAGCCTCGATCACAAGCGTGCAGTGCGAAACTGCGGCGATAAGGCGGTTGCGTATCTTGAAATTGTCTTTTATCGGCAGCGAGCGTGGAAGAAACTCCGAGATAACTGCGCCGTGTTCGGCTATCTGCTTTCTCAGTTCAATGCTTCCTTTCGGATAGTCGCAGAAAAGTCCGCACCCGAGAAAAGCCGCAGTCGTGCCGCCTGCATCTATCGCCGTTGCGTGTGCCGCACTGTCTATCCCAACCGCATGACCGCTCACGATGTTCACACCGTTTTCGGAAAGGGCACGGGTGAACAGCGATGCAACCTTCAGCGAATACTCCGAGCAGAGCCTTGCGCCGACCACCGCCGCCGACACTTTCTTTTGAAGCACCGAAATATCCCCAACAACAAACAGCACGAGCGGCGGTGCATCAAGACTGAGCATTCCCTTCGGATATTGCTCACTGTCTAATGTCACGATATTAACGTTATTGTCCTCGCAGAAAGAAGTTACGTTGTCAAGCTGTGAATTTGACAGCGCTTTGAACCTGCGGATATACTTATTGCTTTGCAGATCAGGTTCGCTCAACATACGTCTTATGCTCTCATCGGGTTCATCAAGATCAATAAATTCCGTGATATTCGGATTTCCTGCCCCGAATGCCATGCTCAGTCTGAGCCAGTCATGCGTATCCATTATTCTGTAAGAGCCTTATATAAAAGCTTAGCGAGATCATTGACAGGCAGTCCGACCACCGTATTATAATCGCCCGACATAGTTTCAACGAGCATCGAGCCAAGCTCCTGAATGCCGTAAGCGCCTGCCTTGTCCATGGGTTCACCAGTTGAGATATAACAGCGCAGTTCCTCCTCGGTGTTATCACGGAATTTCACAAGTGCAACAGGCAGCGCAAAATGATAATTGCCCCTGTACCATACACAGAGAGCGCTGACAACTTCATGTACATTTCCCGAAAGCGTCTTTAACATTCTGAGGGCATCGGCTTCGTCCTTTGGCTTGCCGAAAATCTCGTTATTATATATCACAACTGTGTCACAAGCGATGACGATAGTGTTATCATCGGGCTTGCACTGCTCCACAACATCATTGCATTTGAGCTGTGAGAACACTAGCGGATATTCTTCCGCCTTATCGAGTTTCTTCGGCGACTTTTCCTCACACTGAGGGGAAACTATCTCGAAATCATCAGTCAGCAGGTGCATAAGTTCACGCCGTCTGGGGCTTTGAGATGCAAGCACGACACGTTTGCCTTTAAGCAATTCTCTTACAAGTATCGACATTTGATAAAACTCCTTTTATATGATAAAGGGACTGCCGCAACAGCAGTCCCAAAAATTACACACTTATTAAAGTCTTGTTCCGCATTCGGGGCAGAAAAGCGAATCCGGCGTTGCTAAACAGCCGCAGGACGGGCAATGTTTTTCCGCAGGTGCAGCTGTCTGTTCAGTCGGTTCGTCAGCAGGTGTTTCACCGAAATAAACGACCTGTTCCTGTTCGATATTCTCGACAGCTGTTTCGGCAGGCTGTTCGGTAACAGGCTCAGTGTTCTCTGATACAGCCGCAACGCTCTTGACAGCAACGATACGTCTGACCTTCGGCTTTTCCTGTTCCGCAGGTGCTTTGGTTTCGGATGTGATCTCGTTCTTAGTTCCGCATTCGGGACAAAAAAGCGAATCGGGCGCAAGTTCCGTCTTGCACTTAACGCAGTATCTCCTCTCCTTCACAGCCGAAAGCTGCTGTTCCAGTTCGGCGTTTTTCTTGTCAAGTGCATCGATCTTCGCCGCAAGCTCGTCAGCCTCAGCCACACCGAAACTGCCGCTGTTCGCCTTTTTCAGAACCATACCCAGCTGTGTGTAAAGCTTTTCGGCTTCACGCTTGTTTTGCGAGATCTCGCTGTTGATACGTGCGGTATCTCCCGTGTTTTTAACTGTGTTTGAGAGAGAATTAACTCCCGAGGTGATACGTTCCATAAATGATGCCATTTTCAAAACCCCTTTTTATTCGGGAGACACATCATCTAAAACTCAATTGCCTGCACCTCTTGCGACTGCCTTTGAGCTTTCCTTTGAAAGTGCGACCGTTGTGTTAAGATAATAATGTCTCAGTATCTGATCGTAGGTATACCCATGCTCCGCATAATAGCAAGCGCCCCACTGCGACATTCCGACACCGTGTCCCCAGCCGAAAGTATGTACAACAACTTTTCCGCCGTCAACGCTGACGGTAAATGCCTGTGATTTAAGTCCGAGTGCGTCCTCAAATTCTCTTGCAGGAACTCTTATCTGCCCGTCTATCGTCACATAGCCCACATATCTTCCGCTGTAAATATCTTCCATAACAAACCAGCTGTCAACATTGTCCGAAAGGCTTATGCCGAAATTTGAAGCAAAGATAGACTTTATCTCGTCATATGAAAAAGTGTATTCCAGACCGTAGTTCGGGTCTTCGTTGTCATATTCGCTGACTACCGCTCTGAGGTAGGGATAATAAACGTCCCAGATGCGCTCGCTCTCAACAGAAAATCCTGCGGAGGAAGCAGAGTATACAGCGTTGATGATCTGATCGTCATAAAAGACCGCCTGACCCTCAACGGCAGAAAGACAACGTTCGATCTTTTCGGGATAGCCCGGTTTCAGACCGACTTCGGGTGTGAACCCAATGCTGTCGTTATATCTGAGGAAAGAATAAGCCGCAACTAACTGCGCCTTGATAGCGTTTTCGTCCCATTCGCCGCCTATCTCGTTGTTGACCATCTGACAGAGCATCTCGTGAGCGTTCATCGTTACAGTTCCGCCCGAGATAATGTCATTGACGGTGAAATACTCGTCCCTGACGCTTCTTGTTGCAGTAAGTTCAAGCGGATCGGGCTTTGGGTCATATATCTCAGTCGAGCAGTTCTCATAAACCTTGTCATACGCCTCGTCCTTTTTTAGCGAAGCCGACTGTTCGGAATTCTTGACCGTAAGAGCAGGCTGTTCGCCGTTTTTCGGTTCTGCCGTCACTGCCGAAGCCTTTTTCTTAGCCGCCTGCTTTTCTTCCTTGGTCTTTTTCTTATCTATCTTGATAAGCATTCTGTAATCGTCAAGAGAAGCCTTCTGAGCGGTGCTGCCCTTTGGCAGGTCGATGTCCTCGGCGCTGAGCGTTTTAACGTGCATAACGCCTGTCTCAACAGCGCCCGAAGCTGAAGCCTCTGCCGTAGGTATAGCAGTAACGACCTTTTCGGGAGCGCTGACCTTTATCTCGGGCATCACTTCTTTCTGCACGATGCTTTTAGGGGCTATCGGCTCTGCGAAGAATTTTCCGCCGACTGCTATCAGCCCTGCGCCCAGAGCAACGGTGCTGACGGTCATGACTGCCGCTTTTGCTGATTTTTTCATATTCGATCCTCAATAACTATCCGCCGCAGGGTCAAAGAAATGACCCAACGCCTATTTTTCATTATATCATAAAATGCCGAAAAGTCAAGGAGGATAAAACCGCTGCCCTGACTTTTCATTATTTTTCACAACAACGTTCGACGTACTATGTGTAATACGCCGAACGCTTTAAGTCTTACTTAAAATATCTCTGACCGTCGATCTCGGTGCAGAAAGTCAATGTTTCAAACCATGCCGCTGTCTCGCCGCCGCAGTAAGCAGGAGCGTAGTAGTAGATAGCGCCATTTGAATTGTCCTCGCCCGAAAGCGCACGCTTTGCACACTCAATAGTGTTGTCAGTCGGGATATGTGTGGGGTTGTAGTAATTATATATCGCATCGAACTGACCGGGAGCTGTCAGCACTTCATAGATCGTGTTCGGGAAAAGCGGAGACTTGACACGGTTAAGGATAACGTTTGCAACGGCGATCTTGCTCTCCTCGGAGCAGTTGCCGACTTCGTTCTGCAAAACGTAAATGAACATCTGAAACTCTTCATCAGTGCAGCTTACTGTGTAGCTGTCGGAGGTCTTTTCTTCGGGGGCGTTCTCGTCAACAGGCTTTTCATCGGTGAGGTATTTTTTCAGGCAGTAACCGCTTTCGCCGTCAGCCTTTATCCTGTACCATTCATCATTATAGCCTGTTACAGTCACCTCTGCGCCCTCTTCAAGCACTTTAAGAACGCCGCCGCTGAGAGAAGGTTCTTCTCTGAGGTTCACGCCCTCTGAGGTATACTTGGTCATCGTTCCGCAGTCCTTTATCTCGTCAGCAGTGCTGTCCTCAACAACAACGACTGTCTCAGTTCTTGCGGGAGTCGTTGTTGTGACGGGAGCGGCAGTTGTGACCTGTGTTTCGGTGTCGGAATTCTTTGAAGCCGTAGTCGAAGCCGCAGTAGTCGAAAGCTTTGTTGTGGTGGTCTTTGCAGTCGCCTTTACAGAAGTTGTTTCGTTCTTTGAGGCAACAGCCTTTTTCATCACTGTCGAGGAGGCGCTTGAAGCGCTGGTAGCCTTTACAGTCTCGACAACAAGATCATATTCGTCGATGCCTGCCTTGCGCCATGTCTCAGCCGCCTGTGAAATGCTGCTTTCCTCAGACTCTGCCGCAGCAGACGTTCCTGCAACGAGAACTTTTGCATCAACACTCTTAGGGATAGTGCTGCCGCCGACAAACGCATAAATGCCGACAGCACCTACTGCAAGTACCGCAAGTGCGCCTGCGCCCAGTACTGCGCCTGCTCTCTTAACGAAAGTCACTTCACGTTCATCGCTGTTCTCAATGGTGGGATCGTTAATAATATCCTGCTTCATCAAAATACACAAACCTTTCCGGGCAGTCAGATCCGCCCTTGCCCTTGCGTTAAAGCTTTACGGACTTTGAGTTCAAGTATCGTAAGCTTAGTAAGCCCAGCCGAGATACTTTCTGCTGTTGCCCCATACGTTTCTCCAAACGGGAGGGAAATAGATGTCCTTGTCTTTTTTATCCTGATAAGAAGCGAGAACTGCTTCCTTGTCATCGTCCTCGTCCAGCTTTTTGGCGATTATGACCCACCTCATGTCAGCTACTTCATTCGAGCAGGTAGAAAGGGTGATATAATCGTCCTCGGGGTCACACTGAATATCCACCGAGTACCATGAAGACTTAGCGATATTCTCTATCCAGTTGCTGAACTTGTAATCGGTGTTATTAAAGTTTCTGTAACGCCAGTAGTCGAACAGATTCGGATCCTGCGTTTCGTTTATAGCGGCAACAAAACAGCTGATTATCGCATATTCCTGATTCTTTTCATAAATGGTGTTGAACTCGATTATCGGGTGCTTTTTGAGGAAGTCGATGCCGCTCTTATACTCAGCAAGATGAGTGAAAGAAGTGCCGAGCTTTCTCATATGATGACCGTATATCGTTATATTGTCGGCCTGTCCGTTTTTGTCTACGGGAACGACATAATCGGCGTAGATGCTTCCTGATTCATAGGGCTGACCATCGATGTTGTGAGTTAAGTAATAATCGTTGTCCTCATGCTGGAGAACGGGATAATTTATGTACTCCTTGCCGTCAGAGTTGCAGAAACCCGGTATCTTGATCCAGCCGATAACTTCCTTGTTTCTTTTAAGCAGGTCTTTCGCCCAGTCCTGAACAACACGCTCCTGACTTTCGGGTGCGATATTCTCTGCGCCCCCGTCCGTTTTAAGACCGCCGATGTTCACTTCATCGGAAAAATCGGGTTCAAGCGACTGTATCTGTGCGGAGTATTCAAGTGTTTCCTTGTCAGTCTCAAGAAAATCTGTCAGCTGGTTTATCGAACTGCAAAACAGCACGATCGAACCGACGAAAATGATCTTTCTTACGACTTCACCTGCACCGTCGCCTTTCCACGGCACAAAATACTTGAAGAACCTGACAAAAAAGTTCGACTTGTCTTTGCGCTTTTCAAGCCCCAGTGTTTCATTTGTCATAGACATTAGTTACCATTCCTTTCGTCTTGTTCCAGCAGTTCCACAAGCATTTCAAGGCTTCTCAAAACTGTCAGTTCCCGGATAGCTCTTCTGTCTAATTTTTCATAATCATCTTCTTTATAGAGCGCAAGGTCGGCAGTGACCGTGCCGCGCTTTCCGCTCACCGAAACATAAACCGTCCCCACAGGCTTTTCCGCTGTTCCGCCTGACGGACCTGCGATGCCCGTTATGCCTATGCCGTAGTCAGTTTCCATCAGTGTCCTGACTCCCCTGCTCATCTCTTCCGCCGTCTGCTCCGAATAAACTGTGAAGCGTTCCAGCGTCTCAGTAGAAACACCAAGCAGTTTGACTTTCATTTCCTCGGCATAAGTGACAGCGCCGCCTTTGAACATTGCCGATGCACCCGAGACAGCCGTGATGCTTGCCGCAAGCAGTCCGCCTGTGCAGCTTTCAGCCGCCGACAATGTTAGTCCATGTTCTGTCATATATTTTACAACAAAAGAAGCAGTGCTGTCAATAGTTTTTGTAACCAGATTGTCATCTTCGTAAAATCTCATATCTTTCCACCTCAGTTTTATAAGCAATTTGCACATACAAAAATATCGGATTCAGGTCATTGTGTGAATTAAAGTAATTATTTAAACTAAAAATCCCGGCTGTCATATCTCATGTGCAATGCTGAACGTAATCTGTCAGTAACATTTTTCACCAAAATGCAACAACATAACATACACATAAATACTGCGTGATAACGTCATTTTCTGACATATGGCTATCATTTTTAGCGTCACGAAAAAATAATGCCTGTACAAAAAACAGAACTAAAAGTTACAAATTACGATCAATGTAATCTTTCTGTAACCGCAAATAATTGTACATAATTTTCCACAGCTGCATAAGATCGACCAGCGCATTCTGTCAAGCAAGCAGACTTGTCAGACAAAAGAAACTGTCTAACTGTACAAATAATCACACTTCATATAAATATGCGAAATGAGGAAATTTCTGTACTGTAAAGTTTAGTGCTTGACAAAATATATCATTTTAACTGCGCAAATGCCCTGTTTTCAACGTTTATGAGCATTTGTGACAAATATCGACAGTCCTGATCGGTCATGAATGATCAGAGTATGACTTGTGGCATAACATTTTATTAACATTATCCGCTTAATAAAGATCGACAAAAAGAAAACCGATCATAACAGTATGAAACTGTCGGAAAACAGTATTTGTGTGTTGTCCGACAGTTTCTGAAAATATTACAAATTTACCTGCAAATCAACCTGTAAAGTATCAGAGGTTGACAGTGCTTTCTCCGCACCTGAAAATTTTAAACTGCGTCTCCTCGACAGCTTTTGCGATCATCGGCTCAAAATCGAACGACTCCTGCGCCTTGATAACGTCCGCAAGCTGCGGCTTGGTCTTTGGGTGCTTGGGCGTGAAGACGGTGCAGCAGTCCTCGTAGGGCAGTATCGAAGTGTCAAACGTGTCGATATTGCGTGCGGTTGTGACGATCTCCGACTTGTCCAGACCGATGCAAGGGCGAAAAACGGGCATACGGCAGGCTGCATCCGTGCAGACTATCGCACCCATGGTCTGACTTGCTACCTGTCCCATGCTCTCACCCGTGATAAGACAGGAAATATTTTCCTTTTCGCAAATGCGCTGAGCAATCTCCATCATCAGCCTGCGCATGATTATCGTGAACAGTTCTTCGGGGCAGTTATCACGGATCGCCACTTGAATATCGGTGAACGGAACGCAGTGGAAAGCGATGTCTCCACAGTAACGTGAGATCTCCTCGGCAAGTTTTTCCACTTTCATGCGTGCCCTCTCTGATGTGTAAGGCGGCGCTTCAAAGTGAACAGCTTGCAGCTGAACGCCACGTTTTGCCATCATATAACCCGCAACAGGTGAATCTATACCGCCCGAAAGGAGCAACATTCCACGTCCGCTCGTACCCACGGGAAGACCGCCTGCGCCGTCGATATTCTGCGCATGGACAAAAGCGTGTTTCTCACGTATCTCGACCATGACCAGCACATCGGGGTTCTTCACGTCAACTTTCAGGTGCGGAAAACGTTCGAGAAGTTTGCCGCCCAGTTCTGCGCAGATCTCGGGCGACTTGACGGGGAACTGCTTGTCCGCACGTTTCGCATCAACTTTGAACGTCCGTGCATCTTCCAGCGCTTCGGTCAGGTAATCGATCGGGTCATTGAGTATCGAATCCATGGACTTTTCGACTTCCAGCGCACGACAAAGCTTCACGATGCCGAAAACGTGACGCAGTTCGTCCAGAACCTCGTCCATGTCCGTGTCCTCCGAGTTCGGGTAGACGTAAAGCGTCGACTGCGCACGCCACAACTCAAAACTGCCGAGCCTGTTCAGCCGCCTTTTGACATTTTTGACAAGAACCGTCTCAAAAGTCGATTTATTCAGACCTTTGAGTGCGATCTCGCCGAATTTGCAAAGAATTATTTCTTTCATTTTTCATGCTTCCTTTCACAAATTGTCGAAATGCGTATTATATATAATATAGTATAGAACATATGTTCTAAGGAATCATATACTGACAAGTTCTTTACTTGACATTTCCAAAGCGGCAAAAAACCTGTCAATTTCTTCCACTTCATTGCTTGAAGAAAAGCTTATACGAAGCGTTGAATCGGCTTGAATATCGTCTATCCCGAACTCACTGAGAACCGAACTTTTTTTGCCCTTTGAGCAGGCAGAACCGCTTGAAACGTAAATTTCCTGCTTTTCGAGATAGTGTAAAAGAACCTCAGAACGCTTACCCTTGACGGAAATGCTGTTGACGAACGGCGAGCCGTCATCGGGGGAATTATAGCTGAGAAGATCGCTCCTGCGCTCACAGCCTGCCTTTAAATAGTCGGAAAGCTGCTTGACATGAGCATATCTTTCGTCTGTATTTTTGGACAGTTCATCGACTGCCGCACCAAAACCTGCGATAAGCGGAACGCTCTCAGTCCCCGAGCGAAAACCTCGCTCCTGACCGCCGCCGAAGATCAGGCTCGGGATATGCACACCTTTTCGCACATACAGCGCACCAATGCCTTTGAGCGCATGAACTTTGTGACCGCTCACCGAAATCATGTCAGCGTAAAGTTTTTTTGCTTTACACGGCAGTTTCATGAATGCCTGAACAGCATCGCAGTGGGTAAGGGTGTCGGGATAAAGCTTCTTGACACGCCGAAAAACCTCCGAAACGGGCAGCACCGCCCCCGTTTCGTTATTGCACATCATCATCGTGACAAGGCAAGTCTTTTCGTTGACCGCATTAACGAAGTCCTCGGCGAAAAACCTGAACACACCGTTCTCGTCAGCCCTCGGGTGAACACGAATGACCTCAAAGCCCTGTTCTTCCAGCACACGGCACGGCTCGGCAACAGAGGGGTGTTCGACCGATGAAACAACGATACGTGGTTTTCTTTTGCCAAGTGAATGTGCAGTCCCGAAAATTGCCGTATTGTTCGATTCAGAAGCCCCAGATGTGAAGTATATCTCCTGCGAAGTCACACCAAATTCTTTTGCTATAATCGCCCTCGAAGCCGAAACGATCTTCTGCGCATCAAGTCCGACCCCGTGAAGCGATGACGGATTACCAAAGTTTTCCATAGCATCGTTAACGGCTATTTTCACGCTTTCAAGCGGCGCAGTAGTTGCAGCGTTGTCAAAATATATCATAGCTATCCTCTTTTCTGCATTTATCATTTTATTATAGCACAAAATCGGAGTAATATCAAGCACAATATATTAACTTTTCCATTTTTATTCGTGTTTTCATCGGATTTTAGGGCATTTGTAGAACTTTCCTCTAAGTCATATAATTGACTTCTACTGGAAATTTCTACCAAATTTTCTACCCAAATCGCTCTTTTTTGAAATTTTCCATTTCTTCATCGGTCTGTCACATTATATTAGTTTCCGAGGAAGTCTAATGTAAAAGGGTGATAAAATGTCTAAGCCAATACAATCAATCAAATTAAACAAATAAGAAGATGCTATTATCTACTATGAAAAAACACTCTGTGAAAACATAACCACTCAAAAAAGAGCAAGTGTGATTTATTATACATCACAAAGTAATACTATAACGAAAATTCATAACTATAAATGAGTATTTTTGTTAAGCTGAACAAAAATACATGAAAACGCATCTCTACGCACTTGTTCTAAGCCTAAAAGTACTAATAATACACAACATTGTTGTGCAATTTGACGGTTTTGCTCATTTATAGTTTATATCTATTCTTTCATAATTACATTTTGCTTTAATTATGAAGCATAAACAAATGAGAGTGATTTTATTATGATATAATAGTATAGTGAAATATAGTTTACAGGGTTAGAAAAGAGAAGTGTAAAAAACTTTAAAACACTTTTTTCTTTAATTGCTCTGATAAAAATATAAGATAAATTTATGATGCAAATAATCACTAACAATACGGTTACTCGTCCTATCCCATACTGAAAGAATACAAACATGATCTTCTTATACAATAATAACATAATGATCATAAATATAGATAAAGGTAAAAAATCCTTCATCATCTCTTTTTTTAATAATAATAAAATGATCGATAGCGTTATAGATATTATACCGCCAATAATTG
>CAMVRM010000053.1 GCA_947169885.1 uncultured Ruminococcus sp.
AAAAGCAGTCCAAAGGTTCACTTTTGTGCAAATTGTCAAATCTGCTCATTTATAGCACTCTGAATAAACAAATGTATCAAACTATTCAGATACGTCCGCAAAACGGACACCTTTCAGCACCATATCTGGTGCGCACCATACTTGGTTAGCACCATACTTGGTGCGGTTATCTATTATCTTTCTATCGTCTTTTTATTAACGGCTTTTGGAGAGTGATTTTTTTATGAGTGAAAAAAAGACTGACCGCAGGACTTTAAAGACAAAAAAGGCGCTTTGCGATGCGCTTGCACAGCTTCTGACCGATAAGCCGCTCCATAAGGTCACGGTGCAGGAGATAGCCGACATCGCAGACGTTAACCGTGTTACGTTCTATAAGCACTATCTTGATGTTTATGACCTGTATGAGAAGATAGAAAACGATGTTCTGGTGGAACTTGGTCTGCTTATCCTGCAATTGCAGGAACTGCCTGCCTCGGAATGCTACGAAAAACTGCTGACCTATATAGGCGAAAACCGCAGTATTTTCAAAATGGTTTACAGCCCCAACAGCACGGGCGGCATCATGGCAAAGTTCAGCAAGCTTATGGAGGGGCTTTTCCGTCAGATGCAGATAGAGGACACCGAAGCCGCTGACGAAGTGATGATAGATTTCCTCAGCTGTTACAGGGCGCACGGCTCTCTGTCGGTCATAGGCAAGTGGGTCATGAGCGATTTTGCTCTTCCGAAAGAAAAGGTCATTGAGATCCTCTCGAAGATCGACAGCAAGACCGCCGTAATAATTTGAAAGGCAAAAGCGCATGGACATAGATGAACTGTTTGAAAAGCCCTGCCATGTGATAGATGTTATGCCGCAAGTCGTGTCGGCGGATCTCACGCAGGAGTTCTCACAGCTCGAAAGCTTTTTGCTCGCCCCCGAACAGCTGTGCATACTCCGCAGAAAGTTTGCAAACATCATCATGAAGCTCGGGTGCTATTTCAGGCTGTCGGCAAGCACCGACTGCGGAGAGACTTTCACGGGCGGCTTGACACCTGCACAGACTCAGGCACTGTTTGAACAGTGTGTTGGTGCAAAGTGCCTGTATATCCTCGCAGAACAGCAAAGTTCGCTCATCACGGCTGACGGCTGTGATATTTACATGAGCGTTTATTCCGAAAGCGGGCGGTTTATATCGCTCGTCCGTGAACTTGCGGCATCGGAAGACCTGTTTTTCAGATAAGCTAAGAATAGGGGGTGTGGACATATGAAATTGTATATTGATTCGGAAGATATTGATACGGCAGATATAGAGCTTTCAGACGATGAAAAAGCAAACAGGAACATTGCGGATGATGCTTTCAGCATTGGCGTTCTTGTACTCATGGCAAAGTATTCAAAAGAGACTGACCGCTCGGCAATGGAGATATATGACCATGTTAATAAAATGCTCGATGAACTGATAAAGTCGGAGGCTGAGGACGATGACTTCGATCGTGAACTTACCGCCGAGCAGGAAAAACAGTTAAGACGTGATGAATTGTATAACAACTGGCTGAATGATCTTATCAGGAACACTTCTCTTTCGAGAGAGGCTGACCTTATCGCACACATAAAGAAACACTGCGACGGCATTATCGAACTTCACGGCTGTCTTAATGAGGATAAGAATATTTACAAGCTCTATATAACAAGGTTCACTGACGATGCAAAGATTATAAATGTCAAGAACATTGATCTCGACAGCAAGTCGGAAGAAATGATAAGAGCGGAACTTATGAGCGTGTTTTTTATAATGCGTATGCTGTTCGACAAGGTGTGCGGAAGTGATGTGAACGTGCTGAATATGCTCGACAAGGATTTTCTTTTTGACGAGTATAAAAAGACTTCGGGCAGGGGGTTTGTGCGCAAGCTTGACCGATGCACCAACGATTCACATCTTGCACAGCTCAAAGCGGAACTCGAAATGCTCGAATCAAGGGACGGGCTTCTTTCACGCTGTATTCTTCATTCAAAGAAAGTCCGTGACAGCATAAAGAGTCTGAGCGAAGAGGGCGCAATGGAAAAATATGAACTTTCGAGAAAACAGCGTGACTGCGTTTTCAACAGGATACAGCAAATAAGACAGCTTATAAAAAGCTATGAGGACAGCTGAGGTTTTTGGTTTTTTTGAGGTGATGAAATGAAGTATTCTCCAAACAGTGACCGCTCGCTTGCAAAAGACACGGAATTTCGGGAACGGCTGACACGCCATACTATGACCGAGGAGGGCATGAAAAGCGCAGGAGTTCCGCTTCTTGTTGACAAGGAAACGGTCTATACCGATGACTCGGACAACCATGTGCTGATATTCGGCAACACAGGCTCAAAAAAAAGCCGTAATTTCATTATCCCCTCGGTGTATCTGCTTGCGCAGGCAGGGGAGAACATGGTCATTTCAGACCCGAAAGGAGAGATATACAGAAATTCCTCGGGAGCGCTTCTGGAAAACGGCTATAAGATAAGGATAATCAACTTTCGTGATATGGAAAAAAGCGACAGGTGGAATCCGCTTCTTCTGCCGTATACGCTCTATCGGAGCGGAGATGTTGACAAGGCGGTGGAACTTGTTACCGACCTTGCCTATCAGCTCACTTCAAAGGTCAGGAACAGGGACGATAAATTCTGGGAGTCGCAGGCTGCCGAAGCTATCATAGGCTTGATACTTGCGCTCTTTGAGACGGAGGACAATCCAAACGCCGTCAACATGAAAAGCGTTCTCGTTATGCGCGGGTATATCGAACTTGAACCATATGAACGTGAACCTAAGCCGTTCTGGGATTATGTGCGCTCGTTCCCGATAGATTCGTTCGTCAGGACAAAGCTTTCCTCGCTCTATGCGCTGAGAATGACCGAAAAGACCCTCAACTGCATCTTGGCGACAATGGACTCCATGCTGTCGACATTCTCGGTCAACCAACAGCTTTTAGGGCTTACAGCGGCGACAGACATCGACCGTGAGAGCATCTTCTGCGAAAAGACTGCCGTTTTCCTCATCACTCCCGATGAAAAGACTATCTTCAATTTCCTCGTGAGCGTTTTCGTCAAGGAGTATTACGAAATGATGATCGAGCGTGCGCAGACTATGCCCAACGGAATGCTGTCACGCAGGATAAATTTTATACTTGATGAGTTCTCGAACTTCCCGAGGATAGAGGATATGCCTGCAATGATCTCGGCGGCACGAAGCAGGAATATACGCTTTGTGCTGGTGGTGCAGAGCAAACAACAGCTCACTTCCATGTATAAGGACGATGCCGAAACGATAAAGTCCAACTGCAAGAACTGGGTGTTCCTCGCAAGCCGTGAGATAGGGCTTCTGAACGAGATCTCAGACCTGTGCGGAAAGTATATGAACAGGCGTGGGATAAGCGAACCGATACTCAGCGTGATGCAGCTCCAACAGCTCAGAAACGGCTGGGAGGAGAGCGAAGCGCTCATTCTGCGGCAGAACTGCAAGCCGTTCATCACGACTGTCAAGGATTTTTCCTGCTATCCTCAGTCAAGGTACAATACGGTGGAGATAGCGGCGAGAAAAGGGCTGGGGAGCAGTCTTAAATTTTTCTCTATCGAGAAGTATATGAGTGACCGTGAAAAGCGTGAGAGCGAAAGGATAATAAAGGCGCTGGGCGAACTGTTCGAGTAAGGGGGCTGGAAGGTATGTTCGGAGTAATTTTAGACGAGATAAAGAAAGCCGCAGAGCAGTTCTCACGTGATGATGTGCTGGATCTTGCGCCGATCTATCTGTTCCGCTGTGAGGATATGACTTCCGACATGATAGTTGAAGCAGGCGACTGCCTGACCGAACAGCTTGAAAGCGAGGGCTTTTTTGACGTTCTGCACGATGCGTTCGTGATGCTGAACGTTGTGTCACAGCACACCATGTCCGAGCGGACGCAGTTCAGTATCGGGCTTTGCGACTGCTGGGATAATTTTGCATACACCCTGAGCGAGTGGATGAACCTGCTGTCAGTCAACAACAAGATACAAAAGGGCGTTATACTCATAAGTATCGACGATGTTTCGGTGCTGAGAGAAAATGCCGCATGGTGGACTTCGCTCATGCGGACAGTCAGGTACTGCAAGAGTTCGTTCATATTCATTTTCGCAGTCGGAAAGGACATGGACAAACTCAAAGCCGATATTTCAAGGCTTCACAACTGCGTGGAACTTCCCGAGTATCGTCCTCAGACGGAAAAGCTTGCGGCTGACCTGACAGAACGTCTTTTGTCCCACGGCTACACGCTGTCGGACGATGCGGAAAAAGCCGTGACGGAACTTATTGATCGGCTTTCGGAACGCATTACACCGAATCAGGTAAGGCTGTGGGCGAACCATATTTTGTGGAAGCTTGCAACTTCACAGCGTCTGAGAGGTGAGCCGCTGGGAAGTGAAGAGCTTGACATGAAGTTCCTCGAAGAAAATACAGTCAATGACATCGGGGACAGAGATCATATGGGCTTCAAAGGCTGAACAAAACATAAAGCACGGTAAACCAAACGGTATGCCGTGCTTTTTTTATACTATAAATGAGCGATTTTGTTAAAACAAATGAAGCGGAATCGCGCGTAAGCGACTTAGCGCACTCCGGTTGCGCTAGACCGGCGAGGTTTGGAGCAGAGCTCCATTCAAGATCAAGCCGCTCGCAACAAATAAACCGACTACAACTATCCCTTACGAGCGGCTTGCCTACCTTTGTGCGATGTGAGCCCAGCGGCGAACGGGCGACACATGAAGCGGCATATCAAAAGCAGTCCGAGGAAATACTTTTGAACAGCCAACACATGAAGCGGCACATCAAAAGCAGTCCAAAGGTTCACTTTTGTGCAAATTGTCAAATCTGCTCATTTATAGTATTATCTGTTAACTGTTATCTTCATCAGCAAAAGTGTATGTCTGCGCATAAAGTTCATAAAGTTCCTTTGCCGCTTCTTCCGAGGAAGATTTGTCGAACAGAACAAGGTTGCAGGCATCAATGAAGCCGTTGTAGAGGTCGGCGTTCTCGATGAGAGGATCCATGTGTGCGATATGGTCGTTAGTCTCCATGACGAGCGACGCTTCATACTGGATACCGTCAAGCAAGCCGACTGTTCCAAGATAATCCCTTGCGGAGGTGCTTATGGGAATGCCTTTTTCAACGCCTTGCAGTTCCGCCCATTCGTGGCTGTTGAGCATGAAGTCAAGGAGCATTGCGGCTTCTTTCGGGTGGTCTGTGTTCTTGCTTACGGCGTAGAGGGTAGCAGGCTTTGCGTACCAGCCGACACCGCTCTCGATGCCGTCAGACACCGTGTAGGGCACAGCGATGACCTCATTGCCGTCTGCGATAACATTCGTGAAATAGCCCATAGCGTCGCTCACCCAAGCCACCGTGCCTGCGTAAGAGCCGCTTTCGAGGTTCATTTTCTGATAGTCCTCAACTTTCGGGATAACATTTTCCTTGACAAGCCTGTTATAGAAATCTATCATGAGTTTAAGGTCAGCTTCGGTAAAGCAGATGTCGCTGTTCTCGTTGAAGAACTGCCGTCCCGTCTGCTGTTCGGCGTAAGCGATGCAGTAGAGCCATATGCTCTTGTTCGCACCCGAAAGGGGATAGATGCCGTCAGGGTGCATGACCTTTGCCGCCTCGAACAGCTGTTCCCACTTTGTCGGCAGGTCAAGTCCGTATCTGTCGTATATCGTCTTGTTTATGTAGACTGTTTCGGCGTTCATGGCGATCGGTATAGCGTTCAGCACGCCGTTTCGTCTGCCGTATTCAAGCACTTCTTCGGAAAAGTTGGACAGGTCTACCCATTCGGACAGCTGTTCGATGTCGTAATAACCGCCGCCGTCAGCCGAGAACTGCGAGAGCCACCCGACATTTATCTGCATAACGTCCGTTTGCGTTCCCGACACCATGCGTATCTGGTTTCTTGCTTCATAGCCCGACCATTCGGAATAACTGCACTTGACTTTTATCTCGGGGTGAGCTTTCTCAAAGCGTGCGACAGCTTCAAGGGTGTATTCGTTGCGTGTGTCGTTGCCCCACCACGAGAGGGTTATCTCGGTCTGTTCCACCTGTTCGTGAAGCACCTCAGTGTTGTCAGCGCCGCAGGAACAGACGAACATCGAGACTGAAAGCGCAAGTGCGGTCAATGAAGCCATGCGTTTTTTCATTGTCCCTCACCGCCTTTATCGTGAGTTTCGTCATAGAAGCTGTAACGGTCTTTGCCGTGTTCTTTCGAGTTATAGAGTGCCTTGTCGCAGGCGGCATACAGTTCCTCAAAGTTTTTGCCGTCAGCGGGGAAGAACGCCGCACCGATGCTCGCAGAAACTTTACAGCCGTTGTTCTCGCTGAGTTTCTTGAAGTTATCCGCAACAGTGTCACACTGCTTTGCAACGTGTTCTCTGAAAGCCTTGATGTCAGACTTGCGCTGATTCACAAGCACACAGAATTCATCGCCGCCGATACGTCCAAGGTAATCATCGTCCGAGAACACTGAACGTATCATCTCGCCCGTGTCGGAAAGCACCTTGTCACCCATTGCGTGACCGTAGTTATCATTTATGCCCTTGAAGTTGTCAAGGTCGATTATAACGAGCGCACGGTTTTCAGAATCGAGGGAACTGTTCAGCGCATTTGCGGAGTATTCCTCAAAAGTAAGCTTGTTGAGAAGCCCTGTGAGCAGATCGTTCTGAGCCTTCATGCCGAGCGCCTTGACCATTCTTTTTACAGGATTTGTCAGCAGATATGACAGATAGAAGCCGACAAGCAGAGCCGCCGCAGCCGCTCCCAAGCCCGTCATGTAGATATATCGGGTCATATCGTTTTTCTCGGCGAGGATTATTTTTGTGGGTATCGAGCAGATAACATACCAGTCGCCGCTTTTGTTTATCGAGATAAGATAATCATCGTCCATGAACGAGGCGGAAGTCTGACCTGCGATGCGTTTCATGATGCTTTTCGGGACAGGCTTTCCTATTTCGTCATGATCGTCGGAATAGAGAATGTTATGTTCGTGGTCGACAAGTCTGACGGTCATATCAGCCATTGTCTCGGGGTTATCGAACACTTGTTCCAGTTCGTTTGAATAGAACGAGATAACGATAACGGCATTCTCATGTACCCTCTTGACGTAATAGATGCGCTTGAAGTCGCCGTTATAGCCTGTGAACCAGCCGTCAGCTGTTCTTGGGCGTGTTATCATCTTTTCAAGTTCGGTGAAAATATGGTCGCCGAAGAGCGAACCTGTTGCGTTTGAGATCTTGCCGACAGTGCGGTTGTTTCTGTAAACAATGCCGTAATCGACAAAGTTCTCCATGATACAGAGACTGAACAGCTTGTCGGTGATGACCTTTTCGGTGTTGATAGCCTCATACTCATCGTTGTTCGGGTCGGAAGCGTCATAAGTGTAGGAACTTTTTTCGCCGAAAGCAAGCGTTGCACTGTTTTCCATGCGTGAGATATAGCTGTCCATATTGAGCTTCATCTGAACGCCCAGCGAGGAAGTGAGTGACAGGACCTTGTTTTTCAGCACTTCATCAGTTTTTCTGACAGCAAGCCGGGTAACGATCGTCACCGAAGCGATAACTATGAGCGCATAGCCTATTATCATGAAGAACTGTATTATTCTGATGCGTGAAATGTCTTTCATGCTCGGATTCTTTTTTGACATACAGTTTCTCCTAACTATTATTTTGATAAACGTTTATATAATTATACCACATAAAACGAATTTTGTAAAGTGCATATTGTGAATAAACCCAAAAAAACTGTTATTTTCATAGCGATAATTAGTAATATACTTACATCAAAAATGTAAATTTATGCCAATGTTGAAAATTATGTTGAAAACTCTGTTGATTTGTTGAAAACTCAGCTCAAAATGTGAGTTTTCACTCAAACGCAAAACGCCTTTAACTCTGTTTGTTTCTTTGTCTTTAACTCTCTCTTTTTCTTTTTTCTTTTTCTTTATCGGGTTTTTGCGGTTTTAAAAAAAGCGGTGGGTTTTTCGTTCAAAAAAAGTGCTGTCCGTTTTTTTTGAACAGCACTGTTGATGTTCACACCGCTTCTTTGCGTGGTCTGCCGCCTTTTGCGCCGTTTATTGCGTTCTGTTCGCACTTGTCCTCCCACTTCAAGCCGTCACGTTCGAGCGCATTAGCCATGATGAGGAACAGCATTTTGAGTTCGCCGCTGAAATCGGGCACTTCTCCACGCTTTGCATACGCAAACAGCGCTAAGAACAGCCGTCCTGCATCGGCTTTGTCTTCGAGCATCTCAACAAGTTCTTCCCAGTCCTTGTAGATCATAAAGCTTTTGTTATCAACGTGATAGTTCTTTTTGTTCATAATAAACCTCCTTAAAGCAGAATAGATGTGAACTTTATCTTCTGAATATTATTATACACAAAAACCGAACGCTTGTCAAGACAAATATAAACGTGAATTTTAACGAATTGAAGTTCACATTTTTGGGCATAAGTACATAAAAAAGTCCCGTGAGGGAAAAACTTCCGACACGGGACATATAATAAATATCAATAATGGACGATGTACAGATAAAGCGATACGAACGTATAGAGCCGTATCATTCACGGACAAACTTTAACGTATAGAGCCATATCATTCACGAACAAACTTTAACGTATAGAGCCGTATCATTCACGAACAAGCTTTACAACTCTTGAAAGCCCCGAGCCGCACTCATGTACGTCTTAGACAAACTTATGTGCGAGGGCATTGAGCCGTCCGCCCGAGGACCCCCGAGCCGCACAAACTTACGTCTTTATCAAACTAATATGCGAGGGATATGAGCCGTCCGCCCGAGGACCGAGGAATTAGTACATTCCGCCGCCCATGCCGCCTGCTGCCGCTGCCATTGCTGCGTCTGCTGCCGGGTCTTTGATGTCTGCTACAAGGCTCTCGGTGGTGAGTACCATTGCTGCAACGGAAGCTGCGTTCTGGAGTGCGCTTCTTGTTACCTTGGTCGGGTCAACGATACCTGCCGGGATCATGTCGACATACTCCTCGGTGTAAGCGTTGAAGCCGTAGCCTACCTTTCTCGAACGAATGATCTTGTCAAGGATAACGCTGCCTTCAAGTCCTGCGTTCTTGGCGATCTGACGAACAGGCTCTTCAAGCGCTCTCAGAACGATAGATGCACCTGTCTTTTCGTCGCCCGAAAGACCCTCGATAACTGCCTCGACTGCGGGCATAGCGTTAACGAGTGCTGTGCCGCCGCCTGCAACGATACCCTCTTCAACTGCTGCCTTGGTAGCTGCAAGAGCGTCCTCAACTCTCAGCTTCTTCTCCTTCATCTCGATCTCGGTGGGAGCGCCTACCTTGATAACTGCAACGCCGCCCGAAAGCTTTGCAACACGCTCAGCCATCTTCTCACGGTCAAAGTCGCTGGTGGAGTTCTCGATCTGAGCCTTGATCTGTGCAACTCTCTCCTTGATAGCGGTGCTGTCGCCTGCGCCGTCAACGATGATAGTGTTCTCTTTCTGAACGACTACCTGACGAGCCTGACCAAGCATCTCAATGGTCGTTTCGCTCAGTTCAAGACCTAAGTCGGAAGTGATGACCTGACCGCCTGTGAGGATAGCGATGTCCTGGAGCATCTCCTTTCTTCTGTCGCCAAAGCCGGGAGCCTTGACAGCAACGCAGGTGAATGTGCCTCTCAGCTTGTTGAGGATAATGGTCGAAAGTGCTTCGCCCTCAACGTCCTCAGCGATGATGAGCAGCTTCTTGCCCATTTTAACGATCTGTTCCAGCAGAGGGAGTATCTCCTGAATGTTAGCGATCTTCTTGTCGGTGATGAGAATGAGAGCATCGTCGATGACTGCTTCCATTTTCTCGGTGTCAGTTACCATATAGGGCGAGAGATAACCTCTGTCGAACTGCATACCCTCAACAACTTCGCTGTAAGTTTCAGCGGTCTTGGATTCCTCGATAGTGATAACACCGTCAGCTGTAACTTTATCCATAGCCTCAGCGATGAGCTTGCCGACTTCCTCGCTTGCGGAAGAAACAGTAGCAACTCTTGCGATGTCCTCACTGCCCGAAACGGTCTTGGAGTTCTCGATGATGCTCTTTACGGCTGCGTCAACGGCGGTCTGCATACCTTTCTTTACGATCATGGGGTTAGCGCCTGCTGCGATGTTCTTCATGCCCTCGGTGATAAGAGCCTGAGCGAGCAGAGTTGCGGTAGTTGTGCCGTCGCCTGCCGCATCGTTGGTCTTGGTAGCAACTTCCTTGACCAGCTGTGCGCCCATGTTCTCGAAAGCGTCTTCGAGTTCAATTTCCTTAGCGATAGTAACGCCGTCATTTGTGATAAGGGGAGCGCCGTATTTCTTGTCGAGAACAACGTTTCTGCCCTTGGGTCCCAGTGTGATCTTAACGGTGTTTGCAAGCTTGTCGATGCCTGCCTGAAGCGCCTTTCTTGCGTCCTCTCCGTACTTTATATCCTTAGCCATAGTAAATCTACCTCCGTTTGTTAAAGTTTAAGTGTCAGTCTTCAACGATAGCGAGAATGTCGGACTGTTTAAGAATGGTGTATTCCTCGCCTTCAAGCTTAACGTCAGTTCCGCTGTATTTAGCAGCAAGCACCTTGTCGCCGACTTTGAGGTACATCTTTACCTCGTTTCCGTCAACAACTCCGCCCTCGCCAACAGCAACAACTTCTGCTACCTGCGGCTTTTCCTTTGCGGCAGCGGTAAGGATTATACCGCCTGCGGTGGTCTCTTCAGCTTCGACCTTCTTTATAACAACACGGTCGAGCAATGGTTTGATAGTCATAAAAGATCTCTCCTTTTTGTAATAATATGCTTTTATTCAGAAAAGGACAAGTTTTAGCAAACGAGCCTTTTAAGTGTTAGCACTCAAACTCTCTGAGTGCTAATTATATTTTATCACCTTTTCCGAAAAATGCAAGGGGTATTTGGTCGATTTTTCAAATTTTGTAGACTTGCACAACCAAAAATGTTAACACAAGGCTATTTTAGTGCAAATTTTCGGCTCGTTCTCAAAAAATTAACATTAAAAATACCGTTAAGATATGTATATGCCTATTGACAAAAGTCGAATTGTGTAGTAAAATACTATATGAAGTATATATATAGCGATATGCCCTTATTATATGTACGAATGTTTATTTTGTTTACAATTTATTAACAAAATATTGTGTGAAAGTTCAAGAAATCTGATTGTGAATTTGTTATAATAGAAGTATCAATTATAAAAATAGTATAGGTGCGTTTATATTTGAAGACCACGGGGGTCTTCAAAGGCGTTAAAGCTGAAAAGATCACAAGGAAACAATCATGGAGCGTGTATTTTTTATCCCTTTATAGCGCTCTGAAACCAAAATTCTAGGAGGAAACAAATATGTCTTTAGGCAGAGTATTAGTTGTTGATGACGATAAGAATATCTGCGAACTGCTCAGACTTTATCTCGAAAAGGACGGTTACGGTGTTATTTTAGCACATGACGGCGAAGAGGCTGTTGTTAAATTCAATGCCCTTAAACCAGACATCATCCTGCTCGACATAATGCTCCCCGGTATCGACGGCTGGCAGGTGTGCAGAGAGATCAGAAAGAAGTCGAACGTTCCGATAATCATGATAACCGCAAAACAGGAAACTTTCGACAAGGTGCTTGGTCTTGAACTGGGCGCTGATGACTACGTAGTTAAGCCCTTTGACACAAAGGAAGTTATCGCACGTATCAAGGCTGTTTACCGCAGAGTTGGGCAGTCCACAGGCGAGGCGGAAGTCAAGGAAGTCAAGTACGATAAGCTTTCGGTCAACATGACAAGATATGAACTGAAAGTCAACGGTCAGGTGCTTGACACTCCCCCGAAGGAGCTTGAACTTCTGTTCCACTTAGCTTCAAACCCGAACCGTGTTTACACAAGAGACCAGCTTCTTGACGAAGTTTGGGGCTTTGAGTATTACGGCGACTCGAGAACTATTGACGTTCACGTTAAAAGACTCAGGGAAAAGCTTGAGGGCGTATCCGATCAGTGGTCGCTCAAGACCGTTTGGGGTGTCGGATACAAATTTGAAGTGAACGAAAATAATGATTGACCGAAAAAGTCTACTATATAAATACTTTTTGATCTGTACGGCAGTAATACTGATAAGCTTCATTGCATTAGGCGCAGTATTACTGCTTATTTCTTCCAATTACTTCAACGGTGAAAGGGAAGAGAGCCTGAAACGCAGCGTCAATAACATCACTAACGGCGTTGCATCACAGATGCTTGCCAACCCCGACAACTGGAAAGGTGTTGCGACGATAAGGATCAATGAGTATTCAAAAAACGCAGGCGCTGATCTGATGATCTTTTCGGGTGACGGCGAAGTGCTTATAAACACCTCACTTCCCGAAGAGATCGAGTTTCTGAAAAACACACAGCTCAGCACTGATTTGATCGGACAGTATGGGAACACCCCAACTCCCGTCTATACCGATTTTGACGGTCAGATCGAAAAGGAATTACTGACTGTCGGCATGAAGTTTGTCGGCAACGGTCCCGAATATCTGCTCATTGCAGTGGCTTCCGAAACGCCCGAGAACAACTACACCCGTGATGTTATGGAGATATTCGTTCTTTCGGCGGTCATCGTGCTGGTCATTTCGATGGCGATAATCTATCTTTCGAGCATCAAGATAACTGCACCTATACACGAGATGTCTGATGCCGCAAAGAAGATAGGACGCGGTGATTTCAGCGTTCAGCTCCCCGAATATTCCGTCAGCGAGTTCAACGATCTTGCGGCGGCGTTCAACGAAATGGCGGCTTCTATCAAGAGCTACGACACTATGCGTAACAGCTTTATCGCTAACGTTTCGCACGAACTCAGAACGCCTATGACCTCTATCGGCGGCTTTGTTGACGGTATGCTCGACAAAACTATCCCCCCCGAGGAACAGGATCACTACCTAAAAATAATCTCGTCCGAAGTTCACCGACTGACAAGACTTGTTCGCTCTATGCTGAACTTGGCGAAGATAGAAGCAGGCGAACTCAAACCCAATTTCTCGCAGTTCTCGGTGCTTGACCCGATAGTTGACACGCTTGTTACATTTGAGAAACGCCTTGAAGCAAAGCACATCGAGGTGCGCGGACTTGACACCGACAAACGCTATAACCTGTGGGCTGACGAGGATCTTATACATCAGGTGGTCTATAACCTGCTGGAAAATGCGATAAAGTTCGTTGATGACGGCGGCTATATCTCTTTCAAGTTCGAGGAAGTCGGCTACCTGACGGTCATTTACATCAGAAACAGCGGCGAGGGTCTTTCTCAGGACGAACTTTCGCTGGTGTTCGACCGCTTCTACAAAACAGATAAATCAAGGGGCATGGACGCTATGGGCGTTGGACTGGGACTTAATATCGTCAAGTCCATAATCAGGCTCCACGGCGGCAAGATACAGGTTCGCTCGGTAGTCAACGAATACACCGAGTTCATGTTCTCGCTGCCGAATAAGGACATTTCCTGAGGTGACAATATGCAGGATATTTTTGACGGTATCGACAGAACTTCCGGCGGTGAAGAACAGGCGGCTGAGCCTGAAAATACTTCCGCCGTGACGGAAACTCAGTCAGGACCGCAGACGGGTGAAATGCCCGAAGTGCCGAAAACGCCCGAGACAGTTCAAAGCGGCGCTCCCGACACGCTCAATTATATAAACTTTGTGCCGCCTGCTGACAGCGAAAGCTTCTGGGAGGAAACAAAGGCTGTGAAAGTTCGCTCGTTCCCGAGAATGCTCATATGGCTCATTATCCTTATGGTGGTCATAAGCATCATGTTTGGTTATATCGCTCTGGTGCAGAGAGGCAAGGGGAGTTTTGTGAACCTGTTCAGCAGTAAAAAGACGATAGATTTCACAATGCCTATCGCCGAAACTCCCGAACTCGACAGCAAATATATGAACGATGACGGCAGTTACACCGCCGCAGGGCTTGCAAAGGCGGTCCTTCCGAGCGTTGTGCAGATAAAAGTTTATTCGCAGACGCTTTTTACTCCGTCAAGTCAGGGAAGCGGCATAATCATGTCGGAGGACGGCTATATCATCACCAATGCACACGTTGTAAGCGGCGCAAAATACGGTCTTACGGTAATGCTGACGGACGAACGTGAGTTTTCTGCAACGCTCGTGGGCATGGACGAGGCTACCGATGTTGCCGTGCTGAAGATCGGCGCTGAGGGTCTTACGGCGGCACAGTTTGCCGATTCAGACACCTGTGAGCTGGGCGATGAAGTTGTTGCAGTCGGTTCGCCTGCGGGTTACGCAAACAGCGTGACAAAGGGCATAATCTCGGGTCTTGACAGGCAGATACGTGCGGAGTTTTCCGCAACGCCTATGCAGTGCATTCAGATAGATGCGGCGATAAACCCGGGCAACTCGGGCGGTCCGCTGTTCAATATGTGGGGGCAGGTCATCGGGATAACTTCCTCAAAGCTTATCTCGTCCAGCTATGACAACATCGGATTTGCCATAACCACAAACTCCGCAAAGCCGATCATCGAACAGCTCATCTCGGAGGGATTTGTTCCCGACAGGGGCAGAGTGGGTATCTATTACTACGCTGTTACCGAAGAAAACGCCGAAAAGAACGGTATACCTTCGGGACTTTACGTCCAGTCGATCGATCCCGAATGCAATGTTGCCGATACCGAACTTGCCGAGGGCGATATAATCACCGAAATGAACGGCGTGCCGACAACAAGTCAGGACGATGTGAACGCACTCATGAAAGACGCTCGTGCAGGTGACGAAATGACTATGAAGGTTTTCAGACCTGTGACTGACAAGGACGGAAACTTTGTCAGCGGCGAGGGTGAGTATTTTGAGGTGACTTTTGAACTCAACTCCGAAAGATCATCTATCCACCGCAAGCGTGACGAAGCAAAAAGCGAAACTGACGAATGATAAGTATTTCGCCCCCGAACCGTGAAAATGCGGCTCGGGGGCGTTTTTTGCGATGTGCAAAAACAGGCTGTACAGCGTTGAAACTGTACAGCCTGTGTTTTTATTCTTGTGTTATCTTACGAATATCACTTTTTGGACTTCTTCATAACAATGATAGCCGCACCAAAGAGAACTGCTGCGATACCAGTAAGACCTGCGCCTGCACCTGTCGAGGGGGAAGCGTCGGTAGTGGTATTTGTGGTAGTAGTTGTTGTCTTGGTAGTTGTAGAAGTGGTGGTAGTGGTCGAGGTCGTAGAAGCTTTGGAAGAACTGCTCGAAGAAGAAGTTGTGGACGAAGTGGAACTGCTTGAAGAATCAGCCGAAGAAGTGGAGTCGGTCGCCGAACTGCTGTCGCTTGCCGATTCGGGCAGACGTGTGATCTCGATGTTCACAGCGTAATTTTCATAGTTCTTCTGGTCAACATATACTGCTCTGCAAACGGTAGGCTCGCCGACAGGAAGCTCAACCTTCTTAGACCAGCTCCAGCCTTCGGGAAGTTCGATGTCCTTGTTCGTTGCCTTTTCGTAGGGAACAGTCATCTTGTCCTCGGGGGTGTTGTCAGGCTGAGCAAGCTTTTCTACCTTGACGGTAGTCTTTACGGCATTTCCCATAGCGAAGGGAACATCGCCGTTCAAGAAGTTTTCGGGAATATCAGCATAGATAGTAGCCGTGCCTGCGCCGCAGATCTCAACTTTTCCGTTTTCATCGACCTTAGCGACCTTTTCGTTTGAGGAAGTGTAGGAAACATAAGGTTTTATGCTTTCGATAAGGTCGGAGCATTCCCCGGAAACATCGGTCTTGCCGTCAGCGGTGGCTTTCAGTACGGAAATATTCAGACCGAGGTCAAAACCTGCATCGTTGAACTTAACTACCTTGTCATTGTTTTCAAACTTACCTTCAAAAAGATAAAGTTCCTTGCCCTCGTCAGTGAGCTTACTGCCGATAGCGTTGAGTTTTGCCTGTATCTCTTCGTGCTGTGCAGTGCAGGTGCGTCTGTTATAGATCTGATTGTCGGGATCCTGAGAAGTGGAGTAGGTGATGTCCCACAGCATCGGGCACATATTTCTTGCTCTTGCGGCAAGGCAGATGTCGGGAATGAAACGTTTTACGTCAGACGGCTCTTTTGTTTTCAGTTCAGTACCGAATCCGCACTCACCGATGATAACGGGAACGCCCTTTGTCACAAAGCGGTCATACATCATGTCCATGTATTCATTCAGTTCCATAATGTCGGAAGCTGTTCCCCAAGTGGTCTTTGTCTCGTGGGTGAAGCTGAACGGTGTGTAGTAGTGTACCGAAAGTGCAAGTCTGTTTGCGGGGTCATCGGGCATCTCGAACATTTCATCGCAGGTCAGCACGATGTCGGTGGTGTAGCCCGAGATGAGCAGGTGACGCTTTGCGTTGTTGCCGCCGCTTGCTCTCACGATGTCAACGAACTTCTGGTTGATGTCCTTCACATACTGATAGGACAGAGCCTTGCCGTTCTCGACAGCCTCAACGCCCGTCCAGTAGTTGTAGAGCGTGTCTCTCCATGCGCCGAGTTCCTCGTTCTGAGCCTCGAAGATCAGGTGATCGTCAAAGTCCCTGAACTCCTCAGCGACCTTTGTCCAGATAGAAGCGAAGTGATCCATCGTGCCCTCGGGGTCGGTGGGATAATTTGCGATCCAGCCGCCGTCCCAGTGTTCATTGAGAACAACATACAGACCGTCATCGATCGCCCACGAAACCACCTGCTTGACTCTTGCGAGGTATTCATCGCTGACGGTGTAGCCGTCCGACATCATATTAGACCATGCCACGGGGATACGCAGGCTCTTGAAACCTGCATCTTTGTAGCCGTCGATAATATCCTTTGTTATCTCAACGCTTCCCCATGCAGTTTCGTAATTTTTGGGGCTGGAATTGTTTATCCAGTCGCCGCAGGACTCGAAAGTATTGCCGAGGTTTATGCCCACGCCCATGCGCAGAACAGCTTCGGCAGTGTCATATGAATCATCGAATGAGCCGTCACCTGCTGCGCCTGCCGCAAGTGAAGCCATCGAAGAAGCCATTGCAGCCGATGCAAGAACGGCAGTAAGCTTTTTGATAAATGCCATAATTATCCTCTCCTTTTTTACTATACTATATGAGCATTGTTCCTTTTTAAAAAGGCATAGTTCACCCTTATGTTTTTATTATAGCACATATTTTTCACATTGTCAACACTGTTTTTTGATTTTTGGCGTTATAGACATAATAAGCGGAAGTTTTTGTATAAGCAAACGAAACAGTTATAATTATATGCCTATTGAATTATAAACAAATAACTATTTGCATTTTCTGTCGTAATATGCTATACTTATTATAGCTGTATATGCGTATTTACGGCTTTAAGTGTAAAATATCAGTACCGTTAAAGAACGGCATTGCATAATGGGAGGACAATACATATGAAAATGGGCAAGCTTTTTGCAGGACTTAGCGCTGCTGCACTTGCGGCAAGCTGTTTTGCATTCTCTGCTTTTGCTGATGCAGATGCAGAAGTTACTATGAATTCTTTCGAGCCGAGCGCTGAAAACGTGAAGATCATCGGACGTGCAAAATACATCGACAGCGATTATCTTTGGTTCGGCGCAACAGGCGCAGGCGTTGAGTTCACATTCGACGGCAGATATGCCGAGATCGACTTCAACGCTGACGGAAACGGTTACAGCACCGACAATCCGATCAGATACCGTTATTTCGTTGACGGCAATGCTCCTGTTTATGATCTTGTTACCGAGAAAGAAACTCAGCTTAAAATAGACGGTGTTGAAAACGGCACTCACACTGTCAGATTCGAGAAAGTCTCCGAGAGCGAGAACGGCACTATGCGCATAACCGAGATCAAGGCTGACGCTGAGAACATCGCTCCTGCCGCTGACAAGAGCCACAAGATAGAGTTCATCGGCGATTCGATCACCTGCGGCTATGGCGTTGACGGCGAATACGGCAAGGACACATTCACCACAAAGAACGAGGACGGCACAAAGACTTATGCTTACAAGGCAAGTCAGATACTTGACGCTGATTACAGTATGTTCTCTTTCAGCGGCTTCGGCGTTTACTCGGGCTATCCTGACGGCGGCAAGCGCAACACAACTTCAACTATCGAGCAGTACTATGAAAGCCTTGGTATGTCATGGTGGTCTGATTATCAGTGGGATCACCAGCTGAAAGACGAGGCTTGGGACTTCGAGCAGTTCACTCCCGAACTGGTTGTCATCAACCTCGGCACGAACGATAACTCATACAGGAACGCCGCTAAGGACGTTGAGAACAAGACGGACATCGACCCTCTGTTTGTTGACGCTTACGTTAGCCTGCTGAAAAAGGTTCGTTCCTGCAACCCTGATGCGGAGATACTCTGCACCTACGGTATCATGGGCGACGAAATAAAGGAGCTTATCCAGAAGGCGGCTGACAACTACTACTCCGAGACAGGCGATGACAAGATAAACGTGTTCTTCTTCCCCGTTCAGGATCAGGAGAAGGACGGCGTTGCAGTTGACTGGCACCCCTCCGACCTCACTCACAGCAAGGACGCTATCCTGCTGGCTGAGAAGATAAATGAGCTTTACGGCTGGGAGCTTGATGCGGAGAAGTATCCCGATGTTCCCGCTGATGAACCCGAGGACAGCTCTTCCGTTGAGGACAGCAGCAGTTCCGATGACACTTCCTCCGATGATACTTCAAGCACCGAAGATTCGTCAAGCGAAGCTGATTCTTCCAGCGCAAGTTCGAGCGAGACTATCTCTTTCACAACTTCCTCGAAGATAACTTCCACCACATTCAGGAACGGTTCGACCACTGCTACTACAACTACTACCACGACCACCGCAAGCGGAAGCGATACATCGCCTACAACAGGTGTCAAGAGTGCCGCCGCAGCAGTAAGTGTTATCGCTCTGGGCGCACTCGTTGCAGTTCGCAAGAAGAAAAAGTAATATAATAATATAAAAATATGAACCTCATAAGCAGGCTGTTCCACCAAAGACAGCCTGCTTTTTGTCCTCGGGCGGACGGCTCATATCCCTCGGTCCTCGGGCGGACGGCTCATATCCCTCGGTCCTCGGGCGGACGGCTCGTATCCCTCGCATTCTCATTTTGTTTAGGACGAAAAAGAGTGCGGCTCGGGGCTGTCAAAAGATAAAAGTCCGTGAGCCTATCTCGGTCAACGTGAAGTATCTATTATCTATTGTCTATTATCTATTGTCTATCATCTGTTATCTATAAAAGGTGGGGAGATTAGGAAAAGGTAGGGAGAAGGGGAAAGGTGGTTTGGAGGGAAACACCCTTAGGGGAG
>CAMVRM010000054.1 GCA_947169885.1 uncultured Ruminococcus sp.
CCATAGCTAAAGCTTTTTTGAACCCCCGGCAGAGCCGGGGGTTTTCGTTATACAACAAAAGCAGGAACGTTTTTCCGAACGCTCCTGCTTATTAACTTTCTTAAGTATCAGCACAAACCATTAAAGCAACACCGCACCTTATTTCTCCATATTATGTGCGGTCATATTATATCTTTTTATGTATAAAAATCAGACTGCCGCAAGTGCCGCCTTGTATTTAAGGCATATCTTGTCAGTTATGAGGGCAATGAATTCACTGTTTGTCGGCTTGCCTTTGCCCGTGCTTATGGTATAGCCGAAGTAGCTGTTGAGAATATCAAGATCGCCTCTGTCCCATGCTATCTCGATCGCATGGCGGATAGCCCTCTCGACCCTTGAAGGCGTTGTGGAGAAGCGCTTTGCTACCGCAGGATACAGCAGCTTTGTTATGCTCTCCAACATTTCCTTGTCGCCCACTGAAAGTATTATCGCCTCACGCAGATAGTGATAACCCTTGATGTGCGCCGGAACGCCTATCCTGTGGATAATGTCGGTAACGATTATCTCAAGATTCGGGCGGGTGTCGCTGTGTGCTTTCATGCGCTCGCCGATGTCGCTGTCTATGCCGAAAAGAGCCTTTATCCTGTCGCCCAGCATCTCAGGGTCAAAGGGTCGAAGCATATAGTATGAAGCGCCTGCATTCATGACCTGCTGTTCTAAAAATTCGTTGACGTATGAAGCAGTCACTATGACATAAGGTTTTTCGCCGACGTTGTTCAGACTGCCCAGCTTTTTGAGCAGTCCTATTGCATCAAGTTCGGGCATAACAGCGTCGATTATCACGACTTCGGGGCGCTCTGACGTTATGGCATCAAGCACTGTCTGACCGTTTTTCGGGCGTGTTATAACGTAAAATCCGCTCTGTCTCAGCACCGAAGCACAGCTGACACCGAATTGCGCAGAGTCATCGCCGATCAGTATTTTTATCTTTTCATTCATTACAAATTCCTCCGAAAAATCTTAAAATATCGTCTAACGAAGCAGCTTTTTAAACGGTGCGCACCGAAAGCTTTTGCCTTTGATTCGTCTGTAATCTGATTATATCACACTTTATATTTAAAAGCAATAGTTTTTCGGAAAATGTGCCATAATTTTATCGTGCATTTTGTGCATATTTCCCTATAAAATCGGTTAATATCCGTTAATATGAGTGATAACGTGTTCACGTGAGCATATTTTCCTATTATTGACCCTATTCGACTTGATTCGACAAAATTCGACAATGTATCGGATTCAGCCTGCCGCCTGTGCAGATTTTCCGCTCACAGCCGCAAGCGAACAGTTATACATTCTCTCTGCAAAAATCCCGTAACCTCCCGTTGGGTCATCAACAAAAACGTGCGTAACTGCGCCCACAAGCCTGCCGTCCTGTATTATCGGCGAACCGCTCATTCCCTGAACTATGCCGCCTGCCTTGCGTAAAAGCCGCTTATCGTTGGTCTTGATTATCAGGTCATGATCGCAGTCAATGGGCGACACACGTTCTATCGTGATGTCATATCGCTTAACGCCGCTGTCGTCCAGCTGTGCCAAAATATAAGCGCTCCCCTCTCTGACCTCCTGCGAAAACCCCAGCGGAAATTCCTCCCCCTGCAAGCTCACGTCCGAAAGTATCTCGCTTTCGCCGTAAACACCGCCGCTGCAATTGAGCGTAAGCTGTCCCAGTTCCTCATCAGTAAATTCGCCGATAAGCTGTCCGGGATCGCCTTTTGCGCTTTTGGTACAGCCGCTCAGTTTCACGCCCGACACGCTCCCTTGTGAAAGCGGCAACGGCTCGTGAGTGTCGGCATCGCAGATCGAATGTCCCAGCCCTGCAAAAGCTCCCGTAGCAGGGTCTGCAAAAGTCAGCGTTCCGATACCTGCCGAACTGTCACGCACCCACATTCCCGCACGGTAACTCCCCTCACCGAAAACAGGCGTGAGCGTACACTCGAATTTGCTGTCACTTCTCCTGAAAGTCACTTTGCAGTCACTGCCCCTTGATGAACGGATCAGCTCGCTTATCCTGCTGTTCGAGCCGACTTTTTCGCCGTTTATCTCCTCGATAACATCGCCTATCCTCAGCCCTGCTTCTTCCGCAGGACACCGACCGTTGATCTTCTTCATGTCGATTATCATCACTCCGTCAGTGACCAGCTTTATCCCGAAGGCTTGTCCCCCTGCGATCAGCGTTGGTCTTTTCACAGCCGTTTCTTTCACCTCCTTGATAGGCACGCTCCCGAACAGCTTCAAACTCACTCTGCTGCCATCCGTAACCGCCGCCGAAGCCGCCGTCACGGGAAGCCGTGTTGAGAGTGTCAGAGCGCTCCCCTCCTCAGTCGTGAAGCTGTCGGGCAAAGCCTGCCCGTAATAACTCACCGTCATCATCACCGCCGCACACACAGCCGACAGCAGTGCCGCCGCCGACTGCGGTATATGTCTTATTTTTAATATGCTCATTTTACATTTTCCTCCGCCCGATTTTTTTGATAAAAATATTTTTGGCATAAAAAGCGGATATGATTCCGTTTTGCGGTCAAGTATTTTTTTCATTGGAACTTGTGACATTTTTTTGCTTGATTTTATTTTCGGTATATGTTATAATATTATATGTTAATTATAAAACTTACCCGAGGTAAAATATGTCAAAAAAAAGCAGACTGCAAAAAGAAAAACAACGTCAGGACGCACTGAAAAAACAGGCTGAACTTGACGAACAGGAAGAACGTGAAGCGACAAAACACCGTGAGAGCAAGGCGGCAAAAAAAATGCGCCGAAGCGCAAAACGAGGCTATGCAAATATTTTCACCATCATCGCATCAGTTCTCATGATGTGCGCTTTCTGGTACTGGGGTTTCTATTACGGAGGAATGATGATCGTCGGCGACATAACGGGACTTGCAGAAAATATACCGCCGCATTCAGGCTTGCTGTTCCTCATTGCCGACCTCCTTATGATAACGGGCATAATCATGAGTTTCACCAAGAAATACATCATGCAGGGCTGTTTCACAGTCAGCGGCTCGCTCCTTTTCCTCTATACGGGACACAGGATAGTCCTTGACATTCGTGACCGCATGAAAAAATACGGCGTAACTCCCGACCTTTCCGACATGGACACTCAATATGAAAAATACTTCTACCCTATCCTCATAATAACCGCCCTGGGCGCAGCCGTCATGATCTACGGACTTGTCCGACACATCTCCAAAAAGCGTACCGAAAAACGCCTCAGAGACAACGCCCCTGTCGAGAGCATCGTTTCCTGAATCCTACAAATAGATTAGAAAGCAACAACTCAGCTTGTAAAAAAAAAATCGGCATACCACCCAAAAAGTGATATGCCGATTTATCCATATTACCCAACAAATAAAAAAGACAAGCCCCAATCTCTTGAAAGCCCCGAGCTTCACAATCTTCCGTCCTAAACAAAATGAATATGCGAGGGATATGAGCCGTCCGCCCGAGGACCCCGAGGACATGATAAGAGCCGCATGAAGTTTCCTCCATGCGGCTCTTACCCTTTAGGACAATCTCAATACAGAAGAGTGCAAAATTTGGTGGGCATCATTCTATTTTGGTCTGTGCTTCCTCGATGAGGTAGTCAAGAACGTTCTTGTTCTCCTCAACAGTCTGCGACCAGCCGCCCGGATCAGACGGGTGCATAGATTTCTTGATGATGCCGTCGGTTATGTTGGAAATATCCTTTGAAACGCCCGTTGCAAACTCGAATACAGGATGCTCTGCTGCCTTGGCATAGATCTCCTCTCTCATTTCGAGCATTTCATCAGTCCAACCGTATTTATCCTTATACTGCTGAATGGTTATAGCGTGCGCAGCAGGGTCAGTCTCTGCATATCTCGTGCAGTCGAGCCATGCCGCAACACCCTCGGGGTTCTTAGCGCCCTTGCAGATGCAGAAGCCGTGTATTCTCGAAGGAACATACTGTGCATCGCTGTCCGCAGCGCAGGGAACAGGCACGAACATTACTTCGCCTGCCGACAGGTCGCCGTAAGGCTCGGTAACGCTGGGTGCGTCCTCGATAGCCCACAGACCGATAGGATAGAACAGCGTCAGACCCGAAGCAATGCCTGTTCCGAATACGTCTCCACGTACCTTCCAGTCATGCTCGTGCTTGGGATAAACAACGTTGTTCTTCTGAAGCTCATACATCATGTTCTGAGCCTTTGCGATCTCGGGCGAATCAATGTTATTGATTATGTTGCCGCCTTCCATACCGATGAGCGCCTTGCCCGATGACTCGGTGAGTGCGTTCTCGTAGTACCAGCCGTCAAGTGCCCACTTGTCAGCCTCAGCGTCAACGAAATCCTTGCACATATCGCTGAAAGTATCCCAGTTCCACTCGCCCTTTGCATAAAGTTCGGCGGGGTCGTCCATACCGTTGTCAGCGATAACGTTTTTATTGTATATCCAAATATAGCTTGGGTCAACACGAGAGACTGCAACATAGTGACTGCCCTTGAATACGAACTGGTCATTTGCGGACTTCATGTCTGCCCACAGCGGCGACTCAAAGTCGATGTAATCGTCGATAGGCTCGATCATGCCCTTGATAGCGCCTCTTGGGAACATATCCATGTCATCAGCGCCGACGAAATCGGGAGCATCATTAGCCATGAGTTTTGCAGCTAAGTCATCGAACTTTGTGTCCCATGTTGTCTGCTGATAGGTGATCTTGCCATTGTATTTTGTCTGGAAAAGTGCAAGGTCAACGCCTATCTCCTTGTCCTCGGAAGCAGTGGGGTTGATGTCGTAGAAAGAGAACCACTTGATCTCGTTGTTTTCAAGTTCTCTTGCTTCCATTTCTCCTGCAAGACGGTTTACAATATCCTGCTGATCTTCCTCCAGCTTTTTCTCGGGCATAGAGGAACTGCTTCCGCCCTTAGAGTCGGAACTGCCGCCGCAGGAAGCAAAGCCTAATGTCATTACCGCAGCAAGCATTGCCGCAGCTGTTCTCTTGATAGCTCTCATGCGCTAAATACCTCCTGTAAGGTCAAAGCATCAGTGTTTCTTTCTGCAAACAACGATAGCCGATGCAGCAACTGCGCATACAGCGAGTGCTACGCCGCCGCCTACACCTGTGTCGGAGCTTGCGGTAGAATCGGAAGCTGCTGTTGAAGCAGAAGAACCGGTAGTAGTTGTTGTGGTAGTGGTCGTTGTAGACTTAGCAGTGGAAGTGGTGGTAGTGGTAGTCGACTTGCTGGAGCTGGAGTCCGACTTGGACGAACTGGAATTTGCAGCCGAACTGCTGTCAGCAGTCGAGCTGGAGTCGGAAACAGAGCTGCTGTCACTTTCAGAGCTGCTGTCGTCAACAGGGTCATCAGTTGCATCAGCAGCACGAAGAACGATCCTGAAGTTGCCCTCAGCGTGTTCGGTAGCCTCTGTAATAGCTTTAACGCTCTCAAGCTCGATAGTTTCGCCGCCGTCAGGAGTGAAAGTAGCCTCAAGAACAGATACCTCATACGGATAGTTGTCAGCAGGCAGGTTGCAAACCATGATACCCATGCTGCCCAGAGTACCCTTGCCGTCAAGAGAAGGATCAGCAAGAACCTTGTTGATGCTGTACTCAACATCGATGATACCGTCAGCGTCAATGCCTACCCAGTCGCCCTGATTCCATGTCCAGGACTGGTTCATGAAGAATCCCATTGCACCGATAGAATAGTAAGCCTTGTTGGTAGCCTTCTCTTCTTCGGTCATCTCTGTCTCTTCCTTGTCGATAGGGTAAACAATATCAGTCAGCTTGGTTGCGGATGTAGAGCTGCCTTCAGCATCTTTCTTGCCGAAATCTAACTTAATGTGGAGAGTACCGCCGTTGAAGTTGCCTTCCTGATCGTAGTGCAGATCAGCGAATTCAGGGCAAGCAGGCTCGGTAACAGCAGCTGTTGCTGTGATAGCAAAGCAAGTTGCTGCAAGTGCAGCAGCAGACAATGCTGCAAGTATCTTGTTGGTTTTCATAATTATTTTCCTCCTGATTCAAATAATAGGGTTTATGAAGATTGTCCTATTACTTCATTGTTCTATATTATAACTTGTTTAAAAGTAATTTTATATAAAAATAGTAACATTAGTATCATTTTCGTAAACCTATTTTTTCCAATTCCCGCTGTGGAAAGTCCTTGTCACATCGTAATTTCAAAGCATGACACACTGTTGCAAAAAAACTCCCCATGAGTTTTTCTCATGGGGAGCATTGTTTTGCATATTAATTATCAAGTATACAGCGTTTATTCAAGCGAGTAGCCCGAAGCGGTAGTAGCGGTGTATTCGCCCGAAGCCTTGCTCCAGCTGATACCCGAGATACCTCTTGTGAATGACTTGATCTTAAAGCGGTAAGTTGTTCCTGCATCAAGTCCTGTTACAGTGCAGGTGGTCTTAGAGCCGCTCTGGATCGTCTTGACCTTTTCGTACTTGCCGGTGTTCTTGTTGTAGATGTAAACACGGTAGCCGTCAACGGTGTAATCACGATTCCATTTAAGCTTTACGGAATTTGTTGAAGCACTCTGGGAAATGAAAGCAGGCGGATTGGGATTAGCTTCAAGAATGCTCTCATAGCTGTAATCACTGTTGATAACGCCGTCCTCGCTGTTGACATTTGCAGTCACAACGTAAGTGCCGCCGCCTGAAGTCTCGCTGAATTTCAGACTGCTGTCGGAAGTTGTGCCGACTGCGTAATAGCCGTAAGTTCCCTGCTTGTAAACAGTGTAGCTGTCAGCGCCTGCAACGGTGTTCCACTTAGCGGTAACAGAACCGGGAACAGATGTGAAATATATGTAATCGGGAGCGTTTACCGAGAATCTCACGGTCTTTATTGCCGAAGCGCTGCCCCAGACTGTTCCATTGTCTTCACGTCTGAACGCCTTTATCTTGAACTTGGCGGTAGTGCCTGTTATGCCTGTTATCTTGCAGGAAGTGTTCTTGGCGTTTACGGTCTTTGCAGAAACATATGTTCCTGTTGCGCCGTTGTACATATAGATCCTGTAACCCGTTACATCGGGAACAGCCGACCATTTAAGGGTAGCAGTTCCGTTTGAAGCCGCCGAATAAGTGAAATTCGGAGTTGCGGGGATAGTGCCGTTTATCAGGCAGGGAGTGCTGTATGCACTGGTGTATGTCTTGTCATTTGCAGGATAATAAGCTGCGACCGCATAAGTTCTCGAACCTGTGGCGGTGTCGGTAAAGCTTACGGAAGTCGAAGTGGAAGATGCAACTTTTACATATGTTGAATTTGTTCTTCTGTAAACGTAGTAGCCTTCTGCGCCTGTCGAGCCTGTCCAGCTGAGAGTTACCTTTGAGGGGGTGATAGTAGCCTTAACATTAGAGGGCGAAGCGATAGTAGTCGCAGCTTTGAGCGGATCTGACCACTCGCCGTAAGTCGTCATGCCCGAAGCAGTGTTGTATGCTCTTACACACAGCTGATAGCCTGTGCCTGCTTTCAGTGAACTGAAAGTATAGCTCGAAGAAGAATTGCTGACTGTGCCCTTTGTTGTGTAGGTATCGGTCGCAGGGTCATATATCGCAAACTGATAGCCTGTAACGTTTGTCAAGTGACCGAACCTTACAGTTATGCTGTTCATATTGCTGTATACCTGATTGAGACTTGTGATCTTCTTGGGAGCAAGCATTGCGTTAACAGCCGTTGAGAGCGCACCCTCAGCCTGCTCGTTGCCCTCGCCGTAAAGAGGTGCGACCTTGTAGGAATACTTAACGCCTGCCGAAGCTTTATTGTCGGTGTACTCAGCCTCGTTAACAGTCGCAAGTTCAGTAAAGCTTCCGCCGTTTGTCGAACGGTAAACAACATAGCCACTTGCATCGCTTATCTCGTCCCAGCTGAGCGAGATGCAGCTTGCATCAGCCTCAGCCGCAAGGTTCGATATAAGCTTGTTCGATAAATAAACGATGTCGGAATAATCGCTGTAATAAGTTGTTCCGTCGTAAGTCCTTACCGCCCTTACAACATAAGGAACAACATTGCTCGTAACGCCGACAGTCGCCTTGTTACCGCTGACGGTGGAGTATTTGGAATACTTCTTTGTAGACGGGTAGTATCTCAGCACTTCATATTTGTCAGCATTTTCCACCTCGTCCCACTCGATAACGGCTGTACTGCCCGAAAGCGTTGCCGAAAGATTTGTCGGAGCTTCGGGAGCGTCAACGGTCGTAGGTGTCTTAGTCTCACCGGGCTTGCGGTAATCAAAGTTCATGTCAACGGTGGTCGGTATACCTTCAACGATACCCGTGTAAGCATACTGCCATGTGTCGAACTTGCCCGAATAAGATGTGTAGGTAGTGTAGTTAGCGAGCCAGATAGGATAAAGTTTTTCAAGCTGTGAAGCGTTCAGGTTGTAATTGAGCCAGCTTGGGTTTGCATAAATGCCTGCTTCATAGCCGCCCTTTATCATTCTATCGCAGAAAGCCTTGCAGTTTGCGGTCTTTTGTGCAACTGTCAGCCCTGCGGTGTCAAGTCTGCCTTCATCATAGTCCACCGACTCGATGTCGAAGTAAACAGGCAGATCGATATAAGTTCCGTTCAGATATTTCAGACAGAATTCCGCTTCCTGAACAGCCTCAGCAGTAGTGATAGCCTGTGTGTAGAAATAAACGCCGACTTCAAGGCCTGCCGCCTTTGCGTTTGCAAGATTTTCCTTAAAACGGGTATCAAGCACCAGATCGCCCGACGAACCGTAGCCGCGGTAGCCAAGTCTGATGATAGCGAAGTCAACGCCGTCAGCTTTTACCTTTTTCCAGTCGATAGCAGACTGATAGTAAGAAACGTCAACGCCTATCACCTTGTCATAGTCCTTGAATCTGTCCTGATGTGTGTATGTATAGCCTGTGTATTTGTCGTAATCGCCGCTTCCTACCGAGCCGTAAGCGGTATAGTCTTTGCTGCTTTCTCTGAGTGCAGCAGTCTCCTCGGCTGCCTTGACCGAATCAAGATATTTGCCGTACTGAGGGTCAAAGTGCTCCTTAGCGAACTGCTCGATCTCTTCTCTCTCTTCATCGTCAAGACCGTAGCTGTCCCAGTCATAGTCAGAGGTATCATCATAAGCGGTTTCGGTATCGGAAAAGCTGTCATATCCGTACCCCTCAGCGGAAGCAGGGAGCGAAGCACCCGCCGCAGTAAGAGCAAGTGTCAGAGCAGCAAGCAGTCCGATAGTTTTCTTCATCATGAGTGATCCTGTCCTTTCTAAGCCGCAGACCCCGAAGAAGAGTCTGTGTCATAAGTCGCAGTGAGGTCGAAATGACCCCACCTTTGTGTCTGCCGTATCCGTTTGTTTATAGATACAGCTTACCCGTATCGTTTACTATTATAACTCTTTTTAGAAGGAATGTCAACCTTTTTAATTGTTTTGTTACATTTTTCCTGTGATAACCAAACGAAATTTTTGTGAAATACGATGTATTTTCAACCGAAAGCGCTTTTCCAATATAACGATTTTAACACAGCAAAACGCCCTCAGCGATATATAAATACCGCCGAAGGCGCACAAAAAAACTCAAAAGTATATAAGATCTATAAATGAGCAGATTTGACAATTTGCACAAAAGTGAACCTTTGGACTGCTTTTGATGTGCCGCTTCATTTGTATATTTTAACCGCTCATTTATAGTTCTATCTCTTATCTTTTAAAATAACATCGCCGCAGGCGATACCTTATTTCTTATTTCTTATTTCTTATCTCTTATCTCTTATCTTTTATCTCTTATCTCTTATCTTTTATCTAGTATTCGATTCCTTTTCTTGCGCTGATGCCGTGTTTATAGGGGTGTTCATGGCAGACAAACTCTGTCACGTAGTCGGCGTGCGAGATAAACTCTTCCACGGGCTTGTGACCTGTTATGACAAGTTCGCAGGGAGGCGAAGCAAGGAGCTGTTCAACAAGTTCCCTGTCAGCAAGTCCGTTTGTGTAAGCATCGCAGAGTTCGTCCAGCACCGCAAGCCCGTATCCCCCCGAAAGCACACTTTTCAGCATTTCGTTGTGGCGTGCGGTTATGCGGCGGCGGTCTTCCACGGTCATACTGCGAATGAACTTCACACCCTCAGTCACCGCAAGGACTTCTATCCCCAGCTTTTCAAGAGCCTTTACTTCGCCGCTCGTCCCGTCTTTCAGAAACTGCACAGCACAAACGTCCATAACAGCGCTCGCTCTGAGCAAAAGCCCGAAAGCCGCCGTTGTTTTGCCTGCACCGTTCCCATAATAATAATGTATATACGGCATGATATTTCTCCTTACTGATAAGGGTTCGCACGCATCCTGTCCTCGAACGCCTTTTTCTTCACCTCAGAGTGCTTGACAAGTATGAGCAGCACTCCGACAACAAGCCCCTGAACGCCTATCGCCGTCTGCATTATCCCTTTGTCGGGAGGAAGTTTTTCGAGATACCATGTATATTCCTGCGGATAATCCTCATCGTCGATATGTTCGGGATCGTAGAACACCGTCACAGTTTCGCCCTCGTCATACTGACAGCTTCCGTATTCGGTAGTAAGCGACCTGCCGAGCGGCGTGTCCTCCGAAAACTCCACCACGTAAGACTCCTGATTGTAACTGCCGCCCTTGTTGTTCGACCTTCTGCGTCTGTTTTCCTCTTTGATGACAGCCGCTTCGATCTTCTCGGTGCAGTGTTCCACCGCATATTTCGCATTAGACCTGAGTATCAGCCCCGCTCTAAGCAAAAGCAGACTTATCCCGATAATGACTGCACTTATGATATAGACCACCCACGCAGGAAAAACCGTTTTAGTTCTGTTGTTGCTCATTTTGTCAGCCGTTCCTGCCTCTCAAAAAGTTAATAACGCCCACAACGCCCATGATGACCGCAAATATCAGCATGAACATTGCATCGCTTCCGGGCTCGTCATGATCGATATAATAATTCGTCATACCCTTTGAGTAATGGACCATAACAGTCTCGCCCTCATAGTAGTGATACCTTGTGTAGTCCGACATGACCGTATGATGTTTATCGTCTTTTGTGGTAAAATCCACCTCTGCCTTGTACTCATAGTGAGAACTTCTTCTCGAACGTTTCAAAGTGCTGCTGACGTTCGTCACAACGCCCGTTGCTGTCTCGGTACAGGCTTTTTTTATCATGTATCCTCTTGCATAGACAACTCCGCTCGCAATGAGAATAACAAGTGCAACGAGAAGCGATATGATACCGCTCGTCCTTAATGATTCGGGTGTGTTGCTTCTTGAAAGTCTGGTATAAGCCATTTTGTTTTTCTCCTTTTGTTAATGTTCATTCTTCGGATTCTTTTTCTTCCAAAGCTTTTTGTTCCTGTTTTTTCTTCTGTTCATCGAGCCATTCGTTATAGGTCTTGCCGTCAGGGGTCTTTATGAATTTTCGTGCGGAAAGTTCCTTGTCAGTGCCTATCATGCTCCTTATACAGCCTATCAGCATCATGATGAAGCCGAACACTGCAATGCCTATCCCGAAGCCCCACGCAAGTTTCCAGTGACTTTCGAGTGTTTCGGTGTCGCTTATTATGTAAAGTTCACCGGGAGAACCGGGGTCATAGGCTATATTCACTTCATCGCCGATCTTGTACCGCCCTGTTATCCTCACTGCGCTTGCAGCCTCAGCATGAACTAGCTGTCCTCTTTCGGGGCAGGAGTATTCCAGCATAGGTCCGAAATACAGATTGCCGTCAAGATACGGGTCATCGTCCGAAAAGACCTTAGCTGTTGTTTTCACCGTGCATTTTGCATTGTAATCGCTTTGTGTCTTGAACGGCAGATAGTTAGTTATCATCGCCGTTGCCGAAAGCATCAGGCAGATAAAAAATATCAGCAGACCTTTTTTGGCATTAAGACCGTTGTGATCCTTATCGAGCATTTTTGTTCCTCCTTTTTGACCTCTGAACAGGTCACTCTTATAATAGCACAAATACTTCAATTTGTCAATGATTCACCATGCCACTTTTTTCGACATAATATATAAAAAAACGGCACACCTTTAAGTGAATATGCCGCATCATGCAGGGGCATTATATCACCAGAAAACATTTTCAGCAAAGGAGCAATACAAATGAGCGTACACAGAGGAGAAATATACTACGCCGACCTCAGTCCCGTCGTCGGCTCGGAACAGGGCGGCATAAGACCCGTACTTATCGTCCAGAACGATGTGGGCAACCGCCACTCACCCACTGTCATAGCCGCTGCCATAACCAGCCGCCACGACAAAGCAAAACTTCCCACCCACATCCATGTTGGCGGCGGCGACTGCGGGCTTGCGAAAGATTCGATAATCCTGCTCGAACAGATACGCACCATAGACAAGCGCCGTCTTAAAGAACGCATGGGCGAACTCGATGCAAACTCCATGAACAAAGTCGATTCCGCTCTCTCCGTTTCTTTCGGACTTCACTGACACACCGCCCTTCAAAGCATATCGTACAGGCAGGAAAGCATAAACTTATAAATAAGAAATAAGAGATAAGAGATAAGAAATAAGGAGTCGCCTGCGGCAATGTTATTTAGTGTCAACACACCCTAAAAACGAAATCGGGAGACAAATAAAAAGAAGTCACAAGCTGTCAGGATCCGTCCGCAAAGCGGACACCTTTTTTCTTCTTTCTTATTTCTTATTTCTTATTTTTTCAGAACTATTATTAAGGAGTAGTTATCATGAGTTTCGACTTGGCTTCGTTCACGTCAAAGGGACGTGAAGTCATCACTTCGGCGGCAGAATGTGCAGGCGGCTGGGGTCATACTTATGTCGGGAGCGAACATCTTCTGCTCTCGATGATAAAGCTTACAGGCTGCACGGCGGCACAGATACTCAAAAAACACGGCGTTACTCTGCGCAAGGCGGAAGAATGGCTCGAATATCTCGTGGGTCGCGGAACGCCCTGCCGAACAGAACGTGCAGACCTTACGCCTACCTGCTCGGCTATACTGAGCGGCGCTGTCAGCCTGTCACGCTCACAGCACAGCACACCCTGCGGAACGGAATTTATCCTTGCGATGATAGCCCGTCAGCCCGAGTGCAGTGCCGTAAAGCTTCTTCACGGCATGGGCGTGAACCTGAACAGGCTTTACTCCGACTGCGTGGGCGGTTCGGAACTTATCGCAGAACAGGCTAAACAGCCCCGTCTGAAAAACCTTGAACAATACGGCAGAGAACTCACCTCCAAAGCCGTCTGCGCAGGTTTTGACCCTCTTATCGGACGTGACAGTGAACTGAAACACGTTGAGGAGATACTCTGCCGCAGGCGCAAGAACAACCCCTGCCTTGTGGGTGAAGCAGGGGTCGGAAAGACGGCTGTCGTGGAGGGTCTTGCTCACAGGATAATGCTCGGTGACGTTCCCGAACAGCTTGCAGGAAAGCGCATTTTTGAACTTGACCTGACTTCCCTGCTCGCAGGTGCAAAGTACCGTGGGGATTTTGAGGAACGCCTTAAAGCCTGCATAGAGGAAACTTCCGAGGCAGGCAACGTTATCCTGTTCATTGACGAGATACACAACATCATGGGTGCAGGTGCCGCCGAGGGTGCGATAGATGCCGCAAACATCTTAAAGCCGCCGCTCGCAAGAGGTGTCCTGCGTGTTATCGGGGCGACTACTCCCGAGGAATACCGCTCCACTATCGAAAAGGACAGCGCCGCCGACCGCCGTTTCCAGAAAGTCATCATCGAAGAACCTACCGCAGAACAAACGTTCGGCATTTTGAAAGGTCTGAGCGGCAGATACGCTTCGCATCATCATGTTGCGATAGGCGAGGGCGAACTTGCGCTTGCGGTTCGGCTTGCGGAACGTTATCTCACCGACCTGCACTTTCCCGACAAGGCGATAGACCTGCTGGACGAAGCCTGTGCGGCGCAGTCTGCAAAGCGGCGTGGAAGTTCGGCGGCGCAGTCGCTTGAAGATTATCTTTCGGGACGGCTGGACAGGAACGCTTATCTTTCGGCGGCGAAGTCCTATCCCCCTCTGCGTGCCGAAACGCTCTGCGAGACTGCCGCACGCCGGACAGGTATACCCTGTGGTGCGCTTTCGGAAAACGAGGGCGAACGCCTGCTCCGCTTAGAGGAAGAACTTGGGAGCGAGGTGTTCGGTCAGGAAGAAGCCGTCAGGAAAGTTTCCTCGGCGGTGCGGCGTATGCGGTTGGGTCTGAGCGGCGGAAACAGACCCTCGGGGAGTTTCATTTTCTTAGGCGAAAGCGGCACAGGCAAAACGCTCCTTGCGAAGAAGCTTGCAGAACATTTGTTCCTGCGCCCCGATTCTCTCATACGGCTTGACATGAGCGAGTATATGGAACGTCACAGCGTTTCGGGGCTGATAGGTGCGCCTGCGGGGTATGTGGGCTACGAGGAGGGCGGCAGACTGACCGAACGAGTGCGCCGCCGTCCCTATTCGGTGGTGCTGTTCGACGAGATCGAGAAAGCTCACCCCGACGTATTCAACCTGCTGTTGCAGATACTTGACGAGGGCTGTCTGACCGACAGTTCGGGGCGGCAGGTCAGCTTTGCGAACACCTTCATCATCATGACGAGCAACTGCGGCACACGGGAGCTTTCGGACAAAAAGAGCGTAGGGTTCGGGGCACGTCAGGCGGACACCCTTGCGGAAACGGGCATGGCGGAGCTGAAACGGCTCATGTCCCCCGAACTGCTGGGGCGCATTGATGAAGTGGTGGTGTTCAGCCGTCTTGACAAGGCGGCGCTGACGCAGGCGGCAGAAAAGGAACTCTCGGCACTGTCGGAGCGGCTCGGCTCGATAGGCTGTACTCTCGAAATAAGCGGCGGCTGTTCGGCGGCGTTAGCGGAGCAGTGTCTTGCGAGCGAGGGCGGTCAGGCGAGAGGCTTAAAGCGCCTTATCCGCAGGAGCATCGAGGATAAACTCTCCGAACTGATACTTCACAGCGGCAAAGGCAGTTTTGCGGTAACGGCAGACGGGGGAGAACTTTGTGTTGTTCGGGATAAAGGAAAAGTAGCTGTTTAAATAAGAAATAAGAAATTAGAGATAAGAAAGGAACGAGCCTTTTTGGGTTCGTTCCTTTTTGGTAAAATTATACATGAAAACCACAGTGTTGACAAACAGATATTTCACCCGAATTTTCTTTCTGACATTTCGGACAGAGCCATATCGCTTCACCTGATCCAGTATATACATACTCATCATCTGTCTCATCATCGTCATCGTCATTATCATCAATTGTTTTTTCTGTTACTGATGATTCAATGTTCTTTACTCTTTCCCAAGTATCTCCTATGGTATAAAGCGCAACATTCTCCAGCCAGCCGCCGATAACAGCACCGGAAATAACAAGAAGTCCCACTGGACCCTCCTCAGACAAAAGCCAGATACCGACTATTACTCCCGCAATTACCATAAGCCAGAAATTTATAAGAGCAATACCCTTCACAGTCGAACCACAATTCTTAAACATAAACATTACCCCAAATATTATATTTTAGTACCACAAATGTGGTATACTGAATATATTATACCATAAAGTTATCCAAAACGCAACTTAAATACATCATTTGTGGTATAATTTTGTTAGAATACACAGAATGGAGTATTTGTTTTTATGCAACATTATTCAAGAATACGTGACCTCAGAGAAGATAGTGACCTGACACAGATAGAACTATGCGAAAAGCTATACATGAATAAAACCACCTACACCAACTACGAACAGGGCAAGCACAGCGTTCCTTTTGATTTTGCGGTGACGCTGGCGGAGTTTTACGGCGTGTCGCTGGACTACTTGGCAGGGCGCACGAACAACAAACGTGGTATCGAAAAGCCCGACCTCACCCCCGATGAACTTAACATGATAGAACTTTACCGCACACTCTCCGAACGAAACAAAGGCAAGCTTGAACTTTTCGCCGAACAGCTTTCCGAAAAATAAAACCGACTGACTTTCTCACAAAAAGAAAGACAGTCGGTATTTTTTTGCCTTTTTTTAAATTTTATACCTCAGCGATGACCTCTACCTCAACAAGAACGTTCTTGGGGAGAGTTTTCACAGCAACACAGGAACGTGCAGGCTTGGAAGTGAAGTACTTGCCGTAAACCTCGTTGAATGCGCCGAAGTCGCCCATGTCAGCAAGGAAGCAGACAGTCTTGACTGCCTTTTCCAGCGAACTGCCCGAAGCCTCGAGAAGATTTTTCAGGTTGGTGCAGACCTGCTCGGTCTGACCCTCGATAGTGTCAGCCTCAACATTGCCCGTTGCAGGATCAATAGCTATCTGTCCCGAAGTGAACACAAGTCCTCCGACAACTTTCGCCTGTGAATAAGGTCCGATCGCATCGGGTGCGTTTTTAGTGTAGATCGTTTCCATTTAAAAAACTCCTTTTATCAATAATTTTATTTGTTAACGCAATTATAAACTCTTTATTGCTTTCTAGTGCATTGATACCAGTAATAGTTCCATTTTTTTCTGATATATTACTTGAAACTTTCTTTCTGATTTGATCTATTGCCTGCATAACACGTGTTGGAGTAGTCTCATATTTTTTAGCAATTTTAGGATAAAGCTTCTTAGTTACAGGTTCAAGTAAAGTATTGTCCTCTAAATAGAACAGAATGGCATCTTTTAAATAATCATAACCTTTCTTATTCGATGAAATATCCATCTCATCAAGCAAATCTATAATTATTTGACAGTAGGATAAATGGCTATCGGGTGCGTTTTTAGTGTAGATCGTTTCTGCCATTTTTAATATCCTCCTTAATATAAATAAGAAATAATGAAAAGACATTGCAGACCAATATCTATTATCTCTTATCTTTTATCTCTTATCTCACTTTTGCAGGTAGTTTCCGTCACCGTCACGGTAGTTGTCGGTAGCTATCATGATAAGGTCAACTAGCGTGCCTATGCCCCAGAAACCTGCCGTAAAGAACCATAACAGACCTGTGCCTATCTTGCCCGTGCAAAGCCTGTGTATGCCGCCTATGCCGATAAAGCCCAGACAGCACATGACAAGTGCGTTGTTCCTTTTATATTTGCCGATAGTCCTTGCCATGGGGAAAGCACTGCCGCTGTTATACTGGTTGTACTGATTGTACTGATTATACTGGTTGTATTGGTTGAACTGACCGTTAGGAGCGCCGTTCGGCTGACCGTAAACAGGCGATACATCAGAGGGCGAACGTGTGTCGACATTCGGATAACCGCCGTTATCATACTGTACAGCAGGGGAAGTCGGCTGGAACTGCGTCGGCTGCTGAAACGGGTCTATGACCGCAGGCTGTGGCTGTGACTGCTCGGGGAACGGCGCTCCGCAGAATATGCAGAACCTGCCTCCGTCAGTCGTTTCGTTTCCGCATGACATACATAACATTTTACAGTCCTCCTTACTATGGTTTTCAGAACCTGAGTTTTATCTTTCGACTATCCTGAAACCTGCATCGGTAAGCGCAGTTCTTATCTCCTTTATGTGGTCGAAATCTCTTGTTTCAAGCACTATGCGGAGAATGCAGTCGGTGATGTCGCTGTCCTCGCTTGCACGCTCATGGTGTATCGAAACAACGTTTCCGCCAAGTCCTGCGATTATCTGCGAAACGCCAACGAGCTGTCCGGGCTTGTCCTCCAACTGGATAGCAAGAGTGTCGGAACGTCCCGATTTGAGCAGACCACGCTTGATAACTCTCGAAAGGATAGTAACGTCAATATTTCCGCCCGAAACTAAGCATACGACTTTCTTGCCCGTAACAGGAACTTTGCCGAACATAACAGCCGCAACCGAAACTGCACCTGCGCCCTCGGCAATAAGCTTGTGCTGTTCTATAAGCGCTAAGATAGCGGAACTAACTTCGTCATCGGTAACAGTCACGATGTCATCAACATATTTCTTGCAGTACTCAAAGGTGTTCACGCCCGGCTCTTTTACCTTTATGCCGTCAGCGATAGTCGAAACGCTGTCGAGACATTCGATCTTGCCGTCTTTGAGGGAGTTCACCATAGAGGGTGCGCCCGATGCCTGAACGCCGTATACCTTTATATTGGGGTTAAGAGTCTTTAATGCGAAAGCCACGCCCGAGATAAGTCCGCCGCCGCCAACAGGCACAACGACTGCATCAAGGTCGGGAAGCTGTTCGAGCAGTTCAAGACCGATCGTTCCCTGACCTGCGATAACATTCTCGTCATCAAACGGGTGAACGAAAGTGTAACCGTGTTCGTCACGCTGTCTGAGAGCCTCGTTGTAAGCATCGTCATAAACACCGGGGACAAGGCAGATCTCAGCGCCGTAGCTCTTTGTAGCCTCGACCTTTGAGATAGGAGCGCCGTCAGGCAGGCAGATAACAGCCTTTATGCCGTTTTTCTGAGCCGCAAGCGCAACGCCCTGAGCGTGGTTTCCTGCGGAGCAAGCCACAACTCCCCTTGCCTTTTCTTCCTCGGTGAGCTGAGAAATTTTAAAGTAAGCGCCACGGACTTTGAACGAACCTGTCACCTGCAAGTTCTCGGTCTTTAAGTAAACGTCCGCATCGGGGCGTATCTTGGGTGCTTTGATGCACTGTGTAGGTCTGAGTACCTCTTTTAATACGTGTGATGCTTTGTAGACTTTATCAAGTGAAAGCATAAAATGGTCATTCCTTTCAAATCAATATCCATACATGATTCTATTGTACAACATTTATCTCGAATTGTCAAGACCGTAATTTATAAATAATGTACGCCTTAAACAGATATGAGATAAGAGATAAGAGATAATAAAATAAGAAATAAGAGATAAGAAATAAGAAATAATGTGCGCCTTCGGCGTTATTTAAAATAAGAGATAAGAGATAAAGTTCTGTACAGGCGTATTTTTATACGCCGTCATAAGAATCATACGCCTGACCTATACGCCAAAAACCACGTATTTACGCCCTTTATACGCCTATACGCCGTTTTTGACGGTCAGTATATATTATGAATGATAGCTGGGCGGCGGTGGGCACGTCCACAAGTTCTTTTACCATATTGAATATC
>CAMVRM010000055.1 GCA_947169885.1 uncultured Ruminococcus sp.
AGCAGTCCAAAGGTTCACTTTTGTGCAAATTGTCAAATCTGCTCATTTATAGTTCACTTAATAGAGGTATAAAAAATGTTCGGTCTTTTCAGAAAAAAAAGCACAGGCGAGACTCCGCTGAAAAAACGTGTCAGGGATATGAAGTGCCGCAAGATAAGCTTTGTCGACTGCGACTTTGACGAACTGTGCGCAAAGATGCGGCAGTCTCCGCAGGCAATACTCACACTCACGCCCGTCAACTACTATGCCGTGAAGAATGAATACATCCTGGCGCTTGTTTACTCCGAACCCGATTTTTCCGAGAACTTTGTGCAGTTAAAGCGTGTGTCATATGAAAAGACTGTCTCACAGAGCGAAATATTCGCCCTTGACAGCGAAACTGTGTCAAGGGCGCTTGCTAAAGTCGGTATAATTATTGAGCTTCCGAAGAAGTGAGTGCTTTTTCCGCACGCTTTTCACGTATCTTCTTTGTGATAAAGTATGCGATGATGCCGAGTAATATGCCTTCCAGCGCTCCCAGCAGAACATCTGAGGGGAAATGCACATAGAAGTAATTTCTCGAAAAACCTATGACACACGCCACGGCGTATGCGGCTATCCCGAGCTTTTTGTTATACAGGAAAATGACCGTTGCCACCGAGAAAGATGTGCAGGTGTGTCCCGAGGGACATGAATAGCCATGCGGTTTTAAGATATAGGGCGAAAGTTCCACCCAGTCACGCACAACGAACGGTCTGTCACGTGCGATAAGGTGTTTGAGGAATTTTTCGCTGATAAAAAACTCCATGAAAAGCACCACAAACGAAGTTTTTCCAACGTCACGGGTCTTTTTGATGCACAGCATCACGATCGTCAGGATCACCCAGAATGCTCCGTACTCGCCCATGGCTGTGAATATCGCCATTATCACATCGAGAACGGGGTTATGTATTTTTTGAAGGGCATCGAGGATCGAAAAATCAAGTTCGGTTATTGCAGACATAATAAACCTCCTTTTCATCATTATGAATAATATTATAACACATGATTGATAAAAAATCAATAGTTTTTTTGAAGAAAGGTCAAAAAAATGTTAAAGCTGTTCGGTTATTTAAAAAACTACCGCCTTGAAGCGGTCTTGGGTCCTCTTGGCAAACTGCTCGAAGCGATCTTTGAACTTATCGTACCGATAGTCATGGCAAGGATCATCGACATAGGCATCGCAAACAACGACAAGCCCTATATCTACAAAATGGGCGGACTGCTCGTTCTGCTGGGCGTGCTCGGTCTTGCAGCCTCGCTTACGGCGCAGTACTTCGCCGCAAAAGCCGCAGTCGGTTTCGGCACACAGCTGAGAAGCGCACTTTTCAAACACATAAACTCCCTTTCACACTCGGAGATAGACAAGCTTGGAAGTGCAACGCTCGTCACACGCATGACTGTCGACATCAACGCCGCACAGCAGGGCGTGAATATGCTCCTCAGACTGTTCCTGCGTGCGCCTTTCATCGTTGTGGGCGCTGTCATCATGGCGTTTGCCGTTTCGGTCAGGCTGACGCTCATATTCCTTGTGTTCACGCCGCTCATATGGGCGGTCATATGGATAGTCACAAAGCGCACCGTCCCCATGTACAAGTCGATACAGAAAAGCCTTGACAAAACAACGCTCATAGTCGGCGAAAGCATCTCGGGTGTCAGGGTCATAAGAGCATTCTCACGTCAGGCTGACGAACGTGCGAACTTCAAGAACTCCACAAAGCGCTTGCAGGACAAACAGCTCGCCGCAGGACGTGAAGCGGCTGTTATGTCTCCGCTGACTTATGTTTTCGTGAACATCGCCGTCATACTGCTGATATGGTTCGGCGGCAAAAGCGTTTATTCGGGGAGCATAACTCAGGGCGAAGTCATAGAGCTTGTCAACTACATGACGCAGATACTTCTCTCACTCATACGCCTTGCCGAACTTATCCAGCTTCTCACAAAGGCGCAGGCTTCCTCACGGCGCATATGCGAAGTCTTTGAGATAAAGACCACCGTCAGCGACAAGGGCAACAAGCCCGTCAAGCCCGTCAGGAACGCTCCTGCCGTTGTGTTCAGGAACGTAAGCTTCGCTTACAGCGGTTCGGAACGCCACGCACTTGAAGGCATAACTTTCCGTGCGGACAAGGGCGAGACTATCGGCATAATAGGCGGTACGGGCTGCGGAAAGTCAACGCTCGTCAACCTTATCACACGCTTTTATGACACGTCAGAGGGCGAAGTGCTGATAAACGGCGTGAACGTTAAGAAATATCCCTTTGAACAGCTGAGGAGCGGCATCGGTATCGTTCCGCAGAAAGCCGTGCTGTTTAAAGGTACTGTCCGTGAGAATATGCAGTGGCGCAAACAGGACGCTTCCGACAGCGAGATAGAACGTGCGCTGAAAATTTCACAGGCATATGATTTTGTCCACGAAAAGCCCGAGGGTCTGTCATACAGGATAGAACAGGGCGGAAGAAATCTCTCGGGCGGTCAGCGTCAAAGACTGACTATCGCCCGTGCGCTGACGGGTTCGCCCCAGATACTCATTCTTGACGATTCGGCTTCGGCGCTCGACCTTGCGACTGATGCGGCGCTCCGCCGTGCTATTGCCAAAAACACAAGCGGCATGACCGTTTTCATCGTGTCCCAGCGTGTTTCTTCCATAAGGAACGCCGACAGGATACTTGTTCTTGATGACGGAAAACTCGTGGGACAGGGCACTCACAAAAAACTGCTTGCAGACTGCGGCGTTTACCGTGAGATATGCAGTTCACAGCTCAGCGAAAAGGAGGCGGCTCACGATGAATAGTTCCAAAAACACCGTAAAGCGCCTGCTGAGCGGATTCAAGCCCTATAAGATGCAGCTTGCGGCGGCGCTCCTGCTCGCAGTGCTGAACGTTGCGGCAACGCTCTATGCGCCTATCGTGACAGGTCAGGCGATAGACCTTATCGTGGACAAAGGCCTGGTATTCTTCAAGGGGCTTGTGCCGCTTCTTGTCGAACTTGCCGTGACGATAGTTGTAGTGGCAGTCTCGCAGTATTTCATGACGCTCTTTTTAAATAAGGTGACATTCTCAGCGCTCAGAGACTTGCGGGATCAGGCGTTCGACAACCTCAGCCGTCTGCCGCTCAGTTACATCGACTCGCACCCGAAAGGCGACATCATAAGCAGGCTCATTTCGGACACCGACCAGATCTCTGACGGTCTTATCCTGGGCTTTGCACAGCTTTTCACAGGCGTTGTGACGATAATCGGAACACTTGTTTTCATGCTGACCATAAACGTGAAGATAGCGCTCATAGTCGTTCTGCTCACTCCCCTTTCGCTGTTCGTGGCGCACTATATCTCAAAAAGCACTTTCAAGTTCTTCAAGGAACAGACTGCCGCCCGCGGTGACTTCACTTCATTCGTGGAGGAAATGACAGGCAACCAGAAGACCGTCAAGGCTTTCGCCCACGAAGATGAGGCTGAGGAGGATTTTGAAGCGCTCAACCTTAAACTGCAAAAAGTAAGCACCCGTGCAATTTTCTTCTCATCGCTCACCAACCCTTCGACACGCTTTGTCAACGGGCTTGTCTATGCGGCGGTAGGCATTTTCGGTGCGCTTTCGGTCATCTCGGGGCATTTTTCTGTCGGCAAGCTTTCCTGCTTCCTGACCTATGCGAACCAGTACACCAAACCGTTCAACGAGATCTCGGGCGTTGTGACCGAACTCACAGGCGCTGTTGCCTGCGCAAGACGTGTGTTCGAGCTTATAGACGAGCGCCCCGAAAAGAACGACAGCCATCTGCCCAACTTAAAACACGTTGACGGCTCGCTGACGGCTGAAAAAGTGTTCTTCTCCTATGACCGCAAAAGACCGCTCATCGAAGATTTTTCCCTTAACGTTAAAAGCGGTCAGCGTATTGCGATAGTAGGTCCGACAGGCTGCGGAAAGACAACATTTATCAATCTTCTCATGCGCTTCTATGAGCCTGACAGCGGCAGACTGACCATAAGCGGAACTCCTGCGGCAGATGTGACACGCAGTTCCGTAAGGCGCAGTTTCGGCATGGTGCTTCAGGAAACGTGGCTCAAAACGGGGACTGTCCGTGAGAACATCGCTTACGGCAAGCCCGATGCAGACTTCTCCGAGATCGAAGCGGCGGCAAAAGCGGCGCACTGCGACAGCTTCATAAAGCGTCTGCCGCAGGGTTATGACACGGTCATCTCGGACGAAACGGGCGCAGTCTCGGCAGGTCAGAAACAGCTTATATGTATCGCAAGGATAATGCTGTCACTGCCGCCCATGCTCATTCTTGACGAAGCCACAAGCTCTATCGACACCAGAACGGAACTGCTCATTCAGGAAGCTTTCGGCAAGATGATGCGCGGAAGAACAAGCTTCATCATCGCTCACCGCCTGTCCACCGTCCGCAATGCCGACTGCATAATCGTCATGAACAGCGGTCACATCATCGAACAGGGCACACACAGTCAGCTTATGCGCAGAAAAGGCTTTTATGCAAAGCTGTATAATTCCCAGTTCGAGAAATGAATTTTGTGAAAAGATGATGATTTTTTGTAAGAATTTCAAAAAGGTGTTGAAATTTGAAATGTAATGTGCTATAATATATTTTAGACGAAATTGTCGGCGTTCTCAGCGCCTTGACAGGGAAGGAATGGTATAAACAATGGCAAAGACCAAAAAGAGAAAGAAGAAGTCCTCAGCCGCAAAGAATGTTGCGATATTCTTCATCGTGTTCGTGCTGCTGGAAGGTCTGCTGATCTTCGGACTTAAATCGGTGTTCAAGAATGAGGACAGCGTGGCAAGCGTTGCAGGTTACAGTTTCTTCATCATGGATTCCGACAACATGGGTCAGTACTGCCCGAAAGATGCACTCGTCATAACAGTGAACGGCGTGCCTTCCGCTGACAAGTGCGGATTCACCGTGCTTGCAAAGAATGTTGAGGGTCAGGGAACGACCGTCGGCAGACTTTACGAGGTCGGCGCTAAGGGCGATACCGTTGACTACGTGGTATACACTATCTATCAGGAAAAAGACTATGACGCTCAGAACGACAAACTCAACAAGTCCTATGACCTGAAAAGCACCGACATCATCGGTCAGGCGACCAGCTACTACCTCACCGCAGGAAAGATAATCTCGTTCATGACAACGCCTTTCGGCATCGCTGTCTGCCTTGCCGCTCCGATCGTTCTCATGATACTCATTCTGCTCATAATCTCGATCGCTAACCGCTCTGAAAGCTATGACCTTCATGACTTCGAGGAAATGGAACGCAAGCATGACGCACAGCAGAACAACATGAGCCTTGATGATTTCCTCTACGGCGGCGAGAACGATGAAGTCTATAACAACGAGGGCAAGCCTTCTGCCGACTACTCCGAGGAATTTGACGAGCAGGAAGAAAATGACGATCCCGTAAGCAGGATCGCTCCGCAGGCTGATGCTTTCTTCGGCAGTCAGTCAGCTCCCGAGGAAGATGACAAACACGATCCCGAGGACGATTTCAAGGAAGCTGCCGAGTTTGACGAGCCTGAAAAGCCCGCTCCTGTTGTTGACGATGATGACGACACTCCCTATATCCCCAAGGAACTTTTCAGAAAGAAAACTCCCGAGCCTCAGCCTCCCGAACCCGTTATCGAAAAAGAAAACACTGAACCTGAGCAAGAACCTGAAGTTCAGGAAGAAGCAAAGCCGACTGTTGATCCTTCTTACTACGAAAAGGCTTCAAAGGTCATTGATGATGCGGTTTCCACTCAGCCCGAGGCTGTTGAAACTGCCGCACCTGTTGCCGCTCCCGTTGAAGAAGAACCCATACAAAGACCGCAAAGACCTCGCAGACCTGCACAGGCACAGGGTCAGGGTCAGAGAAGAAGACCGTCACAGCGCCCCGCAGGTGCGCCTGCACGCCGCCGTCCTCCTCGTCCTGCAAGACCCGCAAAGGTCGACAGCAAGAGTTCAGCCGACACTATCGACGAACTGATGAAGCTTATGGAGGAAGAGCAGAAGAAGCTCCGTTCCGCTAACGAGCATAAAGATTAAAATACAGCCGAACGTCAAAAAATAAGACGTCCGGCTTATTTTTTGTCTGTTTTTTGGATAATATACACAAAAAAGTCAATAATTTACAATTACTTTTTACTTCATGGGGTTGATTTTTTCGCTAAGATATGCTATAATTTAAATATATCATTATTATATATAGATAGCTTGTGTAAAAAAAATAGATCAGAGGTCGAAAATGAAAGATGAGTACAGTCAGGACTTTGATTTTGTCCGATACAGTGATTGGCGCAGTCATTCACGCAAAAGATTTGAAAACACTTTAAATCAAAAAACTAATATCGACGAACGTGAGAACGCTGACACGGTGTCTTTCCGTGATGACGAATATGATAACTACGGTCAGCAGGCTGAATATCAGGATACATATAACGAACCATATTACCCCGAGGAAAAGGAATATCCCGAATACAACGATTTTCCCGAGGAACAACAGCCTGTGAACGGCGGCTTTGAACAGAACGATCCGTGGGGCAGTGAGCCTGAAAATGACGGCATTCCTCACTACTATGAGACTTCGCCCGTCAGCGAGGAATTACAGCAGGAGTATGACTTTGACCGTGAGCGTGCGCTCGAACAGATACGGCTAGCACGGATAAAGCGTGAGCGTGCAGACCAGCTCGCCCGTGACAGGCTTCATGCGGAGATATTCCTTGTGGTGACGGCGATAGTTATTGTCATGCTTGTCGGGGCACTTATCTATCACGCAAGCAAGAAAAAACACAGGGGCGAGACTTTCACCGTGACCACAGCTCCCCCGGTCGTTCAGACGGAGGAACTGAAAGACATTGACGAACCCCTCGAGGACGAGATGAACAAGAGCAGAGCGCCTGCCGAGGAACACGAGATAAAGCAGGTGGGCGGCATAACCTATGTTGACGGCATTTTGATCGTCAACAAGACATACGGACTTCCCTCCACCTATGACCCCGGCGGACTTGACCCTCAGTGCGAGGCGGCTTTCAACGAAATGGTCAACGCCGCATGGGCTGACAACGTTTCGCTGTGGATATGCTCGGGCTACCGCAGTTACGCCGAACAGGACGAACTTTTCGACAGCTACGCTTCTTCAAGAGGACTTAAAGCCGCTGACGAAGTTTCCGCACGTCCCGGACACTCGGAGCATCAGACGGGGCTTTGCATAGACGTGAACAACACCGATTTCTCTTTCGGCAGTACATATGAATCCGACTGGATAGAGGAACACTGCGCAGAATACGGCTTTATCATCCGCTTCCCGAAAGGCAAGGAGAAACTCACAGGCTATGACTACGAACCGTGGCATATCCGCTATGTGGGCAAGGAACTTGCAGGTGAACTGAAAAGAACAGGCAAGTGTCTTGAAGAATACTTGGGGCTGACCTCTGACTATGAACTTTCGCCCGACAACCAGAGTTTCAAGGAGAAGTATGCCGAGTATATCGAGCAGGAGGAAGAAGAGTCACAGGCTGAGGACGCTTACGCCGAAAACAACGAGTATAACTACGATTACGGCGGTGACGGCGGCTACACCGACTACGGCTATGATGACGGAAACGGCTACACCGATTACGGCTATGATTACGGCTACGATCAGAATTACGATTACGGTTACGGATACTGACACAAAAAAGACCTTCGGGAAACGCTCCCGAGGGTCTTTCGTTATGCTTGTTGTTTATTCAGCCGAGATTATATAGTAGTAAACAGGCTGACCGCCGCGAACCAGCGCAATGTCAAGGTTCGAGAACTTGCGTTTGAGCATCGCATCGAGCGCTTCTGCGGCGGCATCGGTAACGTCAGCGCCGTACATCACCGTCACGAACGAAGTGTCATTCTTGACAAGGCGTTTTGTCAGCTTGTATGCGGCTTTCGTCACGTCCTTTTCGGTAAAGACAAGCTTGCCGTTCTCCATGCAGAGTATCTCGCCTTTCTTTATCGAATGTCCCTCAAAATTGCTGTCACGGGCGGCAAAAGTCACCTGACCCGTTGAAACGCTTTCAAGAGCCGCAGTCATGTTCGCACGGTTGTCTGCAAGATCGGCTTCGGGGTCGAATGCGAGCATCGCACTCATGCCCTGCGGAATGCTCCTCGTCTGGAGAACGCACACCTTTTTGCCCTCCACAAGCTTCATAGCCTGTTCAGCCGCCATGATTATGTTCTTGTTGTTCGGCAGAACGAACACATTCTCAGCAGGGCAGGTGTTTATGGCTTTGAGAATATCGTCAGTCGAGGGGTTCATCGTCTGACCGCCCCGAACTATCCTGTCAACGCCTGCATCTGTGAACATCGCCTCAATGCCGCTTCCTGCCGCAACCGCCACAAAACCGTACTTCTTCTCGGGCTTTGCGGAGGAGTAACCCTTGTCAACATCTTTGCGCTTTGTCTCGTGCTGAAGCTTCATGTTCTCGATCTTCGGCAGGTTTATGTAGCCGAATTCAAGCGCTTTCTGCATGGCAAGACCGGGGTCATTTGTATGGACATGGAACTTTATGATGTCATCATCTTCAACGACAAGCACACAGTCGCCTATCGTTTCGAGATATGCCCTCAGCGCATCAGCCGAACCGCAGTCCTCGTTCTTGGTGATTATCATTTCGGTGCAGTAGGTGAAGTGGATCTCAGTGTCATACATTCCCACAACGTCCGAGAAAGACTCAACAGTAACAGTCGGCTTAACGGCGTTGGTCATATCGGGCGAAGCTATCTTGCCGCCCTTGAACACCTTTGCCATTTCCTGGAACACGATAACAAGACCCTTGCCGCCTGCGTCAACAACGCCTGCCTTTGCAAGCTGGGGGAGCAGGTTCGGGGTGTTCGCAAGAGCTTTCTCTGCCTGTGCGAGCATCTCGTCCCACACTATCAGAGGGTCATTTGAACTGCGTGCGGCTTCCCTTGCCTTTTCGCTCGCTTCACGGGCAACTGTGAGGATAGTGCCCTCAGTCGGCTTCATGACCGCCTTGTATGCGCCCTTTACGGCAGTTTCAAGGCACTCAGCGATAAGTTCGGCAGTCATGACCTTCTGATCTTTAAGAGCCTTTGCAAAGCCCCTGAATATCAGCGAAAGTATAACGCCCGAGTTTCCCCTTGCGCCCCTGAGCATTCCCGAAGCAGTCTCGGCGGCGGCTTCTCCGACCGTCACATCATCGGGCAGAGTTTTGAGCGACAGAGCCGCATTGCCGATAGTCATCGACATATTCGTTCCCGTATCTCCGTCGGGAACAGGGAAAACATTCAGTTCGTCAACGGATTTTTTCTTGTTGGAAAGCACGGCAGAAGCGCTGATGAGCGCATCACGGAACGTCTTTCCGTCTATCACAGAATTCACAGGTCTTTTCCTCCAGTTCTATTATTCCCAACTCAGAATATCGTTTGTATAGATTATCACCGATCTGACCTCGATGCCCGTTTCGTGTGTCAGCACATATGAAACTTTGTGCATAACGGCGTTTGAGATCGCAGGAAGATTAACGCTGTCAGAAATGCGTATCTCCAGCCTTATGTCAACTGCATCGCCGTTTTTTATTATCTCCACCTTGTCCAGCCCCGACACGCCGAAACAGCTTTCGGTGATATTAGTGACCAGCTTTTGCAGATATTTTTTCGATATGCTTATCGTACCCAAATGGTTGCTTAGTGCGATCATATGTCACGCCGCCTTTCTTTTCCGACAAAAGCGGCGTATTGCCGTCCTTATCGGGTATCTCTTATCTTATTATTATACTACTATCTGTCCGATTTGTAAAGTGAATTCACGAAAATTTCACCTTACGGGTGTATCTTTTCGTCTGCAATTTCCGTCATTGCCTTTGCCGCAGGCTCGATGTCGGTCATATTTCCGCAGTTGTCAACGCCGTTTGAAGTCCATGCCATAATGCCGTTCCAGCCGTTCTCGTAGCAGTTCTTATACTTAGTGTCGAGCGTTTCGCCCGATTCGTTCACGTCATTTGCGGCGACTTCGCCGATAACGCAGGGTTTTGTGCCGTCAAGCCCGAACTCAGTCGGCGACTTGTCGAACGGATAACCGAACCACTGGTGTTCCCAGTAGTAATAATGTGTGGAGTAAAAATCAAGGTAGGAATTTTCATTTCCCGAGAGGGTCTTTAAGTAATCATCAGCGCCGTAGTTGCCCTCAAAGTTATCGGAGTTATACTTGATTATTCCGAAGCCCACCGTTGTGAGAATATCCGAATGTTCGTGAACAGCCGCCGCACCTCTTGCGAAGTAGTTGCAGATGTCGTCCCACGAAAGCTGACCGCTCTCGGCGTTCTCGTGTACCCAGTCAGGCTCGTTCATGAAGTCGATGCTCCACAGGTAGTCACAGCTGTCATAACGCTCGGCGAACGGCACGACATAACCGTTCACAAAAGCGTCGATGTTGTCGCTGTTTGTTATCATGTTCCGCCAGTTCATATAGCAGTTGTTCTGTTCCTTGAAGTGGTCGAAAGATGTGAGGGTCGCCATGATATAGATATGGTGTTTTTTGGCAAGCGTGAACAGCACGTCCAGATCCTGCCAGTGCTTGTCGGTAACTTCTGCGAAAGTGCCGTCCTCGTTCAGCTTAACGCCCACGCAGTCATTGCAGTTTATCCACACACGGGAAGCGTTGATGCCTGCCTGTTCCAGCTCGTCAAAGTGCATATCCCAGAAAGCGTAATTGAAGTTGTCCGAGCCGAAATCGTTCCAGTTGTTCCACGGGGTATTAACGCCGTTTATCCAAAGTTCCTTGCCGCCGACAGTGAACTTTGTGCCGTCAACGTTCACCTTTGCAGAACCGTCCCCCTCGAAGTCGATGTCGATAGGCGCAGAATTCAGGTCGATGACAACGCTCTCGGTGCTGTCGGGCTGAGTTTCCTCGGGTTTGCTCTCATCTTTCTTTTCGTCCGACTTGCCGCAGGCAGAAAGTCCCAGCAGAAGCGCCGAAGTGATGATGAGCGAAATAAGTTTTTTGTATGGTTTCATAACAGTTCCTCTTTTCGGTTTGATACATTTTGCTATAAGTTTTTTTCGCCTGCGGAAAGTGTCTCTTATCTTATACCGCACGGCGTTTCTTTATCTCAATTATACTATTTTTAATGTGCAAAATCAAGCCCCTGTGCGGTATTGTTAGCAATAATTTCATTTTCCATTATTAATATATCCCTTTAACTGTGATATAATAAAGTTCGGAATGATATATTAAAAAACGCATGAAAAGGAACGATACATATGATAAAAATTCAGATACCTGCCACCAGCGCTAACCTTGGCGCAGGCTTTGACGCTCTTGGTCTTGCGCTCGATTTTTACAATTACGTGGAAATGGAGGAGTGCGACCGCATCGACATCGCTTCGACCGATGACGTGCAAGTCCCGACCGATGAGCATAACCTTATCTACGTTTCGGCGAAAGACCTGTTCGAGGTGTGCGGCAAGGAACTGAAAGGTCTGTATCTGCGGCAGTCCAACGCTATCCCCATGGCGAGGGGCTTGGGTTCGTCCTCGGCGTGCATCGTTGCAGGGCTTGTGGGCGCAAACACTCTGCTGGGTTCGCCGCTCACCACCGATGACCTTGTTGACCTTGCGGCGCAGATAGAGGGACACCCCGACAACACCGCACCTGCACTTCTCGGCGGCATCGTGACGGCTGTTTTTGACGGCAGAAAAGTCCACTGGGTCAAGCAGGAAGTTTTCACAAAGCTGAAATTTGTCGCCATGATACCCGATTTTGAGCTGAAAACCGAGGACGCAAGAGCCTGTCTCCCGAAAGAGATACCCCACCGTGATGCGGTCTATAACCTGTCGAGGGCGGCACTTTTCTCGGCTTCCCTGCTGACGGGCAAGTTCGAGAACCTGTGTACAGCTGTTCATGACCGTCTGCACCAGCCGTACAGAATGGAACTTATCCCCAACTGCCGTGAAGTCTTTGACATCGCCTACACCCACGGCGCTTATGCGGCTTATATCTCGGGCGCAGGTCCGACTGCCATGGCTATCGTTGACGAAAACAACACCTACTTCGCAGGAAAAATGCGTTTCTCCCTCGAAAACGCAGGTCTTGGCGGCTGGCAGGTCAAGGAACTCCACATCGACAACGAGGGCACAAAGCTGATTTAGATAATAATGCGGACGTATAAAAAAAGTGAGTGCTGACCGAATGTTTAGCACTCACTTTTTTATGTCTGCAAAGCGGACATCTTATCTCTTATCTCTTATCTCTTATCTCTTATCTTTTATCTTTTATCTCTTATCTCTAATCTCTTATCTAAAAAAAATCGGCGCTCCTGCCGAAAAAGCGGGAACGCCGATGTTATTTTTTTTACCTGTTACGGAAAGTCGGTCGAATTACTTGCCTCTCTTAACGTAAGTGGTGTGGAGCAGGTGGTGAGCCTTCTCCTTGCCCGGAGCCTCGAAGAACTCGTCATAGAGCATCTTCATAACAGGGCTTTCGTGTGACATTCTGATGCTGCTCTCAGCGTCATAGTCATAGAGCGCCTTAGCTCTGAGGGTCTTGAGGTCAACATAGTTGCGGACGGAATCGGTCTGGTAAGGCTGACCGCCGCCGTTGATGCAGCCGCCGGGGCAAGCCATGATCTCAACGAAGGTGTAGTCCTTTTCGCCGCTGATGATAGAGTCAACGACCTTTCTTGCGTTTGCAAGACCCGAAGCAACTGCGACCTTGATCTCCTTGCCTGCAACGGTGTAGGTAGCTTCCTTGATGCCCTTTGTGCCACGAACTTCAACGAAGTCAACAGCCTTGGAAGAACCGTCAAGAATGCAGGCTGCTGTTCTGAGTGCAGCCTCCATAACGCCGCCTGTTGCGCCGAAGATAGCGCCGCCGCCTGTTGCAGTCTCGAAAGGATCGTCGAACTGCTCGTCAGCAAGATCGGTGAACTTGATAGCAGAATTCTTTATCATTCTTGCAAGCTCACGAGTTGTAAGTGCAACATCAACATCGTCGAAGTCGCCGCTTCTCTGCTCCTCACGAGTTACCTCGAACTTCTTAGCGGTGCAGGGGATAACGCTGACAACGAACAGATCCTTAGGATCAATGCCGTTCTTCTCGCAGTAGTAGCTCTTCAAAACTGCGCCGAACATCTGCTGCGGAGACTTGCAGCTGGAAAGGTGGGGCAGGAAGTCGGGATAGTAATGCTCGCAGAACTTGACCCAACCGGGGCAGCAGGAAGTGAACATAGGCATTGTGCCGCCGTTGCTGATGCGCTCGATAAGCTCGTTAGCCTCTTCCATGATAGTGAGGTCAGCGGTAACGTCCATATTGAATACCTTGACATCGCCAAGTCTTCTGATAGCAGCTACCATTTTGCCTTCTGCGTTAGTGCCTACGGGCATACCGAAAGCTTCGCCGACTGTTGCACGAACGGAAGGAGCGGTGAAGAACACTACCTTCTTGTTAGGATCGCCGATAGCGTCCCAAACCTTGTCAACGTTGCTCTTCTCGGTAAGAGCGCCGACAGGACAGGCAACTATGCACTGACCGCATCCAACGCAGGGAGCGTCAGCAAGGCTCATATCGAATGCAGAACCGATGTGCTTAGCAAAACCTCTGCGGATAGGTCCGATAACGCTTACGCCCTGAACGTCCTTACAAGCAGCAACGCAGCGCATACAATGTATACACTTGTTGTTGTCACGAACAACGTATGCAGACTGTGCATCGATAGGATACTGTTCATCGTTCTCGCCGCTGAATCTGTCCTCATCAACGCCGTATTCACGGGAAAGTCTCTGGAGTTCGCAGATCTCGCTGCGCTCGCACGAGAGACACTTTTTCTTGTGGTTTGAAAGCAGCAGCTCGAGCGTGGTCTTGCGTGAGTGACGAACAGCAGGAGTGTTTGTGAGAACCTCCATGCCTTCCTCAGCGGGGTAAACGCAGGCAGCGAGAAGACCTCTTCTGCCTACTGCCTCAACAACGCAGACACGGCAAGCGCCGATGCAGTTTATATCCTTAAGGTAGCAGAGTGTGGGGATCTCAACGTTGACAGCCTTAGCAGCGTCAAGCAGAGTTGCACCCTTCGGCACTTCAACAGGTATGCCGTTGACCTTAAGGTGGATCATTTCAGTAGTTTCATTAGCCATGCTTAGTTCCTCCCTTACTTCCTGACGATAGCGCCGAACTTACAATTGTTCATGCACACGCCGCACTTGATGCACTTATCAGCATTGATAACGTGGGGCTGTCTGACAGTTCCTGTGATAGCGCCGACAGGGCAGTTTCTTGCGCAGAGCGTGCAGCCCTTGCACTTGTCCTCAACGATCTCATAGCGGAGCAGGTTCTTGCAAACGCCTGCTGTGCAGTGCTTGTTCTCGATGTGGTCAAGATATTCGTCCTTGAAGTACTTGATAGTGGAAAGTACGGGGTTAGGAGCAGACTGACCAAGTGCGCAGAGCGACGAGCTCTTCATGTGGTTGGACAGTTCCTCGATCTTTTCGAGGTCTTCCATTGTGCCGTTGCCCTCGGTGATCTTTTCGAGATACTCGCAAAGTCTCTTAGTACCGATACGGCAGGGAGTACATTTACCGCAGCTCTCGTCAACGGTAAAGTTCAGATAGAACTTAGCAACGTCGACCATGCAGTTGTCCTCGTCCATGATGATAAGTCCGCCCGAACCCATCATAGAACCGATAGCAGCCAGCGACTCATAGTCGATAGGAGTGTCGATGTGCTGAGGAGGGATACATCCGCCGGAAGGACCGCCTGTCTGAGCAGCCTTGAATGCCTTGCCGTTGGGGATGCCGCCGCCGATCTCCTCGATGATCTCACGCAGAGTTGTTCCCATAGGAACTTCAACCAGACCAACGTTTGTGATCTTGCCGCCGAGTGCGAAAACCTTAGTTCCCTTAGAGGTAGCAGTACCCATGGAAGCGTACCAGTCAGCGCCCTTGCGGATGATCTGAGGAATGTTGGAATAAGTCTCAACGTTGTTGAGCAGAGTAGGCTTGCCGAACAGACCCTTAACAGCAGGGAACGGAGGACGGGGACGAGGTTCACCGCGGTTGCCCTCGATAGAGGTCATGAGTGCAGTTTCCTCACCGCAGACGAATGCGCCCGCACCAAGTCTGATCTCAATGTCGAAATCGAAGCCTGTCTCTAATATGTTCTTGCCGAGCAGACCGTATTCTCTTGCCTGTTTCAGAGCAATTTCAAGACGCTGAACAGCAACAGGATACTCAGCACGAACGTAAATGAAGCCCTGATGTGCGCCGATCGTGTGACCTGCGATAGTCATAGCCTCGATGATAGCATGGGGGTCGCCCTCCAAAATGGAACGATCCATGAATGCGCCGGGGTCGCCCTCGTCAGCGTTGCAGGCAACGTACTTGACATCTCCGGGTGCGTTCTTAGCGAACATCCACTTTCTGCCTGTGGGGAAGCCTGCGCCTCCACGGCCTCTCAGACCCGAATCGAGCAGACACTGAACAACTTCGTCCTCGGTCATCTCGGTCAGAGCCTTAGCAAGTCCCTGATAACCCTTTGTTGCGATGTATTCCTTGATATTCTCAGGGTCGATAACGCCGCAGTTTCTCAGGGATATTCTCTTCTGCTTCTTATAGAATGCAGTCTCGGACAGAGGGTTGATAGAGCCGTCCTCGTGAACAGTCTCTTTATAGAGCAGATCCTTAACGATATTGCCGTTCTTGATATGCTCGTCAACAACTCTTCTTACGCCCTCGGGGGTAGCCTGCGAATAGAAAGCGCCCTCGGGGTAAACGATCATTATAGGACCTAAAGCACAAAGACCGAAGCAGCCTGTCTTAACAACAAGAACTTCCTTTTCAAGGCCCTGCTTTTTCAGCTCGTCTTCAAGAGCCTCAACGACCTTCCTGCTTCCCGAAGAAGTACAGCCTGTACCGCCGCAGACGAGTATCTGCTTTCTGTAACCTGTTTTTTCAGCGAGCTTTGCGCCCTCTTCTGCAACGAGTCTTCTTACTTTTACAAGGTCAGCGTACTCGTCATAGATCTTATTAAGTTCTGCAATAGTCATTAGTCGTTACCTCCTTTTGTTTCAAGGTAGGAATCGAGTATTTTGCCCACCTGATCGGGTGTGAGCTTGCCGTAAACGTCTTCATCGACGAGCATTACGGGAGCAAGTCCGCACGCACCTACACAGCGGCAGGAATCTATCGAGAACAATCCGTCTTCCGTGCATTCGCCCGACTTGATACCGAGACGGTTCTCAACAGCCTCCAGCACCTTATCAGAACCCTTTACGTAGCACGCTGTACCAAGACAGACGCTGATCTTGTGCTTGCCCTTCGGGGTAAGCGAGAACTGAGAATAGAATGTTGCAACGCCGTATACCTCGGAAAGAGAGATACCAAGACCGTCTGCGATCATCTTCTGCACCTCGATAGGCAGATAGCCGTAGATACCCTGCGCCTTCTGGAGCGTAGGCATAAGTCCGCCCGGCTGTTCACGATGCTCAGCTATCACCTCTTTGAGCTGCTGTTCCTGAGCTTCCGTTCCGTTGAACGGGATCAGGTTTTTTTCCTTCATAGCACCAACCTCCTGTTAGTTAAGTAACTTATGCTAAGTAAGACATACTTATATAGAATATAGCATATGATTAATTATACAACAGATTCTCCTATAATTCAAGTGGAAAATAATATTTTTTTTATTAAAACCGAAAAATTTTCAAAAAACGGCGTTTTGTACAATTTCTTGTATCGCTACTTGTAAATAATGCGTAAACCCCTAGTATTTAAATAGGTTTTCAGGATTTAACGCTTAAAATCGTGTATCGTGGTTTATAATAAAAAATATGTATTTTTTTGCAAAAAAGTGTTGACTTTTTACCTGTATATGTGGTATAATATATTTGCACAAATGTTTTGGCATTTGACTATTGATAAAGGAGAGATAATTTTATGCAGTACAGGATAGTTGGAGACACAATGCCCGCAGTTGAAGTGATACTGAACAACGGCGAGGGAATGTATACCCAGTCGGGCGGCATGGCGTGGATGACAGAAGGCATTGAGATGTCAACTTCGACCAAAGGCGGCTTGCTCAAAGGTCTTGGCAGAAAGATGCTCGCAGGCGAGTCGATGTTCATGGCTCAGTACACCGCAAAGAGGGACGGCGCAACGATCGCTTTCGCATCAACAGTCGCAGGTGAAGTCGTTCCGATAGACTTAGCACAGCATCAGGGCATCATTCTCCAGAAAGGTGCATTTCTGTGTGCGACAAACGGCGTTCAGATGAACATGAAATTCACAAAGAAGTTCTCCGCAGGTCTTTTCGGCGGTGAGGGCTTTATTTTACAGGAAGCAGTCGGAAGTGGTCTGCTGTTCATCGAGATAGACGGCGACAAGGTGGAGAAAGACCTTGCTCCCGGTGAAGTTCTGTATGTCGACACGGGCAACGTTGTCGGCTTTGACGCATCTGTGACCTATGAAATTCAGATGATAAAGGGTGTTGGAAACATCCTGTTCGGCGGCGAGGGAATGTTCAACACGAAGCTGACAGGTCCCGGAAAAGTCATTCTCCAGACCCAGAACTTCAACGAGTTCGCATCCCGCATCATCGCCATGGTTCCCAGAGGCTGAGTTCTGTCCTCGGGGTTCTCGGGGTCCTCGGGCGGACGGCTCGATGCCCTCGCATTCTCATTTTGTTTTGGACGTTCATGTGTGAAGCTCGGGGGCTGACAAATCCAAATAAAAATCGGCATTATGGTACTTTCCCCTCGTTTGAGGTGTACCATAATGCCGTTTTTTTTAACCTGTGAGGTTTCTGTCAGTTATTTCTTATTTATTATTTCTACTTCGCTGACGGTTCAATATAGGTCACGGGGTCGATCCATTCGCCGTTCTTCTTCAAGCCGAAATGCAGATGAGATGCCATTGCCGCTTCTATCTCCGCAGTGTCACCGACTGCACCGATCGTCTGACCTGCCTGAACGCTGTCGCCCTCCCTGACCGCAACGCCCGAGGACAGGTTGTAGTAGTAGCCCATAACTCCGCTGCCATGGTCGATAACGACCGTACAGCCCCACAGAGGATCGTCCCCGACTGCCGTGACCTCTCCCCTGTTCATGGCTTTGACAGGCGTTCCACGCTCTGCGGCGATGTCAACGCCGTCATGCGTTTTCCATATCCCCAGCGTTTCACTCTTGACAAGTTCACCGCCCGAGAACGGCTGGAGTATCTCGCCCTTGACGGGCATAACGTTCGGCTGTGTCTTGACTTCCAGCGGCGGCTCTGAGGAGCTGTCCTCTTTCATGGACGAACTTTCCTGCTCTTTCTCAACACCCTGCTGTTTGATGTCGGTCGGCAGGGTGTCGGGAATGCTTGTGTCGAGCGGTTCGGGCGAAGCGATAGACATATCGTAGCTTTTTTCGGCAGTCCTGACCGCCTTTGAGTAAGCCGCCGCACCTGCGCCGACAGTCGCCACGATCGCCGCAGACATCGCAATGTACGCCCCACGGCTGCCGATAAGCCTTGCCATTTTTGTGTCTTTTAGTGATCTCATAACAGTCACCGTTCCTTTCATATCTCGCACGTTCGTGCTTTCAGGGATATTATGGACACGCAAAACCATTTTTATTCAGCCGATGTATTTTTTACAAACCAAAAAGAGAGCCTGTCTTTTTTGCAAAACAAGCCCTCTTACTGTTCTATTATATTTGATAATATTCAACCGTTTAAAACAGACCACTCAGTCAAGTTCGCCTTTCTTCTTGAATTCCTCAACGGTCATTCCTGCCTTTTCAGCAGCGACTTCAACTGTGATATAGTGTTCTTTTACCAACGAGAGAAGTAATTCAAAGTTGCTATCTGCTCTGCCTATTGCTATGCCCTCTGCTATACCCTTTGCTATGCCCTTTGCTACGCCCTTTGCTTCGGCACGTCCGAAAGCCCTATCCAATGCTTCACACATATTGCTC
>CAMVRM010000056.1 GCA_947169885.1 uncultured Ruminococcus sp.
ATGCCCCTTTGTCAAAATAACGAACGGTTTAAAATATTTATATAAATTCTTATCTGTTATCTCTTATTTCTTATCTCTTATTTATTATCTCTCATCTCTTATCTGTTTTATTATCTCATATCTGTTTACGGCGTATAGGCGTATAAAGGGCGTAAATACGTGGTTTTGGGCGTATGGGTCAGGCGTATGGGCGCAAAAACGGCGTATAAAAATACGCCTGTACAGAACTTTATCTTTCATCTTTTATCTTTATTTAGACCCGTGAACGAAGCGAACACATTATTTCTTATTTCTTATTTATTATCTCTTATTTTTAAAAATTGATTTGCGTGGAATTCCGAATTTATGTATTGACATTCCTGTGTTTATGTGGTATAATAAATAGGATTCTTTAAGTATTCACAAATTTTTAAGCAGGTGAGAAAATGTTAGCAAAAAAGTATAAGGCAAAGGAAAGCGAACCCAAGTGGCAGCAGTTCTGGCAGGAAAAGGGTATCTATAAGTTCGATACCGACAGCAAAAAGCCTGTCTATTCGATAGATACTCCGCCCCCGACCGTTAACGGAAAAATACATATCGGTCATATTTTCTCCTATTCGCAGGCTGAGGTCATGGCTCGCTATAAGAGAATGACGGGATACAACGTGTTCTATCCGTTCGGTTTTGATGACAACGGTCTGCCGACAGAACGTCTTGTTGAAAAGACCAACGGCATCAAGGCTCATCAGACCACCCGTGAGCATTTCACCGAACTGTGTCTTGCTCAGACGGAAGAACTGGAAAAGCAGTTCAAGAGCCTTTTCATTTCCGCAGGCTTCAGCTGTGACTGGGATCACGAGTATTCCACTATCAGCAAGAAAGCTCAGATAACCTCGCAGAAGTCGTTCATCGACCTTTACAACAAGGGCAAGGTATATTTCTCGGAAGCGCCTGCACTCTGGTGTACCGAGTGCCGCACCGCTATCGCTCAGGCAGAGCTGGAAACTAAGGAGATACCCTCTCTGTTCAACTATCTGCGTTTCTATATCGAGGGCGAGGGCGACAACTATGTTGAGATAGCTACCACACGTCCCGAACTGCTGGCGGCTTGTCAGTGCATCTTTATCCACCCCGATGACGAAAAGAACAAGGCTCTCCTCGGCAAGAGGATAAGAGTTCCGCTGTTCGATTTCACCGTTCCCGTTCTTGAGGACGAAAAGGTAGAACTGGGCAAAGGCTCGGGCGTTGTTATGTGCTGTACTTTCGGCGACCTTACCGACCTTGAATGGTACAAAAAGCACAAGCTGACTTTCAAAGAGGCTATCCTTACTGACGGCACTATGAGCAGCATCTGCGGAAAGTATGCAGGTATGCCTGTTCTTGAAGCAAGAAAGGCAATGATCGCCGACCTTATCGAACAGGGTCACATGATCCGTCAGGAGAACATCGCTCACAATGTTGCAACTCACGAGCGCTGCGGAACTCCTATGGAGATAACCATTAAAAAGCAGTGGTTCATCGACATTCTCTCGCACAAGCAGGAGTATCTTGATGCAGGCGAGAAGATCAACTGGTATCCCTCGCACATGAAAGCAAGATACCGCAACTGGGTCGAGAACCTTGAATGGGACTGGTGCATCTCACGTCAGAGATTCTTCGGCGTGCCGTTCCCTGTATGGTACTGCAAGGAGTGCGGCAAAGTAAAAGTTCCCGACATTTCAGAACTGCCTGTCAATCCGCTGAAAACTCAGCCCTCAACTCCCTGCGAGTGCGGCTGCACAGAGTTTATCCCCGAAAAGGATATTATGGACACATGGGCAACTTCTTCCGTTACACCGCTCATCAATCTTGACTGGTATGATGATGAAAAGTTCATGAAGAACATGACTCCTATGGGTCTGCGCCCCAACGCTCACGATATTATCCGCACATGGGATTTCTATACGATCGTCAAGAGCCTTTACCACACAGGCGACATTCCGTGGAAAGACGTTATGATCTCGGGTCACGTTATGGCGAGCAAGGGCGAGAAGATCTCGAAGAAGAAGAACAATATGTCAATGGAGCCTGCTGACCTTATCGACCAGTATTCGGCTGATGCTGTAAGAATGTGGACTTCCTCGGGAAGCCTTGGCATGGATATCGTGTTCTCGGACGAGGAGTTCAAGAACGCTGGCAAGCTCATCAACAAGCTGTATAACGCTTCAAAGTTTGTTATCATGCAGCTGGAGGGCTTCGACAAGACCGCTGATGACGGCAGCACCGTAACACTCAACCCGTTCAGCAAGGAGGACAAGCCCGAACTGCTGTTCATGGACAAGTGGATAATCACCGCATTCAATGAGATGCTCACACGTTTCAAGAACAATCTTGACAAGTATGAGATAGGTCTTGCGATAGGTGAACTGGAGAAGTTCTTCTGGAGCTACTGCGATGATTACATCGAGATCGTCAAGAACCGTGTTTACAAGCCCGAGATATACGGCGAGAACGCAAGAAAGAGCGGTCTGTACGCTGCGTATCACACCCTGCTCGGCATGGTGAAGTGCTTTGCTATCTATATCCCTCACATCACCGAGGAAATATATCAGGGCTACTTCGTGAACATGGAAGATGCTGTCAGCATTCATGTTTCGACCATTGAGCCTATCGCACACGAGTTCGATATTTCAAAGGAATCCGCTTCAAAGGCACTGGAAATAATCTCACAGCTTCGCCGCTACAAGTCGGAAAAGAACCTCTCACTCAAAGAGGAGATACCTCATGCAAAGGTAACTCTGCCCGAGGGCGTTGTGCTTCCCGAGGATGCCGTTGTCGACATCAAGGCTACCTGCGTCTGCACCGACCTTGAGATCGCAAACGGCGAGAACTTTGAAGTTACTATCGGCTGATATTTCTGAAATTTAACAATACTCAATAAAAGATGCCTTCCCGATGATACTTTCGGGGAGGCATTTTATATAAGAGGTGTGGTATTATGCAGCAGTTATTTGAAAGACAAAACAGCCTGAACGATCCTGTTGAGTGCTTTGTGTTCGATGCTACTGAGGAAAATTTTCCTGTCAAACCGCATTGGCACTATTTTGCGGAGTTTTTGTATATGCTGAAAGGGAGCGCCGAGATAAATTCGGACGAGCAGACTTATATCCTGAACGAGGGCGAACTGATGATACTTCACCCGTCAGCTGTACACTCGATAACGGCGGCAGGGGAGACACTTCCTGTTTATGCCGTGCTGAAATTTGACCTTAGAAAGTTCCCGAGCAATTCTTCCTATTCGCCGCCGCCTGCCGACATATTCAAGTTCGCACGTACAAAGGATATGCCGATACTGTTCGGGAAAAGCCGTGCTGATGCGATAAGGTGCGGCGAGATATTCGGCGACTGTGTGGAGGAGATAAAAAGCTACCGATTCGGTTTCGGGACGATGCTCCGCTCGCATATTTACAGGCTTATTTTCGGGATAGTCAGGGAGTGGATAGAGGACGGACTGGTTATCGGCGACTGCCCCGTTTCGGGCGACACTTACGGCATCGAGAACATCACCGAGTATATTGACGCTCACCTTGACGAGGGTTTGAAAGTCAGAGATGTTGCCGCACGCTGTCATCTGAGTTACTCGGGTTTTGCCGCACGTTTTCACAGGCTTTACGGCATGAGCTGTAAGGAATACATCGAGCGCATGAGGATATTCAAGGCGGAGGAATATCTGCTTTTCACCGATCTTGACCTGAGTTACGTCAGTCAGCAGACGGGTTTTTCCGATTGCAGCCACTTTATCCGAAGCTTCAAGAAACTGCGGGGCATAACTCCGAAACAGTACCGTTTGCAGAGAAAAAAATGACCTGTCCTTGCAATTATCAGCAAAGACAGGTAAGTATCAGGCTTGCAGAGAACGCAGTTTGTAAAATTCGCCCCTGCGTTCCATAAGTTCGTCATAAGTGCCGTATTCGAGGACATCGCCCTCGCCTATGACGGCTATCTTGTCGGCGTTTCTTATGGTGGACAGGCGGTGCGCAACTATGAGCGTTGTACGGTCTTTAACAAGGCGGTCAACGCTTTCTTGTATTTTGCGTTCGGAAATCGTGTCGAGTGCGGAAGTTGCTTCGTCAAGGATAAGCAGTTTCGGCTCACGGACGAACGCCCTTGCGATAGAAACACGCTGACGCTGACCGCCCGAAAGATTTGCGCCGTGTTCGGTTATCTTTGTGTCAAGTCCGTCGGGCAGGGAAGCCACAAGTTCTTCGAGGTTCGATGCGGCTATCACCTTGTTCAGGAATTCTTCGTCGATGTCCTCAGAGCCGTAAGTTATGTTCTCACGAAGCGTGCCTGTGAACAGGATAGGCGTTTGCGGCACGACTGCGATATTTTTGCGGAAGCTTTTCAGGTCAATTTCGTTCAGATCATTTCCGTCAACGAGAACTTTGCCGCTGTCGGGGCTGAGAAAACCGATGACAAGATTGATGAGCGTGCTTTTTCCTGCGCCCGATGCACCGACAAATGCGACTGTTTCACCTTTTTTTATGTCGAGCGAAAGGGAATTTATCACAGGCTTGTCGGCATCACGGAACTTGAAGCTGACTTTGTCAAAGCTGATATTGCCTTCAAAGCTGTCCAGACTGCGCCGTGTGCCTGTCTGCTCGATGTCGCCGCAGAGCAGTATATCGCCGATAGATTCCACCGATTCAAGACCCTTTGAGATAATGGGGATAAGCGTGATGATGCCGCTCACCTGATTGACTATCGTGGAAAAATATGTCTGATACAGCACAACGTCACCGGGTTTTATCGTGCCTTTGTATGCGAGATAACCTGTGAACGTCAGGCAAAGCACCTGAAAAAGCTGGAAAGAAGCCCAGCTTACCGAGCCGAAAAGCGACTGGATAACGTCAAGTTTGAAGCCTTCCTCAGCGACATTGCGGAGCTGACTGTCCATTTTATTTGTCTCGTTTTCTTCGAGAGCGTGCGCTCTTGTGACGGGGATAAGTTCCACCATTTCCATGACCTTGACGGAAGTTTCTTCCATTTCCTTGCGGAAACTGCGGTTGCGCTTGTTTATCTTATTGCGGAAGCTGATTCGGATAAGCACCGCCACGGGGATAGTCGCAAGAAAGAACAGAAAGACGGTCATGGAAGAACTCAGCACGACTGTGAATGCCACTATCATGTTCATGATGATACTGAGGACAGAAATGAATATCTGCGCCGAAAGGTTCTCGATCTGCTCAACGTCACGCATGATCTTTGACTGCAAGCGTCCCGACTGCATCTCGTTGTGATAGGTTATCGAGAGCTGTTGAAGTTTGCGCACCATTGAACTTCGCAGTCCGCACTCAACATTTCGTATGACCTTTGCGTAAAAATACGTGTGCCAGTAATTGGTAAAAACGTTTTGCAGGATAAGCACTGCCATGACGATAGTGTTTATGACGATCGTGCGGACGGCGTTTTTTTCGTGACCTGTTGCGGCATTGATGATGTTCGCCGTGGCGATAGGCAGTACCCAGACGGGGGTGTGCTTGATAGCAAAAAGCGCCACGGCAAGCACCAGCCGCATATACTGTCCCTTATACAGTCCTAAAAGAATTTTAAGCTTGTTGTTCTCATTGCGGCGAAAGCTTTCGAGAAGTATATCTTCGTCAATATCTTCGCCTTTTGTTAGTTTTTCTTCAAATATGTTTTTTTTCTTTGCCATACTCTTTTCCTCATCTATGTAAAAATACTATAACAGATATTATAGCACTATCGCCCAAAAAAGAATATAACTAACATACTGAAAAATTGTAAAAATCTATTTTTTGGCAGATGTTTTAAAGCCTGCTTGTCAGCGGTTCACGAGATTGTGTACTGCTCCGTAGATCTTATGAGCAACATATGGGTCATTCATGGTATAGAGGTGTATGCCGTCAACGCCCTCAGCCACAAGATCGTTTATCTGGTCAACGGCGTATGCGATGCCTGCATCACGCAGAGCGACAGGGTTATCGCCGTAGTGTTCAAGGATACGCACGAATTTAGTCGGCAGTTTAACACCGCACAGTTTTACCATGCGTTCTATCTGACGTTTGTTCGTCACGGGCATTATCCCGGCTTCTATGGGTATATTTATTCCTGCAAGCTGTGTTCTTTCACGAAAGTCATAGAAATATCTGTTGTCGAGAAAAAGCTGGGTTATCAGGTGGCTCACACCGCAGCTGACCTTGTTTTTCAGGTGCTTTATGTCCTCAACAACATTCCTGCTCTCGGGGTGGACTTCGGGATAGCAGGCGGCGATTATGTTCAGGTCATAGTTATCGTGTATAAAACTCACCAGTTCGTCAGCGTGGGAAAAATCTCCCGCAGGTGTTGTGTCATCGGGAATATCCCCCCGAAGCGCAAGCACGTTCTCTATGCCGCTCGCCTTTATGCTGTCGAGTATCTCAGCCGCCTGCGTTTTCGTAAGATTTATGCAGGGCAGATGTGCGGCGCTCGTTGTGCCGTATTTAGCCACAATATCAGACGCTATCTTGATAGTATTACTGCCGTTTTTGCCGCCTGCCGCACCGTATGTCACGCTTATGAAATCGGGGTGAATGTCTGTCAGTTCGTCAAGCGTGCTGTATATAACGCTCTCGTCCGCATCACGTTTCGGCGGAAAAATTTCCAGCGAGAACACTGTTTTTTTCTTGAAAATATCAGCTGTTTTCATTTCTTGCCTCTATCGCTGCGCCGACAAGATTTTTCAGGCTCGGCACAGTTTCTTCGTTTCCTCTTGTTTTAAGTCCGCAGTCGGGATTTACCCACAGCTTTGACACAGGTATGCGCTCGGTCATCTTACCGATAGCTTCTTTTATCTCCTGCTTTGACGGTATTCTCGGGGAATGTATGTCATAAACGCCGGGACCCACTTCCGTGCGGAAGTTATTCTCTTTGAGAACGTCAAGGATAGTCAGGTCTGAGCGTGACGCTTCAAAGGTTATAACATCAGCGTCCATGTTGTCGATGTCCTTGATTATGTCGGCAAACTCGCTGTAACACATATGGGTGTGTATCTGAGTTTCGGGCTTGACACCGCTGTGAACATATCTGAAAGCAGGGATAGCCCAGTCGAGATAATCCTCTCTCCAGTCGGACTTGCGCAGGGGGAGCTTTTCACGCAGAGCCGCTTCGTCCACCTGAATGATGCTGATGCCGTTTGCTTCAAGGTCAAGCACTTCCTCACGGATAGCAAGGGCTATCTGGAATGCGCTTTCTTTGAGGGAAATATCCTCACGGGGGAAGGACCAGTTAAGGATAGTAACAGGTCCTGTCAGCATTCCTTTCATGGGTTTGTCGGTAAGGCTCTGAGCGTATTTCGACCACCTTACTGTCATGGGCTTTGCTCTTGAAATGTCGCCCCAGATGACGGGCGGCTTAACACAGCGTGTGCCATAGGACTGCACCCATGCTTTTTCGGTGAAGATATATCCGTCAAGGCATTCGCCGAAATATTCAACCATGTCATTGCGCTCAAATTCGCCGTGAACAAGAACATCAAGCCCTATCTCCTCCTGCAAAGCCACGCACTCGGCGATCTTCTTTTCGATGAACTGTTCGTATTCAGCCTGTGTTATCTCACCCTTGCGGAATGCGGAGCGGTTATGCTTAACGTCGGCTGTCTGGGGGAAAGAACCTATCGTGGTAGTCGGGAAGAGGGGAAGCTTGAATCTTTCTTTCTGTATCTTCTCACGCTCTGCAAACTCGGGCAGTCTTACAAGATCCTTTTCGGTGAGCGATGCAGTCTTTTCCTTGACAGCGGTGTTCTCGCCTGCACGCTTTTCGCTGTGAAGTGCCAGATTTTTGCGGTATTCTTCCGTTTCGCAAGGCTTGTCCGCATCAAGTATACTGCTCAACTCCGAAAGCTCGCCCAGCTTTTCTTCCGCATAGGCAAAATGCTTTTTAAAGCTTGCGGAAAGCTTTGTTTCGTTCGCAAGAGTGCAGGGAACATGGAGAAGTGAGCAGGAGGTGTTCAGCACTATATTTTCGGTATATTTTTTCAGTTCGAGAACGGTAGAAACGGTTTTTTCATAGCTGTTGCGCCAGATGTTCTTGCCGTTGACAACGCCTGCAAAAAGCACCTTGTCTTTCGGGAAGCCGTTTTGCTTGACAAGTTCAAGTGAACGCTTGCCCTCGATAAAGTCAAGTCCGATGCCGTCAAAACCCAGTCCGCAAAGTTCATTATAGCAGTCACGCACATCGCCGAAATAGGTCTGCAAGAGAACTTTTACGCCTGTTTTATCTGCGAGTATCTTTTCATAGAGCGATACGAAAAGTTCGGTGTCCTCGGCAGTCATATCCTTAACAAGCGAAGGCTCGTCTATCTGCACCCATTCAGCGCCGAGACTGCCCAGTTTTACGAGCAGTTCGGAATAAGCGGCGGCAGTTTTTTCGGCAAAGTCCTCTGCGGTCTTTGTGCCTGTGTATCTTGCAAGTTTCAGGAAAGTGTATGCGCCGATGATAACAGGCTTTGTCTTAACGCCGTTTTCAAGCGCTTCACTGAAAAGTTCAAAAGGCTTGTTACCTGCAAGTTTTATGTCGGTGTTATCGTCTATCTCGGGCACCATGTAGTGATAATTGGTGTTGTACCACTTTTTCATGGCAAGCGCTTTTACATCGCCTTTTTCGCCCTGATAACCTCTTGCGGCGGCAAAGTATGTGTCAAGTTCGCAAAGCCCGAGTGAAGTATATCTTTCGGGAACTGCATTCAGCAGGAAAGCCGTGTCCAGCACGCCGTCATAGAACGAAAAATCGTTTGAGGGGATAAAGTCAAGTCCGCTGTTTTTTTGCAGTTTCAGGTCATATATGCGTATATCCTTTGCAGTCTGTTCCAGTTCGGCAGAAGTTATCTCACCTCTGAAATATTTCTCGCTTGCAAATTTAAGTTCACGTAAATTGCCTATCCTCGGATAGCCGATAATTGATGTTTTCATTTTTCCTATTCCTCCTGTATGATTTATCTGCATTGAATATTATAACACAAATTCCTGAAATGTGTTAATATCAAAATTTCATACAGTTCCATAGCTAAAAGCTATATCAGAAGTATTAGGAAGAATAGTTGTCGATATATCTGTTAAGGTGTTCGAGATAGCGTTTTGTCATGGCGCTCATTGGTCTGTCAGCGGTTATGATATAGCCTATCTCCATTTGTTCATCGCTTTCAAGGGGTATCGACACGATATTTTCGCCGTTGAGATCGGTGCTGAGTATGCCCGAGGAGATCGTGTAGCCGTCAAGTCCTATCAGCAGATTAAAGAGCGTAGCCCTGTCTGAAACGATAATATTCTTAGGGCTTTCGGCGGTTATATGCAGTTCCTCCGCAAAGTAAAAAGAGTTTTTAACACCCTGATCATAAGTCAGTCGGGGGAAGTCCTGCAAGTCATTCAGTGTTACGCTTTTTCTTTCCGCAAGAGGGTTCTGCTTGCTCACAAAAACGTGCGGCTTTGCGGTAAAGAGCCTTACGAACTGTATCTCCTCGCTTTGCAGGATATGGCGTATGACCTCACGGTTGAAATCGCACAGGAACAAGATGCCTATATCGCTTCGGTGCGTGCGAACGTCCTCGATTATCTCGGCGGTTTTAAGTTCACGCAGAGTAAATTCATACTTGTTTTCCTCATACTCACGGACAAGTTCAACAAAGGCATTCACCACAAAAGCATAATGCTGAGCCGACACCGCAAAAGCCCTGCGCGGAGGCGGTGCAGACTTGTATTCGCTTTCAAGTATCTGCGCCTGTTCGACTATCTGCCTTGCGTATGAGAGGAATTTTGTGCCGTCCTCCGAGAGATATACCCCACGGTTGCTTCGGCTGAAAATGGTTATGCCCATTTCTTTTTCAAGTTCAGCGACCGATTTTGAAAGGCTTGGCTGTGCGATAAAAAGCCGCTGTGCCGCCATTGTGATAGAGCCTGTTTCGGCTATCTCGATTATATATTTCAGCTGTTGTAAGGTCATCGGATCATCTCCCGTCAATAGAAACAAAAAGCCCTGAAATCCACAAAATTAGCGGATCTCAGGGTGTTTTTGAATGTGGAGCTAAGGGGAGTCGAACCCCTGACCTCTTACATGCGAAGCAAGCGCTCTACCAACTGAGCTATAACCCCATGTCTTCCGACTAGAATATTATAGCATATTATTTCTCTCTTGTCAATCGGCAGGAACATTCGTTCATTATTTATTAAGCTTTTGTTACACGTTAATTTACATCATCGAAGATAAACACGTCCTCGACTGCACAGCCGAACACCCTTGCAATGTCGACTGCAAGCTTTAACGAGGGGTTGTACTGTCCCTTTTCAAGCCTGATTATCGTTTCACGGCGAACCCCCACAAGGTCTGCAAGTTCGCCTTGCTTCATGTTTTTTGCCGCTCGGAGTTCTTTGATTCGGGTGGTAAATTCTGCCATTATTCTTCCTCCTCATCAGCGTCATCGTTTCCCTCAAACACGATGAATAGGATTTTCGTGAGAAATTCGTGCAGAAATACCATTCCCACCAGCAGATACATCGCATGAGACAACCCTACTGTTACGCTGTTTCTGGTGGCTGCGCCCGAAATGAGAAGCACTATTGCGAAAAGCGTCACAATGATCGCATTTGCGTACTGTGTCGCTTTGAGGGTGTTGAGCTGTGAAAGCTCGTCGGGAAGTTCACGCTTGTACTTTGCATTGAAGCGGAAATAGACGGCGATAGACACTATTGCCGCAAGAACGAACAGTACCATGAGCGTGTCCACAACGGTGTTCCGGCCATGGATACCCAGCACCTCGCTTGTGAACATGGTCAGGAAAGTTGCGCTTGTGACAAAGTTCAGCATAGCGTCCAGCTTCATCTGCTTTTTCAGCGACATTGAGGGACGAGGGTCAGCGAAGTAACGCTCACGCTTTAACTGCTGTGCGGCTTCGGTGCGCTCACGCCTGCTGAGGGTCTTGTCCTTTGTGCGCTGTTCCGGTGTTCTGATCTTTGCATTTGTCTCCATAATGGATTCCTCCTTTTTTCTCTCAGGTGATTTATTTCTCACCTCATGTTACAATAATATCACATTTATTCCCGATTGTCAATACAAAATGTGATATATCTGTCACTTTTGTAGACTTGCACAAGCGAAAAGCCGACGTGACAAATATATCACAACATATTATACAAAAATTCGACTTGACATTTCTGCGTTTTTGGAATATAATGTATCTATAAGCAAAAAATACTCAGGAGGAATCAACATATGACAGACAGAATGAAAGAGCTTGGCTTTGCGGAGATAACTCCCGAACAGCTCGACAAGAACGTTTTTTCGGCGATAGGCAAACAGTGGATGCTCATTACCGCAGGCGATGAGAACGGCTCGAACACTATGACCGCTTCGTGGGGTGGTCTGGGCGTTGTGTGGAACAAGAATGTTGCCGCCGCACTTATCAGACAGAGCCGCCACACAAAGTCTTTCGTTGACGATGCGGACTGCTTCACGCTCAGCTTCTACCCCGAGGAATACCGCAAGGCTTTAAGTTTCTGCGGCGCAAAGTCGGGACGTGACTTCGAGACTGACGGCAAGGCTAAGGCGGCAGGACTTACCGCTATGTACTTAGACGGCACTGCCGCTTATGAGGAAGCGGAAACGATACTCGTCTGCAAGAAGCTTTACAAGAGCGATCTTTCAGCTGAGGGCTTTTTCGACAAGAGCATCATCGACAATTTCTTCGCAGGCGGCGACTGGCACACAGTATATATCGCCGAGATAGTTGCAGTTTATAAGAAATAAGAAAAACCTCCGCAGGGCTGTGAGTTCTGCGGAGGTGTATTTTTTTATGGTCTGAAAGACGGGTCGGCGTTTGTTTCCTCGATCTCGTGATGTTCAAGATCGTCCTCGGAATAACTGCGCTTTATCTCGTTGAATCCCTTGTCGGGTTCTTCAAAATCCACATCTTCACGGTAAGCGTTGGGGTCGGCGTTTGCAAGGTCGTCGGTGTATTCTGCTTCGGGTTCGTCAAACTCGCCGTGCTTTATGTGGAAGTCCTCTAAATGCCGTTTCGGGAGCGTGTCGAGAAGTTCTTTCTGCTGAGAGCCGTCATATTCTTCGTGGGGTTTTTTCGGCATTTTGTCTTTTGCAAGAGTTTGGTTCGCTTTTTCGGAGTAGAGCAGGGTTCTTTCGTACTCCATGCGTTCTAATTCAACACGTTCGAGAAATGGGAAGTCGGGCAGGTCTTTCATGAAAAGTATCTGTTCGGCGATAGGCTTCATGAAAACGGCGGCGGCTATGTAGTAGCAGGTCGCAGTGAACGCAGGTATCGAGACTGTGCCGAAAAGAACCAGTGATGCAAGCGTTATCCCGAGCATGATAATGGGAGAAGCCATGTAGCGTTCGGTGTGTTCTATCGGCAGAAGCACAGCCGCCAATATAATAAGTATCCACGTAACAAGGTCGATCGTTGCCCTTGCTATCATGCCCGTCAGCAACGAACCGAAAAGTTGTATCGTGAACAGTCCCGTAACGCCCATGATGCTGAACAATGCGCCGAAAGCGCCGACTATGTACGGCACACTGTACCACAGTTTCTGCCGCCGCCTGAGCATTGCGTAGTATTCACGCAGTTCCTTGAAGCGCATGAATTTGTAGTGTGTGTATATGTCTCTCATTTTGTCTCCTTATTCGCCTTTGACGTGAACGCAGACTATCTCGGGCAGGTCGAACACCCTTACGGGGATAACGCTGTTCCCAAGACCTCGGCTTATTATCATGTGAGTGCCGCCGTCAACAAATTCACCCTCGGTGTATTCGGGGAAAAAGCCCTGATCGGGAGCGACAAGCCCCCCGACAAACGGCAGGCGCACCTGTCCGCCGTGAGCGTGACCCGTAAGCACAAGGTCGGGGGAATACTTGCAGTAATCCTCGAAGTACTGCGGTTCGTGAGCAAGCAGGATAACAGGCTTTGAGCGGTCAAGATCTGCCGAAAGGTCACGGAGCATATCCGTGTAAAGGCTGTCATCGTCAAGTCCGCACAGCTGAACGGCGTTTCCGCAGATGTCGATATTTACTGTCTTATCGTCAAGAATGATCGTTCCGCTGTTTTTTATGCCGTCAAATAGTTCCGTCTTTTCGTCATTGTCCAGCCAATGCTCGTGGTTTCCCGTCACGTAGTAAGTCGGGCATATTCCGGCGGCTTTCCCGCAGAATTCAACTCCCACGCCGATGTTGGTGTGACTGCCGTCAACAAGGTCGCCTGTTATGACGATCATGTCCGGCGATAGTTCCTTAATGCGCTTTATCAGACGGCTGTTGTGCAGACCGAAGCGTGCGTTGTGCAGGTCGGAGATCTGCACTATCGTGAAGCCCTCTTTTATCCTGCTGTCCGAAAAAGTGTACTCACTGACTGTAAGTATCTTGTTGTTGAGTATGCTGAAAATCAGAAGTACAACAATGACTATCCCCCATATAACAAGGCGTTTGCGTTTTCTTTTGTCCATATTTTTGTACCTGTGTTCAGTGTATAAAGTGCGTTCCCTGCCACGGTTCTTTCTCGGGGATACCGAACTGTTCTCTGCCCAGTGCGATAGATTTCATGAGGAAAGTCATGTTGCGTGCAAGCGTTCTCATGGTTTGAAGACCCTCTGCGTCCTGTTCGGCTTCGCCCTTTTCTCTGCCGTGAACGCTGTTCCAGTACTGACTTGCCGCAACAGGCATACCGCTTATCAGGAAATACTTGTTCAGTTCGTCAAAGGTCGCCGAACAGCCGCCACGCCTTGCGACAGTTACGCTTGCGCCGACTTTCATCGACTTGTCAAAGCCAGTGCTGTAAAACAGTCTGTCGAGAAGTGATATGAGCGTTCCGTTAGCCGAAGCGTAGTAAACGGGTGAAGCGACAACAAGACCGTCAGCCTGCTCGAACTTTTCGGCGAGTTCGCACACGATGTCGTTGAAAACACAGTGTCCGAGTTCTGCGCACTTGTTGCAGGCGATACAGCCGCGAATATCCTTGCCGCCCACCTGACAGACTTCCGTTTCAACGCCCTCAGCCGCAAAGACTTTCACAAGTTCATCAATAGCAACGGACGTGTTGCCGTTTATACGTGGACTTCCGTTGATAATCAGTACTTTCATGGGTATTCCTCCTTTATTTTAGCTAATCCTGTAAAGCCAATATTTATTATAAGCAGTTTTTAAGGCATTTGTGCATTATGGCTTACTTCTTCCGCTCTTTTCGCTCTTGTTCTGCGTTGATTTCGGCAGCCAATTCTTCGGGGTTTTTTTTCTTCTTGTGTCTGCTCGTACAATATGAAGTTTCTTCGTTTTGCATAATCTCACCAAATAAATCGTTATTAATGACATATAAACAGGCGAGTTGTACAAATTTCGCTTTGCTTATTCCCATATCTTTACAAAACATTTCTATTTTATCAAATATTTGCCTGTCAACATCTGCCTTGATCGTTGCTGTATCTGGCTTGTGATTCTTCCGATACTCTTTCATATATTGATTTCTATCAAATGCTTTTCCTTTACTTTCCATTTTAAGCTCCTTTTTGTTTATTTTGCATAAATAAGAACAGCTATCGTTGTCTGTTTTGTTATCAAATTTAATGCTTAGGTCACAAATAGTTTTTAAAAATAGCAAGATTTTACGTCCACAAAGTGCTATAAAATAGTTACAGTAAAGAACAAAGACAGACAAACACCAAATACAAAGATCGGCAGCAACCCACCTCAGCGTATCGGTTCTGCTCCGACAGTATTAAGGTTAAAAAGCTGTCAAGGCTCTTTACAAATTTTTATAGTTATGTTTGTTATATGCCGCAATATAGGCTTTTTGGTCAAATCTCTTAGTTTCATTTTTTTTTATTCTAAAATGTCTCATTTCGTAGTTATTTATGATATTTGGAATTGGCGGCGATAGAGAACGCACGGTAGACCTGTTCGCAGAGCATCACCCTTGCGAGCTGGTGGGGGAAAGTCATGGGAGACATGGAAAGCCGCAGGTCACAGGCTTTTTTCACCCTGTCGGAAAGCCCGAATGACGAGCCGATGAAAAGCTGTACCGCCGAGTGTCCCCTGACAGATGCTTCGGTGAACTTTGCCGACAGCTGTTCGGAACTTATAGTCTTGCCCTCTATGCACATGGCTATGCGGAATGCACCGTTTGCACCGAGGAACTTATCCATAAGGCAGGCTTCTTTTTCCAGTGCGGCGGCTATCTCTTTTTCCGAGGGTGAGTCGCTCAGACGTGCTTCCGCAAGTTCCGTTACCGAAAAATTGCAGTAGGCGCTTAGGCGTTTTGAGTATTCCTCGACAGCCTCACGCCAATAGCGTTCTTTCAGCTTGCCGACACAGATTATCTCGACTTTCAGCATATGTACCTCCTCAGAAAGCTATTGCAGTTCCGCCGCTGGGTCTTGCGACATAGAGCAGATAGTCCCTGCCGCATTCCAGCGGAAGAAGTGCGTTTTTTGCGGTGTATTCGGCGAGTTCGGGTGTGTTGCTCTCCTCGCTCAGATGCCCGAGGATAAAGTGTGTAGTGCCGTTTTCTGCAAGTTCTTTCAGGAACGCCGCACAGTCGGGGTTTGAAAGATGCCCCTCTCTGCCTGCGATGCGGTCTTTCAGAATATCGGGGTAGTAACAGCGTCTGAGCCTTTCGGGGTCATAATTCGACTCGATAAGCACAAGCTTACAGCCGAGCAGGGAATTTCGCACTTCATTGCTCACGAAGCCTAAGTCGGTGCAGACAGCGGCAGTTTTGCCGTCAGGGAAAGTCACTTTGTAGCCGCAGCTGGGCTTGCAGTCGTGAGAAGTTGCAAAATGCTCGACTGTGAACCCTGCGACAATCACGATGTCTTCAAGTTCACGGCAGTCGGCAGTTTCGGGTATCTTGCCGTCACGGAGCATTCTTTCGATGTTCTCTTTGTGAGCGTAAAGCGGCACTTTGACCTTTTTCATGAATGCGTTAAGACCGCTTATGTGGTCAGTGTGGGTGTGTGTCACGAACACGGCTCGGACCGAATCTCTCGGTATGCCGTTCACAGTCAGGGAGTTCGACACGTTCTTGCATGAAACGCCGCAGTCGATCAGTATCCCGTTTTTGTTATCACCAAGATAGATGCAGTTTCCTTTGCTCGAGGAAAACAGCGGATATATCCTTGCCAAAATATCATCTCTTTCTAATAGTTATATTATAGCATATTTTTACATATATGTCAACGCTTACGCCTTGACCGTCAGTTTTTTTATCGGTCTGCAAGGGTTGCCTGCCGCTAATGTGTGGGGCGGTATATCCCTTGTTACAACGCTTCCTGCGCCGATAACACAGCCCTCGCCGATAGTCACGCCTGCGCATATGACAACATTGCTTGCTATCCAGCAGTCACTGCCGATAGTCACGGGCTTGCCGAACTCGATGTCATAGGGCGAACCGTCCTCACGGGTGCGCATACGGCGTTCGGCAGGGTCAAGAAAATGCAGTGCCGTTGCCACGGTGCAGTTAGGTCCGAAGAACACGTTATCGCCGATGTTCACAGGGCAGGTGTCAAGGACTGTGAAGTTGAAATTAGCGTAAAAGTTCTCGCCGACAGACGTGAACACTCCGTAATCGAACTGAACGGGCGACTGGATATAACAGCCCTTTCCCCTGTTCGGCAGAAGTTCGTCAAGAAGTTGACGGCGCTCCTGTTCGTCAGTCTCAAAAGTCTGATTATACAGCTGAGATAATCGGTGCGCTCTGACCCTGAGTTCGGTAAGTTCCTTATCGGTCGGGTCATAAGGTTCACCTGCGAGCATTTTTTCTTTTTCGGTCATATTATCTTCCTTTCTTATCGTCAATATTTTTAACCAATAACAATAATAGCACAATTGACAGGTTTTGTCAATTTTAAAAATAATAAATAAAAGTGAAGAAAAAATAAATAGAGCCTCCGAAGAGGCTCTGCGAGATAATGTCAATTCCTGCTTTTATCATTGACTTCTATTTCTATACCCGATGCCGATAATTTGCGCTTGACATTTTCGCTCATATCGCAGTCGTAAAGGGTGATCTTTTTCAGATCAGGAGGAAGTGACGAAACATCAAACTCATCACCGATCACAAAATGTTTTGCCGTTATTTCTTCCAGCGACTTCAAGCCATTGAAATAATCATCGGGAAGCCTGAGTTTTTCATCTTTGTCCAAAAGTTCATTACAACCGTATATTGACAGTTCTTTCAGTGAGGAAAGATTTGAGGTCGCCTTTATATCTTCCTCATTGTATACCGTACATTCCAGTATTTTAAGCCCAGACATTTCAGACAGCGGAGCAAGCTCCATTTTAGGAAAGACGTCAGGAAGATACAGTTCTTCCAGATCATTCGCCTTAGTAAGCGGATACAGATCAAACGGCTGGCGGTCAAAGCCCCAGAAATATAAACTTTTCAGTTCGGGACATTGGCTGATGTCCTGAATATTCTTATCGGATATATGACCTCCGAAGAACCAGACGATCTCTAACTCGGGGAACTTGTCCGATATTCCGTCCGTACAGGCTTCGATGCCGTCGCCGTTGTGTATTATCAATTTTTTCAGTGAGCTGACTTTGGGAAATTTTGAAATATCAAGAGGATGATTTTCATTTGCACTTACATTCAGATTTTCAAGTTCATCAAGTTCTTTAAGAAAGTCATAATCGTCGATAGACTTTGCTTCAAGCGTTTTCAGCTTTTTCATTCTGCCAAGACCAAACGAAGAATATATTCTTGCAGTTTCGCCGTCATCGTTCAGCAGTTCTCTGCAATTTGTATTATAAAGTTCCCAGCCCGATGCAGTGCGCAGCAGAGTTTTATCTCTGAAAAACCACACACCTGTACACACAATAACAGCTATTATACAAAGAATAATTATTTTTTTCATACACACAGCCCCCGCAGAAATGATCGCTCACATATGCTGACAGGTCTATTATATCACACAGTAAATTTTTTGTCAACGATGTGCCTGCATTATTAACGCAAATCAAATTTGAGCTATTTATTGGATATTTTGTAGGGACGCACACATTTGTATGTTACCTGCTCTTTTTTAGATATGCCGATTGACAAAAATGACATTGCAGTGCTATAATATATATGATAACTACGAAAAGGAGCGTGAAAATAACATGGAACTTATTGAACTGTTCCCCGATTCTGCGGATATTTCGCTTGCGGAAAAGGTCAACAACGAGGCTTTTCCCGACAATGAGCGTGTTGAGATAAGCGACCTGTTCGAGTTCGGAAAAGACGGAAAAATGGAAATTCTCGGCATTTATGACGGTGGTGAGTTCTGCGGATTTTTCGTCATGCGAAAGCCCGAACGTATTGCTTATATCGCATATTTTGCCGTCTGCCGTGAAAAACGTTCGCAGGGGATAGGCGGCAGGGCGCTGAAACTTCTGTCAGAGCGTTATCCCGACAGGCAAATAGTAGTTGACTTTGAAGCGCCTGATGAGAGCTGTCCCGAAAATGCCGTTCGGCTGCGGCGGCGTGAGTTTTATTACCGAAATGGGTTTTATCCGACCGGGTGGTTTCAGTTTTATATGCAGACAGAATTTGAGATCGCCTGTTCGTCAGAGGACTTCGACAAGGCGGCTCTTGAAGAAATGAATGCGGAACTGCACGCACGCTATGCGCCTTACGATCCGCATTTGTACAGAAAACTATAAATGAGCGGTTTTAATAAAATACACAAATGAAGTGGATTCGCGCGTAAGCGACTTAGCGCACTCCGGTTGCGCTAGACCGGCGAGGTTTGGAGCAGAGCTCCATTCAAGATCAAGCCGCTCGCAACAAATAAACCGACCACAGCTATCCCTTACGAGCGGCTTGCCTACCTTTGTGCGATGTGAGCCCAGCGGCGAACGAGCGACACATGAAGCGGTATATCAAAAATAGTCC
>CAMVRM010000057.1 GCA_947169885.1 uncultured Ruminococcus sp.
CCAAAACCGCAAAGGATAAGTCTGCCTTTTTGGAGATGGTCGCTTGATGTTTTTGCGCATTTTGACATAGTGCATGGATTTTTGCTCAATTATAGATTATATATTACTATATATAAGTAGTCTCTCCTCAACAACCCCCAATTTCACCCGGTAATCCTAAACCCCGGTTGGCAAACGGCACAAAATCGTGTATGGTGAGTCAAAGGTATAACCAAATTTAGAAATAAAAAGGCACTTTCCTGCAATGAGAGAGTGCCTTAAAAACGTTAAAAACGTGTGTTTATTAGGATAATTGTACCTCGTCTTTAGCGTTGTCAACAGACCATAAAGATCAAACAAACTCTTATGAAGCACAGGTGCGGTATTTTTTGGGGCTTTACAGTAATTCCAAAACGGAAGTGCTTGTTGATATATATGCAGATGAGGGCATCAGCGGCACACAGACCAAGAACCGCACACAGTTCAATAAGATGATACGCAAGTGCAGGCAAAAGAAGATAGACCTTGTGCTTTGCAAGTCTATCAGCCGTTTTGCCCGAAACACAGTTGACTGTCTGGAACATATCCGTGAGCTGAAACTTCTTGGGATCGGTGTTATCTTTGAAAAAGAAAATGTGACTATCCCCCTGACACACCACATTTTTGCAAGCAAACAGGGCAGATGTGGTAAATCGGTGTGCCACATAGCCCCTCCCCAACGTAAGAGGGTTTGGGGGTTGAGTCGCCCCTTGCCAAGAACGCTACGGCTATCAGATATTGGTGTGTTAAAGGGATAATCATAAAAGAAAATATTAATACTATGACGATGAACAGCGAGTTTATCATATCGCTGTACGGTTCATTTGCTCAGGCTGAAAGCGAAAGTATCAGCAAGAACGTCACATGGGGCGTGGAAAAATCCTTCAAAGAGGGAAAGGTCAAATATTCCCTTGATAAGATGCTGGGTTTCCGCAGAGGAGAGGACGGCAAGCCGGTTATCGTGGAGGAAGAAGCCGAGATAGTCAGATATATCTACAAGCTGTATCTTGACGGACTTAGCCTGAAACGTATCGCAAGAAGACTTCGTGATGAGGGTATCAAGAAATGGAACGGCACAACGGACTGGACGGCGGTCACGGTCTACGGCATACTCAAAAATGAAAAATATGCAGGTGATGCGGTCTTGCAGAAAACTTATACAGTGGACTGTATTTTGCATAAACAGGTGAAGAACAATGGCGAAAAGGACAAGTATATCGTGTATGACTGCCACCCTGCTATCATTGAACGTGATACTTATAACCGTGTTCAGCAGGAGCTTGCAAGGCGTGGCTCGATTAGAAAAAGAAGCGACAAGAGCGAGGTGCAGATCATTTTCAAGGGCGGTTTTGAAATGAATGTGAAAATTGACAGATAAAGAAAATGCCCACCGAGCTATTATAACTTGGTGGGCATAATGTTTAATTGTTAGAACCGAGCATAGCGGCATAATGTGCCTGATCGTCTTTTGGAACTTTTAATGCGTCCATAGCCTGCTGTGCAGTCAGATGAAGCGTTTCCATAAGATTGCTTATGCTTTCAAGCAGTGACTGCTCTCTGCCCTGAGCTATACCACGATTTACACCCTTTAACTCGACAGCCATACCGAGATTACACATTTCAAGCACCTCCTCCTCGATTTCCTTTGTCATGGGGATATTGAATTCGCTTTCAAGTATCTGCTTTCTCTTTTCGACACTCTCTGTTGTGGACAGAAGCGTGCTTAAAAGACGTATGATACTATTATCACCTTCCATACCCTTATCATTCAGGGATATGATGATGATCTTCATTTTGTCATAGTTCTCGACAGGTTCATTGACCTGACCGATAGTCTTTGTCGGTTTCAGACCATACTCCACGATCTTTCCTATAATAATTATATCATATGAGCAATAAAATGTCAATGCCGAGTTTTCGTGCAATCGGGTATAATTTCGGCACTAAGAGTTCACCAAAAATCAGGAGAGTAAACAATATCGGAACTCTGAACGTTCAATATCGTTATCCGAAAGATAGATATATAGGTGTTGAAAGAGTAGTATATAATGAAGTCAGTGAAAAGCGGTCATATATAGTTTTTAGATTTGAATTTCAGTTGCGAAAATGCAGTAAAACAACGTATCTGCGCAGTTTACACGCCTACACGCCATTTTAGTCAGTCGCCCTTATATTATGTCTGTGCAACTAAACCATCCATTCATCTTGTTTTTTCAGAGCCTTTTTCGCTGAAATACTAAACAAATGTATAAAATGACATAAAAAAGTAATATATTTTGTCAATTGTACTAAAATTATGTGCCGTGTCTTGACAAAATATGATATTCGTGTTATACTATATAACAGAGTTGTGAACGAAATAAATAACGTTCACGGTAGAATCTAATTTTAGTAATCATTGCATATCCGCTTTTCGTTTTGGGTATGCTCAGTAATCTTATTTTAAGGAGGAATTTCCAAATGGCAAAGAACATTATGAAACGCACCCTTGCAGGAACTCTTGCGGTGCTGACTGTTGCAGGCGCAGTCCCTGCCAACACTTTCGTGGGCGAAGTTTTCGCTAAGACGGCTATCTCGGCTAGTGCGGCAGCGAACACTTATGAAGCTTTCGACATCTCAAACGGCAGTTATGGTTCAAACTTGAAAATATATGCAGGAGATAGAATTCATTCTAGTCTAAGTGATACCGGTTCATTCATCAACGGCAGAGTATTTACGCTCGTTGATGAATCAGGGAATATAATTGTTGATAAAACCAACAATTGGACAGCAGATAAGAATTATATGATCCTTAGTTCACAAACGAACGATATTGATAAAGTATACAAAGATAAAGGCTATTCTTATGCAGATGTTTTTGAACACTATTTTGTTGTCAGAGAGTTTGAGCTCCCTCTCGAAGGCGCAGGTACAAAGGAATCCCCCTACCTGATAGGCTCGCTCGATGACTTCAACAAGTATCTGACTGAGGACAAGTACACCAACGCTGACGGCGCTTATATCAAGCTGACGAGTGACTTTGAGATAACAGCTGACATAACAATAACCAAGAACACTATTCTTGATTTTGCAGGTCACACGATAAGCGGTGAGTATGGTCTGGGAGTAGCTAAGGGTGTTTCTGTAACTGTTGATGATTCACAAAACGGAAGCGGCGGTATGCCGTGGTTATTATGGAATGAGGGAGAACTGACCGTAAACAACGGAAATTTCGGAAACATTCAGGCAATGGATGGCGCAACACAAACCACTGTCAAGGACGGAAAATTTGAGAGTATTCTAATCTTTTCAGGCAATGCAGATATAGAGGGTGGAACTGTTGATAGTCGGTATTATGCGGTACATTCGGTAAATGCAGATAGTATAGTCAATATCTCCGGCGGTGATTTCAATGGTTACGTTTACTGCGAAAAAGGTGTTCTTAATATCACAGGCGGTACATTTACAGGCGAATCTTTTGCGCAAGGCAGTAATTCGGTTCTGAATATTTCAGGCGGTACATTTAATGGTCTGTTGGTAAATTATAACGCTGATAAGCCCGCTGTCATCACAGGCGGAACGTTTACGGGAACTATATATATTGATGATTATAACAAGATGTTTGAGCTAAGAGGCGGTACGTTCAGCTTTGACCCGTCCGCAGATGAGTATAAAGCTCATATTATCATTCCCGATGACTACAAAGTTGTACAGACAGGCGAAAACGAATGGACTGTTCAGAGCGCTGTTCTTCAGGGCGAAGGCACAAAGGAATCCCCCTATCTGATAGGCTCGCTCAATGACCTGAATATGTATCTGACTAAGGACAAGTACACCAACGCTGACGGCGCTTATATCAAGCTGATGAGTGACTTTGCGCTTACAGAACACACAATTATAACAAAGAACACTATTATTGACATTGCAGGCAAAACAATAAGCGGCGCTTATGCTCTGGCAACAGGTAATGGTGTTTCTGTAACTGTTAATGATTCCGAAAACGGAAGCGGCGCTAAGATGTGTACTTTTGTCAATCAGGGCGAACTGACTGTAAACAACGGAAACTTCTATACTATTAAGGCTCAGGGCGAGGCAACACAGACCACTATCAATGACGGAAATTTTGTAAGTATTGAGGTTATTGCAGGCGATCTGGATATAAATGGCGGAACATTTAAAGAAGATGATTATTCGGTGTCGACGAATAACACTAAGGGTAAAGTCAACATCTCAGGCGGTACATTTGGCGGAATGGTTGCCGCAATGTGTGATACTATGAATATCACCGGCGGAACATTTTCAGGTTATGGTGTTGGCGGTCAGTGTACTACTGCTATGACGATTTCAGGCGGTACGTTTAACACTTCTGCTGTGGTAAACAATAGTACAACATCTGCTAATATCACAGGCGGTACATTCAACATTGACCCGAATAGTCTTGATAACTTTACTATCCCCGATGACTACGAAGCTGTACAGACAGACGAAAACGAATGGACTGTCGGAAAGATAACTATTTCGGGCGAGGGCACTGAACAGTCTCCTTACATCATAAGCAACGCTAAACAGTGGGAACTGTTCGCTAAGAACGTCAACAGCGGCGTTAATGCTGATGCTTTCTACAAGCTGTCTGACGATTTCGACAACACTAACACCCCTGTTACCGTTATGGTCGGCACATCAGAAAACCCGTTCACAGGAACGCTTGACGGCAACGGCAAAACTCTTAACGTGAATATTCGCAGAGAGACCGCTGAGCCGGCAACCGCTCCGTTCAGCTATATCGGCGGCGGCGCTGTTATCAAGAACCTGAATGTTGCAGGCAGCGTTAAGGGTGCAAAGCATTCTTCGGGTCTGGTAGGCTTTGTTAACGGTAATACGGAAGAAGAAAGATGCTATATCGAGAACTGCACATCTTCTGCTGATGTTGAAGCAATAGTGACTTCTATCGTAAGCAGACACGTTGGCGGTATCGTCGGACACGCAGGAATTTCTTATCTCACTGTAAAGAACGTTACTTTCTCAGGCACTCTTAAAAATGACAGCACATATGCAGGCGGTATAATCGGCTGGAGCGGTGAATGCACTTACACCCTTGATAACTGCCTGTTCACCGGAAAATATTTAGGCGAAGGTCTATTCCACCCTATCGCTCTTAAATTCTACAATGAAAAAGCTAATGCAACTGTTAACGATTGCTACTACACCGAGGACTTCACTATCAATTCCGATTCAAGATACATAGCGGTCAGAGGCACAAAGGTATTCAGAGAAGTTCCGCAGGGTATCAAGTATACCACCGTTACGGCGGCTGACGGCAATGATTACTACTATAACTTTGACTACACTGTTAAGGACGTTTCCTACTATGACAGCGTTGACGGCGAAACAAAGACCGTTGAGGAAGCTACCGCAGTTTCTTCCGTTGATACCGAGTGGCATGACGGAACTTATGTAGTCACCGACAGTTTCGGCATTGATAACAAGATAACCGTTAACGGCGATGTAAAGCTTATCGTTCCCGAAGGCAAAATCCTTAATCTCAATAAGGGTATCTGCATCGAAGAAAACAGCACTCTCACAGTTTACAGCACAGAGCCTAAGTTTTTGGAAGGCATGATAGCTGTCAAAGACGTAAGCACTGATCCCGAAAATGCAACTATTTACGGCAAGGGAACACTCTGCAACAACAGCGCTAATATCGGCATATTGAAAAATGATGTCAATGCTGTCAACTGCGGCAAGCTTGCAACAAGAGGCGGCAGACTGGCGATACTATATAATGCGGATAATGAGGAAACCCCGATCAGCACTACTACCGAGTTTATTGACCCCTCTGTTGAATACGATCTGACAGGCGGTTATACCTCATTTGACCCGAGAATGCAGCTTGACATTGATTACAATGCAGCACATGACGGCACTTTCTGGCACATCGAAGCAAGAGAAAGAATAAAGCTTTCTGACCTTGAAAAGTTTACTTTCTATGACAAGGATCTTCTTCTTGACATAGACGAGGACTGCGAGATACTGATACATGACGGCGAGATCGCTGAACCGCAGGAGTACACAAAGGGCGATAAACTGCTGATCTACAAGAATATGCTCCTCACCTACATCGACACAGAAGACGGTTTGAAACTGGAGTTTTACACTCTTGACGATGAGAGATTTGAAGCTGACAACAGCAATAAGTATACAAGCACCAACCATGGCAAGAACGATACAGCGGCTTATATGCAGTATAAGGCAGATGAGGACAAGTCTGTTAAATGGCAGGTAAGTTCGGAAGAATATGACAAGCTGATAGTTTTTGTCAATGACAAAATTCTGTTAGGCGCATCTGAAAATGAAAACGGCTTCTTCAATGTAAAGAAGGACGACGAAGTAAAGATAGTATTCCTGAAAGACAGTCTGGACAACGGAGAAGTTTATGACGATCTGGCAGCTATCGAAATCGTTGACCCTATTCAGCTGACCCATGTTGAACGCAAAGAACCCACCTGCACAGAAGACGGCAACGTAGAGTACTATTTTGACGGTGACAGCAATAAGTACATCAAATATGATAACGATGCGTACGATGCTGTATCTGACGAAAATATCACTCTCAAAGCTACCGACCACGACTGGGGCGATGTAAATGTCGTATTCAGCGCTGACTTCTCGCAGGCAACTGCAACACGCATCTGCAAGAATGACGAAACACACATCGAAACTGAGACTGTTGATACTTCTTATAAGGTAACAACTGACCCGACCTGCACTGAAAAGGGCGTTGGAACTTACACAGCTGTATTCAATAACCCTGCATTCGGAACGCAGACTGCCATTGTTGTTATTGCTCCTACGGGTCACACCTATAACGCAAGACCCACATGGACTTGGAACGGTCACGAAAGTGCTGTTGCTACATTCACCTGCATTGAAGATGACAACGTTCTGCCTTTGACCGCAGTAGTTACATCTGAAACTACCGAACCGAAAGTCGGCGTTAAGGGCAAGACAGTTTATACCGCAACCGTTGGCTTCCAGAACAAGAAGTACACCAACACAGTTGTTGAGTGGATACCTGCTATCACAGTTACAAAGATCGAAGCGATTGCACCTACTCACTTTACATCAGGTATGAAAGAGTACTATGCAGGCTCTGACGATAAGTTCTATATTCTCGAAGACGGCGAATATGTTCAGATAAAAACACTCTCGGATCTTGCTAATCTCTTTATTGATCCTATCCCGCACACCTTTGGCGATCCTGTATGGAAATGGGACGAGGATAACAACGCAAAGGCTGAGTTTACCTGCACTGAGGACGACTATGTTGGCACTTTCGTCGCAGATGTGACTTCCGAAACTATCGACCCGACCTACACCACAGAGGGCAAGATCGTTTATACTGCAACTGTTGTAGTTTATGACAAGACCTATACCGACACTAAGGAAGTTGCTATCGACAAGATCGCTCTGACACACGTTGAGGCAGTTGAGCCTACCACCGCTAAGGAAGGCAACTCCGAATACTGGTTCGACGAAGCGGCAGGCAAGTACTTTGCAGACGCTGAGGGCAAGGACGAGATCACTCTTGAAGATACAGTCATCGCTAAGCTCCCTGCACAGGTCAAGCCCACATATCAGGCTGGTGACGGCTGTGTCAAGCTGACTTGGGACGCTGTTGAGGGCGCTGAAAAGTACGCTGTTTGCGGCTATGTAAGCGGCAACTGGAAGCTTATCGAAGAGGGCGCAGGCACTTCTTACGTTCTCAACGGTCTGACTTCGGGCAACGAATACAAGGTAGCTGTTATCGCTAAGGTAAACGGCGCTTGGGAAAGAGACTTCTCGAACGCTATAACCGTAAGCCCCAAGATCGAAGACATCGAGTTCCCCGAGCTGACTGTCGGAGTTCAGAACAACAAATTCGTACTCAACTGGACTGAGGTCAAGGGTGCTGAAAAGTACGGTATCGCAGTTTACATCTCGGGCAAGTGGAAAGTTCAGGCATACACAGATGCCAATGTCACCACATTCACTTCGCCTAAGCTGAAAACAGGCAGCAGCTACAAGATACTCGTTTGCGCTAAGGTCAACGGCAAGTGGGATCTCAGAGACATCAACAAGAGATTCGTTACAAGCACTATCGTATAAAAACTTTAATCACGCATTTGGATTCTCCTTAGAGGTATTTGATATACCGCAAAAAAGACCGACAGTTCTTTCAGGGGACTGTCGGTTTATTTTGTCAAAGAAAGGCGGTAAATTTTGATGAAGATCAAACCTGTGATCTTAACAGCAATTATTATGGCATCACTTTCACTTGGAAGCTGTGCCGAAAACAGTGACAGTTCATCGGCAGTCACCACATCAGGCTCGGAACAGCAGACATCAGCTGTGCAAAGCGAAACGGACAGCGAAGTCACGGAAGAAGAAATAGTTGATGACGAGTCGGCATTTATGAAAGCCGCTCCTGCTTATGACACTGAGACTGCAAAGTCGTATATTGAGCATATGCCGCAAGTCCGTGACATCATAAGCGGCGTGTCAGCTGACGGCGGTCTGACAGCGTTCGGAGATGCGAGTGCTTCCGAAGAAGCCTTTAAGAAACTCAGTGAAGAAGCCGACAAGCTGACTGCTGACGGTCACAAGCTTTCGTTCATTATGGTCGATCTTGAAACGCAGTCAGGCGTGGCATTCGAGCCTGACACGGCAATGTGTACGCAAAGCACTATCAAGGCGGTCTATCTCGGTTCGGTGCTGGACAGCTATCCCGATGCTTACGACAAGTACAGGCTCGACTTCCGAAAGGCGATAGTCAACTCCAACAATGACTCATACATGGCGATACACGATGCCTACGGTTCTGAGCCGCTGGAAAAGTGGTGCGAAGAAACGGGCGTTGACAAAGGCTTTGCGGAAAAAGCTTTCCCGAGAAAATATTCGGCAAGAGATATGCTGAAACTCTGGACAAAGCTTTACTGTTTCCTCAACAGCGATGAGATACAGCACAGCGAATTTGCGTCCTACTATGCGGATTCCGCCTGCTCTGCGACAAAGATAATGCTGGGTGCAAACTTCCCCGTTCAGACAAAAGCAGGTTGGGAGTCGGGGAAGGATACATGGAAAAACTATGATCCCCGTGACCCTGTTCCCGAAGAATACTGCGACGGCGACCCATCAAACGATGAAAGCGCAACCAACGACACAGGCGTTGTCTACACCGACAAAGGTCCGTATATCTTCGTGATATACAGTGATATTCCGTTCAGCGTTTACTACGATCATATCGACCCGAACGCTCTTAACGACCTTGTAATGGCGCTCAATGAATATCAATCCGAACTGAAATAAGAGCAAAAAAAACACTCTCCGAACAGCTGACCGCTCGGAGAGTATATTTTTATTTAAGGTTCAAGTTCTTTGAGCTTTTCTTCGGGTGTCCACGTAGGCTGTATATCCTCGTATACGGGGTCAAAGCCTGCCTTGACTGCCACCTGAAATTCGTCCTCATAGACTATTTCCCCGGGGTAGTTGGTATAGACCACATAAAACGGGTGATGATACTTGTCGAGAAGCCACATCATCGGTTTTATCATCTTCATCATCATTTCGGAGTTCTCCGTCTTGAAGAAGCAGACAACATTCTCACGTCTCATGCACTGGGGCGGATAAGGCAGGATCTCCGAGAACCACTTGTCCAGTTCAATAAAAAGCTCTGCGTCCTCCTGTTCCATAACGTTGTCATGGACAAGCTTCATGCCTATGCTGAAAATGCCTTTCGGATACTTTGTATTCACGGCAAGCTCACGCCCCTGTATCCTTACGTACTTAAAATTCGTTTTCGTAGTATTCATATCACGACCCCCGTTTCTTTTTCAGATAATAGATGAAAGATAATCTTCTTTTATTGCTATATGTATATTATAACATAAAACCGAGAGAATTTCAATATCTTTTTATCAAAAATAATCAAAAAGCAGTACTGCACGTTTTATTTGTGCAGTACTGCCTTTTTTTATACACAAGTCAGGTTCTTAGCACTGTGAAATTTTCTCTCGAAATCTTTATGTTGCTATTTTCTTGTATTGCTATAATTATTTCATTGACAAAAGATAATCAATGCACATTTTTGACACGGGATATTATAAAATTATTTCTTTTTCTTGACAATTTTCATGAAAAATGTTATAATAAAATTGAACAGTATTTTTTTCTTTCAAGGGGGATAAGTTATGATAGGCGATAAAAAGATCATCGGTATCTGCATTACACAGATAAACAGCACATCAAGCGTTGAACTTATCAACGGTCTTAACAGGCGTGCGCTTGCAAGGGGTTACAAGCTCATCGTTTTCAACAGCCCCCTTGACCTCAGCTGGAACAGCGAGAATGAAAAAGGTCTGTCAGCCGTTTTTGAGTCGATAAACTTTGACATCGTTGACGTTCTGCTGATAGAGTATCTGACTTTCCGCAGTGATGAGATGATAGCTTCGCTCGTCAAGAAAGCTAAGGCGCACGGCACACCTGTGATAATACTGAACGGAAGATCGTCGGGCTGTCACTGCGTCACCGATGAATACACCGAGTCATACAAGGCGCTCATGGATCACGTTATCAAGGAACACGGCGTTCGGGACACATTATACATGGCAGGCAGAGAGGGCTTTGAGGAGTCGGAAGAAAGGATAGCGATGTATAAGGCTGTCCTTGAAGAAAACGGTCTGCCGTACAGCAGGGAGCTTGTGGGCTTCGGCTTTTACTGGGACAAGGCAGCAGGACCCGAACTGCGGCGCATGATCGAGCGTCACGGCAGAGTGCCCGAAGCGGTGTTCTGCGCAAATGATTATATGGCTTTCGGCGTGTGCAGAGAACTTCAGCTTATGGGATACAAAGTCCCCGATGACGTTATCGTGACGGGCTTTGACGGAGTTCCCGAAGCGGAATTTTTTGACCCGATACTTTCTACCTGCCGCAAGGACTATGACGATCTTGCACGTCAGGCGATAAAGGCGGCGGACATGGCGCTTGGCGGTGCTGATGAACCGTTTGAGCTTCATTGCAGTTACCGCACAAGGACAGCACGTTCCTGCGGCTGTCATGAGAGTGACAACTTCGGGATAAAGATCGCCGCACAGCAGTTCACGGCTGTCCATGCGGCGAACGAGCATGACAAGTTCGTTTACGGGCTTTTCGGCAAGACTATGAACGTTTCAGACCTCAGCACTTTCACTTCCCTGCTCCCCGAGTGGATCATCGAGGATTCCTTTGTCTGCCTGAACAGCGACTTTGTGGCGCAGGCGCTTGAAGACGACATAAGCGAGCGAATTGCCGACAAGCTGGAGATAATCCCCTCGATACACAACGCTCACGAAGCCGACCGCCGCTATTTCCTGCTGAGCGAGATGCTCCCCGAGACAAAGCTGTGGCTGAACGATGAGTCGGTATATGTTCTTGACACGCTCTCATCGGGAAGCGAGGTCTACGGCATCTATGCGGTGAAGTCGCTGGACATTCTGAGCGATTCCTACAAGATAGACAGAACGGTGAAGTATCTTAACATCTGCATAAGGGCGATAGTCAACAGCTACCGTCAGCGGAGCATGATAAGAAAACTGCGCACTGCCGCCATGACTGACCACCTGACAGGTCTGCCGAATCTGCACGGCACGACAAAGTGGTTCGAGGATTTTTCAGCCGACCCGAAAACGCACGAGGGCTGTATATCCGTTTCGGTCTATGTGCTTTCTGTTTACAAATATATCTATGAGAATTTCGGCATTGAGGAACTGGAAAACACTCTCTGCGTCATCGCTGAGGGCTTGAAGCACGCCAACCCCGAGAACTGCTTTATCGGTCACGTTGCGGAAGATGAGTTCATCGTTATAAACTACTATGACAGTCAGGAACAGATAGCCCCCACGATAGATGCGGCAGTTGCTGAATTTTACGGTATAATGGGGAGCTACAAGGAGCGGCGTGACATCGGGTTCGACATCGAAGTGAACTGCGGCTGTACTGAGGGATTCAAGGGCTGGACGGGAACACTTTCGGAGTTCTCACGGCTCGCAAGCAACGAGATGTACCTCAACCGCCTGAAATATGCAAATTCTTCTCAGCCCGAAAGCAAGGTCAAAGTCTCGGAACAGAACCTTAAAGCGTTTGAACTTCTTATCGAGCGCAACCTGCTTGAATATCACTTCCAGCCGATAGTCGATGTGGAGAGCGGCGAGATATTCGCATACGAAGCACTCATGCGCCCTGACAAGTCCATAGGCTTGAACCCTGCGCAGGTGGTAGAGACTGCATCGGAGTTCGACAGGCTCTATGACGTGCAGAAAGCGACCATGTTCAATGCCATGAAAACCTTTCGCAATAAGCTCGGGCAGTTTCAGGGCAGACGGATATTTATAAATTCTATCCCCGGTTACTTCCTCACCAGCAGTGATTACGGCAGATTTGTCGAACGTTTCAGCGACCTGCTGAAATATGTGGTCATAGAACTTATCGAGAGCAGCACCGTCAAGGAAAAAGAGCTTGCGTCGATAAGGGGTCTTATGAACGGCAGTACTCCCGTAGCGATAGACGATTACGGAACGGGACACTCGAACATCGTGAACCTCATGCGCTATTCTCCGCAGATAATCAAGATAGACCGCTATCTCATCACGGAGATACAGAATGACCGCAACAAACAGATGTTCTTCCGAAGCACCGTTGAATACGCACGCATGAACGGCATAAAAGTTCTTGCGGAGGGCGTTGAGACAGCCGATGAACTCAAATGCGTCATTGAACTGGGCGCTGACCTTATCCAGGGCTACTACACGGGAAAAGCCTCCGCCGAACCGCTTGAAGACATTCCCGAACACATCAAAAACGAGATAAAAGAAGCCAAAATAAATAAGAAATAAGAATTAAGAAATAAGAAATAAGGTATCGCCTGCGGCGATAATATTTTAAAAGATAAGAAAAAAAATCACAGCTTGCAAAGGCTGTGATTTTTTGTTATTTAATCTATTTCTTCAAGTCCAAGTTCTCTAAGCTTATGATTGCATTCAGGCAGCAGCATTTCCTCAGCACTTCTGCGTTCAAACTGCCTGAGAAAATACAGTATCACACAATCCCGTTCATTGCGTATGTAGAACTCACCCTTTGAGCATTTGCGCAAGAGATAATTTGATGTATCGGGATCAAGTCCCATACCAAAACACAGCTTTATAATTGTGTCACGGTTAGGATTGCTTCGTGAGCCGTTGAACAGACTGTAAACCACTGCTTCAGTCATATTGCCGTAATCGGCTATCTTATTCTTTTTCAGCTTGCTTAAACCCTGCAATTTTCGTTTATTATTGATGTCATCGTATATCCTGCTCAGCGTTACAGACAGCTGCTCGGTGTCAAAAGCCTTTTCATTCATTTCAACAAAGCTGTCGATGCCGTTTCTGTGTTCGCTGAAATTACGGTTCATTTCATCGGTCGTCTTTCCCATTTTCAAGCTCCTCCAGCCGTTTGTAATACTCGTCTGTCTGGTAGAAATCCAAGCGTTCAAGCTCCTTGCAGGGGTTTGCCGTGATGTCGTCCAGCACCTCACGGGCGTGTTCATACTCGCCTGCGTCAAGCAGCCTGTCGATATAGTCTGCGTTACCGTTGAGTTCGAGTATCTTCGCCTGCTCGTCCACAGAGGTCTTTGGTTTCAGCTCTTCCAGACGCTCATATATCGGCGACGTTGAAACATACAGCCTGCGGTCATCTACCGTATCAACGTACTCTATCAGGATATCCGCCGCCTTGTCATGCTCGCCCTGCATCTCGTAAAGCTCCGACAGCCGCATGAAATTTGCATAGCCGTCATTGCCTATCGCTATCTCATTCATAAGCCGCTGCTCTTCATCTGCTATCTGTTCGCTGTCCATTGCACTGTCGTAATTCTTTGCGATAGTTCTGCCGTCATCAATGTCCGGAATTATCAGCAGGAAAATAAGAAACGCAAGCACCGCAGCGATCAACGCCCTGACCGTTAATGCCAAAGGCGTGAACCTTATCGCAAACGCCATATGTGCGGCGGTGCGGTAACGATCATTCGGGCTGTCCATAGTTGCCTTTTTGTAAATCCGGGTGAGGCTGCGGCTTTTCGGCATAAACTCCTTCATGGTGCGCCCCAGTGCGTAAATATCCGATCTTTTGGTCGCCCGCTTGCCCTCAAGCTGTTCGGGCGAAGCATAGCCCAGCGTTGCGACAATGCGTGTGTGAGTGCCGCTTTCGGCAGGTATTCGTGCGTTGCCGAAGTCGATGATATAATACCGACCGCTGTCCGAGCGAATAATGTTCGCAGGCTTGATGTCACGGTGGACAATGCCTGCTTTATGCACCTTTGAGAGAGTTGCGCACAGCGAAAGCATCATGCGGCGAAATTCACGTCTGCTCATTTTATGACCGCTTTCCGACAGCTTGTCAAGGTCGCTGCCGCCGATGTATTCCTCGACAAGTACACCTGCCGAGTCAGCCAAAAGCTCAGAACGCATTTCGTTCATCACATCGGGAAGGAGCATTTCATCAAGCGGCGCTATCCTTGACTTCGGAATACCGGAAATGTTCAGTGCAATGAGTTTTTGGTATATATCAAGCTGTCTCTCGTCCAGCAGTTTCTGAACGTATCTCACGCCGTCCTCGTTTTCGACAAGCACCGTCGGGCAGTCGCCTGTATTCTGCAATAGCTTTATGAATTTGTACACGGGCTCACCCCTTTGACAGTCATAACAATTATAACATACAAACCATTGAAAACTTATGACTGGCAGTAATAAGTTTTTGGGTTGGTATGTGCTATACTATAATTATATAGATAAGCAAAGCATTTGTCAAGAAAAAGAGCGTATCGGGCAAAAGATACGCTCACAATGTTATTTTTTATCAACAAGAGAAGCAACGATCTCCGAAATATTATCGAACTGCTTTTTATCCAGCTTTTTCAGGTTTTCATTGAGCTGACGCAGTTCGGCAGGCTGCTGTGAATCGGTATCGAAAAACTCCTGCGGCGTGATACTGAGATACTCGCAGATGTAAAAGAATGCAGCCATCGAAGGCAGCGCTTTTCCTGATTCGATATTGTTGATATAGCCGGGGTTCTGCCCTATCGACAGGCTCATGTCACGGGCTGAAACGCCTTTTGCTGTCCTCAGCTTTGCAAGTCTCAGCTTAAAATCTTCTTCATACATTTATTTCACCACCTTAATAACCAATACTATCAGTATCAATTATATTTTATCCTATTATCAGCAAAATAATATTTGAATATTTCCGTTAAAAGACTTGACATATCATATTTAATATGATATAATAAACAGTAGTAAATGAACAAAGATGATTTTAAAGAGTCGGTGAATTTTGGAGATACCGATAAATATATATACTCCCCTCTATTCCCAATGCCACAATATCTTCGCACGACAACGGATTTTCTCTGCGCTGCACTGTGTAATTTTTTCTCAAAATCTTTATGCTGCTATTTTTTTGTATTGCTATAAGAAAGATCAATTATCTGTAAAAGGAGGAGATAGGTCATGCCAAAAATAACAATAACATCGCTTTCCGGCAAAAAATGTGCGTTTTGCAAGAACTGGAACGATCCGACCAATTCGCATATCAAACACGCTTTTCTTGATACTTGGGAGTATGATAATAAAGCTAAAGAATATTGTCCTTACAAGAGAGGAAATTCATTTGCTTTTGGTACTTGCAAGAATTTTGAGCTGAAAATTCCGACAAGGAGGTGAGAAAAAATGACCGCAACAGTTAGTTGTCCGTATTGCCATACTGTAATTACCACAACAAATGGTAACGCTACTTGCAGGGGATGCAAAGCACAGCTCAGGATCGACCTTAGAACAGGCACGATCACAAGCTCAAAGCCCGGAAACAAGAAGTAATTATCAACAATTCAAAAAAGGCAAGGAGGTGAATAAATATGCACGCAACAGTAAGTTGTCCGTATTGCCATACTGTAATTACCACAACAAATGGCAACGCTACTTGCAGGGGATGCAAAGCACAGCTCAGGATCGACCTTAGAACAAGCACGATCACAAGCTCAAAACCCGGAAACAAGAAGTAATTATCAACAATTCAAAAAAGGCAAGGAGGTGAATAAATATGCACGCAACAGTAAGTTGTCCGTATTGCCATACTGTAATTACCACAACAAATGGCAACGCTACTTGCAGGGGATGCAAAGCACAGCTCAGGATCGACCTTAGAACAAGCACGATCACAAGCTCAAAACCCGGAAACAAGAAGTAATTATCAAAAAAGGCAGCGTGCTGAAATAACAACCCGCTGCCTTTGGTTTAGATTCTATAATATTTTTTTAGGAGGCGTAAGAAATATGGGATTTTTAAGTGATCTTGGAGATCTATTCAACACGATAGGTGAAGGATTTGAATCAGCAAACGATGAATTCATAATTGCCAACGGATTGTCAAGGCTGAACAATGAACAATTAGATTATGAAGAACGAGCCGAACTGCTTGAAGAAATGGCACGAGCTGCAAGGCATATCGCTGATTATTTCTCCGATTAAGGAAACAGATGGACAATGAGTATATGGCATCTGAGGAATATAGACGTGATAAGGCACTGCACAATTCACTGGATAACAGGCAGCTGTTTATTTCTACACTGTTAATTTTTTCTTTTTCGCGTTTACAATATATCAAGTCATATCCGGAAACCCAATCATATTTCGCATTTTAAAGTTAGTATGATCGGGAAACAATGTCCTGTGTGGGAAGAAGCTTAAATGAGCAATTAAACATTTGAAGACGAAAAACAACATAATAAACAAAACTCCCGAAGCCGACTTTGCAAGCCTGCTTTGGGAGTTTTGTTGTTTTCTTCTTTTTTTGATTATGCAGCCTTATGGATTGTGGCATTGATGTTGGTTGCAGCACTTTTGTCACAATAATATAATACAAAAAAGATGATTTCTCCAACGCCTGATTTTGCAGCGTTTTTTTAGTGTTAGACGTATGTAACGGCAATTTTCCTTATATTACTATTGTACTATTAAATTTTCAGACAAAAAAACTCGGTTCCGTTCCCACAACATTGTGAAACCGAAGCCGAGTTAGCTTTTTACTTTTCAACTTCCACCGTTATTTCATAACCGCCCTTGAAGATGACCCTTATCTCCGTCTTGCTCACGACCCTCACGCATTCTATCAGCTTTCGGACGATCATGTCATCGTATTCTGTTAGCCGGCATGGTTCGAAAGCTATTTTTTCGGTTGCCATATTCAATGCTTTCGACTGTTGTTCTGACTGTTTCTGACTTGATTTGAGTTTGGAGATTTTTTCTTTCAGAAGCTGTTCTTCTTCGTACAACTTCTGGAACTCGCTGTCAAGAGAATCCTCATCGACTGTTCCGCCGGCGATGAGCATGATATAATCATTTCTCGCCTTGTCGATTTCTCTGAGCCTTTGTTCAGCATTTCGCAGTTCACTGCTGTCCGAGCCTGTCAGCACTGTTTCAATATTGCCAAGAAGAATCTTCCGAATATCGTCTCCGCAGTCGTAGTACTCGTTTATCGCACCAATTATCGCTCGGTGCAGCTTGTCCTCGTGCATTGACGGCGAATGGTGGCAGTATTTCGAGCCATGATCGAGACGGCTGATACACCGCCACACTATCTGCTTTTTGCCTTTCACCGTCCATGTCACCCTCTTGTATGCCGAGCCGCATTCGCCACAAACCATAATTTCGGTCAGTGCGTACATACTCGAATACTTGCCCTGCTCGGTCTTAGCCTTGTCACTTTTCTTGCGTTTGGATGAACGCCTTGCAAGCTCCTGCTGAGTGCGGTTGAAAGTATCACGGTCGATGATGGCGGCATGAGCATCGGTCACAAGGTACTTTGCACGCTCTCCGTTGTTTTTGACCGCTTTGTGTGAAATGCAGTCGATAGTATATGTCTTTTGCAGAAGTGCATCACCCGTGTATTTCTCGTTTTGGAGAATGTTGATTATCGTCACCCGATTCCAGACCGATTCGCCCGACTTCTTGCGAACTCCCTTGCTTTCAAGTGCCAGACCGATATTTTTCAGGCTCATGCCGTTCAGAAACATTTCAAATATCAGCTTCACTATCTCGGCTTCTTCGAGAACAATCTGCTGCTTGCCATGCGGTATCCAATTATCATTTTGCCCGTCAAACGGTATCCTCATCGTTTGTACAGGTCATGCGTCAATGACTTTCAAAGTCAAAGCCTTTTTTTACAGATGGATTCGTACTTTCGGAAGTCATTGCAATACTTGAATGGCTATTCTCACACTGGTTTTCATCACATAGATCACTCGCTATTATGGAATTTGGAACGATAGCACATTTTTCGTCTAAAGAAACTTGCAAAATGGATAAGACTGTGTTATACTATAAAAGTACAGAGCCACTTTATTAATAATGAATTTTAGACTTATGCGGAAGTTGATGTTTAGGGCACTTATTTCCTTGTTGATTATGAGAAGTGGTTCAGGGAGTGAGGAGTATCTGATGATATTGCTTCGATGACTCTCCCTATCCCCGATTTTGTTTCATCAGCATCAACAAACAACACTGTTTATTATGCCTCAGTATGCTACTATCACATCCAAAAGTATTGACACAATTATTAATGAATTACAATAGACCTCATCGGAAACTCACGCAAATCAATTTTCAAAACCTTGACAGATATGGTATAATAGAA
>CAMVRM010000058.1 GCA_947169885.1 uncultured Ruminococcus sp.
TATGAAGTCCCCCCCTTTCCTCTTTCTTCCCCGAGGGGGTGTCCCTCCAAAAAGTGGGGTTCACATCAAAGCAGTCCAAAGAGAAACAGCATGACCAGCTTACGCCACACAAAAAAAGTAGGGTTTCACATCAAACTAACCCAAAGCAAACTGACAGAAAAGCTTATATTTTGCTATAAATGACCAGCTTTGACAATTTGCACAAAAGTGAACCTTTGGACTGCTTTTGATATACCGCTTTATTTGTATATTTTAACAAAACCGCTTATTTATAGTATTATAGATCAGTTATCTGAAACAAAGAACGGCATTATGGTACACCTGAATATACCATAATGCCGTTTTTTTCGCATAATCATCTGCGCCGAAAACCATATGTACAGCGCATATTACTCAAATGAAGCCCCCGAGCCGCACAAATTAACAGCATACCACAAACTTACGTGCGAGGGCTATGAGCCGTCCGCCCGAGGACCCCACTGACTGTTCAGGAAGTCGACTCTTGTTGTCAGCCAGCTTGCGAGGTAGTCGGCGGCTTGCTTTTCATTCTGACAAGCGGCGGCGGCTCTGCACCACTCACCTGCCGACTCGTTACTGCGTATGTCCCACTTGCCGTAGTTCAGTTCAAACGCCGCAGAGTAACTCTCGGAATCGGAGTTTATCGCCTCGATCGCCCGTGTGAAAACGCCGCTGTCATATGCTTTTGCCCAGCGGTCACGCACTATCTCCTGATACCAGTCCTCGTTCGCAAGTACCGCAAGCCACGGGTTTATCGTCCTGTAATTATCGTTAACGTCTTTGAGGATATTCGCCGCATAAAAGCCCTCGCCCGACGCACAGCGGTCTTTGTTGCCGAGCGCCGAATCAAAATCCCACGGCGCTTCAAAGGTCAGCTTTTTACTGCCGCCCTCGCCGAAATCAGCGTCCATGTAAAAACTCGACCAGTAAAGATCGGCATCACAGGTCAGCTCGCACATGATGTAGCTGTCCGCAAGCGACTGAATGTCCACCGCCGCTTCAACTGCCTGCTGAGGCGTGAGCGAACTGTCCTCGGTTATATCCGTGTAACCGCTGTTGAACACGTAAGCCTTGTCGTTGTAAGCCGCTTCATACATTATCTTATACACGTTGTTCACGTAGGAAGCGATAAAATCATGCTGTTCCTGCGAATAGATGTCGCTCTTTATCGAGATGCCGACATCGTTGCTTCCGCCGCTCAAAGGTGTTGCAGTCTTTCCGCCGCCGCCCTCGCCGTCATAAGGCGTAAGTTCCGCATCACGGCAATAGCTCACCCAGAACCGGTTCAGTTCGTCCTCGTTCTTATAGTAGCCGTCAAACTCCATGAGATAGCCGATGTCCGTTCCTGTGTAGTCCTTTTCGGGCTTTGTGATGTCCACTCTGCCCTCGTTTATCTGCTGCATCTCGGTAAGCAGATACACCCCGAAGTACTCGCCGTTTATCGTCACTTCCACCAGACGGGCATCCGAAGCGTAATAGCCGTCCTCGCCCAGTATCTCGTTCGCTATCTGCAAAGCTGTCTTGTTCCTGAGCATCGAGAGGTCCTTGTACTCCGCCATAAGCATCCAGTTTTTGAACTCGCCGCCCTCGTTCATGCCGAGCATCGACTGCTTTTCCGCAAACTTTATCCTCAGCGGCTTCTTTGCATAGGTTGTTGTCCAGTTGCCCCTCACTTTAACGTCCGCATCAGCCGAATCGAGCATAACTGTCCCGTCCGTGTCCTTAACGCTTATACAGCATTCCTCATAATAAGGCGCAGGAGGGTTGTAGCCGGGTGTCCACGAAGCGATGCTCTTTGCAACATACTCATTGACAGGCTCTGTCACGAAGTCCAACGCATTTTTGTCGGTGCTTTTTGTTTGTATCGCAATAACAGGCAAAGTCCCGCTTGTCTCGGCAAACTGAACCTCGGGCTTTTCCTGTTCGGGCTTTTCGTCAGACTTATCCTGCTTGTTGGTATCGTTGGTCTTGTCGGTTATATCAGTTTTTGAAGCCGACTGCGAAGTTTCAGCCTGCGAACTTTGTGAAGAACTGTTCTGCGGAGCGTTTGTGCAGGCGGTCAGCAGGCAGAGCGCCGCAATAAGTATACCTTGTTTTTTCATGATGTGTCTCCTATGCTTTTTAGAACCTGTCTTCACAAGACACGTACAGAGTCTTGTGAAGAAAGGTTCTTATACTATTGGAACGAGCGGCAGTTCGGTGTCGCCGTCACCCCAGATCGTTTCGGAAGTTTCCCCATTATCAGACATTTCCGTTTCGGTCATGACCTCAGTCGTGGTCTTCTTCTCGGTGGTGGTCTTTTTTTTGGCAGTAGTAGTCTTTTTCTCAGTAGTTGTCTTAACTGTTGAAGTAGTTTTTTTAGTGGTAGTTGAAGCTTTGTCGGCAGCGGTGGTCGTTGAAGTGGTCTTTTTAGTAGAAGAGCTGTTCTTCGCCGTCACCGTTTCAGCCGCCTCCGACTTAACTGTTGTTGTCGGCTGATACCTTGTGGACTTTCCCGAAGTTTCAGCACTGTCGGCACTTTCGGAACTGTCCGCAGAAACATCGGGAACAACTGTTTCCGGAAGTTCATCCTCCTCAAAAGTGTAAGTCGGAGGGTCAGCCGAATCAAGTGAAATGAGCGGCGCAGTGGTGGTGGTCATGTCGGAAATTTCTTCCGAAGCACCCGTTTCCCTGCGCTCGATACTGTTTTTCCTGGAAAACACTGCGACTGCTGCGATCATCATAGCCGCAAGTGCAATTGCCGCTATGACTGCGGCTGCTTTTTTGTTCATCAGACTTTCCCCCGAAATGTTTTCTTTCTGTAATTATACACCCAACAACGCTAAAAGTCAACAGTCTTTTAAACGGAAAAATCTCTGTCTATATTAATGTAGAAAGAATACCCCTCAAACATTTCTGTCAGTTCCGCACGGAGCTTGTCGGCTATCCCCTGCTTATCTGGTTCGGAGTAATCGAACACGATGTCGAACGAACAGTGCTTTGCCGAACAGTCCACATAAAAACCGTGAAGCTGTATTATCTGCGGATACTTCCCGACAAGATCGTTCACCGCATCGTTTATCACTTTCGACTGCTCATCTGAGGTGTTCGCCGCATAAACGCCGATAGTCAGCAGCACACCCGTTTCGGAATATATCTCGGGCACGATGCGCCGTGTCAGAGCGTCAAGCTCACGGACAGTCAGATGATCGTCAAGCTCGATATGCACCGAACCGAAAGACTCCGCAGGTCCGTAACTGTGCAGGATAAGGTCATATGCACCTCTCACCCCGTCATATGAACACAGCTTTTGCCTGATGTTCTCGGTGATCTCGGCATCTGCACGCACACCTATCAGGCTGTCGAGCGTTTCACGTATCATCTCATAACCTGCTTTCAGGATAAACAGCGAGATAACAACGCCCAGCAATCCTTCGAGGTTCAGCCCCAGCGTCATATTAATAATAGCAGACACAAACGTTGCACCCGTTATTACCGCATCACCCAGCGCATCTGCTCCCGAGGCTTTGAGCGAAGCCGAACTCAGCCGCTTGCTGCTGCTCAGGAAATATTTTCCAAGAAGGACTTTTGCGATAACAGCCGCAGCGATGACCACCGCCGAGACCGCCGTAAACTTCGGCGCAACAGGCTTGATTATCTTCGAGAACGATTCTTTCAGCGATGCCGCACCTGCCGCAAGCACCACTATCGAAACAACTCCCGATGTGATATATTCAACTCTGCCGTGTCCGTAAGGGTGTTCACGGTCAGCGCCCCTGCCTGCAAGCTTAGTCCCGATTATCGTTATCACCGAAGAAAGAACGTCGCTCAGATTGTTGACGGCATCGAGCAGGACCGCCGTTGAATGCGCCGCCAGTCCCACTGCCGCCTTGAAACCCGCAAGAAGAACGTTTGTGATTATACCTGCAAAACTTACCTTTACTATCTCTTTCGTTCTGTCCATGAACAGCACTCCTTTTAATTGATTGAGCTAAATTATATTTAATATTGATAATTATACCATATATAACCACAAATGTCAAGTAATTTTTATAAAAAAGTACTATATTTTGTGTCTGAAATGGCAGTTTCATCGCATATATTGGATAGTATTCGTTATGTTGCATAAAAATTCAATGTAAAAATTGTACAGTATTACCACCTAAAATTTTCACGAAAACTATGGAAATCTGTGCAAATATCTGTTATAATATATATGTGACAGTGCGCCCGTTTAAGTTCGGGCAAAAAAGATGTCAAAAATTTATATTGGAGGAATTACCAATGGCAAAGAAGTATTGTTATCTGTTCAAAGAAGGTAACGCTACCATGAGAGAGCTTCTCGGCGGTAAGGGTGCAAACCTCGCTGAGATGACCAACATCGGTCTCCCTGTTCCTCAGGGCTTCACCATCACTACCGAGGCTTGCACTCAGTACTATGAGGACGGCGGCATCAGCGACGAGATCTTAGCTGAGATCAACGAGTACATCGTTAAGATGGAAGAGATCACAGGCAAGAAGTTCGGCGACAAGGAGAACCCCCTGCTCGTTTCCGTTCGTTCGGGTGCTCGTGCTTCCATGCCCGGAATGATGGATACAATTCTTAACCTCGGTCTGAACGAGACTGTTGTTGAGACTATCGCTACAAAGTCTAACAACCCCAGATGGGCTTGGGACTGTTACAGAAGATTTATCCAGATGTACTCCGACGTTGTTATGGAAGTCGGCAAGAAGTACTTCGAGGAACTCATCGACAAGATGAAGGCTGATAGAGGCGTTAAGCAGGACGTTGAACTCAACGCTGACGACCTCAAGGAACTCGCTTCTCAGTTCAAGGCTGAGTACAAGGCTAAGATCGGCAGCGATTTCCCTGACGATCCTAAGGAACAGCTCGTAGGCGCTATCAAGGCTGTATTCCGCAGCTGGGACAACCCCAGAGCTAACGTTTACAGACGTGACAACGACATTCCTTTCAGCTGGGGCACCGCTGTTAACGTTCAGGCTATGGCATTCGGCAACATGGGTGACGACTGCGGTACAGGCGTTGCATTCACACGTGACCCCGCAACAGGCGAAAAGAAGCTCATGGGCGAGTTCTTAAAGAACGCTCAGGGCGAGGACGTTGTTGCAGGCGTTCGTACTCCTATGCCTATCACTCAGATGGAGCAGGAGTTCCCCGAGGCTTATGCTGAGTTCGTAAAGGTTTGCGACATCCTCGAGAGCCACTACCACGATATGCAGGACATGGAGTTCACTGTTGAGAACAAGAAGCTGTTCATGCTCCAGTGCAGAAACGGTAAGAGAACTGCTCAGGCTGCTCTTAAGATCGCTTGCGACCTCGTTGACGAAGGCATGAAGACTGAGGAAGAAGCAGTTGCAATGATCGACCCCAGAAACCTCGACACTCTGCTCCACCCCCAGTTCGATGCTAAGGCTCTGAAGGCTGCTACTCCTGTCGGCAAGGGTCTCGGCGCTTCCCCCGGAGCTGCTTGCGGTAAGATCGTATTCACTGCTGATGATGCAGAGGCTTGGAACGCTAAGGGCGAAAAGGTCGTTCTCGTTCGTCTCGAAACTTCTCCTGAGGACATCACAGGTATGAAGGCTGCTCAGGGTATCCTGACTGTTCGCGGCGGTATGACCTCTCACGCTGCTGTTGTTGCTCGTGGTATGGGTACTTGCTGCGTATCCGGCTGCTCCGACATCAACATGGACGAGGCTAACAAGAAGTTCACTCTCGCCGGCAAGGAATACCACGAGGGCGATTACCTCTCTATCGACGGCTCTACCGGTAACATCTATGACGGCATCATTCCTACCGTTGATGCTCAGATCGCAGGCGAGTTCGGCAGGATTATGGCTTGGGCTGACAAGTACAGAAAGCTCAAGGTAAGAACCAACGCTGATACTCCTGCTGATGCTAAGAAGGCAAGAGAGCTGGGCGCTGAGGGTATCGGTCTTTGCAGAACCGAGCATATGTTCTTCGAGCCTTCCAGAATCGCTGCATTCAGAGAGATGATCTGCGCTGACACCGTTGAGGAAAGAGAAGCTGCACTCGCTAAGATCGAGCCTATGCAGCAGGGCGACTTCGAGGCTCTCTATGAGGCTCTTGAAGGCAATCCTGTTACCATCAGATTCCTCGATCCTCCTCTGCACGAGTTCGTTCCTACTGAGGAAGACGACATCAAGGCACTGGCTGACGCACAGGGCAAGAGCGTTGAGGACATCAAGGCTATCATCGCTTCTCTCCACGAGTTCAACCCCATGATGGGTCACCGTGGCTGCCGTCTGACTGTAACCTACCCTGAGATCGCTAAGATGCAGACTAAGGCTGTTATCAAGGCTGCTATCAACGTTAAGAAGGCTCACCCCGACTGGACTGTTAAGCCTGAGATCATGATCCCGCTGGTAGGCGAGGTTAAGGAGTTCAAGTTCGTTAAGAAGATCGTTGTTGAGACTGCTGACGCTGTTATCGCTGAGGCTGGCAGCGACCTGACTTACGAAGTTGGTACTATGATCGAGATTCCGAGAGCTGCTTTGACTGCTGACGAGATTGCTAAGGAAGCTGACTTCTTCTGCTTCGGTACAAACGACCTGACTCAGATGACCTTTGGCTTCTCCAGAGACGACGCAGGCAAGTTCCTCGGCGCTTACTACGACAGCAAGATCTACGAGAACGATCCGTTCGCTAAGCTCGACACCGCAGGTGTTGGCAAGCTGATGAAGATGGCTATCGAACTCGGCAAGCCCGTAAACAACGCTCTCCACTGCGGTATCTGCGGTGAGCACGGCGGCGACCCGACATCTGTTGAGTTCTGCCACAAGATCGGTCTTGACTATGTATCCTGCTCGCCTTTCAGAGTTCCGATCGCAAGACTGGCTGCTGCTCAGGCTGCTATCAACGAAAAGAAGTAATCAAAAAACTCCTCAGTATACAACACATAATGTGTGTATCTGAATAAAAAAACAGAGTCCTCACAGTTTCGGCTGTGAGGGCTTTTTGTTATGTGTGAAAAAATTATTTTGCAAGGAATTTTGCGAGCTGATCCTTAGCCCACATTCCATGGCGGAAACCGTAATCGTAGAGCCTGCGAAGTTTTTCGGGGTCGGACTCGGTGCGTGAGCATAAAAGTTCCTTTTTGGGGTAAAAGACGAACGCCTTGCCCTGCTGACGTAAGCTTTCGAGTTCGGCGGTGTCCTCATTGTAGCGCTGAGAGCGTGTAAGTATCTTGTGGCAGAATTCGGGGTAAGCACGAAACGCCTTGATTATGAGCTGTTCGGTAGGTTCGGGGGATTTTTTATAGCCACGTTCACGGGTAAGTATCACTATGAGTTTATCAGCTCCCTCGGAAAGCGCCTGTCTGAAAGGTATAGAGTCAGCTATGCCGCCGTCCATATATTTTCTGCCATCTATCTCGATAGGAGGAAAGAGCAGGGGGAGTGCGCAGCTTGCACGCAGGTGAGTGAACTGTCGGTCATCTCTTGGGACTTCGGGGTAAACTGCCTCGCCTGTTTCAAGGTCGGTGATAACGGAAACGCATCTGCCCTTATACTGTGCGAAAGCGTCGAAATCGAACGGGAGAAGTTCATTCGGGACAGTTCCGTAAATGTAATCGAGGTTATAGAAACTGCGGTTGTCGGGGCGGAGGAGGTGTTTCACGCCCGAGTACTGGGGAGTTGGCATATAGTCGGTGACGAGGGTCTTATTTCTGCCCTGCTGACCCGAGCAGTATGACACGCCGAACGCTATGCCTGCGCTTACGCCGAAGAACATATCCGACACGAAGCCCTGTTCGAGCAGAGCATCCATTACTCCTGCCGAGTAAGCTGTTCTGCTTGCGCCGCCCTCGGCGATGATGACTGTTTTTGACATTGTGATCGCTTCCTTTTGATGATTGATATTATTTTGTATTGTTTGTGTGCTGGTTTGAATGTCCTGTTCGGACATTTGGAGTTAATGTCTTTTGGACATTTGAGGTTAATGTCCTTTGGACATTTGGGGTTAATGTCCTTTGGACATTTGGGGTTAATGTCCTTTGGACATTTGGGGTTAATGTCCTTTGGACATTTGGGGTTAATGTCCTTTGGACATTTGGGGTTAATGTCCTTTGGACATTTGGGGTTAATATCCTTTGGACATTTGGGGTTAATGTCCTTTGGACATTTGGGTGTCTTTTTCGGAATGCGCTTACGCTGTTCCGAAAAATAAAATCGGCATTTTGGTGCTTCTACGTACTTTTGAAATGTTCTTTCATTTGGTGTACTTTTGATAGTGTGTTTTTGGTATGCCGATTTTATGGCTTGAGGGGGACGTTTGTACGCTTTGGACTGCTTTTGTTTTGGCTGTTCTTTCTATCGCACCCTTGGTGCGAATGAGGACTTTGCCCTCAAACTCCCACCAAAGGGAAAACCCTTTTGAAAAAGGGTTATTCCCTCTGGACTCTCTTTCCTAAAACTTTTGAATCTCTGGCGAACCTTTTTCATTTGTGCGAAACTAATGTGCGGTTTAACGTCAGTTCTTTCTTATCTCTTATCTCTTATTTCTTATTTAAAATATCATTTGTCCGCCCCGAGCCGCACAAATGAAAAGTTCTGCACTATCGTTCGTGCGAGGGCATCGAGCCGTCCGCCCGAGGACCCCGAGGATCCCGAGGGCTCCTTTGATTATTATATCAAATATTCAAACCATTGTCAACCTTTGTACAAATATCAGTATGATTTTTCATGAAATTTGTTCAATTGAAATAAACGCTGAAATAGATTATAATAGTATATAAGAACATATTCTCCTAGACGATAATAAGGAAGTGATATTTGTGAAAAACTCCACAACATACAAAGCTACTGATAAGATCGCAGGTTTCGACTGCCGCCCGGGTATCTATACCCTTAACGGCGCTTCTGCTATGCTCCATGCCGTCAATTTTACTATCCATTCCGCAAACGCCACAGGCTGCTCCGTCGCTCTTTTCAGACGTGGCGAGACTGAACCTTTCGCAATCGTGCCTATCCCTGACAGCTACCGTATCGGTGATACATGGTCTATTATGATCTACGGACTTGATATTTATGAGATCGAATACTGCTATCGCCTGAAAGGAGAATACGCCCCCGAAAAGGGTCTGCTGTTTAATGAGGAAACTAATATCCTTGACCCTTACGCCCGTGCGGTCACGGGTCAGAGCGTCTGGGGCGCAAGGTCCGGCCGCAAGGACGGCTATCACGCCCGAGTTGTTAATGACCACTTCGATTGGGGATCGTTCGAGAAAAAGAATATTGCTTTCAGTGACCTTGTTATCTATGAACTTCACGTCAGAGGGTTCACAAAACATAGTTCTTCGGGCGTTGCAAACCCCGGTACGTTTGACGGCGTTATCGAGAAGATACCTTATTTAAAGAAGCTGGGTGTAAATGCTGTTGAACTTATGCCGATATTTGAGTTTGATGAACTTTATGAAGAACGTGAACATGAGGGAAGTCTGCTCATGAACTACTGGGGCTATAATACTACCTGTTTCTTTGCTCCGAATACGGCTTATTCCTCGGCTGTCGAATATAACCACGAGGGCGACGAACTCAAACGCCTTATCAAGACCTGCAACGAAAACGGACTGCTTGTGTTCCTTGATGTTGTGTTCAATCACACTTCCGAGGGCAATGAGGACGGAACTATCTTTTCGTTCAAGGGACTTGACAATAACGTTTATTATATGCTGACCCCCGAGGGGAAGTACTTCAATTTCAGCGGCTGCGGAAACACCATGAACTGCAATCACCCTATCGTTCAGCAATTCATCATCGAATGTCTCCGCTACTGGGTCATCGAGTACCGAGTGGACGGTTTCAGGTTCGACCTTGCTTCGATACTGGGGCGCAGGGAAGACGGCACTCCTCTTGAAAATCCTCCGCTTCTTAAAACTATCGCATATGACCCGATACTCAGCGGAACAAAGCTTATAGCCGAGGCGTGGGACGCAGGAGGGCTTTATCAGGTGGGAAGTTTTCCCTCTTGGAACAGGTGGGCAGAATGGAACGGCAGATTCCGTGACGATCTGCGGTGTTTCCTGAAAGGTGATTACGGAATGGCGTGGAGTGCTGTCATGAGGATAACGGGTTCGCACGATCTTTATCCGCCCGAGATGAGGGGTCATGACGCTTCAGTGAACTTCCTCACCTGTCATGACGGTTTCACGATGTATGACTTATACAGCTACAACGTCAAGCACAACGAAGCCAACGGCTGGAACAGCACTGACGGTGACAACAGCAACACCAGCTGGAACTGCGGTGCTGAGGGCGAAACTGATGACAAGGAGATCATGGGGCTTAGAATGCGCATGATAAAGAACGCTTTCACGGCGCTGTTGTGCAGCAGGGGTGCGGTGATGTTCTATGCGGGGGATGAGTTCTGCAACACGCAGTTCGGCAACAACAACGCATACTGTCAGGACAATGAAGTTTCGTGGCTGGACTGGGGACGTTTGAAGAAGTTCGGTGAGATACATGATTTTGTGCAGGATCTCATTGCATACAGGAAAAAGCATGAAGTCATACGGCACAGAATGGAAAAGTCCGGGCTTGGTTTTCCCGACATAAGCATACACAATACGAGGGCGTGGAACGATGCGTTCAGGGACGATGACCATGTTATCGGAGTGATGTTTGCAGGGCGTGACGAGAAAGGCAGGGAGGACGTTGTTTTTGTGGCGTTCAACGCATACTGGGAGGAATGTCCGACGGAACTGCCGTGGCTTCCCGAGGGGTATGGCTGGAATGTTGATTTTTACACGAATGCGTTTTACAAGCACGGCACAGACTTTAATAAGATGATATACAGAAGCGGCAGTACGCTGAGACTTGCGCCGAGAAGTGCAGTCATCGCATCAATAGCAAAAACTAAATAAGAGAAAATAAATAAGAACCTGTCTTCACAAGGCTCTGTACGTGTCTTTTCAACGATATTCAGTCGCTTTCTGCGTTGAAAAACCTTGCAGTGCGACAGCACAACTGCGGTTTTTCGCCTTGAAATCGACTAAATCTTGCTGAAAATCCACGCACATTTCTTGTGAAGACAGGTTCTCAAGCCGTCAAGTACCGAAGCCTTTATAATCACTGGCAATGCCAGGCTCCCCGATCCGAGAACTATGCAGTATCGCTTTAAGGCTTTGCTTGCAAAATCGGTTTAAGAACTCTCAATTTTCACTCCCTGCGCCACCTGTTTGCCACCAATTGTGTCGAGCTGGGCTTTGATGTTAAGACGCTCTCCGAAATTCTGGGGCATAGCTCCGCAGAGATCACGCTCAACCGCTATGTGCATTCCTCTATTGAAAGAAAAAGACAATGTATGGATATGCTATCGCTTGATGTGGATTAATTCTTTGTGCCGTCAAAATTACCGTAGCTTGAAAATTGAATATGTAGGAATAACGGCACTTTTGGGGTGGGTTGTTTTTGAATACGGAAATTTACGAAAAAAATCTTAAACTCATTATATCATATAGAACGTGCATTGTATTAACGGATTAGCATTATGGTGATTTCCCTGACACTCCACAAATAATTTGCAAAACTGTCCGATATAACGGATTGATTATTTGTGAAAATGCAGTATAGTAGTGACGAAACCGAAATCAACAGCCGCAATGTAAAAAAGAATCCCGAAACTTGACTCTGATGCTTTTAGAGTTGTAAGTGATGTGACTATTTCTTTATGCAGTGTGTGAAATATGTCATAAAGCATAAAAAAGTAGCTATTATTTAGCTAAAATGCAGAAAATTATTGCTAAATGTTAAAAATAATATTGACAATATCAACAAATTTGATTATAATAATTTTGTAAAGGTTTTTATTTAAGCAATGAACGTTGAAAAAAGATAAATTTTAACATAGGCAAAGCTGTTGAAAAACAGTGACGCAAAGCCAAAGGGTCTAAGCCGAAAGGTATGACAGTCGGTTGCAGGGAATTTTATTCCCTGATATGTGGTTATTGGCAATGCGTTTTTGGACGTGTTGCTTTTTTGTTTATTTTTAGGGAGGTTTTTATATGAAAAAAAGATTTTTGAGTACGTTTATGGCATTGCTTATGGTTTGCAGTTTGGTGATGTATTTGCCGAATATAAATTTGTCAGTAAGTGCAGTAACACAAAGTTCAGTTTCAAGTCAGTTATATGATTATATCAGTGAATACAATGGAAGGACTGCGACATCAGATCAGATGTATATGGGGTCGCAATGCAAAGGTTTTGCAAATTGGATTTTTTTAAATATATTTGATGAATATATTGGAGCATATCCTTCCAGTGCTAACTATACCATTTCTAATCCGCAGGCAGAAACAATTGGTATTATTGATCCGGGTTATTTAGATGAAGACTCTTCAAGAGAGTTATTACAAAAAGCTAAACCGGGTGATTATATACAGGTTCAGCGAAGTATAGCAAAAAGCAACGGGAAATGCGGTCCTCACTCAATGATAGTTGTATCTGTTGAAAGTGATGGTGTCAATGTTCTCGATTGTAATAGTGATGGAAAAAATACAATAAAATATTATCTATATACATGGTCTCAATTTGATTATGACAACAGAGGAATGTCATTATATCATGCTTGGGATTATGAAGATGAACATGAATTGACTATTTGCTATAATGCTAATGGAGGTAATATATCAGGTAGTGACTATGAAGTATCAAGCAATGATGATATTTGCTATTCAGACGGCTCGCTGCTAAAAGAGGTATGGGAAGATGGATACGGACATGAATACGGTTTATACAATGCCTCAACATTTGGTTTGCATAGAGATAATTATGAATTTTTAGGTTGGAGTTTTAATCCTGATTCGGGTCGGATTTTCGGTGAAGATGAAGCATTGATTTCAAATGATCTTTATCCGGATATTACGGACGAAAGTGCAACAATCAAATTATATGCACGCTGGGGCTGCCATTCAGTTACTATTCGTTACAACGCATTTGGCGGAACTATTGCAGACGGAAAAGATTATTATGTTGCCGGAAACGGTGATATTTACAATTCTGATGATACTATAACAGAAGAAGTATGGGAAAATGGAAAAGGGCATGAATATGGTTTATATAATGCTTCAACATTTGGCTTGACGAGAAAGAACTGCGAATTTCTCGGCTGGAGTTTAGAAGAAGAAAGCGGAAGAATATTTGGTGAAGATGAAAAAATAATTTCAAATGATCTATACCCAAATGTTACAAATCAAAGCGGTACGATAAAACTATATGCACAGTGGGGCGGTCACCTTATGGCTGAATCAGAGGGTGCTGGACAAACACTGCCTGATGGTGATTACTGGATATCAAATGCAATTGATCCAAACTATCTTGTTCATCCTGACAGTAATGGTACAGCAACAAATGGGACTAATGTTCGCATGAATCTCTACGAAGGAAATGAATGGAGTAAAAATGATTTGTTTACTGTTAAATATCTTGGTAATGGATATTACAGTATTACTCAAAGCGGTACAAATATGGCAATAAGTACAGCAACCACTTCTCTTCGCCATCGTACAAATATTGTTATGATGCCAGAGAGCAATCAGGAAACCTGTCAGTGGACAATAAGGAAGAAATCAAGTGGTTATTCAATTCAAAGCAGAAGTAACGCATTATATTTTGATGTAAAAACAGACACAACCAATAACAGCAATCTTCAAACCTTTGAATCTAACGATACCAAATCACAGCTTTTTAGTTTTATTCGATATGAAGAATCAGTTCCTGTCATAGAGAATCCTACTATTTCCTACATCTCTGGCGATAACTGTGTCAAGCTCACCTGGACATCTGTAAAAAACGCTGAAAAGTACGCAGTATGCGGATATATAAACAACAAATGGCAGAAACTTGCTGAGGGAAGCGACACTTCTTACATAGTCAAGAACCTTAAAGCAGGCACAGAATACAAGGTTGCTGTTATTGCGATGACAGACGGCGAGTGGAACACCGATTTTTCAAATGCGATAACCGTTTCGTCGAATTCTGTATATCCAGAGGTAGCTTCGGTAGAATACAATGAAGAATTCCACCAGTTCCGCATCAAATGGTCGGCTGTTCCGAATGCTCAGCAGTATGGCATAGCAGTCAAACTGTCGGGCAAGTGGAAGATACGGAAAATTGTTGATGCTAAGACCACAACTTTCACTTCACCCAAACTTACCCCAGGCAAGACTTATGAAATGGTCATCTGCGCTAAGGTGAACGGCGAGTGGGATACGAGCAGGATAGCCAACAGAACGTTCAAAGTTACCATACAATAAACATATTCTCAAATAAATATTATACTTCCTCGGGAACTAATTCTTAAAAACAATTGTTTACATCATTTTCTTATAATGGATTGATCTGTAAATTTGAAATTTAAAGTTGTTTTTTAGTTCCCGAGGAAGTCTATTTAGTATCAAAACAACTGTATTTAATAAAATGATCGAAAAAAGGGGATGCTGGCATGAAAAAAAGAATATCTAGTTTTTTACAGCATTTTTTATGATATTAAGTACTATTACATATTTTCCAACTATTACAGCCAGTGCATTGAGCAATGAAGAAACGATATATGAGTTTTTGAAAAATGAATGTGGATTAAAAACCGCTGCTGCTTGCGGAGTTCTTGCTAATATCGAAAAAGAGAGCAATTTTAATCCTGATTTACAGGAAGCAGGCTATTCTTGGTCAGGAGGTGCCGGATATGGAATCTGTCAATGGACAAATTCTCCCAGAACAAACTCCTCCGGAAGAAGAACTGATCTAGTAAACTGGTGCGGTTCAAACGGATACAATTATAGATCATTAGACGGACAACTCCATTTTTTGAAACATGAACTTGAAACTTCTTATACCGGTGTGTATAATCATTTGAAGAGTGTTTCAAATAATGGCGACGGTGCCTATTCAGCAGGTTACAAGTGGTGTTATAGTTTTGAAGTGCCTAACGGGTACGATTCCGGCGTTTCTGAAACAAGAGGAAATCTAGCTCGGAGCAAATATTGGCCTAAATATAGCAATCAGACTCGGATAGACACAGTAGTGGATAACAGCTATATTAAAAATTTATCATGTACAGCTCCATCTAAGCTCAATACCTATGACGCATACGGTAATCGTGAAAGCAATCGCTGGGTTGATGCCGGAGATTCCTGCACAGCTATCGAAGCATATACAAACGGTTACTGGAAAATAGATTATCCTGCAAGTGGCTCAAGAAGAATAGCTTATATGAAGCTGTCAGAATGGAATCCTTTTGCAAATACTATTCTCCCTGGGACAGTTGATACCAAATACCAAACTAACGTATCATGCACAGCTCCAATTAAGCTCAATACCTATGATGCAAACGGCAACCGTGAAAGCAATCGCTGGGTGGACGCAGGAGATTCCTGCGTAGCTATTGAGGCATACACAAATGGTTATTGGAAAATAGATTATCCTGCCGGAAGTACCAGAAGAATTGCGTATATGAAGCTTTCTGAATGGAATCCGTTTACCAATGCATGGATAGTTGATACCAGATACAATACTAATGTATCATGCACAGCTCCTGCACAGATACATACCTACGATTCAAACGGCAATCAGGAAAGCAACCGCTGGGTCGATCCTGGTGATTCCTGCATAGCTATCGAGGCATATACAAACGGTTTCTGGAAGATAGACTATCCTGCCGGAAGTGTACGCAGAATTGCATATATGAAGCTGTCAGAATGGAATCCTTTTGAAGTACATACACATAGTTACACAAGTAAGGTAACTAAAGAAGCTACCTGCACAGTATCGGGTGTTCGTACTTATTCATGTTCATGCGGTGCCAACTATACCGAAACTATTCCTGCAAAAGGTCATGATTATTCAGTAAAGACTGTTGCTCCGACAACCACCAGTATGGGCTACGATCTGCACACCTGCACAGTCTGCAATTACAGCTTTAAGGATAACTACACCGACATACTTCATACACATAGTTATACAAGTGAGGTAACTAAGGACGCTACCTGTACGGTATCAGGCGTTCGTACTTATTCATGCTCTTGCGGTGACAACTACACTGAAACGATCCCGGCAGCCGGTCATAAATATACAGTAAAGACTATTGCTCCGACAACAACTGCCATGGGTTACGATCTGCACACTTGCACAGTCTGCAATTACAGCTTTAAAGATAATTACACTGACATAATTCATACACATAGTTATACAAGTGAGGTAACTAAGGAAGCTACTTGCACGGTATCAGGCGTTCGTACTTATTCATGCTCTTGCGGTGACAACTACACCGAAACGATCCCAGCAACCGGTCATAAATATACAGTAAAGACTATTGCTCCGACAACAACTGCCATGGGTTACGATCTGCACACCTGTTCTGTTTGCAAATATAGTTACAAGGATAATTACACTGACTCGATCCCTTCACCCAAGGTTCCCGAACTCACTGCAACAGCCACTGAGGAAAAAGTAACTCTGAAATGGAAGCCAATTCCAAACGCAGAAAAGTACGGCATAGCAGGGTATACAAACGGAAAATGGAATCTCCTCGATGAGTGCTACACCATTTCCTATGAGCTGAAAAACCTCAAGCCCGGCACAAAGTACAAAGTAGCAGTCGTTGCGATGTATGACGGCAAATGGAACATGGACTTCTCAAATGCTGTGACAGTTGCTCTCAAAGAATCGGCTATACCGAAGATCACTTATGAAAAGGGCAACGGTTCGGTCAAACTTACATGGACAGCTGTCAGCACCGCTGAAAAATACGGTATCTTTGAATTTGAGGACGATTATTGGAACAGGATAGCCCAGACTACGGACACTTCCTATGTGCTGACCGGTCTTGCAAGCGGTTCGGAGCATAAGATAGCGGTCGTTACCTACTCGGACGGCAAGTGGAATCTTGATTTTTCAAATGCGATAGTTGTTTCGCCGAATTCAACTCAGACTTCCACATATCCCGAAGTAACTTCGGTAGAACATAACGAAGAATTCCACCAGTTCAGGCTCAAATGGTCGGCTGTCCCGAACGCCGAGCAGTATGGCATTGCAGTCAAACTGTCGGGCAAGTGGAAGATAATGAAAACATTTGATGCTATAGTAGCCCTACTTGAAAACAAAGTGAATCTAAAAAACATGAAAAGCCGTAGAAATAGCATTATCTAAGGAAACATAATCACGAATATGCATCCTAAGCCACTGC
>CAMVRM010000059.1 GCA_947169885.1 uncultured Ruminococcus sp.
CAGCAAATAAACCGACCACAACTATCCCTTACGAGCGGCTTGCCTACCTTTGTGCAATGTGAGCCCAGCGGCGAACGAGCGACAAATGAAGCGGTATATCAAAAATAGTCCGAGGAAATAATTATGAACAGCTAACAAATGAAGCGGCATATCAAAAGCAGTCCGAAGGTTCACTTTTGTGCAAATTGTCAAATCTGCTCATTTATAGTAGATAAGAAAAAGTACGTTACCCCCAACAGACGTTAAGTTCGTTACCAAAAAAAGTCAGAATGACATAAAAACAGATACCATAAAATGTCAACTGTCCGAAAAATGCAAGCCAAATGACAAAATGTGCTAAAAATCGGACAGTCAGCAACGTTTTAAATGATAATTTGATGAATTTTGCTGATAGGTCTTGCATTCTGATTTAAAATGTGTTATCATACTATTATGCCTATTCATGCCGTGACAAAACGCAGAATTTCAGAAAACGTTTTCGTCAGACGGCATTTCATAATTTATGTAAAAAAATTTAAAAGTATAAATAACTGAAATGTGAAAGGATATGATCTTGTTGAAGACGAAAAACTGCCCCTTCTGCGGTAAAGAAATATCAGACGAAGCTATAATCTGCAAATTCTGTCACAGGCTTCTTATCGACGAAAACGGTAAGGATATTGAACCTGATGACAATTTTGAAGAGGAAGAAGTTTATGAGGACGTTCAGGAAGAAAATCTTGACGAGCCTGAAAACGAAGAGGAATACGACGAAGAGGCAACTAAGGTCTTCAGCCCCGAGGACGTGAAAAAGGCTCTCGAAAAACAAAAGGCTGAAAAGGCTGAGAATGATGACTATTATAATAACGAAGCTTCTGAGGGTGATGAATACTACGATGACACCGAGGAAGATTACTACGGCGAGGAAGAACATGAATACACAGGTCCTATGAAGAATTCCGAGCCTGAGCCTATGAGCGAGGACGAGTTCTATCAGGAGTTCGGCTTCAAGCCAAAGAAAAAGTCGGCAGATAATATCGCTTCCGACGAATATGACCCAAAGCGCACTTTTATGATAACTGCTATCATCACGCTGGGTATCCTGCTCGTTATAATCGCAGCGATAGTTGTTGGCTCTAAGCTTTTCGGCTTTGGCAGCGATGACAGCTCTTCAACAGGTACTATCTCCAAAAATCCTGCAAGTTCACAGGCGGCTGTTACAAGCAGCACAGATACACAGCAGACTTCTGCTTCGACCGAGTCCGCTGCACCTGTCAGCGAGGATTCGGGATATACTCCCGCTGTTACTGACGATACTATCTCTGAGAACCCCGAGGAGATCAAGGAAAGCTCAAGCACCGATTCTGCTGTCAGCACCGATTCAGCACTTCTGCCTGACTCCGCAGCTGATTCTTCGACCGATACTTCTTCTGATGACAGCACAGATCCCAACACTGACTCAACAGAGAGCGACCCTAACAACATTATCCCCGACACAAGCGATACTGATGACAGCAACGAGGCAGGCTTCTCGCCCGCAGGCAGCTATTACAGCTGGGACGAGGCTATGACTATCATGGATAACTATGCTTCTTCCAACGGTATCGACGGTTACACCTACTACGGCGGTACTGACGGCGTTGAGATGATCTTCTCCGACTACAACGGTCAGATGTACAGAGTTGACCTCCAGACCGGCGCTGTTACACTTTATTGATTTTTTGAGCAGACAACGTGATAACGTGAAAACGGAGGAAAAGGATGCGAACAAGAGTTTGCCCCAGCTGCGGCAAGGACGTACCCGTTGACGCTATCTCATGCAAGTTTTGCGGAGCGCTGCTTTTCAAGACAGAGAACGCATCAATGGGCTTTGACGACAGGGGACAGAACGGAAGAACGCCCCACAGACCTGCCGAGCCAAGACCTACACAGACGACACAAAACGAACCCGATAGAAAATCTAATGAAACTGTTCCGCCGCCGAGAAAGAGATGGACGGTAATAGATGATGAAGTGCCTGAAAGGGACAACGCTGCGGCATATGATCTTTTCGATCTTTCAAGGATACCGAAGGACGAACCTGCTGAGCAAGAGCCTGATCCTTTTGACCTTTCAAGGGTAGCAAGCGCTGATGACTATGACGAAGAAGAATACTCTGATGACAGCTACGGCTATGATGAGGAGGACGGCGACTATTACGAGGACGATTACTACTACGAAGAAGATGATGACGATGAGGAAGATGCTGCTCAGCGCTACCGAAAGATCGTTATTGTTGTGCTTTCCGTGATCTTCCTGCTGCTGGTCGCACTCGTTATACTGCTCGTTATCGCAAAGGACGATATTGCAGGCGTTTCAAAAACCGAAGAAAAGGAAAAGGCAGATTCGACGGCACTTACCACCAAGGAAAAAGTCTCACTGCCCGATCTTGTTATCGACACCGAGATAAGCAGTTCAGCGGCTGATGCTTCGACGGATACAAAGTCTGACATTGATTCAAGTTCTGAGGACGATTCAAGCTCCGAAGAAGATTCAAGTTCGGAGGAAGATTCCAGCTCCAAGGAAGACAGTTCTTCCGAAGAAGCTTCGCTTCCCGATGAACTTATCCCCGATCAGACCGAGGAACAGCAAACTGATCCTCCCGAGACTGATCCGCCGCAGACAGATCCTCCTGAGACTGATCCTCCCGTGACTGACCCTCCCGAGACTGACCCTCCCGAGACCGATCCTCCCGAGACAAACCCTCCTGAGACCGATCCTCCCGTGACAGACCCGCCTGTGACGGATACGAGCGAGTTCGACCCGGGAACACCTGATTCTCCAAATTAAAAACATTATTTCCCGACAGGTTAACAAACTGTGAGCCTGTCGGGAATTTTTTTTGTACCGTTAGTTATTATCAACAAATGTGAAAGGGTAAAAGCGCACAATTTGTAGGTGTAAATTTATTGCAATCTGCCGAAAAATGTGATATAATATTATTTTGGAAAATGACGTAATACCGTAATTATGAAAGGAAGTCAAAGGGTATGATAAGAGAAGATCTGAGAAACGTTGCCATAATCGCACACGTTGACCACGGCAAGACCACTCTCGTTGACGAGATGCTGAAACAGAGCGGAACGTTCAGAGAGAATCAGGAAGTTGAAGACCGTGTTATGGACTCCAACGACATCGAACGTGAAAGAGGAATAACGATACTTGCAAAGAACACTTCTATCAAGTACAAGGACGTAAAGATAAACATAATCGACACCCCGGGACACGCAGACTTCGGCGGCGAGGTAGAGCGTGTGCTGAAAATGGTGAACGGCGTTATCCTGCTGGTAGACGCTGCCGAAGGTCCTATGCCGCAGACACGTTTCGTTCTGCAAAAGGCTCTTGAACTGGGTCACAAGATCATTGTTGTTGTCAACAAGATCGACCGTCCCGATGCACGTCTTAACGAAGTCGGCGATGAAGTTCTTGAACTTCTCATGGACTTGGACGCTTCCGACGAACAGCTTGACAGCCCGATACTTTACTGCTCGGGACGTGACGGCACAGCTTCTATGGATCCCAACGTTCCCGGAACTGACCTTATCCCTCTGCTGGACGAGATACTCAGCTATATCCCTGCTCCCGAAGTGGAGGACGAGGGCGAGATGCAGTATCTTGTTTCTTCTATCGACTATAACGATTATGTGGGACGTATCGCTATCGGACGTATCGAGAGAGGAACGCTGAGAGTTAATCAGGAAGTTACTGTCGGCGACTATCACCAGACCAAAAAGGAATACAGAGGAAAGATCGTCACCGTTTATCAGATCGAGGGCTTGAACCGTGTTCCCTGCGACAGCGCAAAAGCAGGCGACATCGTGTGCATAAGCGGTCTTGAAAACATCACTATCGGCGATACTATCTGTGCATACGGTCACTTTGAGCCGCTGCCTTTCGTAAAGATAAGCGAACCTACCGTTGAAATGACTTTCTCGGTAAACGATTCGCCGTTTGCAGGCAGAGAGGGCAAATTCGTAACATCACGTCAGCTTAGAGACAGACTTTTCAAGGAACTTCTCAAAGACGTTTCGCTGAGAGTTTCCGAAACAGACTCCACTGACAGTTTCAGAGTTGCAGGCAGAGGTGAGATGCACCTTTCTATCCTTATCGAGAACATGAGGAGAGAGGGTTATGAGCTGTCAGTTTCCACGCCCAGAGTTCTGTACAAGGAAGTTGAGGGCAAGCTTTGCGAGCCTATCGAGAGACTTGTCATAGATGTGCCTGAGAACTGTGTTGGTTCTGTTATGGAGAAGCTGGGTTCACGCAAGGGCGAGTTACAGCAGATGACACCTGTCGGAAGCCGTATGAGGATAGAGTTCCTTATCCCGTCAAGAGGTCTGTTCGGTTACAGGTCTGAGTTCCTGACGGACACAAAGGGCGAGGGCATCATGTCGAGTGTATTCCACAGCTACCAGCCGCACAAGGGCGACATTGACCGCCGTGCGAGCGGTTCGCTGATCGCATTTGAGACAGGCGAAGCTGTTACCTATGGTCTGTTCAATGCGCAGGAGCGTGGTGAGCTGTTCATCGGTGCAGGCACACCTGTTTATGAGGGAATGGTCGTTGGTGCAAGTCCGAAGTCGGACGATCTGGTAGTAAACGTATGCAAGAAGAAGCATCTGACGAACACAAGAGCGAGCGGTTCGGACGATGCGTTAAGGCTGATACCGCCGAGAAATCTGAGCCTTGAAGATTGCTTGGAGTTCTTAGCGGATGATGAGTTATTGGAAGTAACACCGAAGTCGATGCGTATAAGAAAGCGCACACTGTCGAACTCACTGAGAATGAAAGAAAAAGCAAAGCAATAAGTCCTCGGGGTCCTCGGGCGGACGGCTCGTTTCCATCGCACGAACGGTAGTGCAGAACTTTTCATTTGTGAAGCTCGGGGCTTTCAATAGCAGATAATAGAAAAAATAATAAATAAGAGATAAGAGATAAGAAATAACTGACGTTAAACCGTACAAGTTCTGCACAAATGAAGTGTGAGCGCCAGAGAATCAAAAGTTTTAGGAAAGGAAGTCCAGAGGGGATAACCCTTTTTCAAAAGGGTTTCCCCTTTGGTGGGAGTTTGAGGGCAAAGTCCTCATTCGCCCCCATGGGGCGATAGAAAGAACAGTCAAAACAAAATAAAGATAAAGCGTACAAACGTAAAGTTCACACCTAAAAAATCGGCATTCCAAAACAAATTTCCAAAAGTAAGCAAAATAAAAGAATACCACAAAAAAGGGTAGAAGCACCAGTAATGCCGATTTTTATTTTTCGGGACAGCGAAAGCGAATCCCGAAAAAATCTCCCAATGTCCAAAGGACATTAAAACAGACACACGTAAAAGCAGAAATGCCAAAAGCAAATTCTGCAACAATTAACAAAATCGTCATTGACAAAGCCGAAAATGTGTGGTATAATCTAAGTGTATATATGGAAAAGGCTTTGACGGAGAGAGTAATCAGCTGATGAAAGCCTCAGCGAACTGCGGAGAGTGTGAGCGCAGTACAAGTAACGGCTGACGAAGATCACTCCCGAGCTGCGCACCGAACTTTTTTGTTCCGAGTAGGCTGCGCCGCATTTCCTGCGTTATCGGGAAGACGTATGATGGTACGTTTGTAAAACGGTGGTATAACAAGAGCTTTTTTTTCACGCTCCTGTCCTTTTTACAAGGCAGGAGCGATTTTTTTTAGATAGGAGATAGGAGATATTAATGTCGGATAAAATGATAATAATACTTATTATGAGTGCGGTGTCTTTCGTGCTTCTGCTTGTTCCGACACTTATGACTGTTTTCAGAAAGAAAAAGCTGGATAGCTATGAGTTTGAGACTGACGCTGAGGTGGTCGACTGCAAGCGTGTCAATATGCACTCAGCAAATCACATTGACCCGTATAGAAATGACCCTATGTGGATACCGACTTTCAGATATTCCTACGGCGGTCACACGTATCAGCATGAGAGCCACGTCGGGACAACAAAAAAACTCTTCGAGAAAGGCGATAAAGTGCCTATAAAAGTCAGCACACAAGACCCCACAAGATTCGTGCTGGTCAAAAGTTATGCTTATAAGCTCGCAACGATCATTCTGTATATCACAGGGGCTTTTTTTACAGCAGGAACGATCGCTTCGGCGATACTTATTCAAAGGTTAAAATAATTATATTATCATAATAGAAAGGATTGATCGCTTTGTACAGGAAAGTTGATACTAACCTCAACTTTGTTGAGAGGGAAAAACAGGTCGAGAAGTTCTGGGACGAGAACAAGATCTTTGAAAAGAGCATCGAGACAAGAAAGCAGGGAGAAAGCTACGTTTTCTATGACGGTCCTCCGACTGCTAACGGCAAGCCGCATATCGGTCACGTTCTCACCCGTGCTATCAAGGACATGATACCTCGCTACCACACCATGAAAGGCGAAATGGTGCCGAGAAAAGCAGGCTGGGATACTCACGGTCTGCCCGTTGAACTTGAAGTTGAGAAAATGCTTGGTCTTGACGGCAAGGATCAGATCGAGGAATACGGTCTTGAACCGTTCATCACAAAATGTAAGGAATCCGTTTGGAAATACAAGGGTATGTGGGAGGATTTCTCGGGAACAGTCGGCTTCTGGGCTGATATGGAGAACCCCTACGTTACCTATCACAACAACTTCATCGAGTCGGAATGGTGGGCGCTCAAAACTATCTATGACAAGGGTCTGCTCTATAAGGGCTTCAAGATAGTTCCTTACTGCCCACGCTGCGGAACTCCGCTTTCTTCTCACGAAGTTGCTCAGGGCTATAAGCTTGTCAAGGAACGCTCGGCTGTCGCACGCTTCAAGATAGTCGGCGAGGACAACGCTTACTTCCTCGCATGGACGACAACACCGTGGACACTGCCCTCGAACGTTGCGCTCTGCGTTAACCCCGATGAGACTTACTGCCGTGTAAATGCCGCTGACGGCAAAGTTTATATCATGGCTGAGGCTCTGCTCGATACCGTTCTGTCTCCGCTCGCTTCTGACGGCAAGCCTGCTTACGAAGTCATCGAGACATACAAGGGTACTGACCTTGAACACAAGGAATATGAGCCGCTTTTCTCCTGCACAGGCGAATTTGTCGCAAAGCAGGGCAAGAAAGGTCACTATATCGTTTGCGATAACTATGTTACTATGTCTGACGGTACAGGTATCGTTCACATTGCTCCTGCATTCGGTGAAGATGACGCAAGAGTTGGCAGAAAGTATGACCTGCCTTTCGTTCAGTTCGTTGACGGCAAGGGCTGTATGACCGAGGAGACTCCCTATGCAGGTCTGTTCGTCAAGAAGGCTGACCCCGAAGTGCTGAAAGACCTTGACAAAGAAGGCAAGCTGTTCTCCGCACCTAAGTTCGAGCATGAATATCCTCACTGCTGGAGATGCAATTCGCCCCTTATCTACTACGCAAGAGATACATGGTTCATAAAGATGACTGACGTTAAGGAAAGGCTCATCGCAAACAATGCAACAGTTAACTGGATACCGCCCAGCATCGGCGAGGGTCGTTTCGGCGATTGGCTGAAAAACGTTCAGGACTGGGGCATTTCGAGAAACCGTTACTGGGGAACTCCGCTGAATATCTGGGAGTGCGAGTGCGGCTGCCGTCATTCGATAGGCTCTATCGAGGAGTTAAAGTCAATGTCTGACAACTGCCCCGATGACATCGAACTTCACCGCCCGTATATCGACGCTGTTACTATCAAGTGCCCCGACTGCGGCAAGCAGATGAAGCGTGTTCCCGAAGTTATCGACTGCTGGTTCGACAGCGGCGCAATGCCTTTCGCACAGCACCACTATCCGTTCGAGAACAAGGAACTTTTCGAGAGCCAGTTCCCTGCGGACTTTATCTCCGAAGCGGTCGATCAGACAAGAGGCTGGTTCTATTCGCTCATGGCGATAAGCACTCTGCTGTTCGATAAAGCACCCTATAAGAATGTTATAGTGCTGGGTCTTGTTCAGGACGAGAACGGTCAGAAGATGTCAAAGTCAAAGGGCAACGCTGTTGACCCGTTCGAGGCGCTTTCGACTTACGGTTCTGATGCTATCCGCTGGTATTTCTATACCAACTCCGCACCGTGGCTCCCCAACAAGTTCAACGGCAAAGTTGTTACCGAGGGTCAGCGCAAGTTCATGGGCACACTCTGGAACACCTATGCTTTCTATGTGCTTTATGCAGACATTGACGGCTTTGACCCGACAAAATACAGCCTTGACTATGACAAGCTTTCTGTAATGGACAAGTGGATACTCTCCAAGATGAACACTATGGTCAAGCTTGCTGATGATAACCTTGCAAATTACCGTATCCCCGAAGCGGCAAAGGCTATGCAGGACTTTGTGGACGATCTTTCCAACTGGTACGTTCGCCGTGGACGTGAGCGCTACTGGTCGCCCGAAATGACACAGGACAAGATCAACGCTTACATGACACTCTGGACTGCACTGGTGACTGTATGCAAGTGCGCCGCTCCCATGGTGCCTTTCATCACCGAGGAGATATATCAGAACATTGTCAAGAGCGTTGACGCTTCCGCTCCCGAGAGCATACACCTTTGCGATTATCCCGTTTGCGAGGAGTCGCACATCGACAAGAAGCTTGAAAGCGACATGGACGAAGTTCTCGACATCGTTGTTCTGGGACGTTCGGCAAGAAACGGCTCGAACAGAAAGAACCGTCAGCCTCTTAGCGTTATGTACGTTAAGGCAGACCATGTTCTTGACAGCTACTATGTTGATATAATCCGTGACGAACTTAACCTGAAAAATGTTGAGTTCAGGGACGATACCGCAAACTTCGTAAGCTACAAGTTCAAACCGCAGCTGAAAACCTTAGGTCCTAAGTACGGCAGATATATCGGCGAGATAAAGAACACTCTTGCTGAACTGGACGGTTCGGCGGCTTATGCTGAACTGGAAAGCACAGGCAGTCTGAAAATAACCGTTTCCACAGGCGAGATCAGTCTTGCTAAGGAAGATCTGCTTATCGAAACTGAACAGCTGGAAGGCTTTTACAGCCTGACCGACAGCGGCGTGACTGTTGTTCTTGACACGAACCTTACCGAAGAACTTATCGAGGAGGGCTTTGTGCGTGAGATCATCTCGAAGATACAGACCATGCGCAAAGACAGCGGCTTTGAGGTAATGGATCACATCGCAGTTTCGCTCACGGGCAGTGACAAGCTTGCGGCTCTGTGCGAACGCAACAAGGACGCTATCAGCCACGATGTTCTTGCTGAGAGCATTTCCTATGACAATGCTGAAAACGGCAAGGAGTGGGATATAAACGGCGAAAAGGTGACTATTGCAGTAAAGAAGCTCTGATAGCATAACAAACAAAAAATACGGCGGCATACCTGTTAAGAAACAACGGGTATGCCGCTTTTTTTATGCGTATTTTTACATTTCCCATGATGCGAGAAAGTAAACAGGTATAACGACTATCGCAAAGAACGCCCAGCTTATGAGGGTGAACACTTTGATGAACTGTCTGCCGTTTTCGGGGTACTCACGGACATAGATGCGGTAGTTTATCACCGAGGCGAGCGAACCTATCAGTGAACACAAGCCTGCGGTGTCTGCGCCGTAGATAAGTGCGGCGTTGCTTTTCGAGAACGGATAAAGCACGATAGAAGCAGGAACGTTAGAGATAAGCTGACTTAACCCGATGACCCACCAGTATTCACGCCCTGCGACTGCTTTGCTCAGAAATCCTGCAATGCGCTCGTTTGCGGCTATCGAAGATGAAAAGATGAAGAAGAACAGGAACGTGAACAGAAGCACATAGTCGACTTTGAGGAACAGTTTTCTGTCGGTCAGCGCTATCACGCAGACAACTATGAGGACTGCCGCCCACCAGAATTTTGTACGGCTGACGATCGTGAGTATGACGAGTGCGAACAGCCCGAGGTAAACGGGGCTTTTTTTGCCTGTTCCCGAACCGAGTTTCGAGCGGTCGAACTCTATCGGTTCTGAGAGCGCTTTTCGGTAAAGCACCAGCACGAAGATGACGAGCAGAACTGCCGAACCTGCACAGAGCGGAAGCATATGGAGCAGGAAACGTCCTGCGCTTATCCCGAAGCGGCTGTATAAAAACAGGTTCTGCGGACTGCCGAACGGGGTGAGGAGTGAACCTCTTATGGCGGCGATGTTTTCAAGAGTAAGGACGGGAAGTATGTATTTTTCCCTGCCGCCGCCCCTGAATGTGAAGATCGTCAGCGGCACGAATATCATGAGCGAAACATCGTTCGTGACGAACATGGACGAGAAGAACACTCCGAAGATGTAAAAGAGCGTCAGTCCTGTGAGGGTCTTGGCTTTGAGCGACAGCCGTACCAGTGGGTCGAGGACATTTTCCTGCTTGAAGCCTTCAAGCACGCAGAGCATCATGAGCAGAGTTCCCAGCGTGTGCCAGTCGATGTCGGAAAGGAGCGCAGGCTCGGGCGGTGTGATGAACAGCGAGACTGCCGCTGCCGCCGCCGAAACGGTGAGCATAGGCTCGGTTTTCAGAAATTTCAGTACTTTGTTCATCGGCATCCCTCCTTAGTGTTTTTTAGAACCTGTCTTCATAAGACACGTACAGAGTCTTGTGAAGACAGGTTCTATTTTATTATAGCACATTTTCGGGGAAAAGTAAATGCTTTTGTGCAAACCTTAACAACATAACTGACATCGCATGATGTGAGATTTCTTAATTTTATCACAAAAAAATTTACATAAAGACTTGACAGAACCGAAACAATATGTTATAATTGAAACATAAATTTAATAAGCTCTCTAGTAGACCTTCATAAAACAAGCCGGAAGTGCCATGCCGAAATTATTATAATTGCTATGGCATGGCATGACTGTGCTTTTTAGGTCTTGATATACAGACTTAAATGGCATATTCCGCAGAAAGTTAGTTTTCGGGGTATGTCTTTTTTTTATATTATCTATTCTTTTTTAAGGAGGAATAAAAAATGGAACACAAACTGACCAAACGAGCATTAGCAGGCGCACTTGCTGTTCTCACCGTGGCAGGCACTATGCCTGTGAACGTTTTTGCGGACGAGAATGAACCTCAGACAAGTGTTGTAACTGAGCAGGGAATCACATTTGAAAAAGTAGAGGCGACCGAGCCTACCGATACCACAAAGGGCAACACCGAATATTATGTCGGCTCGAATGGCAAATTCTATACTTTTGACGGCGAGAACTACACCGAGATAGAAGAATTTTCATGGCTCATTGATGAACTCAGCAACAGAGAACAGTTCAATGTTGGTGACGAATACCGTATCGGCGATACTCTCACACTTAAAAATGTTTATCTCCAGTATGACAACACAGGCAAATCTTCTGCCGCAGTCCCTGTCAGAATGGTTTCGGGTGATTTCACAGTTGCTGAACCTATCTATCAGGCAAAGCGTGACTGCTTTAAATTCAGCTTTATAATTTCCGAGGAAGAAAAGTATTATCTTTTCCTCGATGCTGATACTACGACCGATCCGCAGTTTGCAGAGGGCTTTAAGATCACAGGCGGAAGCGGCACTGAGGACGATCCGTTCACTTTAGGCGTTATCGAGACTTCTCTTGAAAAGGTAGAGGCGACCGAGCCTACCGATACCACAAAGGGCAACACCGAATATTATGTCGGCTCGAATGGCAAATTCTATACTTTTGACGGCGAGAACTACACCGAGATAGAAGAATTTTCATGGCTCATTGATGAACTCAGCAACAGAGAACAGTTCAATGTTGGTGACGAATACCGTATCGGCGATACTCTCACACTTAAAAATGTTTATCTCCAGTATGACAACACAGGCAAATCTTCTGCCGCAGTCCCTGTCAGAATGGTTTCGGGTGATTTCACAGTTGCTGAACCTATCTATCAGGCAAAGCGTGACTGCTTTAAATTCAGCTTTATAATTTCCGAGGAAGAAAAGTATTATCTTTTCCTCGATGCTGATACTACGACCGATCCGCAGTTTGCAGAGGGCTTTAAGATCACAGGCGGAAGCGGCACTGAGGACGATCCGTTCACTTTAGGCGTTATCGAGACTTCTCTTGAAAAGGTAGAAGCTAAAGACGCTACACATGAAGAGGACGGCAATACCGAATATTACATCGGCTCGAACGGCAAGTTCTATACTTTGGACGGCGAGAATTACACTGAGGTCGGCGAGAATTCGTGGATCATTTCTGCTGTCGGTCACACATACGGCAAGCCTAAGTGGACATGGAGCGCTGACCACACCGAAGCTTATGCTTCGTTCACCTGCGAAGAGGACGGCGCTGTTCAGAAAGTAACTGCTGTTGTTACCGATACTGTTACTGAAGCAAAGATAGGTGTTAGCGGCAAGATCGTTCACTCTGCTATTATAAATTTCAACGGCAAGAAGTATTCCGCATCTTACACTGAGCGTATCCCTGCTGTAACGGTTGAAAAGGTAGATGCAGTTGAAGCAGGCTGCACCGAGGATGGCAATATCGAGTATTACAAGGGTTCTGACGGTAAGTTCTATACCTTTGCTGATGATACTTATACCGAGGTAGAAGAAGCAGACATCGCTGTTCCTGCAACAGGTCACGATTTCGGCGAGCCTGAGTGGACATGGAACGATGATAACACAGCTGTTCTGACAAGAACTTGCGCAGTTTGCGGCGAGACTGAGACTGTTGATGCAGAAGTTACTTCCGAGACAGTCAAGTATGCAACATACGAGGAGGAGGGTCTGGTAGTATACACTGCTGTTGCGGTTATCGACGGCGTTGAATATACCGACACCAAGGAAGAAGTTCTCCCGACAAACACGCTCGCTCACTTCGATGCTGTTGAACCTACCTGCACTTCTGACGGAAATTTTGAATACTGGTGGGATCTTGTTACACTCAAATTATACACCGATCCTGAGTGCAAAAACGAAACTGACATTTTCGCTGTTACTATCCCGAGATTGAAACATAACTATGAAACTGTTGAGTGGGATTGGTCTGATGACTATGAGACTGTAACGGCATCTTTCACCTGCTCTATTTGCGGCAAGACTGAGAACGTTGATGCAAAAGTTACCTCCGAGACAGTTGAGCCGAGCTACACTGCTGACGGCAAGATAACTTATACCGCTGTTGCAACGATAGACGGCGTTGAGTACACCGACACTAAGGAAGTAACACTTGACAAACTTGCAGCATCTGCTGTTGAGTTTGAAGCTGTTGCAGGCAAGAATGCTGTTCAGCTCAAATGGGACGCAGTTGACGGCGCTGAAAAGTATGCTGTTTGCGGCTTTGTAAGCGGCAAGTGGAGAATTCTTGCCGAGGGTTACAGCAATTCCTACGTGCTTAATGATCTTAAAGCAGGCACTGAGTACAATGTAGCTGTTATCGCTAAGGTCGGCGGCATCTGGAGAACTGACTTCTCGAATGCGGCAGTTGTTTCTCCGCTGGAAGAAGCTGTTGTTACATATCCCGAAGTTACTGCTGAGGTAAGCGGCAATCAGATCAAGCTCGACTGGACTGAGGTAGAGGGCGCTGAGAAATACGGTATCGCTGTTTTAATCTCGGGCAAGTGGAAAGTTCAGGCATACACCGAAGCAGGCGTTACCACTTTCACCACTCCGAAGATCGCTAAGGGCACATACAAGATCGTTGTTTGCGCTAAGGTAAACGGCTCTTGGAACATCGCTCAGCTGAACAGCAGAGCTGTTGAAGCTGTCATCAAGTAATTCAACTGCACACATGACCAAATAATATTATAGACCGACAGTTTTCTTTGACGGGAACTGTCGGTTTTTGGTTCTCGGGGTCCTCGGGCGGACGGCTCGATGCCCTCGCACGGTCGGTAGTACAGACTTTTTCAATTGTGAAGCTCGGGGCGTTCAAAACAGATAAAAGATAAGAGATATTATTTGTTTGTGGGGTATTTTCTTGGATTGCTATATATATAACAGTTGAAAGAAAAGCTATGAACGAACAAACTATCCTTTTATGACCTGTCTAAGGCGTTCAGCACCTGTGTTGTGAAGTTTGGGTAGAAAGAGAAAAGGTAGGGAGAGGGGGAAAGGTGGTTTGGAGGGAAAACCCCTAGGGGAGGAAAGGGGAAAGGGTGGCGCACTGTGAAGCCCGAGGAGAACAAAATAAAATCCCCCCTTTCCTCTTTCTTCCCCGAGGGGGTGTCCCTCCAAAAAGTAGGGTACATCTCAAAGTAGTCTTAAGCATACCGACTGAAAAGTAAAAGAGGCACACGGTCAGGGCAAGCCCCGAACCTGCAAGTTTATCTCTTATCTGTTATGTTTCCTGACAGAAGATGACACAAAAAATCAGGACAGGGGAGTTTATTTCTGCTATAATTATAACACACCGAAAGGAGCGATGAAAATGGACTGGGCTGAGGGTATACAAAACGCCATAAACTACATCGAGGACAACATCTGCGAACAGCTGGATACAGACAGTATTGCGGCGCAGGCGGCTTGCTCGGCGTATTATTTTCAGAAGATATTCGGGATAATGTGCGGCATGACGCTCGGTGATTATATCCGTAACAGGCGGCTCACACTTGCCGGCAGTGAGCTTGTCAGCACGGATATTAAGGTGATAGACCTTGCGCTGAAATACGGCTACGAGTCTCCCGAAAGCTTTACACGGGCGTTCACAAGGTTTCACGGTATCACTCCGACTGATGCAAGAAAAGGCGGAAGTCTAAGGTCATTTTCACGCTTAAAGGTGAAAATAATTCTGAAAGGCGGAAATGATATGGATTACAAGATAGTTGAAAAAGAAAGCTTTACGGTGCTGGAACGTGTTGAACGTCACACGGTTGCAGGGGGCGAGAACATCAATACTATCCCCGATTTTTGGGCGAGGGCGCACAAAGACGGCACAGTCAGCACACTTCTTCAAAATGCCTGCGACAGAAGTTTTGTGTTCGGCATATGCTACGGGAGCGGACACACAGACTGCGAGCATTTTGATTACAGCATTGCAGTTGCCTGCGCACCCGACACCATAGCGCCCGAGGGTTTTCGTGTGAACACTATTCCTGCGAGAAAGTGGGTCGTGAGTGAGTGCGTCGGCGCAATGCCCGATGCCATACAGAAGCTTTGGCAGGATATGTGCAGTGAACTTTTCCCGACTTCGGGCTTCAAGCCTACCTACGAAATGGACATTGAAGCATACCCCGCAGGCATAATGACATCGCCTGATTACAGAAGTCAGATATGGATACCCATAACCGAGAATTAACTTAAAACCTGCACAAAGAAAGTTGTTGATATTGACGTATTTTGGATAACAAAGCAAAAAACTATTGACTTTTTCATTAAGAAGTGTTAAAATAGTGGTATACATCTTTGATATTGACTAACTGACATATATTTTTATTCCGAAGGATTTTTAAGGAGGAATCATAATGAAAAGTCGATCGTTTATGTTCAAAAAGACAATTGCCGCATCTCTTGCACTGGTGACTGTTTTCGGAAGTATGGCAGTTTTGCCAGTTTCGCAGACCGCAGAAAAGTTCGCTCTTACTGCGAGTGCGCTGGAAGATGATGAACTGCCGCTTGTGCCGATCGTTTTCCCGCAGGAGATAGAAGTGAGCTATACCCCCGGTGAGGGCTGTGTAAAGCTTACATGGACTGAATATGACAACGCTCAGAAGTATGCTGTCTGCGGATATGTAAACGGCGCATGGACAACGCTTGCTGAAACAACTGGCACTTCCTACACTATCAAGAACCTCACCGCAGGCACTAAGTACAAAGTTGCTG
>CAMVRM010000060.1 GCA_947169885.1 uncultured Ruminococcus sp.
CATCAATAGCAGTTTTCATTTTTTATGTTGTTTATGGAATGACCATGTTGTTTTTGAAAATACATATCAAAGAACGTGAATGATCATATGAAAAATCATGTATCGACTGTAATAATATGCTTTGTGATAATGATATTAAGGAGTCATTTGATTGAAACGATATACTATTTATCTGCTTAATTCTACTATGTTATTATTTGGTATTCTATTGCCATTCTATATGAATGATATTATTCTTTTCTTTTATTATCATGAACAACTTAGTTTTTTGATAATATCATTTTTTCTTAGTTTTATAATATTTATAATATTTAAAACAAGATATATAGATGTAGTTTTATCACAATTATTTCTCTTTACTATTATTTTCTTGTTTTATAATTTGTTATTATATTCTGACATTTGGAGCCAAGATTTTGCAACTCTTATTATTGGTTTGTTCTGTAGATTTAACATAGTATATAAATATAATAACTGTCAAGCATTGTTTATGCCACATTATAATTATCCTGTTGGAATTTTGATTCTAACAATAAAAAATGCAACTGTACAATCTGTGTCTTATTATATCATAAAAAGAATAAAAGATATGATCTCTGCTAATTCTTTTTAGAGAATGAAGACACATATCAATAATCCAAATACACGATTTTATTTTTTTGATACAAATATTTGTGATAATGATATTGAGGAGGCATTTGATTGAAACGATATACTATTTATCTGCTTAATTCTGCTATGTTATTATTTGGTATTTTATTGCCATTTTATATGAATAAAATCATTACTTTCTTCTTTTTTCATGAACAACTTAGTTTTTTTATAATATCTTTTTTTCTGAGTTCCTTTATATATTTTATATTTAAAGTAAGATATATAGATGTAGTAATATCACAATCGCTATTTTTTTTAACCATATTTGTCTTTTATAATATGTTATTATATTCCGACCATATAAGTGAAGATTATTCACGTAGAATTATTGCATTGTTTTGTAGATTTGATATAGTATATAAAAAAAAGGATAGCCTATCATTGTTTTCTCCACAATATAATTATCCAGTTGGAATTTTCATCCTAACAATAAAAAATGCAATTGTACAATCTGTGTCCTATTATATCATAAAAAGAATAAAAGATATGATCTCTGCTAATTCTTTTTAGAGAATGAAGACACATATCAATAATCCCAATACACGATTTTATTTTTTTGATACAAATAAACGGCTGTTTCTCTCAAATGTGAAAAACAGCCGTTTTCGGTTTATTTATTCTCAGCCAGATGCTTTTCAAACTCAGACTTTATATCGTCCATAAGTTCTTCAAGCCCTGCATCTTCCATTTCTTTCTTCATCTTCGGAATAATAACATCGGGGTCGGAAGTGCCTGTTATCATGTCGGTGTAGTAGTTAGACCAGATAGCGGACAACATCGTCACAATATCTTCCTTGCGCTTCGTGTCATAGATAAAGCCGCCCGACTTGCTCCATATTCCATATTCCTTGTAACCCTCGAAAACTTTTGTCCAGAGTTCGGGGTCTGAAAGATAATCTTCACTTACGGAAAGCACAGAAGCATTCGTGACCGAACCCGTGGTGAACAGTGACGGCATATATCCATCAGTTCCTTCATCTGTCTTCATAACAGTTCCGTTTGAAAGATAATTGAAGTGTCTGCCCTCGATACCGTATGCAAGAATATCACGGAACTTTCTGTCTGTATTGAGCAGTTCCAGATATTTCAGTGAAGCCTCGGCGTGCTTTTCGTCACAGCCTGCGCTTATCGCAAACATAGCGCCCTGCTCGGTGAACTTTGAGATATACGGTCCGTCATAGAGCGACAGTTTTACTCTGAAATCCCAGTATGCAGGATTTGAATATCCTGTGTAGCCACGCCATGCAACGCCCGTTCGTATCGGAGTATCCTCTGCGATACCCGAATAGTCCATAGCCGCAGCATCGGGGTTTATGTATCCCAGCTGATACCATTTGTGGAGCAGACGCACACGCTTCATAAATTCCTCGTTCTCCCATATAGGCATTATCTCGGGTGTTTCGCTGTCATAAGGGATAACGATATAGTTGTCAACAACTTTTTCGAGGAAATTCAAAAAGCCTGCTATGCCCGATTTGTCCATGGCAAGCGGATATTTTATCGGATTGTCCTTTTTGTACGCTTCAAGGAACGGTTCTAAGTCCTCAAACTTCATTTCCTCGGGAATAGTCATTCCCTTTTCGTCCTCGTAGTAAGTGGCGTTCATTCTGAACATCATTTCCGAACCCATATCTTTAAGAGTTGGAACGCCGTAGTATCTGCCGTTTATCTCAGAAGCGTCCCAGTATTCTCCGATGACATTATACAGATCGGGCGTAGCTGTCTGAACAAGGTCGGTAATATCATAGAACATTCCTCTTGAAGCTGCGGTGTTGTAGTTATTGAGCCAGCTGCAAGTAAAAATGATGTCGTAATATTCGCCCGAAGCCATTGTAAGGTTTATCATTTCGGTAGGTTGGAATTCAAGGTCTACCACCACTCCGATCTTTTCAGCAGAGTATTCATTCGCCTCTTTGATAACATCTTTCACATCGGGCGGAACTGAACTTTCATAAGTCACCCAGCGAAGCTTTATAACGTCCTTGCCGTAATCCTCTTTTTCGCCGCAGGCTGTGAACATGGTAAGCGAGAGCGCTGCTGCAACGGCAGCCGATGCAATTCTTTTTAACAAACGCATAAACTTCACCTCATTCCTTTACTGCGCCGATCGTCATTCCTGTTTTCAGGAATCGCTGGAAGAACGGGAACAAAACGATTATCGGCATGATCGCTACGACAACAAGTGCCATTCTCATTGCAGTTCCGGGGATAGAAACTGTTGCCATGCCCGTTATGTTTGCTGCATCTCTTGTTATCGCCTGTATAGTGCGGTCGATGTTGACAAGCACATATTGCAGGGGATAAAGTTCGCTGTGGTTTGAATCAATGTAAATAAGCGCAGGATACCAGCTGTTCCAGTAACCGAATATCTGAAATACCGCAACTGTCATGACAACAGGACGGCATATCGGCAGAACGATCGTCAGGAGCGTCTGAAATGGTGTTGCACCTTCAAGCTTGCTCGCTTCTATCAGCGAATCCGAAATGCTTGTGCGGAAGTAATTGCGAAGTATCATCAGATACCATGTGGAACACATTCCCGGGAGTATCAGCGCCCAGTAAGAATTTTTCAGGTGGAGTATCTGTGTGTTGACCATATATGTCGAAACAAGACCGCCCGAGAAAAGCATGGGTATCAGCAGAAATACCATAAGCGCCTTTTTATGCCTGAACTCTCTGCGTGAAAGAGAATAAGCGCAGGGGCACATTATAGCAAGCCCTATCGCCGTTCCCATAACGGTTATGAACAGCGAGTTTAAGAATGATCTCGGCAGTGTGCTTCCCGAACGGAACAGGTATTTATAAGCATCGAGCGAAAACTCATTCGGGATAAAGCTGTAACCATTTTCGGCAATGCTCTTTTCCGTTGAAAAAGATGACATGATGACCAGCAGAACAGGCATACAAGCTGCAATTGTTATGATCGTAAAGAAGATCACAACTATCGCATTGGTGAACTTGTTGTATGAACTGTCCTGAGGCTTGATGTAGCTCTTGTTGTCCTTTATTTCCTTGACGGGAGCTTCGGGAGCAGTTACTTTTTCGTTATTATCCATTAAAACATCACCGCCTTTATACAAGTGCGCTGTCTTTGTCAACACGGCGCATTATAAGGTTAGAAATAACAAGCAGTACGCAGCCCACAAAGCTTTGCAGGAATGCCGCCGCCGACGAGTAGCTGAAATTTGCGTTGAGCATCAGCGATTTATACACATAAACGTCAAGTGTCTGGGTAACGTCTGTCAAAGCGCCCGAATCCATAGGCACCTGATAGAACAGACCGAAATCACTGTTGAGCAGGCTTCCTATGCCGAGGATAAAGAGCGTTGCAATGGTGGGTCTGAGGTGCGGCAGAGTTATGTAGCGCACTCTCTGGAAAAAGCCTGCACCGTCAAGCGCCGCCGACTCATAAAGTGTGCGGTCGATCGTGGTTATCGAGCAAAGATAAACGATGAGCGTATAGCCTGTGGATTTCCATATGCCGAGTGAAATAAGGATCACACGCCAGTACTGCGGTGACTGATACCACTGAACAGGATCACCGCCGTAGTGCTTAATGATGCTGTTCATAACGCCTGTGTCGGTGGAAAGAAAAGCATAAACACAGTAGCCGACAATGACCCACGATATGAAATATGGCAGAACGAGTGCCATTTGCACAAAGCCCTGAAACTTCCGCTGATGAACTTCCGATAAAAGTATCGCCAGCGTTACGGGAATGACAATGCCTGTAACAAGGAAAATGGCATTATAAGCGAGCGTGTTGGTTATTACCGACAAACTCTGCGGATTGTGGATCAGATAGGAAAAATTGCGCAGTCCTACCCATTCGCTGTTCACAAACAGATTCTTGAAAAGCGAGTCACCCGGAACAGGCGTAAAATCCTTAAAGGCAAAGAAGATGCCAAAAAGAGGAAGATAGCAGAACAGTGAAAACCATATGACTGTCGGGATAGTCATCACTGTCAGTTGACGGCTCTCCTTTTTGTTTGTATCAGATAGTGAACCATGCTTTTTTTCGGGACGATTTTCATTATCCATAATTAACCTCCTATAATTATATTGACATTTTATTTTGCGTTCGTTAATAAAAAATGTCCTAATTATAGTATATCATATTTAGCGATCTTATTCGTTAATAAATTATGAATTTTGCTGTCTCTTTGTAATTTTAGGCATAATTTACATTTTAAATCATTTGTTTTTATCATAATGATACAAATGTTAAATATTTTAGATAAATGGCTGTAAAAAGCGGACAACATTTCTGCTGTCCGCTTTTGTTTTGTTTATCTGATAGCATCCATTCTGATAGTCTCTATAAGGCTCTGACCTTTCATCTTCTTTATCTCTATATAGGTTATTAGCAGGACTGCCGCAAATACCAGCCCTATGCTGAGAACAGCCATGCACAGCGGCAGATGAAACTTTATCGGGAAAGCGTTCCTGAGTGACAGATTTATGAGCCACGGTATCAGCGTTCCCGTTATGCCGCCTATGACCGCCGCTTTAAGTGTGCAGTACACGCTCTCACTGTAAAGCATTTTACGCAAGGCACGGCTCGTCATACCAACGCTTTTCAGCACCGCAAACTCTTTGCTCCTAGCCCTGATATTTGCCGTGACCGTGCTTACAAAACCTGCAAATCCGATAAGTGCGAGCATGATAACAAATCCATAGAGTATTATCTCGCCCAGCACCAGCATGACATTGACTGCTTTCACCATTGTGTCTTCCCTGCTTATCCTCACCGAGAATCCCTGATCTTCGTATGAGTCCTCGGACAGAACAGGATAGTATTCCTCCATGACCGAGCGTGCATATTCGGTGAAGCTTTCCTCCTGTGCGGCAGGTTCGCACTGCCACTGAAAGCTCCTCGCCTCAGCGTTCGGCACTATCACCATGACCGCCGCCCTGTTCAGATAGTCAAAGTACCACTCGTCCATATCCTCACGGTCAAGAAAACCGTCTATATCAAGTTCGCTCTCTTTTCCGTCAGGAGTCACAAGCGTGAGTTTTTTTGTGTCCTCGGAGAAAGGCGTTATCTCTTTTCTTTCGCCGTCCTGATTGTAGGTATAGGTGTTGATAAGGATATTGCCGCCCTCTTTCACGCCGACAGCCTTGCATATGCGCCCGTACAATCCATCGGTCAGCGACACCATATCAAATTCCATTTCACCCATTTCGTTGAAGAACTTCGGCGCACTTTTTGCCGCATCGGTGAACACTGCACCGTCTTTCTTCACGAAATAAGCGTCCCTGTTACCGCCTATGCCCCACACCTCAAAATCACCGAAATCGTTCAGCCTGTCGTTTATCTCGTTGTAACGCTCCGCACCGATAGGGTTCAGGATAATATCCTCACGTCTGCCCGTTTCTGCGTTATAGCCCTCATCTCTTATGGAAGTATAATCCACCATGAGCAGATCATTCTCGGACTTCATGTAGTTTTCCAGATCTTTCAGCTGTGAAGCAAGTCCAAAAGTCGAAAGAAGCAGACATATCCCCATTGAGAGCGCTCTTATAGCAGGCTTGAAGGCTTTTTTGTTCCTGCTTATGTTTCTTGCACCAAGTTCGCCCTCGATGCCCAAAAGCTTTTTCCAAAGCCTGCTCCCTGTGATACTTCCCGACTTTTTTTCATGAGAATTGCCGAAGCTGACACACTCGACAGCGGTCATTTTGCTCATCTGTTTTGCAGGTCTGAGCGCCGAGATAATAACAGTCATGAGCGAGAACGCAGATGCAAGCACAAGTGCTAAGGGACTGACCGAGAATTCCAGCCGCAAGTTGAACCTGCGCATAACGATGCTTTTGGTTATCTCAACAAGGTCATTGATATAGCCGCCTGCAAGCTTCACGCCCGCAAACCCCAGTCCGACACCAAGCAAAAGCCCCAGCGGAATGCCTGCTGTGCTTATCCAAAGACCCTCGCTTATGACTGTTTTTTTCAGCTGTTTTGAAGTGCCGCCGACACATCTGAGTATTCCCAGTTCTTTTATGCGGTCATTTGCCGAAGCCTGAAAGATGTTTGATATAACGCTTGCAGACATTGCCCCTATAAGTATTGTGAGGATAAACGCAGGTATAAACACCATAGCCCGATAAACTCCGCCGTATTCATCAAAATCCTCACCGAGAACACTTTTGAGCATTTCTATACCGCTCGAGGCAAAGCACATGACCGCCGTGATAAGTGCGGTTGAAAGTGCGGCAGCGGTCACTGTTCCTGCCGTTCGCTTTTTGTTTCTTGTTATCTGATCCAGTGCAAGTTTTGAGGTTATCTTCATTTCTTTATCACCTCATCGCTCAATATCCTGCCGTCACTCATGGTGATTATCCTGTCAGCCTGCAAAGCTATCTTTTCGTCATGAGTTATGAGCAGGATAGTCTGATTGAACGTGCGGTTGGAGTATTTGAGAATATCCATTATCTCCCTGCCCGTTTTGCTGTCAAGGTTTCCTGTCGGTTCGTCTGCCAGCACGAACGCAGGGTCATTTATCAGCGCACGCCCTATCGACACTCTCTGCTGCTGACCTCCCGACATCTCGGCCGGAAGATGCTTTGCTCTTGCGGAAAGTCCCAGTGCTTCCATGATGTCACGAAGTTTCTGCCTGTTTTCCTTTCTGCCGTCAAGAAGCCACGGGAGCATGATGTTCTCCTCGGTGGTGAGTGTTGGGATAAGGTTATAGAACTGATAGATCATGCCGACATTTCTCCGCCTGAATATGGCAAGTTCGTCCTCGTCCATTTCGGTTATCTCTCTGCCCTCTATCCTCACCGAGCCTGACGTGGGGTGATCTATGCCGCCTATCTGGTTCATGAGCGTTGATTTTCCCGAACCCGAAGCCCCGATGACTGCAACAAACTCCCCTTTTTCCACCGAGAAAGAAACGTGGTCGAGTGCCGCCACTTCCGACTCCCCTTCTCCGTAGACCTTAGTAAGCCCATTCACTTCCAATACTGCCATGATAAGTGTTACCTCCTTTTTGTTTCTGATATAATTATACACAGCGAAAATGACTTTAAAGTGACTGTGCAAAAAAAATAAGTGACATTTCAGTCACTTTATAAAAAACAAAAAACTCTCTGCGGTCAACAGAGAGTTTCCTGCTATAATAAACGCCGACGTTTACTATATAAGATGGAGTTCATCTATATGAAGGGTGAATCATGAGATCTTCTTGATAACAAGATCGGTGATAGTGATAGTTACGGGGTTGTTAGAGCCGCCGCAGTTGAATACGCAGGCAGAGTTGTCATCGGTAGGTTCGGTCATAGCGAACTGTGTGGTGAAGTGCTGTTTCTGATTTGATGCGTATACAGACTCATAGAAATACTGATCGTAGGGATCATAGTTCTGCTGTACCTTAACGCCGAACTTAGCATTCTTGTCAGCCTGATAGTCGAAAGAAATTTCGTAAGTTGCACCCTTTTCAAACTTTATCTCGGGATAGATTCCCTGAACGTACCATTCTTCCGAGCCGCCGTTGTTTACAGAGATGCGCAGACCGTTGCTGAGTGTCTGGAACGATGCAGATGCGCCGCCGTCTTTATTTGCCCAGCTGGAGAACCTGGAAGCGTCAGCAGTGAGGTTTGTACCCGAGGATACGGGAGGATCAACAGGATCGGACGGAGTTGACGGTGTTGTGGAAGAAGAACCGCCGCTCAGTTTAACAAGTGAAAGGTTGGTAACAGTTGCCTTGAAAGGAACATTTACGCCGCTGCCGCCTAGGTTGAATGTAACACGGCACATATTGTCGGTGTTGGAATTGTAATCAAAGGTTGCCTTGTAGTGCTGAACGTTTGTCGACCAGCTGAGGTTCTCGCTGTAATACGGGAGATAATCGCCGTGACCCTGGTTTACGATGAAAGCAGTGGTCTGCGGAGAATCGCTCACATAGTCAAAGGAGATCTGATACTTAGCGCCCTGTTCAAGAGTGATGCCCTCATAGAAGAACTGAGCGTCCCAGTCGTTCTTGCCGCCCTTGTTTACCTGCATGGAAACGCCGTTGTCAACATAGGACATCTCGCCCTGTGCGCCGTTCGAGGTGTCAGTCCAGCTTGTCCAGTTGTCCTCATTCGAGCAGAGGTTGTTCGGGTCGGAAACAGGGTCAGAACTGCCCGATGAACCGCCGTTCTTGACTGCCTTCTTCATCTCAATAAGGTCAATGACATTTATCTCGGTGTCATTGAAGAAGTCAGCCTTTTCACTGATAGTGGTGCTGTAACCGAACAGATAATCCTGAAGCAGATCAACATCTGTATTGTCGAGCTTTCCATCGCCGTTTATGTCGCCTGCAACTTCCTTAACGGCAGGTGTAAGAGTGCTTGAGCCTGCTGCCTGAAGCATAGCATTGAGCAGTTCGGGCTGAGTTACTTTGAGAGTGCGGCGGTTGTATATCTTATACTGCGAGCCGTTGTCCCACCAGATGCAGCCCATGCCGAAGCCTGTGCATTTCTCAACAAGATACTTTGACCATGAAGTGATCTGATCCATGTTGTTCTTGTTTGCACAGCCGAACTCACCGATGATAACAGGGATACCTCTTGAAGTGAAAGTGCTGTTAAGGTTGTTCAGAACGCTGTCAAGTCTGGGGCTTGTCCATGTTGTTTCCTGCGGATAGCTTTCGTGAGTGAATTCAAAAGGCTGGTAAACGTGAGCCTCAACGATAAGTCTGTTGCTAACAGTGTCATTCGGAAGTCTGAACTGACTTGTGATCTCGTTGTTCGCACCTGCGCAGTAAGTGTTGCAGATAAGGTTTCTCTTTGCGTTGTTTCCGCCCGAGCTTCTTACAACATCAACGAATATCTGGTTGAGATCGTTGGCGATAGGGCAAGCTTCGGAACTGGGGTTCCACCACTGGTTAGAACTGTCATCAAGTATCTCGTTGAAACCCTCGAAAAGCAGCTTGTCGCCGTAATCTGCAAAGTTGTCGCTCACCTGCTCCCAGATCGACCTGAACATTGCCTTTTTGTTGTCCAGGTTATTGCTGTTTGCTTTGAGCCAGCCTTTTTCGCCTGTGTCGTGATGAACGTTGATGATGCAGTACATATCATCTTCAAGGACATAGTTTACTATCTCCTCAACTCTGTTCATCCACACATCATCGATCTTGTAGGTGTTGGGATCCATGTGTTCATACCAGGTGACAGGAACACGGACTGTCTTCACTCCCGAATCCCTTACCATGTCGATCATGGCTTTGGTGGTGGCAGGGTTGCCCCAAGCAGTTTCGGAAGAAGTGCTTCCTCTGTTCGAGCCGATCGTTGTGCCCGAGTAGCTGTCGAGAGAGTTGCCCAAGTTCCAGCCGAGACCCATGTCTGCAACAGTCTGCTTTGCGTCCTTCTCAAAAGCCGCTGACGCATGAGTCGGTTCAACGAATGTCAGGCAGGAGACTGCCAGCGCACATACCGTTGAAAAAGTTAGTGCCTTTCTGCTTTTTGTTTTCATAAAACATTCACCTCTGAAAAAATTTCTGTTTTAGTCTGCCGCCGAATACTCCCTGCGCTTCGGCGGCAGACTGACTTCCCATTCATACCCACAGAAAACATCACTGCGAGTTTTTTACCGACAGTGCTTTCACCCTGAAAAGCTTCTGCCGATTGTTGATATTGCGTATAATTTCTTGTTTCTTTCAACAAATTTATTATACACTATTGACAACTTGCTTTACAATGATATATAATATAACTTAGATGATGTTTTCTCAAAAATATAAGTTTTTACAATTTTACAACAATATGAAATATCGTGTCCATATTTTTTTAATCAAGCAGGTGAATGTCATGAAAATAAACAACGTTGGATATAATCACAGGCATGACGCCGATTTCTTTATCGACCGTCCGAACGGCAGCGGAGACTGTCTGCTCCTTATATTAAAGACAGATGCAGTTTTCACGCTTTTTGGTAAAGATACGGTCGTTCAAAAAAATTCGTTCTTTCTCTATCCGCAGGGAATGCCGCAGTTTTACAGATGCGTTCCGAAACACGAATTTGCCAACGACTGGATACATTTTCGGTTCGATGAGGGCGAAGAAGCGGAGTTCCTTAAACGTAATATTCCATATGCGCAGGGCATCACGACCGAGCATATCAGTTTTCTCAGCTGGTGCGTCAAGGCTATCGCCGATGAATATGCCTCAAATTCCCCTTACGCCAATGACAATATGCAGCATTATATGTGGCTCATCTTCAACCGTGTCAGCGACCTGCTCCACCTGCCCAAGGAACAGGAGCATGGTTCTGAGTATGAAATGCTATTGACGATCCGCCACAAGATATACGCCGAGCCATACGTTCCACGTTCAATAACATGGGCGGCGCACGAGATACGCATGAGCCCCGCTTCCTTCCAGTATTACTACAAAAAAACTTTCGGCGTGACATTCGTGCAGGATTTCATAAACGCCAAGACTGAATACGCAAAGATGCTTCTCAAATCTACAAACCTCAACGCTCATGACATCGCTGAAAAGTGCGGCTATCGCAACTACGAACATTTCACACGACAGTTCAAGGAACGCTGCGGCATTACTCCCCTTGAATACCGCAGGAAAAAAAGCTGAGCAATGAGCTGCATTGATTTATTATCAGAACATATTATATCTTGTGACAAAATTATTTGAATAATAATTAACATATAAATGATGAAAAAAGATGATTATTTTGGTATAATTATGAATCATGGCATGAAATGAGGAGATAAGAGTGAAAAAATATGTGGTCGAGAAGTGGAATTATAATGTCAGAACAAGAAATTTTTTTGACAACATTGTTGCTGCGAACAATCACGCTAAATATGAATGGACATATATGACGGAATATGAACGCATCAGCACACGAGTGTTCGTTTTGGAGATTGAGAACAACTCTTTTTGTATACCAAAAGAACACCGTGATGAAAAAGACTGGTTCTACTGGTACACGGGAGCACGGATCCCCGAAGAAGCGCTGAGTTTCGGAATTGTCCGGGAAAGTTGAGACAGGTTCTAAAACAAACAAGACCGTCTGTGATGTGCAGGCGGTCTTATTATTATGTTATCTGAGCTTATCCGAGTGGATCTCTGTGTTTCCGAACATGATACGGTCTATCTTTGCCGCATCAATCGGTCTGCTGCCCGAATAAGTGATATACCACAGACCGCCGCCAAACATATAATTGCCATTGTGTAACAGTTCCGCACTGCCGTCCTTGTAGTATACCATTATAGTTTTATCGACATTATCCGCAGTCACCGCATCTCCGCTTCCCGACACGGTTATTTTTATCGGCGAGACTTCGAGCTTTGCAGGCTGACCGCCGTACTCAAATTCCACGCTCGGTATGTCAGCATTTAATGAGGACTTTCTCACTTCGCAGGCGGCTTCTCCCGAAAAGCATTCGGCAGATATGCGTTCCATTTCGGAAAAATATTTTTCTTCAAGTTCTTTGTATCCGCTTCGGTCATCGCTTTCATATCTCACAACAGCGTCAAAGCCCAATTGATACACTTTTGAAAAATCTCCGCTCTCGGTACGCCAATAGTCCTCCGGCACGCAATAAAGCCCCACCAGCCCGAAAATATAGTCCCTGTCAAGCTCGTCTATCTGCCACACCGCCGTACCCGGAATTGACACAGAAAGCGAACCGTCCTCACCGACCGATGCACGGCTTACGGGGTCGATCTCCTTGACCTTGCCCAGTGATCTTGCCGCACCCGAGTAGGATATTTCCGTCAGCCCGGCTGTCCAGACAAAGCCTTCGGGCTGAGTGAAAGCAGAGCCGTCCTTTTTGCGGAAAGTGAGTATCGCATAAAGTTCATCGTTATCACACACCGCCCCCGAAAAAGTCACATCAAGCTCGTCAAATCCGTTTTTCGTCACTCGCCCCTCGTGTGAAGTTATACCGTCAAGTGCTATGGTATCGGAATTGCTGTCAAAGCCGTAAAAGCGCCACTTCATGCCGTTTATGACTTCGCCCTCACCGAAATAAAACGCACCTGCACCCACCGCACACACCAGCACAAGAGCCGCCGCTATAAGTATTGCGATCATCCGTTTGTTTATCTTTCTTGGTCTGTTCTCGTCCGCTTCGAGTATGTATTTTTCATTTATGCCGCCGAAAGCTTGAAGAAGTTTTTTCTCATTCACTGCCGTAACCCTCCTTTATAAGATACTCACGAAGCTTTTCACGGGTGCGTTTAAGCTTCATTTTTACTGCACTTTCGCTCAGTCTGTAAGTTCCTGCTATCTCTTTGACACTGCTCATATACCAATAACGCCGCACAAAAACTTTTCTGCTCATTTCGTCAAGCGTGCCGAGAAAATGATCGAGCATTTGTTCGAGTATCTTCTGTTCGGTATACTGCTCTGCGCTGTCTCCCGAGGGAATGACTTCCGCAAGCTCATCAAGCACCAGCCGAACCTCTCCCCTGCCACGTTTTTCGGCAGCGAGTTTTTCATAAAGATTCAGAGCAAGATTCCGCACTATCCTGCCGAGATATGCTTTAAGGCTGTTCGGTCGGTTCGGCGGCACGGAGTTCCACACTTTCAGATAGCTGTCATTTACCACCTCTTCTGAACTGCTTTGATCGTGAAGAATATTAAGTGCGATCGAATTGCAGTAGCCGCCATACTTGCCGCTTGTCTCGGCTATCGCCTGTTCGGAGCGTGCAAAATATAGTTCGATTATCTGTTCGTCCTGCATAAGCCGTGACCTCCTTTCACTTATATAGACAGAAAACAAGGCGGTTCGGTCACATTTTTTGAGAATATTATACCACAGGCAAAGGTAAAATTTCAATATCAGACTCGCTCGTGATTTTTTTTGCATTTTCAGAAAAAAATTTTTCAAAAGGGGTTGACAAGCGTGATTTTTTATGATATAATATTATTCGTTGAGAGACAGGAACAAGTCAAACAACAAAAATTTATGCAGGTGTGGCGGAATCGGCAGACGCGCTAGCTTCAGGTGCTAGTGATCGCAAGGTCGTATGGGTTCAAGTCCCTTCACCTGCACTTTCAAAAGTTCTTGTTTATGTTCGGGAACTTTTGATTTTCTTTTTTCTGTTCTAACAACAAAATAACGCAGGTGTGGCGGAATCGGCAGACGCGCTAGCTTCAGGTGCTAGTGATCGCAAGGTCGTATGGGTTCAAGTCCCTTCACCTGCACTTTTTATGCTCCGTAACCTTTCGGCTATGGAGTATTTTTTGTGCAAGCGAAAAGCCGGGGTAATTCTAAAAACATTATTTATATAATATGAACTTTATGTATTTCTGTTGAATTTAAGCATTATTTATGGTATAATACAGTTATGGTTATTTACGGCGGTTGTGTCGGTGTATTATGTAACAGATGATAGCACCGACCGCCGCTATTACCTTTATTAGGCGGCAAAAATGCGATACCGTTCAACAAGTTTGGAGAATTATACAATACCTGCATATAAAAAACAAAGCAGAGCGTTCCGCACGGAATACTCTGCTTTTTCTGTATTATTCAGTCCATTCAAGCCCAAGCGTGACCGTCACATCACCGCTCCCGAAGGCTTCAAGAAGCTGTTCTTTGGTGGCATTAATATGCCCCAGCTTCGTGAAATTCCAGGTGTTCACATCGTAATATATCGTGAGTTTGTCGCCCTGATAGAGTATCACATCGCCTGCCGTTGTGGTGATCTCGGTGTCGTTGGTGGTGAGCGCCCACGGCAGATCGCCGACTTTCTCAAAGCCGCCGTAGTCGCTGAGTTCAAGCGTCACTTCGCCGTCACAAAGCTTCTCGATAAGCGCCTCTGCGGAAGAATTGTCCTCGGGCTTCATAATGAAAGCCGTGTCGCCGCAGGTCACGGTGATTATCGGGAAAGGTTCGCTCGTCACGTCCGCAGAAGCTTTTTCCTGCTCGGTTATCGTCACGTTCAAGTCATTGTCGACTGTCACGATGTAAGTGTATTCCTCGGGTTCGATAATGGGCGAAGTTGCCGAAACGGTCATTTCCGTCTGCCCCTCTTTCAGCCCGACAAAGCTGAAAACAACGTCATAAGGCGAACCCGACTGTATCTCGTGAGCGCTCGTGCCGTAATCGTGCTTTTCGGTAAATGACACAAGTTCGGGGTCTTCAAGCGTTACGGTGTACTCATATCCGCCGCCGTCAAACGAGTCAAATTTCAGGACAGTTGACTTTGTGCTGTCGGAACTGTCCGAATTTTCACCCTCGGCGACTATCTCGCCCGTCCAGTCGATTATCCCACCGAACTCATAAACATTTGTATAACCGATGTCCGCAAGCTTCTGAGATGCCTGTTTACTGCGGTTTCCGCTCCTGCAATAGACAAGTATGACCTGTTCCAAGTCGGGCAGTTCAGACGGTTTCATCTGTCCGATAGATTCGTTAGGAATGCAGACCGCACCCGTGATATGTCCTGCCGCAAATTCGTCCTGACGGCGAACGTCAACGATTATGTGACCGTCATCTTTCTGCATCATTTCCTTTGCTTCGTCCTGAGTTATCTGCGTGTAACCGACAGCCGCTGTTTCAGCGTGCTTTGCGGCGCACCCGATGAGCAGTCCTGCCGCCGTGACGACAAGCGCTGCGATGATGTAGCCTTTCATATGCTCCTCCTTTTCAGCTTTGATTTTAGAACCTGTCTTCACAAGAAATGTGCGTGGATTTTCAGCGAGATTTAGTCGATTTCAAGGCGAAAAACCGCAGTTGTGCTGTCGCACTGCAAGGTTTTTCAACGCAGAAAGCGGCTAAATATCGTTGAAAAGACACGTACAGAGTCTTGTGAAGACAGGTTCTTAATGATTTTGTCAATAGACTTCCTCAGAAACTAATTATAAACTTCAAAGTTTATAATACCGCATATAAGGCTTAAACGAAG
>CAMVRM010000061.1 GCA_947169885.1 uncultured Ruminococcus sp.
GGTTTCCCTCCAAACCACCTTTCCCCCTCTCCCTACCTTTTCCCTATCTCCCCTCTTTCTTGTAGGGGCGTGCGTTGTCCGTCTGTTTTTACCTAAACGTCCAAAATGTAAGAACCTGTCTTAACAAGAAATATGCGTGGATTTTCAGCGAGATTTAGTCGGTTTCAAGGCGGAAAGACCGTCCGAGGATTCAAGGGTATCACTGTAAAATATAATATAAGGCTAGTGGCTTTTAAGGCGTGTAGGCGTGTAAAGCCCATAATTGCGAGCTTTTTGTCGTGTAGGTCAGACGTGTGACCGCAGAAACGGCGTGTAACACACACGCTGTCAGATACTTTACACGCCATAGGTATACGCCCAAAACAACGATATTACGCAGTTTACACGCCTACACGCCATTTTTGTAAGTCGCCCCTATATTATGTATGTGCAGAATATCCCTTTTCAGTGTCACGATTCTCAGATAAATTTCAGCGGACAGCAGCCGTCAAGTATCAGAAATGCACACAGCGCCGCATAAGTCACAGCCGCTATCCAAAGTATCATGTCAAGCTTTTCGGTGCGCTTTACTGCCGTTTCACCTGCGGCGTTCTGACGGGTGCTGTTCATGAACATTCCGATAAATACTGCGCCTATGGGGATAATGGGCGAGATATACCTGAAATTCATCGAGAACGAGAACGGATAGTCTATCGCCAGCTTGTAGAACCCGACTATGAGCGTTGCATGGAACGCCAGCAGGAACAGCTTTTTTTCAAATGCAGTGCCGTTTTTCGCAAACAGACCCTTCACCTTGCAGAACACCGAGAACAGCGCAACCGCCACATTGAGCCAGAACAGCACGTTGCAGAGGAATAAGAAGATCAAACCTCTGCTGCTCTGAGAGAAATACTCGTTAAAGAGCGAGGACTTGAAAAGTGCGATCATCGGATTGTATTCAATATACTTGTAGCTGTTGTCGAACTGGAAAAAAACATTATGAAAACTATACTGAAACGGCGAAAAATCGAACAGACGTTCTGCAAGTGTGTGTCCGTAAACATAGCATTTTGATTCTTCGGGAGGTATGGGCATTTCCTGAACATAGGTTATGGGGATAGACCACTTTATGTAGTTTCGTATGCCGAACCAAAGCCCCAGCGGAATGCACACCGCCCCGAAACAGGCAAACTGCCCGAGAAGCTTTTTCCACTCGTTCCTGATGTTCTTTATGAATACGATAAGGAACAGCAGTGCAACGGACGGCGCAGCAAGTGCGGCAGACATTTTCGTCATCATGCCTGACCCGATGCAGAGGGCTATTTTAAGGATATTTTTCAGCGTTCGGTCATCGTACCACCTGAGCGTGTTCAAAACTGCCCCCATGATGAAAACTACCGACAGAACATCATTGTTCACACTTGCGGAGAAGTATGTGAACTGCGGCATAAAGCAGACTATCGTGAGCGGAACAAAAAGGCTTTTGCCGTGAAGTTTGAAGTGTTTCAGCAGTTTATAGCAGGTTATGATGATGCAGAACGAATAAAACAGCGAGAGGGTCTTTATAGCGGTGAGTGCGTGTTCATGTTCCAGCCCGAGAATGTTTTCGTGGAATGACACCCATAACGCCGAGATAAAGTGGTGCAGGGGAGGGTGGTAGTACTGCCACGAGTCTCTCAGGTCAGTGCCGTTCGGGAGAGCATGACGGGTCATGAGATGTGTGATATAACCCAGATGTCCGTATTCTTCACGGGAACTTGTCATCGAGATGCCGTAGAGATCGTGCTGACGGTCAGTGAGGGAAGTGAACAGTGAGTATGAAAGTTTCAGCGTTGAACTCACCGCAATGATGAACAGCGAGGTGAACTGTTCTTTCAGCGAGCTGTCTTTGAGTTTCTTCTTTAAAAAGCTGAGACATAAAAGCGCCATGCAGAGAAATACCGCTTCGGTAACGAGCATTTTCTTTGCAGTCGAGGAATACAGGAACATCAGCCCGAACACCCCGACAGCATAAGCGCCTTCGGCGGCGATGAACTTCACGAAGCCTTTTTCCGCCCTGCCGAATTTTTTATAGAGTATGACTGCACCGATGACCTGCAAAAACAGCAGTTCTGCCGCAAGGCTGTAAGTTGTGACGTATACCGAGATGTCCGATAAAAACAGTATGTGAAACAGCATACATACCCCGAAAGCCCACAGATACGGGTGCTTTGCGAGCGTTCTTATGAGCGTGTCGGTGTCGGTGAATTTCAGTTTTTTTATATCCAATTGCCTGTCCCCCGAAAGAAAATTTTTCAAATATATTATATCACAGATCAGCACGATTGTCCAGTAAAATTATAGACAAAAAACAGCACAGCCGTCAGTGACTGTGCCGTTTGGTATCATGCCTGTGTCTGCGCTCTGAGTTTAGCGAGCGTTTTCGGCTTGGGGATTTTTCTCAGATATTTGTAGCAAGCCTTGTATTCGCTGTAAGCTTCTGCAAATTCCTCCTCGGTGGGCGTTTCGCCGCCAAAGCAGGTGCGTTCAAACAGTCCGAACAGCTTTTCGGGAACAGCGCCTCTTGTTTCGGTCAGATAGCGCCTGAGCATCTTCACCGTGTAGGCATCGTAATTCGAGCCTGTCGAGTAGTTCACAAGCTTTATGACGTTGCGGTAGAGCATGAGCGTCCGTTCGCCTGTCGGCTTGAAGTGCAGACGTATGCGGAGTATCGCTTCGATTATCCTGTCGAGCAAAAGTACGAAAATGATAACGAATGCCACGATTATAACGATAAGGAATCGGCTGAGTATCCGCAGGAAAGCCGCAGTATTGAAGCTGTTGTCCTGCTGAGGTATCTGCATATAGCCTGCAACAGTCGGGTCAAACGTCATCCAGCCTGCGCCTGCGATGTATACTTCAACGAATGCGTGAGCATAGCTGTCACGTATAACGAATGAGCCGTCATCTGCACGCTCAAATGCCACATAACCCTCGGTGTATCTTGCAGGAAGTCCTGCGGCTCTTGCCATAAGTGTCATTGCAGTAGCAAAATTTGTGCAGTAGCCCGTTTTGCTATCGAAAATGAAATAGTCGATCGAGGGGTCATCGGGAACATATTCGAGCGAATATTCAAAGTTTTCATCAGTGAAATACTGTTCCAGCAGATATGCCTTTTCAAAGTCGCTCTCAGCGTCCTTTGTTATCTCATACGCAAGTTCTGCAACTCTGTCAGAAACGCCTGACATTGCGGTGTAGTTCTCATAAGCCGTCCGGTAGTCCTCAATGAGCCGTTCGGCAGCGCCGCCGCCCTGTGTTTCGAGCGAGCCGTAAAACTCATCGGCGTTCAGTCCCGTTGAAGCGGCATAGGAATAAAACTTGCTGTTCTGGTCATAGTAATCGAACGTGTCATCAAGAACAGGATTTATCTCAGTTCCCCTTGCATTGCTTCTTATTATTATGGACTTGGGAAATTTCAAGTATTTCAGTTCCGAAAATTCCGTGGTGTCGGTTATCGTTCCGAGCGGCGCAGGAAGATATTCGGGCGCAAAATCATCGTCAAAAACTCTGCCCCTGATCTTCGGGAGCGTTTCGTCAGAAATATCATAGCCCAGTTCCCTCATGTCGTTTAAAATATCATCAGTGCCGTATTCGGGAATGACCGTTGAATACACTTTTGCGAAGTCGGAATCCTTAGTATTATATTCCCACAGATCGCCGTTGAAATCGTCAAATGCCTGCGTTCTTAAAAAATGTTCTGCGCCGCCGCTTTGAGTGCTGAAATAGAACATCGGGTTTCCAGTGTATGAGGGGGGACCCGAACGCTGGGATGACTGTTCGGAAATGTCGGTATCTTCACCGCCCGAACCTGTTGCGTTCGTTTCAACATAGTTGAAGTAGTTGGAATCCTGTTCCAGCTTTGAGCGGTAAGTAGGTTTGTTTATCATCATGGTGACAGCGCCCGTTACCGAAACGAATATCGCAATGCTTATGAGATATGAGCGGTCGATCTTCAGCCTGCCCCTTACGCTTTCGGATGCGGCAGGGTCGATGCGGCGGTTGTGAACCAGAAGTGCAAGATAAAGCGTTATTATGAGCGTTACGATGATGTCGGGCATTTCCTCCGCACGCTTTGCGTAGATAACGAACGGGAATAGAATGCAGAGCATAGCGCCCAAAGTTCTGTAACGTATCTGCGTGAAGTAGTACAGCACCGAAATAAGGAAGAAACCTCCGCCGAAGAACACCGCCCATATGAACTGGGGACGGTAGCTGTAAGAGCCGTCCTCGCCGTAGAACCAGCTTACAGGCTCCATGTAGTCGTTGTTTACTCCCGACCACATGAGCATGACAGCCGAATTGACGAACGCAAACAGCATCACGCAGTAGATAACGCCGCCTATGATACGCTTGTCTTTTATCTTGTCGAATACGCTGAAAAGCAGCAGTTCGGCTGCAAAGAACGCCGCCGTCATAAAAGGTGCGTAGGGTCTGTAAAGAGCGTAGTAAATGGTAAAGCATATAACGCCGCCCAGAAGCATCGGACAGGCGTAGCTGTTCAGCACTTCCGCAAAGGTGCGTTTTGGCTTTACGGGCTTAGGCTCTTTTGTTTTTTCTTTCTTTTTCTTATCAAACATCAGTTATTTAACTCCTATGCAGGTGCTAATCCTGCTGCCTGCGGAATTCAAATTCATCAGAGATCTTCCAGATATTAGTGCTTATCGTCTGCATTCCTGCCGATTCGGCGCAGATGATAAGTGCATCGGGCGACTGAGCGGCTATCTGCATGGCACTTCCTGCCTTGTCGCCCGTTGCAGACGTGAAGCAGATAGGCGTTTTTGACGAGCCTGCAATTTCGGGCGGAAAGAGCTGGGGAGGTTCGCAGGGAACAAATCCCGCAAGTTCCTCCTGCAAGCGGTAAACGTCCGCCATGTTGTGTATCTCCTCGCTGAGCCACAAGCCCTCGGTGCAGAAGAAGAAAGTCGCCTCTCTGCCCTCTCTGAGCAGCATCGTGAACATTGCGAGCGCACCCTCTATCACCGTGTCCCTGACTTTCAGCACGTATTCCGTTTCGGGATAATCGGGACAGTCAAGGAAGAACAGCTGACCCGAACCGCGTATCTGTTCGTCAAGCCTTATCATATAGATGTCACGTTTTGATGAAAGCTTCCAGTTTATGCGCTTTATGGGGTCGCCTGGGAAGTACTGCCTGTGGTCATATCCGGGCAGACCTGTCGGCGTGAGGGAGTTCTCATCGCTTTCTTCCTCTTCATCGTCCGAATTGAAACGGTTGGTAGTTTTGAGCAGTTCTGTCTGCGGAGCGGCATCGGGTATATTCGGATAAATGCCGACTTTCAGCCTGCGCAGTTCTTCGGGTATCTTAATAGAAAAAGAGAACAGCCCGAGAAAATCCGTCAGAAGAATGCTGTCGATATTTAGTTGGGCAAGTCCCGAGTGCTTTGAGCGCAGGGGTATCTTTATCCTGTTCGTTTCGTTTCCTGCAACTGCGCCCTTGAACAGTTCACCGCCCGTCAGTTCAAGGTGCGGCGAACAGCTGACCCGTATCTCGATAAGCGGCGAGGGTATCATCAGCGATTTAGAAAGGCTGACTTTGAGCGTCATATCCTCGTCTTTCGTCATGACCGTTTTGTCCGTTTCGACTGCGACCGTCATGCTGTGCTTGACTGCGAGCGTCATGACCAGCGAGATCACAAACGCACACACCAGCGCTGCAATGAGTATGACACCTGCCGTGCCGTCAAGAAAATACATAACGCCAAATGCCACTGCGATACAGCCGATATAAGAGAGAACAGCCGTCAGCGTTTTATATAAGCGTGTGCCCTGAACGCTATCGGGCAATTCGCCTTTCAGTATAAGTTTTTTCTTTTCTTCGCCAGTCATATCTCCACCTGTATCAGTTTGTCGGAGCGGCAACGCTCATTGCGACCTGCTCCATAACTTCCTCCGCACTCGGGAAAGCACTCTTGCCCTTTGGCGAAAGCATCAGCCTGTGAGACAAAACTGCGCTCATGACTGCCTTAACGTCATCGGGAACAACATAATTCCTGCCGTCAACATAGGCATAAGCCTTTGCCGCTTTAAGAAGTGCTATGCCTGCACGGGGAGATGCCCCCAGCTTCACAAGATCGGACGAACGTGAAGCGTTCAGCAGGTCAACAATGTATTTCTTGACGCTCTCGGTGCAGGTGACTTTCTTTACTGCTGAAATGTGCGTCATAACATCTTCAACGGTCATGACTGCCGACAGCTTTTCGGTGAACTCATTCGTTTCGGAGCGGTTTATGATGTCCAGTTCTTCCTCGGGCGAGGGGTAGCCCATGGAAATTTTCATGATGAATCTGTCCATCTGTGCTTCGGGCAGGTGATACGTTCCGTAAGTCTCGACAGGGTTCTGTGTCGCCATTACCATGAACGGCGCAGGAAGCTGCATGGTCACGCCGTCAAGCGAGATCTGGTGTTCCTCCATGACTTCCAGCAGAGATGACTGCGCTTTCGGCGAAGCACGGTTTATCTCGTCCGCAAGAAGGAAGTTGCACATCGCAGCGCCCGTCTTGTATTCCAGCTCTCTTGTCTGAGGGTTTATCATCGAAAATCCCACGATGTCCGAGGGCATGATGTCGGGGGTGAGCTGTATTCTGTTGAACTTGCCGTCCACCGAGCTTGCAAGTGCCGAAACAAGCCTTGTTTTGCCCACTCCGGGAACGTCCTCTATGAGAATATGACCCTCTGAGAGCATGGCGCAGATGACCTTGATTATCGAGGTGCGCTTGCCGACGATTATTTTTTCTATGTTGTTTACGAGTGCTTCTATCTGTGTATTCATGTCAGGTTTTTTCCTCCATTTTTAAAGAATATTTCATACTATAGCAATACAAGAAAATAGCAACATAAAGATTTCGAGAGAAAATTTCACAGTGCAAGGAAAACGACCGCAGTTGGGCTGTCGCCCTGCAAGGGAGTTTGACGCAGCAATGTGGAATTTTATCCGAAAGATTTGTGTTGGTATTTTCTTGGATTGCTATAATATTATACCATATTTATATATGGTAAGTCAAGCATTATATTTATGCAAATTCCTGATAATGATATTACTGAAAGTCATAGCGTTCAAGTTCGTTCCGCATAAGTTCCAGCGTTTTCTCAAGGCTGAGAACGATCCCCTCAGAGAGCAGATAGCCGATGTAGTCGTTAAAAGCATAAACGATGCTCTGTTCGGTAACGTTGACAAAAGCCATGCTTCGGTCAGGCAGGTGCGAGACAAGCTTGACATTTCTGCTTTCGAGCAGGCTGACCCTTATACCTGACGGGGCGTATTCTTTTTTTATTATGCGGTATTCGTAGCTTCCGTTCTCAGCAAGCGAGATCATGGTACGCAGTATCTTAACACGCTCATTCATCGTCAGCGCACGTGAGGGCGGCGTTGAAAGTTCGGTCGAAAGCCCCGTGTCAAGAAAATCCCTCAGCCCGTCAAGTGCAAAGATGTTGATATAACCCATTCCGAGAAAGCGTTCTTTCAGCCGTTTGGAACGGCGCACCACTGACTGTGCATAATTGCTGTCAGGTTCGAGCATATGTCTCAGGTGTTCTTCATCGGCGGCAAGCACTATGCTCGGCTGATAGTCGAATGTCAGCGTGTATTTCGGGTATTCACTTCCACGGCTTATCATCTGTTCAAAGTCCTTGTCGACTTGCAGGAACGGATAGCAGTTGTCACGAAGCTTGCCGAACACGCCCTTATAGAACCGAACAGTCATGGGGTCTTTGTATATCATGCCCGAGTTAAGGTCTGAATCGGCGCACACAACAACTTCGTCCGTAACGATAAGCACAGGCAGGAGCGTCATTGAGTTGATGTGCGCCTCCACCTTGTCATAGTAGCACAATGGGCAGTATTCGGGATAGAAAAGCGCAAAAGTGCATATCTCGGGGAAAATATCAAGATTGAAGCAGTCGGAATCACTGTTGTCGGAGGAATTGTCAAAGCAGATGATCTGTTCAATAACTGCGCCTCTTGCGGCACTCATGATAAAAACCGAACTCAGTTTTTCGCTCGGCTGTGCAACTATCCTGACAGCCGAGCCTTTTCTGACAGACGGAATGAGGATATTTTTTATGCCTCTGAGCAGTTCATCATGGTTAAAGCAGGCTTTGATAGCAGGGAAGTCGGGCGGTTCGGTGCAGTCGGCATTTTCAGCCGTTTTAAGGTCAAAGTTGGACAGGCGTTCGATCATGCGCCGAACCATGAGCCGTCTGCGGTAAACATTTTCGCCCATGATCGTGCGCTTGTAAAGTTCCATAAGTTCGTTAGTTTCGTCAACGCTTAGAAGCAGTATACGTGAAATATCCTGCACCAGCTGTTCCGAAGTCGGACGGCGTTCACCGCTGATTATCTTGTGAAGTGTTGCACGGTCTATCCCCAGCTGTTTTGCGAGCGAAACGATCGTCACCCCACGCCGTTCGGTATATTGTTTAAGTTTATCCGAAAAATGTGTCATAAAGTTCACCAACTTAGCTGTCAAATTTATACCATACTATTATACCACATCACAAGCATTATTTCAACCACAAGAAAAGACGCATGAAAAATAAATAAGAAATAAGAGTTATTATTTGTAGGGGCGGGCATTGCCCGTCCGTGCGGCTCTTTTACTTTTCAGTCAGTACGCTTAAAAGTACGTTTGGTGTGAACCCTACTTTTTGGGGTAGCATAAGCTTTTCATGCTGTTTTCTTAGGGGTAGTTTGATGTGAACCCTACTTTTTGGAGGGACACCCCCTCGGGGAAGAAAGAGGAAAGGGGGGACTTCATATTGCTTTCCTCGGACTGCATGGTATGCCCCCCTTTCCCCTTTCCTCCCCTAGAGGGTTTTCCCTCCAAACCACCTTTCCCCCTCTCCCTACCTTTTCCTAATCTCCCCATTTTTCATTTTCTTATTTTTCATCTCTTATCTTTATTTGTCGGGGCTTGCCCTGACTATGCGGCTATATCGGGTCAACGAGACAAAATGAAAAGCTATCTCAAACAAAATATCTTTTATCTATTATCTTTCATCTATTATCTGTATTAAACGTCTATTATTTATAAAAAGGACAGCACCGAACTCCTTTTCAGAAGTGCGGTGCTGTCTTTCTATGAATTATAAAAGGATCGGGAAGATCATGCGATCAAGCAAACTGAGCTGCAAGCTCCTTTATCTTAGCAAGGTCATCGTCGGAAGGAGAATCGTTTACGATAAAGCCTTCGCCGCCAACAAGTTCAGCGCCTGCTGCGGTAACTCTGTCCTGCCACGATCTCATCCATGCGCCGTCGCCCCAGCCGTAAGAGCCGAAGAGCAGCACCTTTTTGCCCGAGAGCTTGCTCTCGTTGTCAGTGAAGAAAGGCTCGAACTCGGATTCTTCAAGAACCTCGTCGCCCATTGCAGGACAGCCGAGAATAAGTGCTTCGTAATCAGCCACATCGCCCGAGAAGTCGGAAACTGCGGTTGCCGAAACTCCTGCGCCCTCTGCTGCTGCGTTAGCGAGTGCCTCTGTGTTGCCTGTGCCGCTCCAATAAATTACTGCTGTTTTCATGAAAATTCCTCCTTGGATATTTCCAGAGCCTTGAAGAAGCCAAAGCCCTGCTGTAAATTTTTGCAGAGAATATCCCTGCATTTAGTGTATTCTGCAAATGTCTGACGGGCGGAATCGGGGTCGCTGTAAACTTTCCAGCAGCCGCACAGCAGACAGTTTTTGCCCTGATTGCGGATAAATCCCTGAACATCGGCAAGCGGATAACCCAAAAAAATGCCGATCTCATGAGGAAAACTCTCGCAGCTGATACGTCCTGCGAGGTGGTGAATTTTTTCGTCGAGCGTCATCGCATCAAAGTAGCCGTATTGCCTTAAAAAGCACATTATCTGCGGCTGAGCGAGCAGTTTTTTCAGTTCACGCTCACGGTAAACGAGTATCAGCTGTTTGCCCCTGCATTGGCAGAGAACTTTCATTTTCGTGCCGCTCCTGCGTTCAAACTCCGTGCGATAAGGGGCGATAGAATCCTCGGTGAGTGATACCGATATAAGGTTTGAGCATTTCAGCCCCATGAGCGTTGGCGCTGTGTGGAACGCTAATGTCTTTTCAAAGCCGATACGTTCATATCCTGACATTTTTTTTCACCTGCCACTGTTTCTTTTTAAAAGTAAGCGAACGCTAACTTATGCACTTAAATAAAACAGACACATAGTCTGTTACTTAGTTAGTTTATGCTAACATATAATATTATATACTATCTCTGTCCGTTTGTCAAGGGGTTTTTCAAAATTTTTTTTATGAACAGTTTTCGGGCAGATCATAACGCCTGCAAGATAAGGTGTTGCAAAGCGTGAGATTTTATGGTATAATCAATTTATCAAAATATGACGAATGGAGAAGCTTATGAAAAAATTTATTGCAGTTCTTTTGATAATAGCGGCGATGGTCTGTTCGGGGACGACTGCCTGCTCTTTTCAGCATGATCGTGAGAGGGACGGACTTCTGCCGAACACCTCGCAGACTTATTCCGAAAACACGCAGGGTGTCAGCCTTGAAATGTTGCAGGAAGCGGCTGAGAATTACGTCTTTTCGCTTCCTGAATATGACGGCAGTGAAGTCGTAACGCTCAACGGCGGTATACCCTGTTTTTTCGCTGACGAGATAACCGATTCGGAAGAGATAACGTTCAGCGAGCTTGACGAACTCGGCAGGTGCGGTGCGGCGTTCGGCTGTCTTGGCAAAGACACTCTCCCGACCGAGGAACGTGGACGGATAGGCATGGTGAAGCCGTCAGGGTGGCACACGGTCAAGTATGACTGCGTTGAGGGGAAGTACCTGTTCAACCGCTGTCACCTTATCGCTTATGAACTTTGCGGTGCGAACGCCGAGGAACGCAATCTCATCACAGGCACAAGATACATGAACATCTCGGGTATGCTCGAAACGGAAAACGCCGTCTGCTCTTACATAAAGAAGAGCGGAAACCACGTCTGCTACCGTGTAACACCGAGGTTTGTGGGCGAAGAACTTGTGGCGAGGGGCGTTCAGATCGAAGCCTATTCCGTGGAGGATTTCGGCGTGGGGGTCTGCCTGAATATTTTCTGCTTTAACATACAGCCTGAGATAGTGATAGACTATCTTACGGGCGAAAGCTATGCCGAGGGGGAGGAAAGTGCGGATATTCCGTCAGTTTCGGCGAGCGATGCCGGGAACGCCGATGAAAGTGCTGAATATTTTGTGCCGTCAAGAAGTACGACATATGTTATAAACACTAAGACAGGCAAGTTCCACCGTCCCGAGTGCGAGAGCGTTCAGGATATGAAAGCGAACAACCGTGAGGAGTCTTCGGGTACTCGTGAGGAACTTCTCGAACAAGGCTACCAGCCCTGCGGACGATGCAAACCCTGAATATCTGAATAAAGATAAGAAAAAAAGTTCCTGCTCACGGCGTTTTGCTGTAAGCAGGAACTGTTATTTTTTATGCGTTATGTACGAGAAAACTTACTGAACATCGTTCTCATCAAAGGGGTCGCCGCACTGAGGGCAGAACTTGGGCGGATTCTTGGGGTCGGCAGGCTGCCAGCCGCACTTGTCACACTTGTAGAGAGGTGCGTCCGCAGGCTTCTTAGTGCCGCAGTTCATGCAGAACTTGCCCTGATTTACTGTGCCGCAGGTGCAAGTCCAGCCGTTAGCCGAGGGAGCAGGCTGAGGTGCAGGCTGGGGCTTGCCGCAGTTCATGCAGAATTTGCCTTCATTGGTAGTGCCGCATTCGCATACCCAGCCCTGAGCCGCAGGAGGAGGTGTCTGCTGTGCAGGCTGCTGAGGCTGCTGCTGGAACTGCTGCTGTGCAGGCTGCTGACCGTAGCCCATCTGCTGCTGCTGCATCTGCTGCTGCTGCTGGTACTGCTGCTGCATCTGCATATTGTACATTGAGGGGTCCATAGCACCGCCGCCCATCATGCCGCCGCCTACCATGCCCATGCCCATAAAGCCTGTCATAGCGCCGGCGGAGTTGCCTGCGGCTGTCTCTCTTGCTCTGTTGATAGACATTCTGTCCATAGCGTAAAGTGTGCTGGGGTCCTGAGCGGCAGTCTTTGCAACGTTGATGTCGGCATACTGTTCCTGATACTTGGCGATGCGAGCCTTTGACTCCTCATCAACGTTCAGTTCGATAGCAAGATCGTTTATCTTGATACCCTTTGCAGCCCACCTGTCAGCCATGAGCCTGTTCATAGTCTCGGCAAGATCCATGGAGTAAGCGATCATCTGGTCATAAGGTATCCTCTTGGCGCTTATCTCAGAGATAGCCATGCCGAACTTAGGCTTCATGTCAGCTTTCAGCTGGTTGATAAGTCTCTGACCGTCGCCCTCGGTGGTGACAAAAGGCTTGGACAGGTCATTGATATTTGTCTCATAGAAAGCCGCAGGGTCGAATATCTCGATCTCAGCCTTGCCGTGTCCCTGAGCGTTGAGTGAAAGGTTCATCTCGCCGTCCCTGAAAGGCACTTTGCCGAAACCAACGGGAATATCGGTGAGGGGGCGCAGGTTGATGTAAACAAGTCTCATAGTGTGAGTTGCCATGCCGCCTGCTGTGAAACGTCTGCCTATCTCCTTGATAGAGGGCAGGAAATCCTTGAAGCCGCTTCCTAAGATAGAGGGGGCAGTGGAGGAGTCATACTTGTACTGACCGCAGGTGTCGTTGTCCTTTGCGATGACCATATCCCATACCTTGCCGTCCTCAACGAGCAGAGCCGCCTGATTCATCTGAACATCGAACACCGAACCGCTTGCAAAATACTGCTGAGAACCCTTGCCGGGGTCTACCTTTCCTCTTACTACTCTTGTAGCAGGCACACACATAGTGTCAGCACTCATGCCGTCACAGCGAAAATATTCAACTACCTGATCGGAGAGAGTTGAGCCGACTGCACCGACGAACATTTTAATTAAACCCATAATTGACCGTTCCTTTCTTTACTAAAAAATATATTTACCAGCGGACTTTTCTCCGCAATTGTAACATGATTTACCTGTATTTGGCAACTTTATTGACTTTCCACGCTCTTTCAGCCGCAACATTGCGAATGCTTATCTCGCCGCCGCAGTATTTGCAGACCTTGTGAGAACCCACAACATCTATCGGCGCTCCGCAGTATTCGCACACAAGCGTCTGAACACCTGCATCGTTGTCCTCCGAGAGATAATACACCAGCTTCGACTGATAAACATACTGCATAGTTCCTTTGCCCTTGCGGTTGTAGCCGACAGCACTCTGATAGGTGACAACTGCTTCGTCATTCAGCTTGCGGTAGTCGGAAATGACCGTTTTGTGGATAGTGACATTCTCATAGATGTACTTGTTAGTCTCTGTCTCACTCAGCAGTTCGTTGATGAACGAGGGAGTGCTTATCTTTTGCAGTTTGTCAGTTCCCTCATGGGTGTTCAGCACCGAGAAGTAGCCCGAAACTGCGCTGTCGATCATCTGCTTGCAGACGTTAAAGTTGAAGTCGGGAAAATCCCTGAGAATGCGCTGTCTCATAAGGTCTTCCACGCCCGAGAGCGTTCTCGGAGTGTTAGCAGTTTCGTCAGTAGTCTTTTGTATCGCCTGAACAAACTTTTTGGCATCTCTGTAAGCGCCTCTTGCCGCAAGAAATACTTTTCTGAAAATAATGAACAGTACCACTGCCGCAACGATGACCGCCGCCGAGACAGCAACTATCTTTATTGTTTCGTTATCCATCAGCCCAATATCATCCCTAATAATGCTCCGACAACAGTGCCGCCGATACCGCCCAGCAGTGAGTACAGCACCAGTTTTACCTTGCTTATGGGGAGGTTGCCTATGAACTTGCCCGTCTGACCGTTCATAGCAAAGAAGAATTTTTCTTCTTTGTATGTGGTATAGAGAAGCCATGTGGGAAGCATTGCATATTCGGTCTTTTCAATAGTAGTTTTTTTCTGATAACTCTTGATGTCAAGTTCATCATAGGCTGCGGAATCTTCAAGTTCACTGCGGGTCGTGTTCTCGATACGCTCCTGCGCACGGGGGAAACACTTGTCAGCATCTTCATCGAATCTTTCCGCCAAAAATCCCGACAGATAAGCAGGTGTGAACTTAACAAGATCCTTAAAATCATAAGGCTCGATAGAATCCATGGCAGCGTCCTCGGTTTTTGCAGAGCCGTCAACAGGCACCATTTCAAAGTTCACAGTTCCGTCACGCATGATGTCATGAATGCGCTTTTCGGTGATCTCGTAGTCACCACGGCGGTAAGTCTTTTTGTTTATGCCTTCGCCCTCGATCCTGCCGTCACATTTGCCCGAATAGAGCCAAAACGGTATGTAAACGCCCTGCATTTTGTCAACAACTTTGTCGCAGTCGAAGTCCTTTGGCGTAAGGGGCTTTTTGCTGAACTCCTTAAACGCTTCCATTACCTTGTTTTTCTGGACTTTGAACGGAATAACGTAATCGGGAGCAAAGTCTGCGATTATCTGTTCGCTCATGATGACCGCATTTCCGCAGTAAACGCAGATAGTCGCCGCAGTCGAGCGGTCAGTGATTATCTCAGCGCCGCAGTGCGAACAGGAATATTTAACAAGGTCCTTGCTCACAGTGCCGTCAGTAGTCTGAGTGTATTCGCCGTCAACGATCTCCTCAGCGTGTTCAACTTTTTGTTCGTCGATAGGCTGGTCAACCACTGCGCCTGCTTCTTTCATCTGTTCAAGCGTGAAAGTATCTCCGCAGTAGATGCAGTCAAAACAGCCTTTCTCAGCCGACCAGAATATCTCAGCGCCGCAGGTCGGGCATTTATAAGAAATATTTGAAGCCATAGTTCGTTTCTCCTGTCAGTCGCTGACTTTACTCTTTGAAGTCTCTGTTCTGAGGTAAACATCTCTCTTGTCGTGCAGATCGAGTTTACCCTTTATGTAGTTGTCGGCTTTTGTAGCCTTGTATTTAGTCCTGCTCATCGAGACAAGAACACTGCCTGTCAGGAATGCACCGACAGGAAAGCCTACCACCGCACCGAGAGTTCCGTTGCCGTCATCCGCAAAAGCGATCATCGGCGTGAACAGAGCGGCATTTGAAATAAGCATAAATCCCGCAGTACGCAAAAATTTGTGAAACATATCGTCCACCTCATTCTTTTATTCTATACTATTTTCGTATATGTAAAATATACACACAAATCCTCACGATTCGTCAAAAATATTATAGCATTTTTCTAATGGTCTGTCAAGTACCATTACACTTTTATTAAAATATATTTAACTTATTGAAATTATATACTATTATTAATGTAAATAACGTGAGCGAACCGACCACCATATTTTTTCTTTCATAACTATAAGAACCTGTCTTCACAAGAAGGAGGGGAGATAGGGAAAAGGTAGGGAGAGGGGGAAAGGTGGTTTGGAGGGAAACACCCTTAGGGGAGGAAAGGGGAAAGGGGGGCACACTAAGCAGTCCGAGGATAGTCTCATGAAATCCCCCCCTTTCCTCTTTCTTCCCCGAGGG
>CAMVRM010000062.1 GCA_947169885.1 uncultured Ruminococcus sp.
TGTGGAATTTTATCCGAAAGATTTGTGTTGGTATTTTCTTGGATTGCTATAATATGCTTTATAAATTATTTGCTTTTTTATATCTGTCCAATGCTTCTGTGTAATCGATAATAAATTTCTCTCTATATTCTTTTGGAGAAATTATTATCACTTCTGCGCCATATGAAAAGAAATAATTCCTGAGTTGCCAATATGAACAGTTGAATTTTAATTCAAAATAGCGTTCGCCTGTTTTCTGATCTATTACTGTTTTGGGTGATTCCGTGGAGATAGGTCTCTGGTGTGCTATAACTTTCAAATATTTTTCGTTATAAGCATTTACCGTAAGCCAAACCACTGATTCACAACAAGCATCGGAACTTGCAATGTATGCAGCACCAAATTTCAGCAGAGCTTCTCTTACATCAGTTTTCTCCGCTTCTGTCAATTGATGCTTCTTATCTGTGGTTGTGCATGACTGTATACGGCTCAGTCGGAAGGAATAGCGTTTGAAATTTTCTTCGCTTCCGTTGGGTCTTGAAAAGCCTATCAGATAATGAAAAAAAGTATTGTCATCTTTGACAAGTCTGTACGGACGAACTTCATATTCTTTGCCCGATGTTGTTATAAGCAGAACTTTGTTATTTCCGTTCATTTCGTCTATCGAATCCGCTATCATCTTATAAGTCGGATAGACGAATATTTTCTCACGAGTCGATAGATCAAGCTCTGCGTAGTGCTCAAAAATATACGTTATCACTGCACTTTTCTTAAAATGGCTGTCATTTATGAAATTGAACTTTTCTATTTCTGAAACGAGAGGTTTGGTTACAGTAAGCCGCATTATTTGTTTGCCTTTACCGTTTCTTTTAGACTCCTTCAAAATCTCTGTCATCTCGGCTTCGATTTTTTTCTTGAAGTTGATCCTTGCATAGTTAAGATAATGAATGAGTATTCTGCAAAGAAATTGATTTTCAAAGTTTTCAGGATGTCTTCTCTCAAAGTTAATATAATCGCGTTTTAGCTGTTGCAAAGCGTATTCGCTCATATTACAGCGGACAATATCTCCGGAGCCAATGGTTTCAGCAGCTTTTGTCATTTATGTCCCCCCATTCATTAAGAGAGTCACGGTTTATATTTTGATTTTCCGTCCCCGTGAGGGGTGTGAGTTGGTTTGGCAGACCTGTGAGCAAGAACTATACTTAAAGAAGTTTCCGTCCCCGTGAGGGGTGTGAGTTGGTTCACTTTACAATTTCTTTGCTCATCGTTGTTGTAAGTTTCCGTCCCCGTGAGGGGTGTGAGTTGGTTCGGTGAACACAACGGGACTCTGTTCGTATGGACGTTTCCGTCCCCGTGAGGGGGGGAGTTGGTTTGCGCTAAAAATGGAACTCGAAGCATTCGGAAAGAGTTTCCGTCCCCGTGAGGGGTGTGAGTTGGTTCAAAGGCTTTGCATCATTACAATCTCGCCCACGGTAAAGTTTCCGTCCCCGTGAGGGGTATGAGTTGGCTCAGGTCTCCCTGCTGAGGAAGAGGGTACTATTTATTTGTTTCCGTCCCCGTGAGGGGTGTGAGTTGGTTCTGAGTGGGCATACATGAACATCATGTCGCTGTGCGAGTTTCCGTCCCCATGAGGGGTGTGAGTTGGTTCAGCAAAGCTTGACAACCCAATATATTATAGCACATAAAAAACTATAAAATCTCACAAATAATGTAAATGGATTGTTACAATATTGTATTTACGTTCAAATCAACTGCATATACAGCGTTGCGAACCCCTTTTTGAAGAGCAAATTTGCACTGCTTTTCAGGTAGGTTTGCATATTAACAAAATGAACAAAGTATATTAACAAATAAGTGATAAATAACATATTACTGCGTGATATAATATATATAATGTTAAAATCTCACAAAAGGAGCGTGCGGAAATGCCGTCTGTTATCAGCTTTCATCTTGATGTAGAGGACGGCTCGGGGTTCTCTACGAGTATGGCACCGCTGTTTCACGGGTTTCTGCACGAAAGGTTTTCCCCGGGATTTGCGGCGAAAATGCACGAGACGGGACTGCACCCGTTTACACAATGTATCACGATCGAAAACGGCGAACGTTTCTGGAAAGTCTCTGCGCTGAACGATGAAGCCGAATGCGAGATAGTTGCGGCGCTTGATGGGCTTACAGAAGTCACCCTCAAGAACAAGAGGCTGACGTTATCCGCCCAAAAGGTCGGCATTTTCACAAAAAGCTATGATGAACTGTTCACCGAAAACTATTTGTGCGAAACTAAAAGCCGCTATGTAAAGCTCGCATTCACATCGCCGACGGCGTTCAAATCGTCAGGACGGTATATTAATATGCCTTCTGCGCCGCTTATTCTTAACAGCCTTGTCCGCAAGTATGATGAATTTTCCGAAAGCACTGAAGTCGGCAGTGATGAACTTTTTGAACAGATCGCACGCAATACCGAGATAACGGCGTATAACTTGCGGAGCTGTGCGTTCTCTCTGGAGGGCGTGAAGATACCCACCTTTCGCGGTACTGTGACGATAAGGGCGGGCGGCTCTCAGACGTTCGTCAACTTCGTTAATATGCTTGCGGACTTTGCGGAGTTCTCGGGCTGCGGAATAAAAACGGCGCTCGGAATGGGGAGCATAACACACATAAGAAATGAGGCGAGGCATATTGAATGACAAACAGATTCGGCTTGCAGTCGGCAGTCTTCTATCAGACAAACGGCTGCCGGACATGGATATCGACGCAGAGATTTCCGAACTGATCGCCGCCGCAAAGGATATTGCGGCTTCGCTTAACGGCGGCACGGGCAGTATAGGCGGCACTTCAGCTTGCGGGAGCATATTCAATATTCTTAACGGCAATTCGCAGAATATGACATATTCTGCACAGCCGCTGACCGAAAAGCCCATCTGCCCGCAGAACAACGCACCTGCCAATGCAGGTTACATCAAAGGCGTTTCCAAGGAAATAAAAGCACTTATCAAGTCCGACGGCATGAGCGAAACGCTCGTGAATAAGCTGCTCCGCCTGTACGAGGAAAAGCTGACATTCGTACCGTCTGCGTGTTCCGATATACCACTTTTCGATCATCTGAAAATGACAGCGGCTGTTGCGCTTTGTGCCAACGCTTACGGAACTATCTCACACATGGACAAGGCTTTTGTGATATACAGCATTGACATGAGCGGTATTCAGAGCTTTATATATGATATCAGCAGTAAGGGTGCGCTCAAAGGGCTTCGCGCCCGTTCTTTTTATCTGGAAATGCTTTTCGAGTTTTATATCGACCTTCTGCTCGAAAGGCTTGGGCTGTGCAGGGTCAACGTGCTGTATTCGGGCGGTGGTCATGCTTACTTTATCCTGCCGAACACCAAGGAAACGCTTTCTGCCGCTTCCGAAATGCTTTCCGAGCTTAACCGTGGACTTATGGAAACGTTCGGCAGCTCGCTTTATGCGGCGGCTGGGTATGCAGTATGCTCGGTGGACGATCTTTGCAATGTTCCCAACGGGTCTTACAGGCGGATATTTGCGGAAGTCAGCGAGATGATCGGTGCAAACAAGCTTTCACGTTATTCTGCCGATGAGATACGAAGGCTCAACGCTCCCGTGCAGAACGACCATAGCCGTGAATGCACCATCTGTCACCGTTTCGCAAAGAAATACGATAACGACCGCTGCGAGATCTGTGCGGCACTCGAAAGCCTCTCGGGCAGTATTCTCGCTCCGGATACGCTTTTTGCTGTCGAGAATGCGGACAGTTCCCGCAACGGGCTTATGCTTCCTTTCGGTAAAAAGCTCATTTCCGTCACCGAGGAGGAAGCCGCAGACCTGCTCAAAACCGACCCTGCGGTGCTTCTATATGAGAAAAACGGAGCTTTCCGTGCGGACAAGCCTTACAGAAATATACGTCTCGGGAATTATGTATGTTGGGGCGACTTTGCGGGACTTGTAAACGCTTCAAACGGCATAAAGCGCCTTGCAGTTATTCGTGCCGACGTGGACAGCCTCGGACAGAGCTTCGTAAACGGCTTTTCAAAGACAGGCGGTGGAAAGTATGAAACAATTTCCCGCACGTCGGTATTTTCCCGAAAGCTGTCGGAGTTCTTCAAGTATCACATCAACTATATACTGCGGCACGGCGAATATCAGCTGTTTGATAATATCCTGAAAGATACACGCAGAAATGCAGCTGTCGTTTATGCTGGCGGTGATGATCTGTTTATAGTCGGCGGCTGGGACGATGTCATAGGCTTTGCCATCGATCTGAAAAACGCATTGAAACGGTATACGCAGGGGACACTCACCATTTCCGCAGGAATAGGCATTTTCTCTGAAAAGTATCCTATATCGGCTATGGCGAACGAGACGGGCGACCTTGAAAGCATAAGTAAAAGCTACAACAACGGCAGTAAAAATGCCGTAACACTCTTTGATGAAAGTGGTTCTTACGGCTGGGAGGAGTTCGAGAAAAAGGTGCTGGGTGAAAAGCTTGCGGCGCTGAAAGCGTTCATCGAAAACAGCAGCACCCGTGGTAAGGCTATGCTTTACAAAATGCTGGAGCTTATCCGCGATAAGGGTGAAAACGGCAAGCTGAACGTCGCAAGGTTCGCTTATCTGCTCGCACGCAACTGTCCTGACAGAGATGGCGCAGAAAAGGACGCATATATTGACTTTGAGCAGAAAATGTATAAATGGATACAGTCCGACACCGACAGACGGCAGCTTGTAACCGCGATATACATTTATATATACATGAACAGAGGAGTTGATAACGATGCTTGACAGCAAGACCTATGTTGATGAAGCAGAAAAGGTCATTCAGGGACTGATAGTCACCGAGACCTGGAAAAACGGCGATAAGAAACGCAACAAGAGCAAAGAGGTCACGACCAATCAGGTCAGAAATATATTGTCGCTTTTTAACGAGCTTTATGATATGGTAAGGAATAAGCCCGAAAAGGAGATCGCTGAAGACGTTGAGAAACATATCCAGTACGTCAGGGTGAGAGTTGTTTACAGTGCAGGCAGAGACGAAAAGGTGAAGAAATTCGTCAATCAATCGGGCTTGCTCGATCACCTGAAAGAGATAGGCAGAAGCCGCGACAATCTGCTGCTCGTTTGCAGATACATGGAGGCGCTCGTGGCATATCATAAGTTTTACGAATTGGGGGAGTGAAAAATAATGGCATACGACAAGATACTTATTACAGGTAAGATAGAGGTAGTGACAGGAATGCACATCGGCACCGGCGGTGAGTTTGCGGCGATAGGTGCAGTCGATTCTCCCGTTATACGAGATGCCAAGAGCGGTCTGCCTATAATACCCGGAAGCACCTTGAAAGGCAAGCTGCGTTCGATGCTGGTCAGGAAATACTGCCCTCGTTCCGACAACCCTAACAATGACGATGTTCGCATAAAGAGAATGTTCGGCGGAGATTTTGTCGATAAGGGACAGAAGATTATAAAAGCAAGCAGACTGATATTCTCGGATATGATACTCTCGAATATGGAGGATCTCAAAAGCTATAATATAGACAGTTCGACCGAGGTGAAGTTTGAGAACACCATAAACCGCGTGACAGCAGTTGCCAACCCGAGACAAATCGAGCGCGTCATCAAAGGGGCTGAGTTCAACTTCGAGATACTGTACAACCTTGAAAATGAAACTGAAGCAAAAGAAGATATGAAGCTTCTGACCGAAGCGATAAAAATGCTTGAATACGACTACCTCGGCGGACATGGCTCACGCGGCTACGGCAGAGTGAAATTTGCAGATCTGAAAGCCGAGTCAAAACTTGCAGGAACGGACGTTACGGAGTTCAACAAAGCATTAAAGGGCGTGTATATATGAATACATACTTTTACAGGCTGACATTCAAAACGCCGGTGCATTTTGGACATGGGCGGTTAAGCGGCAGCAGTTCGGGCATCTTTGCCGATACGCTGTTTTCAGCGCTGTTTACTGAGGCACTCGGAACGGGAGAAGCCGAAAAGCTGCTTGAACTTGCGAAAAACGGCGGGCTTATATTCAGCGACCTTTTTCCTTACAGCTTTGACACATACTTTATCCCAAAGCCGATAATGCGGATACAGACCGACAAAAAGGGCGATTCATCACTTAAAAAGAAGTTCAAGGGGTTGACGCATATTCCCGTCAACGATATCGACGAATATATCTGCGGTGATTACAACCCTGACAAGGCTGCGAAAAAGCTGCACGGGATAGGTAAAGGCTCTTTGAGGCAGTCGGTGCGGATAGTCGAGGATCATGACAACGAGCCTTACAGCGTAGGGCTGTTCACCTTTACAGAGGGCTGTGGGCTGTATTTCGTGGCAGCTGTCACCGACGATGCTAAAGAACTGCTTGACAGAATTATGACTGCTCTTTCACTTACGGGTATCGGCGGCAAGCGTTCGTCGGGGCTGGGAAAGTTCGCTTTTGAACGAATAAACGCCGATGATGTTTTTAAAAAGCGTCTCGGTGCAGGTTGTGATGCAATGAGCCTTTCGATATGTCTGCCAAAAGAGTCGGAACTTGAATCGGCGATGACGGGAGCGACCTTTGAAACAGTCAGACGTTCGGGGTTCGTAGGTTCTGAAACTTACAGCGACACATCTTTGCGAAAGCGTGATCTATACTGTTTCAGGGCAGGTTCGGTATTTAAAAACCGTTTTGACGGGGATATTTATGATGTATCGACAGGCGAAGGTCGTCACCCCGTTTACAGATACGCAAGACCTATGTGGTTCTCGGTCGGCAGGAGGTGACGAAATGGCAATAAAGCATTACAAAATGAAGCTAAAAACACTTTCACCGGTGCATATAGGCAGCGGCGAGACCATCAGCAAGACCGAAGCCATGATCGACAGCTTGAAAAATACCGTTTATATTCCCGACACAAACAAGCTGTTCTGCGGGCTGATACAGCTCGGACTTGCGGAGAAATACGAAGAAAGCATCATAAACGGCACGGGCTTCGACCTCATGGAGTTTTTAAAGCTCAATGAGGTACCGCAAAGCACATATCTCTCATGGGTGAGGTATTCTTACTCGCTCGGCAGTATGGAGCCTAAGCAAATGAACATATCTGCCTGCCTGAAGGACACCTATTCAATGCCGTATATCCCGGGCAGCAGCGTAAAGGGTGCAATACGCACGGCGATACTTGCGGCAGAACTGCTGAACGACCCCGGTCTCACGATCGATGAAAAGCTCGGCAGATCGCATAACACTAAAGACAAGCTGAAAACTATGGAACGTCTTGAATCAGGTGTCGAAGAAGGACTTTTCCACACGATAAAGTTTGGTAAGAGATACGAGCAGAAGATAAAGAAAAACAACGCAGTGCGCAGCGTGTTCAAGGGTCTGTTTATTTCCGACAGTGAGCCGATACCAACCGACCACATAACGCTTTGTCAAAAGATAGATATGTTCCCGGACGGCGAGCGCAAAAAGCTGAACGTTTACCGTGAGTGCATCAAACCGGGTACGGAGATAGTTTTTAGCATAACGATAGACGATAGCATTTTCCCCTACGATACGGAGCGAATACTTGCGGCGCTGAATTGGTATTTTGAAGATCAGCGTGAAGAATTCCTCGATTATTTCAGCGAGAACAAAAGTCCGAGCATACCTGACGGAGATATCCTGTATCTCGGCGGCGGCACAGGATTTGCTTCAAAGACCGTGACTTATCAGATATTTAATAACCCCAACACGGCGGCGGAAACGGTGCAGGAGATAATGGCTTTCAAGTTCAAAGACCATTATCATGACTGCGATCTGCAGAATTATAATATTTCGCCGCACATGAGAAAATGCACGGTCTGCGACGGCAGGCTGTACGATATGGGATTGTGCGGAATAGCGTTTGAGGAAACATAGACTCTGTGCGAACTTATCTTTTCAGTTGCATAAAAAGCCCACTTTTTTGAGAGGTTTGCGCTGTGTATTCTAACAAATCTGTGAATGTCCAAACAATTATTTCATCTTCTGATAATATTTTACATCTTTTTTCACATTAGTATCTGTGATACAATATATATGGTTGTTTAGTATTGCTGAAGCAACTCACACCCCTCACGGGGACGGAAACTTGGCTTCGGCTTTTTTATCTATTAATTCTAGAGAAGCAACTCACACCCCTCACGGGGACGGAAACATGCTGTTTGGGACTATTGTATGCAGACGTATTAAAGAAGCAACTCACACCCCTCACGGGGACGGAAACTGGTTGCACGACTAATATCATTTCGCCACAATAACGAAGCAACTCACACCCCTCACGGGGACGGAAACCACCTATTACGCAGTTATTGGAATATGAGGAAAAGAAGCAACTCACACCCCTCACGGGGACGGAAACTTGTATCCCACAACCTTGAGCTGGTGATTATCAAAAAGCAACTCACACCCCTCACGGGGACGGAAGAAAACCAACCAAAGAAAAAAGGCGGAGCTTTTCCGCCTTTTTGTTGTAACTTTAATTTGAGGTCAAATACTATGAATATTCTTTTCTCGCCTATCGGGAATACCGATCCTATCGCCAACGACCTTGACGGCGCTATGCTGCATATCTGCCGCCATTACCCTATCGACCATGTAGTGATGTATATGTCTAAGGATATACTCGAACACCACCGCACTGATAACCGCTATGTAGATTCACTTGAAAGGCTCGGCGCACTCCTCGGCAGAGATATCACCTATGAGATCATTGATCGTCCCGAACTGGAGAATGTGCAGGTTTTTGACGGATTTATCAAAGACTTCGGTGCGATGCTTACCGACATACACGCAGCTCACCCCGATGCAAAAGTTTATCTGAACGTATCCTCCGGTACGCCGGCTATGAAAAGTGCCTTACAGATACTTGCTGCCTACCGTGAATATAACTATATTCCGATACAGGTCGCAGGTCCCGGCTACCGTCAGAACCGTAAGCCGTTCGATATTAATACCGCCTTTGATGATAATTTGGACAATCTTCCCGAAAGCCCGAACAGGTGCAGTGTTTCGACAAATCTTGACCTGCTCTCTGAGACAAAGAAAAGAATGATCTCTGCGCTGATCGATAAATATGACTATTCGGGTGCATATACTATTACAAAGGATATGCCGGATATTAACGGACGGTTCTGTCATCTTCTCAAAGCTGCCGATCTTCGCAGTAAATTTGAACTTGATGCTGCACGCAAGGAATTCGCAGCTGCGGATTATGATAAAGAGCTATATAGTAACTACGCCGAATATCTGCTGATACTTTGGCTTAAAAACGAAAAAAACGAGATCGCCGATTTTCTGCGTGCAATCACTCCGCTTACCGGAGAATTGATCAAATCTGCTCTGTTAGTTTGCTGTGGCTTTGATATTAATGATTATGCAGAGAATACTGACAGAGGACTGAAATGGTCTCTCACAAAAGTCAGAGCTGCCGCAAACTCCGGTAATAGTTTAGCTAAAAAAGCGCTCTGTCTGCTCAAAAATCAGGACGGAAGAACTGTTTATCCACTTACCATGAAAAAGGTATTCGCTTCTCTTTCTCAAGATGAAGAATTAAAAAAGATTTTTGACCACCTGATAGATGTAGAGGAAACTCGTAATCCGATTGCCCACACCTTGAAAAGTATAAACCGTGCAGAAATGCATGAGACAGGTATCGGCTCAGTAAACAGCATTCTTAATGATATATTCAGCGCTTGCTTGAAAACACGGTTTATTCAGATCCAAAAGGGCTTTACAAATACTACTTTCAGAAAGTATTTCTTTGAAGATTATATCAAACTTAACAAAGATTTGAAAAAGCTGCTTGAATAAGGCTATATACAACAGAACCTAAGCGAATAGCTTTGTGCGGTGATGCCCTGATGAAGACATACAAGCGCATTCTTGAAATTCGTCCGGGCTGGGAAGAAAAGGTCGCTGTGGTCATGACGGCTTCTAACAAAGATCCCGAAGAATGGCACAGTATCATCGGCAACAAGCGTCACAAGGAGGAGCTTGCAACAAAATTCAAGGACAATGACAGTCCGCTTAAAATCGCTATCGTGGTCGATATGTGGCTGACAGGCTTTGATGTGCCGTCCCTTGCGACGATGTATGTCTATAAGCCGATGATGGGCTATAATCTGATGCAGGCTATCGCCCGTGTCAACAGAGTGTTCCGTGACAAAGAGGGCGGTCTGGTCGTTGATTATGTCGGTATCGCAGGCGCATTGAAGCAGGCTATGAACGATTATACCGTTCGTGACAAGAAAAACTACGGCAATACTGATATTGCAAAGATCGCCTATCCGAAGTTTCAGGAGAAACTGCAAGTCTGCCGTGATCTCCTGCACGAATATGATTATTCTGCATTTTTCGGCGGTAATGAGCTGACGGCAGGACGCACGATCACAGGTGCGGTCAACTTCCTCATGGACAGAAAGCGGGAAAAAGACAGGGAAAGCTACACAAAAGAAGCCCTGCTGCTGAAACAGGCACTTTCGCTGTGTTCCTCTATTGCTGAGGAAGATGAGCGTGAAGAAGCGGCTTTCTTTGAAGCGGTGCGTGTTCTGCTGATGCGTATTCTAAATCAAGGCGGCGGCAAGAAGCTCTCACTCCCTGAGATCAATGCTAAAATCAATGAATTGCTGAAACAGAGTATCAAGAGCGACGGTGTTATCAACCTTTTCTCCGACAAGGAACAGGACTTCTCGCTGTTTGATCCGAAATTCTTAGAGGAAATCTCTAAGATGAAAGAAAAGAACCTCGCCGTCGAGCTGCTGAAACGCCTGATCGCTGAACAGGTGCATATCTACAAGCGGACGAACCTTGTAAAATCCGAGAAATTCAGCGAGATCATGCAGAGTGCTATGAACCGCTATCTCAACGGTATGCTTACCAATGAGGAAGTCATTCAGGAAATGCTAAACCTCGCAAAGCAGATCAGAGAAGCCCAAAAAGCAGGCGAAGATCTAGGTCTGACCGCTGATGAGCTTGCTTTCTACGATGCACTCACAAAACCGCAGGCGATCAAGGACTTCTATGAGAATGAGGAGCTTATCGCTATCACAAAAGAACTTGCCGATACGCTCCGCCGTAATCGCACGATAGACTGGCAGAAGCGTGAGAGTGCAAGAGCCAGAATGCGTATGATGATAAAGAAACTTCTGAAAAGTCATCGCTATCCGCCGGAGGGTATGGACGATGCTGTTGCTACGGTCATGCAGCAGTGTGAGCTGTGGGCGGATAATATGGAAATATAACACGCAAATCTTTGTGTGAAAGGATGATATTATGAGAGTTTTTATTCATTGTGATAAAAATGGTCATGTAGATGATTACGATAATCTTTCGGCTCAGATCGGCTTTCATAATATGGGATTTGAGATCATTCATTTCAGCAACTATGACGACCTCATTAAAAATCATAACCTCGAAGATATTATAATAAGCGGGATCGGAACAGTAAAACAACGTCTGATAGATCTGGGTAAGAATATGCCCGACATAGATTATCCTGAATCATTGAAAAAATATCTTGGCAGAAAAATATGGAAGTCAACCATAAACACAATAAACAACGATCCTGAATCATGGCCTGTTTTTGTAAAACCGGTAAGCAGTAAACGTTTTGCCGGAAGAACGATCTATACTGCAAAAGACCTTATCGGCTGTGGAAACTGCTTTGAAGATACTGAAATATATTGCAGTGAGCCTATTGATCTTGTTTCGGAATACAGATGCTTTGTACGGTATGATAAAATAACAGATGTCAGAATTTATAACGGCAGCTGGCGGTTTACTCCTGATGTATCTGTTATTGAACAAGCATTATCAGATTATCTTGATGCACCAAAAGGATATGCTCTTGATTTCGGGATCACAAAAGATGGAAGAACATTGCTTATAGAGGTAAATGCAACTGTCTGTATCGGTTCATACGGTCTTGACCCTATTGCCTATGCTAAACTGCTTTCCGCTCGTTGGGCAGAACTGACGGATACAGAGGACGAATGTGCATTTGATATTATATAAGGATATGATAATATGACTATAAAGAAGCCTACAAGATCCAATCCAACTTCCGGTAAAAAAATAGAAACTATGGGTGGTTTTGATCGATGAAGCAATAGATAAAGTCATCAAGATGAAGTCGGTATTCAAAGATAGGGTGAAATAATATATCGAAACCATAGTCTATTGAAACTGAATAACAGCGAAGACCTGAGATTAGCTTACAAGCATTTCTCCGGTCTTTTCTTTTCAGGTGGTAGTTTTCTGCTCCGCAAACTCAGACGGCTCTGAGGAAACTTCTCCGTTCGTCTGAGGGCATAACAAAAGGCTCTGCATTTCTGCAAAGCCTTTTTTGATTATTCGTCCTCATCACTGCACTCATCAAGCCCGTGCATAAGCTGAATGTAAACGCATTCTGCACGATCCCGTTCATACCATTGAAAATGCAAAGAAATCTTACCCGGAAATCAAGGGCTGCATAATACATTCGGACAGAGGCAGTCAATATACAAGTACAGAATATCGGACAGCAATACAAAAGTATGGGATAATTCAAAGCATGAACAGCGCAGGCGGAAGATGTCATGACAACGCACGCTGCGAGAGTATGTGGGCGAGGATGAAAGAAGAGCTGTTCTATAGCCGCAATGATAAATCGGAGAATTACACTATCGAAGAACTTAAAACAATGGTCTGGAGATACTTCATGAGTTACTGGGCTAACCGTAGAATATGCACCGCTAACGGTGGACTGCCGCCTGCTGTCAAGAGAAAGCGCTACTATGAGTCACTAAAGCTTGCTGCTTGAAATTTGTTCGAGAAAAATGTGTCAAGTATTATTGACAAAATCACCTTTCATTTTTCTTCCATTATACCATGTCTATGACCCGTCTGCAAGTCGGGATTTATTTGTGTATTTTCTGAACAATGTATTCATGAACAGAATGTATTTTAGGCAATCTGCTAGAAGCCTCTTTTAATGCCTTTGCAAGAAGGCAACAATTTCATTCAGCCTTGTCAATTAGGCTACGTTTGCCGGCGAAAATGTCGTTTTGGCTACAGAATGGGCAGGAATTGAATATTGTACTTCATGGAAATGTGTGTTATGATATAGTCACAGGAAAAAAACACCTGAAAACAACAAACTTGATTTGCAAAGGAGAAATAAGTTATGAAAGTGAACAGAAACAATAGCGTAAAGCGCACAATCGCAGGTATTTTGGCAGTTATGACAATGATTACTGCTACCGTTCCAATGATGGCTGGGGCAGAGGAAGCCAAAATGGCAGCTGCAACACAAATTGTAACAGATATTGACACAAAAAATTTCATTGTTGCCCGTGTTTCGCCATTCAACTGTAAATTTGCAGTGTATGATGATAATTTCCGCATGATCGGTTCACAGAGTTCCGATCCTCTGGAATCTTTGGGGGAGAAAGTCGGTATTGATGTGGGGAATGCAGCCCTTGAAACTCTGGGTGATGCTTTCCCGGGAGCAAAAATTCTGGTAGCTCCTCTGAAAACTCTGTTCGGGGAAGCAACCGCAGAACCTGACCCGATGACCCTCATCAGCAACAAACTCGAACAGATGGATAATAAGCTCGATGCCCTCGACAGCAAGCTTACAGAACTGAATCAAAGTATTGAAACTAACACCAAATGGATGGAAAATGTTGTTGAAAATGAAAACTCCATGTCTGAACTCCGCAGTGAATTTAAGGCTCTCAGCCCAGTTGTAGCAAAGTTTGTCAAGGACGTAAAGGCGGTTGAAGATAATCCGGAATACAGCACACATGAAAAGATTATGAGACTCGCAGCCCTGACAGATTCCGGCAGATACGACGCTATGACCACACACATCTTCAACATTCAAAAGCATATGGACGGAAACAGCGTCATTTATGCAAATCTCTATGAAACATTGTACCAGAATAAGGCTCGCAATTGTATGTTTGCAAGAGAAGCTTATCAGGATGCAATGTCGGCAGCAGAAGCTTTGACAGAACAGTATGTATTTGCAGTTCTGTTAATGGCAGAGTGCCAGACCGCTTCACAGGCTGTTTGCCAATTCACCATTGACGACGTACAGCAAATGGATGAAGAAGAAATCGAAATGTTTAAGAAATTCGACAAATTCAGACACGCTATGGACGATGACGACCCCTCCGCCGCTCTGGATTCTGCCGCAAACGGTGCAAAAGCCTTTCAGAGACATGATGTTCCCAATTTTATCAATAAAAATGCTACCACAGAAGGCAGAGCAATTGAGATGGGCTGTGCCCTCGGGCGTGCATACCGAAACAATGACAAGGGAACTTTGGATATTAAGGGCAATGTCAAGGCAAGTGCGCTCTCCATCAGCGAAATCAAGGCTCTTGCGGAACATCTCCGCACAAAGTACAATCAGACCAAGTCCATTTATGACTTCCTGATCGATGACATGAGACTTCCTAACGTCTATGATTGTGAATGCACTGAATGGGATGGTGATTATTATCAGCGTTCTTTGAGCAATAGCAACGTATATACCATCACACAGGAGAATTTTAACGATGACAGAACCCGCAACAAGAGCAGAGACAATGAAGGCTGTAGCTGGTACAATGACCCCATGTATGCTTATGACCATGTAGTTACCACAAAGGGCATTAACATCCATGACCCGAAATGTGAAGAGACCACGATCAAACTTTATACCTACACTTCTTGGGATCATTATTACATTGTCGGAACTGACAAAGACTATGCTAAGGAAGATTTCTCTTATTATCTGGTATGTATGACAACTTTCCGGAATGCATAATTATAATTACTCCATAAGATTTAAGCAAAAGCAACACCTGCACAATGATTGTACAGGTGTTGCTTTAAAAATAGGAATCCGGGTGTTCTTATCAGTTCGGCAAATCCCGATGCTTCTCCTCTTGTTTTGGATAGCGTGGCAATGGGTACTTTTATAGCAATCAAATAAAATAACATCACACTTGACAACGGTAGTATAATAGACCTGTCCACTAACACTTGAAAAGCGCACAAGAATGTGGTATAATTTTT
>CAMVRM010000063.1 GCA_947169885.1 uncultured Ruminococcus sp.
CCCCCCTTTCCTCTTTCTTCCCCGAGGGGGTGTCCCTCCAAAAAGTAGGGTTCATATCAAACTACCCCTAAGAGAAACAGCATGAAAAGCCTACGCCGCCCAAAAACGCAGGGGTTCAAATCAAACGTACTCTCAAGCAAACCAACTATAAATGAGCAGATTTGACAATTTGCACAAAAGTGAACCTTTGGACTGCTTTTGATGTGCCGTTTCATTTGTATATTTTAACAAAACCGCTCATTTATAGTACATAATATAGGGCGACTGACAAAAATGGCGTGTAGGCGTGTAAACTGCGTAATATCGTTGTTTTAGGCGTGTATCTATGGCGTGTATCGGCTTGTATGGCGTGTAGTTTACACGCCTTGATAACCACTCGACTTAAACTTTAACGCCGCAAGACACGCACATTTCTTGTGAAGACAGGTTCTGAATAAGAAATAAGAGTTGATCTTTGCAGGGACGGGCATTGCCCGTCCGTTTGTTTATCTGCCGCAAACGCACAAAATATCTATTAACTTTTATCCTATCAAGTGCCTATCTTGATAATTTGCTGAAAATTTTGTAAAAGGGGTTTATTTTTTTCTTAAAGTGTATTATAATAGTATAGAACGAATGTTTGTTCGGCATAAACGCTTATCGAAAGGGAGTTATTTGAAAAATGATAACGATAGAACAGCTCAGAGAAAAAAAACATATCCATTTTATAGGTATCGGCGGTTCGGGAATGTTCCCGATAGTGCAGATACTTCACTCGCAGGGTTATAACATAACAGGTTCTGACAACAATGAGACTGAAACGCTCGATGCTGTCCGCAAAATGGGCATACCCGTAATGCTGGGACAGAGAGCCGAGAACGTTGAGGGCGCAGACCTGATAGTTTACACTGCCGCCGTTCTGGACGACAACCCCGAACTTGTTGCGGCAAGGGCAAGCGGTGCGGACGTTGAGGAACGTGCGGATATGCTGGGTATGCTGACACGCATTTTCTCGAATGCAATATGCGTGACGGGCACTCACGGCAAGACTACCTGCACTTCAATGATAACTCAGATAATGCTTGAAGCAAACGAGGACATCTCATGTTTTATCGGCGGAAAACTGCCTGCTATCGGCGGTTCGGGAAGATACGGCAAGAGCGAGACTTTTGTCTGTGAATCCTGCGAGTTCAAGGATCACTTCCTGAAACTCAGCCCCGATGTTGCGGTCATACTCAACGTTGACGCAGATCATCTCGATTATTTCGGAACGCTCGAAAATGTCATCGCTTCTTTCAGGAAGTTTGCAAAGTCGGCAACTCATGAACTTATCATAAACGCCGATGACGAGAACACCCTCAGAGCAGTTTCGGGCATCGAAAAGCCGACTGTTACTTTCGGTTTCGGCGAAAATGCCGACTACCGCCCCGAGATAATCGGCACAAAGGGCGTTTCCACAAGTTTCAGGCTTTATGACCACGGCGAAGATATGGGCGAGTTCGAGATAAACGTTCCCGGAAAGCACAACGTCCTGAATGCCGCCGCCGCCGCCGCCGCCGCAAGAAATGCAGGCATTTCTTATGAAGCGATAAAGGGCGGACTTGCAAAGTTCGGAGGTGCGGTGCGCCGTTTCCAGAAGCTTGACGAAGTAAAGGGCATTACTGTTGTGGACGATTACGCTCATCACCCTGCGGAGATCGCTATGACGCTCAGAGCGGCTAAAACTCTGCCGTTCAATAAGGTGTGGGCGGTGTTCCAGCCGTTCACCTATTCACGCACTCAGATGCTTGCGGACGATTTTGCCGAAGCTTTGCAGATAGCCGATAAAGTTGTGCTGACTGACATAATGGGAAGCCGTGAGAAGAACGATAACGGCGTTTACACAGATATGCTCGCCGAGAAGATACCCGACTGCATATGGTTCAGGACAGACCACGAACTTGTTGACAGACAGACCGCAGAACAGAAAGAGTTCAACTTTTCGCAGTGTGTTGACTATATCGCAGAACACGCAGAAGCAGGCGACATGGTGATAACTATGGGCTGCGGAGATGTTTACAAGGCGGCAAAGATGCTCATTAAAAAGCTTGGGGGTTAAGGAAGAAATAATGAAAAAGAAGCTTACCGAAAACGAAAGAAAGACATATGAATTTATCCGAAGCGGTATCAGAAAGGGCTATCCGCCATCGGTGAGGGAGATATGCGATCACTGCGGTTTCCGCTCAACTTCCACCGCACACAGAATGATAAATATGCTGACCGAAAAAGGTTATCTTGAAAAGGTGAGCAACCTGAACCGTGCGCTCAGGCTTGCAGGCGGCGACTCGGAAAAAGTCCCCGTTCTCGGGCAGATAGACAAGTCGATGCCCCTGCTTGCGGCTGAACAGGTAGAAAGATATATCGACTTTGTGCCGAGCGCCGATCATCCGGGCGAGCTGTTTGCGGTGACAGCCGACAGCGACATTCCCGAAAAAGCGCTGTTGAACGGCGACCTTATAATTGCGGAGGAAGGCGCAAAATGTTCCGAGGGGGACGTGTGTGTCTGTTTCGGCAGTGACGGCAGGGCGCAGGTCAAGCTTTTTGACGGTGAAAGAGCAGTCGGAAAAGCCGTTGCTGTCATAAGAATGCTCTGATAAAGAAATGAAGCGGAATCGCGCGTAAGCGACTTAGCGCACTCCGGTTGCGCTAGACCGGCGAGGTTTGGAGCAGAGCTCCATTCAAGATCAAGCCGCTCGCAACAAATAAACCGACTACAACTATCCCTTACGAGCGGCTTGCCTACCTTTGTGCGATGTGAGCCCAGCGGCGAACGGGCGGCAAATGAAGCGGCACATCAAAAATAGTCCGAGACAATACTTTTGAACAGCCAACACATGAAGCGGCATATCAAAAATAGTCCAAAGGTTCACTTTCGTGCAAATTGTCAAATCTGCTCATATATAGAAAAAGGAAAAGTGAAGAAGAAATGCAAGTATTTTGTACTAACTGCGGAAAGGCACTGAGAGCGGATATGAAGCTGTGTCCTTACTGCGGAAAGCTGGTAAGACAGCAGTCACGGAGAAGCGCTCCTCAGCGGCCTCAAAGACCGTCTGCGCCTGTCAGCCGCACGGCAGACACAAGACCTCAGCAGACATCAGCCCACAGACCGCACCGTACACAACAGACACACCCAACGCCCCAAGCGCCCGTTCGTGCGAAACGTCAGATACTTCCTCCGCACGTCATGCGGATAGTATACCGTGTGCTGACAGTGCTGGTGGTGCTTGTCGGGATATACACCGCAACGTATATCGTTCAGGTCTATCGTGTCAAGTCGGCGGTCTATCCGTTCAAGACGCACATGAAGCTTACATACACAAGCTACGGTCAGGCGTTCGATGAATATTTCGATGACGGCAGCTGGAGCGTCAACCCGTTCAACATCACCTGCACATACAAGGGCAAAAGCAATCACAGCGAGGATTACAAGATAGTTTTCTCGGCAGGGGTGCGGATAAAAGTCAAGAGCATGACCGTTGACGAAAAGGAGATCGACAAAAAAATATTCGAGCAGAAACTGCTGGGAATGTTCATCTGATTAAGATAAGAGATAAAAGCGTTAACTGTTCGTTTGTTTACAAACGTGATGTATGTAGGGGCGGGCATTGCCCGTCCGTTTGCCTTAAATAAACTTATCTCTTAATTTAAAAAACAAATTTTGGAAGTAAAGAAATGGAAAAGAAGAAAAAAGGAAAAATAATACGTGCGCTTAAAACTGCCGTTGTTTATGTTGCAACTCAGCGGACGGTGGTCATACTTGCACTTATCGTTCAGATACTTTTGCTGGGGTTCTTTTTTGTGGGGTTGTCGCAGTATTCAACAAGGGCGGTCATCATATTCCAGATGCTGGCGGCTATAACGGCAGTCTATATCCTGAATACTCACAGCAAAGCGGAGATAAAACTGGGCTGGCTCGTGCCGATGGTCATATTCCCGATGTTTATGATAGGGATATATTTCTACCTGTCGAACCAGCACTCCGCAAGGATAGTCAGAAAACGCTATGCCGACAAATGCCTTGAAACAAAGCAGTATTTAGCACAGGACGAACAGTCGCTCACAGCGCTGAGAGAAGCTGACGAACAGACTTACCGCTATGCGTGCTATATGAAAGACTACGCAGGCTATCCCGTTCATCAGCGCTCACAGGTGACATATTTCCGCTCGGGCGAGGAAAAGTTCGAGGTGCTTAAAGCCGAACTCATGAAAGCAAAGCACTATATCTTTATCGAGATGTTCATAGTCGATCAGGGCAGTCTGTGGGACGAACTGCTTGAAATACTCAGACAGAAAGTCTCGGAGGGCGTTGATGTCCGCTTTATCTATGACGGGCTTGCATCGCAGAGCCTTTTGCCGTTCAATTATCACAAAAAGCTGTGTTCGTGGGGCATACAGACAAGAGTTTTCCAGCCGTTCGTAGCGCTTCTGTCCTCGATACAGAACAACCGTGACCACCGAAAGATAGTTGTTATTGACGGTCACACGGGATTCACGGGCGGTGACAATTTTGCGGACGAATATGTAAACCGCATTGAACGTTTCGGTTACTGGAAAGATACGGCAGTCATGATAAAGGGCGAAGCTGTGTGGAATCTGACTATGATGTTCCTGCAAATGTGGGAAGTTATGGACAAGCATGACAGCGGAACAACAGGCGGTTATGACAGCTACCGTCCCTCGGCGCACAGGCTGACCGAGTATGATTCCGAGGGATTTGTTCTTGCATACAGCGATTCACCGCTTGACGATGAGGACGTGGGCGAGCTTACCTACCTGAACATTTTGAACACGGCTGTTGAGTATTGCTACATTTCAACGCCATATCTTATCCTGAGCGAAGAGCTGCTGAGTGCATTGCAGTTTGCGGCAAAGCGTGGAGTTGACGTTCGCATAATCGTTCCGGGGATACCCGACAAGTGGTATGTCAAACTGCTGGGCGAATATTTCTTTGACGAGCTTGTTGCATCGGGAGTAAGGCTTTACGAATACAACGGCTTCAACCATGCAAAGATGTTCGTTTCTGACGATAAAAAAGCAGTAGTCGGCACGATAAACCTTGATTACCGCAGTCTTTACCTGCACTTTGAGAACGCTTGCTTTTTATACAACGTGCCTGCGATAGCTGACATCAAAGCCGACTTTCTCGATATGTTCGCTTCGCACTGTCACGAACTAACGCCTGACGACCTGAAAAAACGTCCCCTTAGACGCAGACTGGGCGCAGCACTTCTCAAAACCATTGAACCGATGCTGTAATTAAATAAGAAATAAGAATGAAGAAATAAGAAATAAGAATGAAGAAATAAGAAATAAGAATGAAGAAATAAGAAATGCGGTATCGCCTGCGGCGATGTTATTTTAAAAGATAAGAGATAGAACTATAAATGAAGCGGAATCGCGCGTAAGCGACTTAGCGCACTCCGGTTGCGCTAGACCGGCGAGGTTTGGAGCAGAGCTCCATTCAAGATCAAGCCGCTCGCAACAAATAAACCGACCACAACTATCCCTTACGAGCGGCTTGCCTACCTTTGTGCAATGTGAGCCCAGCGGCGAACGAGCGACACATGAAGCGGCATATCAAAAGCAGTCCGAGGAAATACTTTTGAACAGCTAACAAATGAAGCGGCACATCAAAAGCAGTCCGAAGATTAACTTTTGTGCAAATTGTCAAATCTGCTCATTTATAGTAAGAAATAATGTGTCCGCTTTGCGGACTTATCTGATAAAAATGGTTGTTAAAAATGTAGAATTATTGCCGCTGTTTTTGTTCAAAGCTACAAAAATTTACTTAGAGCAAAAATAAAAAAAGGGAAAAACGGCTCGAAAATCGTATAATTATATAGAGGATCTTTTTGAGAGGGGAGTGTGTCTGAGTTGCTTCCAAGAGAGAGCTATGAACAGTTTGAAAGACAGATGCTCTGCGAATATGCCTGTCTGTCATCCGAGACTAAGGGCAGAGAACGCCCGACAAAGCTTTGCGACCTGCGTACAGAGTTCCAGCGTGACAGGGATAAGATAATCCACTGCAACTCTTTCAGAAGGCTCAAACTTAAAACTCAGGTGTTCCTGTCACCCGAGGGCGACCACTACCGAACACGTTTGACTCACACCCTCGAAGTCGGACAGATAGCCCGAACTATCGCACGGGCTTTGCGCCTGAACGAAGACCTGACAGAAGCTATCGCTATGGGTCACGATCTGGGACATACTCCGTTCGGTCACGCAGGCGAAAGAGCGCTGGACAAGCTGAAACCGGGAGGTTTCAAGCATTACGAACAGGGCGTTCGTGTCGTCAGCCTTATCGAGAACGAGGGCAGGGGACTTAACCTTACTTACGAAGTCCGTGACGGCATCCTGCGCCACACCAACATGATCGCTGAGACAAAAGAGGGCTATACCGTGCGCTATGCCGATGTTATCGCTTATCTCAACCATGATATTGACGATGCGATACGTGCAGGTATACTCAGCGAGAGCGCTATCCCCGACAGCATAACGAGCGTTCTGGGTCACTCAAAGTCGGAGCGCATAACGACCCTTGTTACCGACCTTGTGAACAACGGCGTTGAAAGAATGGAACTTTCGCCCGAGATAGACAAGGCATATAACGAACTGAGGGCGTTCATGTTCGAGAATGTTTACCGCAACCCCACCTGCAAGGCTGAGGAAGCAAAAATTCTCGGCATAATCGAGGGGCTTTACAGCTATTATTTTGCCGACCCTGCAAGAATGCCCGAAATGTATCAGACTTTTGCGGAAGAATACGGCAGAGAAACAGCGGTCTGCGACTACATAGCAGGCATGAGCGACAAATACGCTATCGACAGATACGTTGACATCTACGTTCCTGCCGCATGGAACCTGCGATAAATTAAATAAGAAATAAGAATGAAGAAATAAGAAATGCGGTATCGCCTGCGGCGATGTTATTTTAAAAGATAACTGTAAACATTCAAAAAGAAAGCATACCGCAAAGCGGACACATTATCTCTTATCTTTTATCTAATAAAGAAAGTGGTGTTAAGTTGGCTTTTCCGAGTGATTTTATTGAGAGGCTGAAAGAGGGGAATCCGATCGCCGATGTTGTGGGCGAAAGGGTCAGCCTTGTCAGGGCAGGAAATGACTATAAGTGTGTTTGTCCGTTCCACCCCGATAATAACCCATCGATGTATGTCCACCCCGACAGAGGGTTCTTCAAGTGTTTCGGGTGCGGAGCAGGCGGCGATGTGATAACTTTTGTCATGATGTATGACAATCTGCCTTACTACGAAGCCGTGAAGATGCTCGCCGAACGTGCAAACCTTGATATGCCCGTTGATGACAGCTTTAATAATAAGGAACACAGGCTTAAAGTTGAACAGAAAAAACGCATTTACGAGATGAACCACGAGGCGGCAAAGTTCTTCTATGCACAGATGCGCTCGCCTGACGGTCTGCGGTGCAGAAGATACCTTATGGAAACAAGAGGTCTTACCCCCGAGACGATAAACAAGTTCGGCATGGGTTTTGCGCCCAACAGCTGGACGGCACTCAAAAATCATATGATGGGGCTGGGCTTTAACGAGGAGGAACTTGTTGCGGCAAGGCTCATCTCACGCTCGAAAAACGATACCAAACGAACTTTTGACTTTTTCGTTGACAGGGCGATGTTCCCCTTTATCGACCTGACGGGGAATATTCTGGGCTTCGGCGGCAGAACGCTCTCGAACGATGAACGCAAGTATGTCAACTCTGCCGACAGCCCCGTTTACAACAAAAAGAGATTTCTGTTCTCGCTCAATTTCGGCAAGAACAGCGCCGTCAAGGAACACAGGCTCTTGCTGTGTGAGGGCAATCTTGACGTTATCTCGCTCTATCAGGCAGGCTTTCACAACGCCGTGGCAAGCTGCGGAACGGCTCTCACACCCGAGCAGGCAAAGCTTATGCAGACTTATGTCAAAGAAGTTGTTATCTGCTACGATTCGGACGAAGCAGGACAAAAGGCGGCTGACAAGGCGATAGGCATTCTTGAACAGGCAGGGCTTAAAGCCTCGGTCATCAGAATGAAAGGTGCTAAGGATCCCGATGAATATGTCAGGAAGTTCGGGACGGCGGCTTTCAGACTGCTTATAGATAACGCAGAGGGAGCGGCGGCGTTCAGAATGGGCAAGGCTAAGGCGGCGCAGGACTTGGGTTCTGAATCGGGCTGGCTGGAATATAAGGACAACGCAGTAAGGATAATCGCCGACCTCAGATCGCCTATCGAGCGTGAGCGGCGCATAAAGGAACTTGCCGAGGAACTGAAAGTTGAGCCTGAAACGGTCAGCCGTGAGGTGGCGCAGGAGCTTTCAAAGCGCAGGCGTGTCTTTCAGAAAAAGGAACAGCAGTCACAGCTTCGCAACGATTTCTGGCGTGATAATGTCAACAAGGAGAAGTACGCTCACCACGGAGCGGCAACGGCTGAGGAATTCATCATCGCCTATCTTTACAGCAACCCCGACTACATAAAACAGCTTGACGGCTTGCCGCCCGAAAAGTTCGTGACCGATTTCAACAGACGTGTCTACACTTTCGTGACAGAGCGTATGCGGGCGGACGGCGACTGGTCTATCTCGGCGATGAATGAAGTTTTTTCCCCCGAGGAGATAGGCAAGATACTCACCATAACCGAAAAAGTCCGTGATGAGGGCGTTTCATTTGAAGTCGCAAATGACAGCGTTGAAAAGCTTTTGTCGATAAAGGAGAAAAAGCCTGCATCGGCTTATTCGGACGAAGATATGAGAAAGCTTTTCGGACAATAAAAATTCAGGGACAGTAAAATTCAGGAGAAGTTATAAAAGGAGAGATAATTCATGGACAAGAAAAACATTATGGAAAATCTGCTCGAACAGGGCAAGGCAAAGGGCAAACTCACTACAAGGGAGATAAACGATGCTCTTGAAAAAATGGATTATGCTGTTGACCAGATAGATGATTTCTATGACAAGTGTGAACAGTTCCACATCGAGATAATCGACGACATCATGCCCGATGACGACCAGCTGATGCTTCTTAACCCCGAGGACGATATTTCTCCCGAGGACATCGACATCGGACTTTCTACCGAGGGCATCTCGATAGACGACCCTGTTAAGATATACCTTAAAGAGATAGGCAGAGTTCCGCTTCTGACAGCTGAGGAGGAGATCCAGATCTCCGAGAAGATGTCGGGCGGCAACGAGGCAGAGGCGGCAAAGGCAAGAAACCGCCTTTCGGAAGCAAACCTCAGACTTGTTGTGTCGATAGCTAAGAAGTATGTGGGCAGAGGAATGAGTTTCCTTGACCTTATACAAGAGGGCAACCTGGGTCTGCTCAAAGCTGTTGAGAAGTATGACTACACAAAGGGCTTTAAGTTCTCGACCTATGCAACATGGTGGATACGTCAGGCTATAACCAGAGCGATAGCAGATCAGGCAAGGACTATCCGTATCCCTGTCCACATGGTAGAGACTATCACAAAGGTCAAGAAAGCTTCAAGTCAGCTTCTTCACCAGAACGGTCATGACCCATCGCCCGAGGAGATAGCCGCATATCTTGATATGCCCGTTGAGCGTGTGCGTGAGATAATGCGCATATCTCAGGACCCTGTTTCGCTCGAAACGCCTATCGGTGAGGAGGAGGACAGCCACTTGGGTGACTTTATCCCCGATGAGGATGCTCTTGCACCGCAGGAAGCCGCATCTCAGGCGGCACTGAAACAGCAGATAAATCAGGTGCTTTCAACCCTTACCGAGCGTGAGGAAATGGTGCTGAGACTGCGTTTCGGACTTATCGACGGCAGGTCACGCACTCTTGAAGAAGTGGGTCAGCAGTTTAAGGTAACTCGTGAAAGAATAAGACAGATAGAAGCAAAGGCACTGAGAAAACTGCGCCACCCCAACAGATCGAGCAAGGTCAAGGATTATCTCATCTGATCGAAAGGAACCATTCATATGTATATCACTCTTGAAGCCGATTATGCAGTCAGGATAGTGTCGGCGCTTAGCCTTGACAGAGGCAGAGTTGATGCAGGCGAAATTTCAGAGCGCACTTGCGTAACACTTCGCTTTGCACTGAAAATACTGCGTAAGCTTGTTGCCGCCGAACTTGTAAGGTCATACAAGGGCAGTCAGGGCGGCTATCAGCTGAATAAAGAACCTTCGGAAATAACTCTCCGAATGGTCATAGAAGCTATTGAAGGAACATATTATTTTTCAAGATGTCTTTCACCAGACTGCGACTGCGGAAGAGCAGCTGACGGGATATGCTGTTATCAGCGAGCCTTCGGTGAGATAACAAAGTCGGTGAGAGAACAGCTTGAAAGCTATAACTTTGCTGACCTTATCGAACATTCCGAGGAATGGGGCGACGGGACTCAGCCGCCCTTAGTCCGATAGGCTGTCAGGCATCATCGGAGAGACAAGGAAATGATAGAAAAAGGAAAAAGAAAAAGGAATGAAAATGAAAAAAGCGGTGTCAGATATGTCTTTGACCCGCAGACGGGACAGTATATCCCCTATACTCCCCCCGAAGAACGGCACGAAGAACCTCAGACCGTAAGACTGCCGAGAACCGCACCCACAGGCGCTGTGCAAGGGCGTAAACGCCGAAAGCGCCCCATATCTCAGCGCAGTAGACCGTCTGAAAAAAGAAGCGCTCCTGCAAGTGTGATGACGGGGGTGTTCGCCGCAAAGCCCTCGATATGGAAGCGAAAACCGTGGCTCAAAAAGCTCTATATCGGGGCATTGCTGTTCTTTATTTTGGTGATACTCATAAATATCGCATTTCTCTATTACAGAGGACAGATATGGTTCAACGAGCCGAGAAAGCGTGACTATCCCGTAAGAGGTGCGGTCATAGATGCCGACTTGGGCGAAGTGGACTGGGAGATAATGAGTACTCAGACTATAAGCTTTGTGTATATAAGAGCGACCAAAAGCACTCAGGACGTTGATGTTCAGTACGAAAATAACAGAAAAGGCGTTAACAAAACAAAGCTTCTTGCAGGGTATTACCACGAATTTGATTTTTCAAGGGACGGACGAAAACAGGCGAACAACTTTATCGACAGCTTAGGCGACCTTGACGGAAAACTCCGCCCAATGGTAAAGCTGACAAGATACGGCATATACAAGCTGAAAATGAAAGACCGTGAAAAAGTCCGTGACGAACTTGAAGCGTTTTTGCAGCGCATCGAGGAGGAATACGGCAGGCGCTGTGTCATCATGTGCGACAAGGACTGCTATGAGGAATATGTTGAGCCGTATTTCTCGGATTACACGCTATGGTATATAGATCACTTCGGAAAACCGAAGGAAGATGTGAAATGGGCGCTGTGGGAATTTAACCCGAGAGTGCGCTCGTCAGGTTATGAGAACAAAAAGGTATACTACGCAATGACAGTATACCGAAGGGACAAGGATCTCGAAAACTTCAAAAAGAACTTTATGCTGTAAAAGCTGTTTTTTTGGAGATCGGGACAGGGACAATACAGACGAGGGATCATATGTTATTAAGAAGGATCGTATCGGTCATGACAGCCTGCACTTTGGCACTGGGAATGAGCGCTGCGGCTTTTGCCGATGAAGCAGAAACAGAAGAAAAAGAGATCAAAGTCGCAAAGGGCTATGACGAGGAAAAACTTACCGACATCGAAGAACCTGCACTTTCGTTCGATGCAAAGGGCTTTGAGGATTATATCCACCTGACCCGTGATGCAAAGAAAGCAGGCATTGAGTTTTCACAGGAAAAAGATGTTGCCTATCAGGGAAAATCGCTCTGCATATCCGCATCAGCGGCTGTTGAGGGCTATTTTCCGCTGTCAGGCGCAGTTAAAGACTCGGACAACAGCGCCGTTTATCCCGATGCACCCGAACAGGAAGAAGTTGACAAATACTCGATAGTCGGCATCTCGCTCAAAGCTGAGGATTTCGGACTTCCGAACTTTGACGGCTGTTTCATAAGCTTTGCTTACAGGTTCACCGACAACGCAAAAGCCGCACTCATGAACAGTTCGGTATATGTTTACGGCGCTGACGATAAGGGCATGAGACTTTCCGAAAGGTTCACAACGCTGACCTTTGATGATGTTCTTAATGACAATGTGAACAAGTTCAACCCTATGGGAACTTATTCTCTGCCTGCCGAACTGGGTGCATCGCAGGTGATCTTCGATATACCTGTTATGAAAAGCGTTAAAGGCGCAGTTTTGTATCTCGATAATATTTCCATCCAGCTTCCCGATTCCGCAGGCGACCTGCCGTATGTCAAAAATATTGACGGCTATAACGTGAACGCCAAAAAGCGTGACGGCAGTGACGAGATAAAGGTCAAAAAGCAAAAGACCGACCTCGGCACGACCACCGAGAGCGTCGAGACTGACAACCGCACCATAACCCCCGGCGGCATCGCAGTTATCGTTATCGTATCTATTATTTTTGTCGGAGCAATGGGCTTTCTGATAGTAAGAAGACTTCGCCGATTCTTCTGACGATCAATAGTCAAACGGATAATACTGAAATAAAATCGCCTGCATCGTTTTTTCAAGCGGTGCAGGCTTATTTTTGTTCTTATTCTTTTGTTCTTATTCTTTTGTTATTATATCTTTTATCTCCGCTGCATTGTCTGCGATCACAAGCACCGAGAATCCCTCATATGTAAAAACGAGCGCATTGCGTGCTTTTTCGGCTTCCGCGGGAGCATAGCCGTCATATACTGCCGCACGCTGTTCCGCACGGCTTTTCAGCACGCTTTCGTCAGCGCCTTTGAGCAGAGAGACTTCATCGGCAGACTGTCCCGTTTCTTCAAAGATAACTCCGCCGTCTGTGAGCGAATCAAGTGTAACTCCATACATCAGATCGCACATGGAATTGAAATCCTCACTTCCGAAGTCTGCACGGGCTGTCATTTTTTCCGCCTTGCCGCTCGCCGTGAGCTTGTCCAGTATCTCGGCTGCCGTGACCTCTGTTTTTTGTTCCGTCTTCTGAGAAGACAACGTGTCATCACCGCTGTCCGAAGTGTCCGCACCGCAGCCGCTCATGAGCAGTATTGCGGCGATAACTAATGTCAGTTTCTTTTTCACAAAAACGCTTCCTTTCTGTATATGTCAAGGGAGCATTTTTGAACTCCCTTTTATTCTTCTGTATCTGCCGCTGTTACGCCGTACTCGCCGAACTCGCCGTCCTCAGTCTCATACCAGCGTGCAAGTTCAGCCTCACCGTCAGTCACCTTGACATAGCACCAGCCCGTCATGACATCGCCCAGCATCTCGTTCAGTTTCTGTTCGAGAACGCTGTCATCAGGTGCAAGAATATCAAAGCTGTACTCGCCGTCAGGGATCTCATTCTCATAGCAAATTTGAGCCGAGCCGTTCCAGAGTGTCTTGGCGTTGGCAGTTCTGTAATCGCTTATGTTGTCGTCAAGACTTCCGAGGTTGATATAAGCAGTGGTCTTGCCGTCAAACTCAATAGCCGATCCGACAAACTTAGCCGCATGAGTATCGTTCTTTATCACGAACCCGAAAGAAATAACACTGCCGTTGTCGAATTTCTCGGTCAGGTCTTCCTCGATAACGAAGTCCTCGATAGTAACTTCACCCTCGAAATACTTCATCTCGTCAGACACAGGCCCCCATGACTCGCTGAACAGATCGTCCCATACCTCATCGGTGACTTCACTTCCGTAGAAGCTGTTTATCGCCTCGCAGAGCAGTTCTTTGTCCATAGCCTTTGTGAAAGCGTCCTTGTCGCCGTCCTGAGCGGCTGCGAGCTGTTTGTAGATGATGTTCTTTACTTCCGCATAGGGGTCAGTTTCCTGCGCAGTGTTGACCTTTGTGTTCTCGGCGATCTTAGCTTCATCATTAACGACCGAAGCCTTGCCGCAGCTGCCTGCTGCGATAGTCAGTATAAGTGCTGCGATACCTGTGATTATTCTTGTTACTTTCATGATGTTATCCTCCTGTAAGTATATTTGTTTTTTGCCTTAACGTTTCTTTCGTATCGGCTTCTTACAAGTATAATTATAACGGGAAGATGTATCCTTTGTGTATCCTTGCAGTATCTTTGTGTGGTTCTTTTTATTCAGAACCTGTCTTCACAAGAAATGTGCGTGGATTCAAGGGTATCGCATTAAAGTTTAAGTCGAGTGGTTATTAAGGCGTGTAGCACACACGCTGTACAATCCACAACACGCCACAGTTGCACGCCCAAAACAACGATATTACGCAGTTTACACGCCTACACGCCATTTTTGTCAGTCACCCTTATATTATATACTATAAATGAGCGGTTTTGTTAAAATATACAAATGAAGCGGCATATCCAAAATAGTCCGAGAGAATACTTATGAACAGCTAACATATGAAGCGGCATATCAAAAGCAGTCCAAAGGTTCACTTTTGTGCAAATTGTCAAATATGCTCATTTATAGTTTGATGTTGACCCCACTTTTTTTGTGTGGCGTAAGCTGTTCATTTGGTTAGCTTTTGGGTAGTTTGATGTGAAACCCTACTTTTTTGTTTGGCGTAGGCTTTTCATGCTGTTTCTCTTAGGGGTAGTTTGATGTGAACCCTACTT
>CAMVRM010000064.1 GCA_947169885.1 uncultured Ruminococcus sp.
ACATCTGCCCTGTTTGCTTGCAAAAATGTGGTGTGTCAGGGGGATAATCACAATTAAAAATGTCGATCTGACATCTTGCATCTTGAAATTAGATATGTTATAATACTTTTATGCTTTAAACTATTTGTTGCTTTATTGCAAAATATGAAATATTAAAACGGAGGAAAAGAAATGGGACGTTCACTTACAAACAACCACATCTTAAACGCTGACCGCTTAACAAAAGCGCAGTTCAAAAAAGCATTCACCGACATGATGAAGTCAAAAGGCTACACAAAGGCGACCGAGGACGATGCGGCGGTGTCTTATTCTCTTGTGTTCACGAAGGACAGAAAATGGGTCACAGTCACGGGAGAGGACATAAACGCCGCCGAACTTGCAAAGTCGCTGAGTATGCAGGTGCTTTCGGTGGAACTGGTGGACAGCGATTTTGCGGAGATCAAGCTTCACAGTAAAGACGGTGCAGAGGATACGCTCATGCTCGGAGAATCATATTCCGACGAGTATCCCGAACCGAACCCTGACGCATGGGAGAGTGTTCTCGGCGAGAACAGCTGGTCAAAGGTCAAGGAGATACAGTCTTCTGACTGCACATTTGCAGAGGATATTCTTGCAGACTTCGGACAGCTTGTCGGACTTGGTGAGAATATTCTGACAGACGGTGAAGAACTGCCCGAAAGTGCGGAAATGTTGTACTTTAAGAAGGCTAAGGAAAAGAAGCTGACATTCAACAGTGCTTTTGTTAAAGTTTACGGAGAGTATTTTGAGTCGCTGGGTTTTAAGAAAATGAAAGGCAATAACACATATGTCAAGCTTATCGACAACGAAGTTGTGCTTACACTGTCATGCTACAAATTCAAAGATATTGAGGTCAGACCGCCTATTGATCCTTCATATATTCAGACTCACGATATGAACAAATTTATGGCTGCACCAAATCCGATTATTGATAAGGATATTCAGCAGTTTTTGCAGCAGTTTCATCTCAAGTTTAGTTTTGATGAAAAGCTCTTGCAGCAGTTTGAGGTCAGATTCAGAGTGGCTACTGTTTATGACGATAATCCGTTTTGTGGTGGAGATTCTTTTGTAGATATATATAAGTATACAAACAAGAACAATATAGATCTCAATTATCGCTTAAAAATATGGAATTTCTCATATCTTAAAGAAAGTGAAGAATCTCTTCTGGCTTCAATGATGTATACATTTGATCTTTCAAAAACATATTTTGTTCCTTATTTTGATAAGATCAATTCTTTTGAAGATGCGATAAATTATAATTGTGATTTTGGATTTAAGCGTCTATATAAAGATTGGTTTCTCATAGCAGGTGACTACAGATCAATACTTGAAAAAAGATTTCAAAGGGAAGTTGAAATTGAAAAGATCAATTTTGAAAAAGGTTTGGTCAAAATCCAAAATCCCGGGGAATCGTTTGATGATGTAAAAAAGAGAATGCGAGTTGCTTTAGATCAATTTATTGAGTATTTAGATAATATAAAAAATGATTCAAAACAGTATAGTGAGTTGATGAACAAGATGGAAGAAAACAGGAAAAGAAATATTGAGTTATTGGCAGGTTTATAAGGAGTTGCGATGAATGAAAAGTAAATTTAAAAGTTTTTTGATGAAGAGTATCTGTTGGATCATTATTTTTGAAATAATTGCACCTAATATTTCAGTGATCAAAGCATACGCAGACATTGATGTTGATTCTTTATCAAGTGCTGAACGAGCAACTGTCGAAGCAAAACAGGAAGAAAAATGAAGACCGCCGTGCTTGCTACTTTTCAAACCGCCTTTTTCGGGCGGTTTCTCTTTTGTCTTATTTTCCTGAGAACTTCGGTAACTCTTGTCGATATTTTGCTGTAATAGTTCCCGAAAAATCTTCTCCTATAAATAATCCGAGGATTTTGGATTTGTCAACCTGATTTTTGGCATAAAGTATGTCTTAAAAGAGAAACTTCTACTTATTGCACAAAAATAACGTTCAAGACTTGTATGTTATGCTCCAAAGCTATTGACTTTTTGAATAACGGGGTGTATAATATAATATGGTTAGTTTTTGCTAACTCGTGGAAAGGAGCAACAAATATGGCTGTAACACTATTACTTTCACTTATGATGATGGCAGGACTTTTTCTCATGCTGTGGAGTGGAGTAGGATTTATTCAGGATAAACGTTTCTTTTCTTCTGCTCCGAAAGAAGCACAGGCGGTCGTGCCCGAAACAAAACCCGAAAGGTTCAGAGGTCAGCACATAGTCGGTTGGTGCATGGCAGTATTTTCAATTATTCTGCTCATTGCCCCTGTTTTCATTGGTGCATGGAACGGTCTGCAAAACGAATTTTCTTTCGGACAGTTTTTTCTGAGGTTCATTATCATGATATTTCTGCTCAAAGTTTTTGATATAGGATTCTTTGACTGGGTGCTGCTATGCAATAAGGGGTTCGGATTCTTTCCGCATTATTACCCCGAGATCACAAACGTCTATGGCAGGCATTTGTTCGGCTATAATTGGAAAACACATCTTTCACATATCATCGGTGCATTTCCGGTATCTGCTCTTTTGGCATGGATATGCACACTTATAGGCTGAAAATCGCAGATGAAATTTTAAAATCAAAACAGCGAAAACAGGAGGTAAAAAATGTATATACACAAACACGGAAACAAGAATGACCCATTGGTGATAATACTCCACCCGATGGGCATTACGGGAGAGAAACTGTATGAGATATTGGGAAGCAAGCTTGGAAAATGCTTTGTGCTTTCTCCCGATATGGGCGGTCATGCAAGCGAAAAAAGAGCATTCCGTTCCTCGATTACCGAGGCGGCGGCTCTGCACAAATATCTCGCAGAGAATGATATGACAAATGTCAGCCTGCTCTACGGTGCATCACTTGGGGCGGCTGTTGCTCTTCACCTGCTTAAATATGATGATCTGAACATAGGGACGGTCTATCTTGACGGTGCGCCTGTCGCAAGGTTAAATTTTGTAATGAGAAATACCTTCCCGCCTATTTTACAATGGCAGAAAAACATGATCGCTAAGAACAGAGAAAAGGGCATATCGGACTTTGTCGGGCGTTACGGACGTGATATTGCCGAGCATATGGCGGATACGTTTCTCGGGTTTGACAAGGCAAGCATAAAGGGCATCGGCAATGCCTGTGTTGTGGGCAATACGCCTGAGCTGTCGGAGAATATGCAAAAGAGATTGTGGTTCGACTGGGGCGAAAAGGAACTTTACACAAAGACCTCCAAGCCTCTTGCGGAAAAGCTCTATCCTCACGCACACATCATCGTCCGTGAGGGCTTTGAACATTGGGAATACATTGCAAAGGAGAACGAGGATTACACATCGTTTATCCGTTCTCTGATAAACGACAAGTCTGAGGAAAGCAGTGTTTGAATGTTGATGATCTTACAGCTTGTCATCTACTGCCTGATATTTACTATAATGGTTCGTATATCAGTATCAGGCGGAGCAGTGAATGCACTGTATTTCTATCCAAAGCACTATCAGGAGAGTGCTTTTGAACGTGGCATTACCGACAGAGAAACGGTGAAAAACAAGAAAAGCAGATTCATGACCGCATTTTATCTCGTTATGACAGTAACACTTGTATTGATCATCGGGGTATGGAACAGAGCAGGCAACTTTAAAGATGCCTATTTGCAGGCACTCCTTTTCCTTGAAGTCATGAATATCTATGACGGAACAGTCATAGATAAGCTGTGGGTCGGACACAGCAAATTCTGGATAATACCAGGCATGGAAGATACCACATATGTGCAGACATGGGGGCAGGTGCTGAAAAAGCGGACTATCCTTGCACTGATATGGACGGTCGGCGCATTGATCGTTGCAGGGCTTGTTGTACTGACCGAAAGTTTTTTTAACTGACGAAACAAAAAGGAGATATAAAATGAAAATACTTGTTTACGGAGTAGGTGCGATAGGCTCTCTTATGGTGCATTTTCTTTGCAGAGCAGGAAACGATGTTACGGTAGCCGCAAGAAGCACATATGAAACTCTCGAAAAAAATGGTCTGGTAGTCGTACATCGCATACAGAATAAAACGACCGTTGACCGTCCGAAAGTGGTAAAGCAGGCTGACCTCAACGAAAAATATGACATCGTTTTTTCCGTCATGCAGGCTGAACAGCAGAAAAACGTACTTGATGTTCTTTCAAAGGTCAATACAAGGCTCGTTGTACTTGTGGGAAATGACCCCGAAGCGGACTTCTGTGAAAGGTACATAAAGGAACACATGACAAAGCAGAGATATGTGCTTTTCGGCTTTCAGGATTCGGCAGGGGGCAGAAAGGACGGCAAAGCAATGGTCGGCAGGCTTCCCGTGACAGGTATCACGATAGGCGGACTTCATGAAAAAGCTGCCCCGAAAGCGATAGCGGCTGTAAAGCACGCTTTTAGAGGGCAGGCTGTAAAAATAACGGAAACAGATGATATGTACGGCTATTATCTGTACCACATTGCGGAGATAATGCCATACTGCTACATCAGCTACAAGTACGGCAACGATCTGAAAAAGGCAGTTAAAAGGGATATTGATGATATTATGAGAGCAACAAAGGAATGTTTTGACTACTTCACGGCACAGGGGATAAAGCCCGTTCCCGAAGGAGAGGAAAATTATTACAGCGGAGGCGTAAAAACTCTTGCAATGAAAACGCTGTATCGTATCATGTCAAAGACCGCACTCGGAAATATAATGGTCGCAGAACATTGTGAGAACGGCATCGGGGAAATGCAGTATCTTGATGCATGGTTTGAGAAATACCGAGCCGAACATTCGGAAATGCCCATGCCGACGTGGGACAGACTGAGGAAACAGGCTGTATTGGAATGGAGAAAAAGGGATAAATGCTGAAAATAATGCTTGTTATCGCCTGTATCGGACATATCATATGCGGGATCACTGACTGTATGCTCGCCTATACACCTGACGGCAGATTTGATATGTCAAAAGATACGAAAGACCCCGAACGAATGAAAAAGCTGTTCGCAAAAATGCCGCTGAAACAAATTGAGTTTTCCATGCTTATAGGAGTGTTTGCCCTGTTCATGGCAGGATTTGGCTACATGGAACTTAGTCGCTGGGCGGAAAAATTTTCGCAGACCGCAGGAACAGTGATGTATATTTCAGGGCTTTTCTTTATCATTCCCATAGCGGCTCATCATGTGCTTTGCGGTGCAGTGGAATGGTTTTATGTCAAACTCGGCAGAACTGAAAAAGCACTTGAAACGGTACTTATATTTTTCAGAAGAACGTCTGCGGCGGCTGTCGCTTATGTGGGACTGCTTGTATTCTGTGTGACCCTGTTTGTGCTGATGATCTCAGGCAAGACCAATCTGCCGAGGTGGAATTGCATATTTAACACCCTGCCGTTTTTTATTCTGCTTGCGCCAACTAAATTGCCCGCAAAGGGAAATATTGCAAATGCGCTGATGTTTTTATGTCTTGCATTTGCCGTGTAGAGAGGGGGAACAAATATGGATACTTGCGGTCACGCAGATAACTGAATTCTCCAAAGGTCTTACGCCATATCCGGAATGGTGTCTTATATTTAACACGGAATATGCGCCTGATGAGATCGGCTGACAAAACATTTGCTGAAATGGGGATATATTCGCATATGTTTCAGGCTCACATTCGGATATGTGCAGATAAACTGCCTTAAATAAAAAAGGTCTTATCCCGAAACAACAGAGATAAGACTTTTTTGCGATTATTTTCAGCCGATAAATTCGCTTACGTCGATGTCGAATTCCTTGATGAATGCCTTGAAATCCTCAAATGTCGCACAGTTCACGATACTGTCAAATTCCTCTGCTGAAAGTCGGCTCAAAAAGATGTCTGCAATATTTTTCATGATGTATCCTCCAATTTTTATAAACATTTTCGGGAAATCTGTCCCTTTTCCTTGATATTATCATAACATAAACACAAAGTTTTTTCAATCGTCAGTTGGGCGGCTGTATGTAGTTTAAACAACACTTAGCACGTGTTTTGCAGCATAAGCGACAATTCTTTGCAAAATTGAAGTATTTATACTTGACTTTGCGGTAAAACTGTGGTATCATCAAGGTATAGATATATGATATGAGGTATAAATTTATGAAAGAAATATATAAGATAGCCGATCATGTGCTGGAACTGGATACTTTGTTTGAAGATGTGCATGGACTTTTCAGTGATTATCGCTCGGTGGAAAAACCTGAGATAAAAATTCAAACGAACGCCGAAGATATTCTTTTTGAGCGAAGCAGGAGCAGACATTCGTCAAAACTTGAAGGTTTGGCAGTCGGCACGCCTCATGATGTTTATCTTGAAGAACTCGCAGTTTACCGAAAGATAGCCGAGATAATGCCGGACTTCGATACTATCTTGTTCCACGGTTCATGCGTTGCAGTCGGGGGAGATGCTTTTCTGTTCACAGCAAAGTCGGGTACGGGAAAATCAACTCACACACGTTTGTGGCGTGAAATGCTTGGAGAACGTGCGGTTATGGTCAATGATGACAAACCGCTCATACGTGTAAGCGGCGGCGAGGTGACGGTTTTCGGCACGCCTTATAACGGCAAGCATAAGCTTGGGTGCAATATGTCTGCAAGACTTAATGCGGTCTGCATTCTTGAACGTGCCGAAAAAAACAGCATAGAACCTGTTACGGCTGACAGCGTTTATCCAAAGCTTTTACAGCAGACTTACCGCCCGAACGATCCCGAAAGACTTGCAAAAACTCTCAGTCTGCTCGATGAAATGGCATCAAATGTGAAGCTTTACAAACTGCGATGTAATATGGATATTTCGGCGGCAAAGACAGCTTATAACGAACTCGCAAAACAGTTGAGACGTTAAGATATTACGCTTAAAAATATTGATATATTAAACTATAATAAGGGTATCAGCTGTATTTTGCCGATACCCTTGAACTTATTTATTTATCTGATTTACACAGCCGATAAAGACGGGAAGTCCGTTAGAGCGGTCAATGATCGTGTAGATGAACGGACGGTCAAGCCACACTTCTTTCGTTTCTTTACTCATCGCAACAGCGCCGTCTGTCATGAGTGCGGCGGTTGCGGCGGCGGCTTTTGTGCCGTTCTGGTCGACTGTGATGTGAGTTTTGTGTATCACCTTATTAATATATAGCGCAGTTTCGTCAGTCATACCGCCGAACCGGGCATCGTTCTCGTCAAAAGCACGGTGAATACCCATTTCTGAAAGTATATCATTCAAATCATTTCCCCAGTCATAAGTGAACTTTGGAAGTCTGCAATACACATCGTAATCACTGCTTGCTCCATTATACAGTTCCATAAGCTTTTCACCGTCAAGAGATGCCGCATAATCTTCAACGCTTACGTCCTCGTTCGGCAGGAACGCCATAAAATCATAATCGCCCTTATAAGGCTTGATAAAACCTGTCACACTGCCGTCCTCAACGTACTTGTTCTCAACACTGCACATCATCGTGACATCGCTCGCCGACCCGTCAGAAGCCGTAAATTCGCCCGAGATGCACTGACCGTCTTCGTACGTTTCATACCACTCGCCCTCAAAGCAAACGGCGTTTATCAGCACCATTTTTGCGGAAGAGGGAAGGGCATCGACAAGCTCAGGTATCATGTCATCAGTCTTGCCGCTGACCCAGCTGTTTATCTTGGGGACAGCTGAACTGTCGAGCGGCGAGAGAAATATCTCCGCACCGAAAATGTCCGACACCGAGTTTATGTAATCCTGCTTGACGTTCAGCCCGTTTTTGAGCCAAGCGGAATTTGCACAGCTGACTTTTGCAATTTGTTCGGGCGCATTCTGACGTGTGTACCAGTCCTTTGCTCCGCTGTTGAGCGTGTCGAGCGAGCCGCCGACAAGGGTGTTTGTCAGTTCGTCAAGCGTTTCGCCCTCAGCGCCGTTTGCGGCCATTCCCATGCACATCAGCACCGATTCGGGCGACACAAGAACGTTTTCGCCGCTGCCCGATGCGACAGCCGCTTTGAAAAGTTCTGCTGAAAAGTCCGCCGCACCTTTTATAAAATCGCCGCTTGTTTCGGCAGATACATCGCTTGTTCCCTGCGCAGAAAGAGCTTCTGACTGAATGTTTTTCGGTTCTTTTACTTTCACGTTAGCCTCCTGTGTTTCGTTAACTGTTCCGCAGGCTGAAAGAGTTATCGCCGCTGTGAGTATTGCTGTAAGTTTCTTTTTCATGTTCATTACCTCCTGAAATGTTATGTTTTGTCCTTACACCAATATTGACGGAAAATAAACTGCGGATATTACACCTCTGCGGAAAAAAACTATTTTATTTTTTTCAGGCTGTCGGAAGTGTTCAGCAGGTCGATTATATCTTTGGTCGAATATCCGATAAGTTCAGCTTCTTTCAGCATAACGGCGATATAATTTTCATAAAAATCCGAGCGCCGTTCCTGTGTGAGCTGCCAGCAAGCACCGCTTTTGACGAACATACCCAGTCCACGTTTTTTATAAATAATATTTTTTCTGATAAGCATATCCATTGCTTTAAGAACTGTGGCAGGATTCACGCCGAAAAGTTCTGCCGCACGGTTTGTTGAGGGAAGCTGATGTTCCTCCTCGACTTCATTAGATATAATAAGGTCTTCATAATACCTTATTATCTGCATATATATAGGTTCTTTTTTATTGTTATCGGTTCTCATTTGTTTAAAAAATGTTCATCTCCTATCTTGTTTAGTAGTTAAGTACTTATGTAATGAAGTATAGCATAAAACGCTCTGAAAGTCAATACAAAAATTTTTTTACCGGAAAATTCCTTCCCGAAATGGTTAGTCATAGCTTTAAAATGGCGTAGACAGGGCTTTTTTTTACTGTATTATTATCGCTAAATATTACAAATAGGATTTTTTTTGATATATGATTTTTGTGGTAGTATACAAAATTTTCATAAATTGCGAAAAAAGGAAACTTTTGTGTTTGACAAAATGCGAAAAATGGTTTATAATTATGTCATGAAAGTAAAATATATCTGTGTTTTAAGACTTGTTGACAGGGGTCTTTTAATGAGAATAATTTCGGAGGAGTAAGTATGAAAAAGTCTGAATTATTAGCTGCTATCGCCGAAAAAGGCGGTTTTTCCAAGAAAGAAGCTGAGACAATGCTCAAGCTCTTTACAGAAACTGTTGCTGAGGCTCTCGCAAAGGGTGAAAAAGTCTCAGTATCGGGATTCGGTGTGTTCAATGTTACCGAACGTGCCGCAAGAGACACCATAAACCCGAACACCAAAAATCCTCAGCATATCCCTGCTAGAAAAGCTCCCGTTTTCAAGGCTTCAAAGGCTTTGAAGGAAGCTGTTGATAAGAAATGATCTTAGGAGGAAAATAATTATGGCACCAAGAAAGAAGGCAGCTGAAACCGCTGTTGAAGAAGTAAAGACCACTGCAAAGAAGACCGCTGCAAAAACCGCTGCTGCTGCAAAGAAAACCGCATCCGTTGCAAAGTCCACTGTTAAAAAGACTGCTGAAACAGCTAAGAAAACAGTTGAAAAGACCGCAGAAAAGGCTGCTGCTATCAAGTCGGTAGAAGCTGTTAAGGTACAGTTTGCAGGCGCTGAGTATGATGTGGCTGCTGTTGTAGAAGCTGCAAAGGCTGACTACAAGGCAAACAACAAGGCTGCTATCAAGTCTATCAGCGTTTATATCAAGCCCGAGGACGGCGCTGCTTATTACGTTGTAAACGATGATGTGAGCGGTCAGGTTACTCTCTGATATTATAAATATGACCGTGCGGTTTAAATCAAGCCGCACGGTTTTTTTGTAGTGATACGGTTCGTTCTGCACTCGGATATGATCGTTTTTTTACAATTCATCATATAGTTGCCACTTCATAATCACTTTGTTCATGTATAATTATTAAAATTCATAAAATCTCAAACATAGTTAAATAGTTTATTCTTATTATATATGATACAAAGGAGCAGTAATTATGGATACAAAAGAACTTCAACAGGCAGTCAACCCAAGTTATACAACAGGAAAAGGCTGTCTTGCAATGCTCATGAGCACAGGCGACCCCGATGCCGCAGAACTTGTAAAGTATATAGACCTTTCGGAATTGCAGAAAAAAGGCAATGGAGCGGAGAGCGAGATCGCACAAAAGATCGTCAGGAGTTATGTTGTGGGTCAGGATGCAAGATACAGTGTCTGGAACAAGCTTGCCGAACAGTCGGACTGTGATGTCATCATTGACCTGCCATGTGGTTATCTGCCGCATGGTCTTGCAGTCGCACGCATGGGAAAGACCTATTACGGTTTTGATCTGCCTGTTGTTATCAACGAGATAAAGCCTGCGATAGATAAGCTTGCGGCTGACGGGCAGGGAAGCAGGATACACTATTGTTCGGTAGATGCTACTAACTATGAGTCGATGAAGAACGCACTCAGCGGCGTTACGGGCAAGATCTGCATCATCACTGACGGTATGCTGGGACTTTTCAACCGCAGTGAACTGGATCAGGTTTGTGGAGCTGTCCGCAAACTGCTTGCTCATTTTGGTGGTGTTTGGTACACTTCCGATGTTATGAGCGTTGACCTTATGGCGCTTAGTTTTGAGGGTGTGACACAGCTTGACCCCGATATTGTCAGACGTGCGGTAGTGGCAGGCTCTGCGGAAAATTCGGATATTGACAACACCGAGAACCCCTTTATCGCATGGAGTCCCGACAAGCTGAAAACCTATATGGAAGAGCAGGGCTTTGAAGTTGAGCCTTTCCCGTTCAGCGATATGCTCCCGACTTTGCGCAGTGTTGATGCCGAAACGATGCAGCGCCTCAGAAACAGCTATTCAAAGATGATCGAGTGGCGTATCACAGCAAAAAAGGAAACTCAGCAGGCGGCAGAAGACTTGCCGTTCGGGATCACGGACAGTTTTTCAGATGGGAAGTTCTCTGTTTCGATACAGGGAAGAATGGACACCATGACCGCTCCCGAACTGCTGAAAAAATTTAAGGAACTGCCCGAAAAAGCGCAGGCTATCGACATAGACGTTGCGAAAATGGCATACATTTCATCCGCAGGTCTGAGGGTGCTTCTTATGATGTATAAGTCCATTGACGATAAGAGCAGATTCAGAATGCTGAACGTCAGCGATGATGTCAGGGAGATATTCGAGACTACGGGCTTCGACCAGTTTCTTCTGTAAAAAAAATCACAGGTATATCGGCACTTGCTGTCGGTATACCTGATTTTTATTATGTAGTACAGCATAGATCATCATACTATTTCAACTGTAACGCCCTTGTCTTTTAACGCTCCGATCATTTCTTCGTCAAGCTGTCCATCTGATACAGTCACTTTTTCCAGATTTTTTAGTTTTAATAAAGGTTCAAAGTTTGTAACAGATGTTCCGTCAAGAGCAATTTCTTCAAGCTTATCCAGACCATATACAAATTCCAAACTATTGAGTTTATCACAGCCACTTAAGGAAAGTGTTTTCAATCCTGTGCAAGTCGATAATGCCGAACAATCACTAAGATTATTTGAATCAATAACCAACCATCGGATATTCTCCATACCGCTTAGAGCACTTATATCTTCCAAAGTTTTTAAACGTATTTCAAGTAATTCAATTGTGTTTTTTTGACGTATCGGTTCAATATCTTTTATGCCGGTTCCTATAATAGTAAGCCATTTCAAAGAATTCAGAACTTTAAGAAACTCCAGATTCTCATATTTATTGCCGTGCAATTCAAGATAATATAATTTAGTACAGTTACCGAGAGAGTCCAAATTATCATAGTCATTGCCGATCAGTTTAAGTTGCTGTAATTCAGTACAGCAACCGATGGGTGACAAGTCCTTTATATTTCGTACATCTAAAGTGAGGTCATCCAGTTTTGGCAAATCTTTCAAAAAATCTATATCTGAAACATCACAAGTTGCTGCATATATTTTTTCGAGATACTTTAATTTGTGCAAAGATTTTGCTTTTTCTTCATCTAAACAGTCAAAATAGACTCCGTCCGTTTTTGCAGAGATAACTCTATTGTCTATAACAACATAATTCGTTTTAATATAAATAAATGAAACACAAATTACTATAATAATTGATAGCAGAAATAATATGCGTTTTTTTGTTTTAGTCATATCTTGTCTCCCGTTCCGTTCTGTTAGATACATCAAATAAATACCGCAGAAATGTAAAAGGCGGTCTTTGTGCGGTACTGCTTTAAAATTATATCATTATTAGAACCAAAAGTCAACCCTTGATATTTATGTTTCAAAAATTAGTATTAAGGGTTGATTTGAATATTTTCAGTCAGATACACTTGAAATATGACTTGTTTTGTGGTATAATAATATGCAGTTAGTTATGACTAATCAATACGTGGAACAACGATCATCAATATATCAAGGAGTGTAAAAAATGTACAGCATCAACCTATACAGAGCCGTGATCGGAACTAATTCATGGGGAAGCAAGGCTTACGGACGTGTTCTCAGGGGGAGCAGTGTTGACAAGCAGACGCTTAAAGAAACCGCCTATGAAGCGGTTGAACGTGGGCTTGTTGTGTTTGATACTGCCCGTGATTACGGGCTGGGGCAGGGGCAGAAACTTATCGGTGAACTTTGCCCGAAAACGGCGCTCATATCCGCAAAATACACACCGCCGAGAAAATATGTTTCGGGGCAGGTAAGGCGTTCGTTCGAGAAAGACCTTGCAGATCTCGGGCGTGATCTTATTGACATTTACTGGCTTCATCTGCCGAACTGCATCGAGCAGAACATTTCGGAAATGATCGCACTTTACAAAGAGGGACTTATCGGAAATATCGGCATCTCGAATTTTTCCGAAGAAGAATGCAGACGTGCAAAACAGCTTCTTGACGAAGCAGGAGTGCCGCTTTTCGGCGTGCAGAACCATTACAGCATTCTCGCACGGACTTGGGAACAAAACGGTCTTGTGGACTGGTGCAGGGAAAACGGCGTGCAGTTCTGGGCGTGGGCGGTTCTCGAGGAAGGTCTGCTCGTTCCGCCGAAAAAAGGCGGCAGGCTGTCGCTCATGAAGCTGTTTTATCTGCGCCGTCAGAGCAAACTTCTGCCGCTGTACAAAAAAATGTACATCATCGGCAAGCGTCACGGTATAACGGCGGCGCAGACTGCAATGGCGTTTTGTTCGTCAAAAGGCATCGTTCCCGTGTGCGGATGCCGCAAGCCGTATCAGACTGCTGACCTTGACAAAGCAGTAAGCGTAACGCTGACCGAAAGCGAGATCGCAGACCTTGAACGCACCGCCGATAGAACAGGCGTGAAGATACTTGGTGCGGATATGTTCAGATTTGCCGTGAAATAGCGCTGCATCGACAGACCGCCGAAATTCTTTGCAGAGCATTTCTTTCAGGGTGTTTTCGCTGATAAATTTATTTTTGTACAGCACGAAAAATAAGCGGCGTTCGGTACTTGTGTTTATAAAAAAAGTGTGGTATAATACTATAAATGAGCGGTTTTGTTAAAATATACAAATGAAGCGGCATATCAAAAGCAGTCCGAAACAATACTTATGAACAGCTATAGTCGCCCTACTTGAAATCAAGTATATACAATTTAAAGAGAACTTCCTGAAAAGAGAATTTTCAACGTTTCATTTGCTATCAAATTTTGAAGTAGGGTGACTATAACATATGAAGCGGTACATCAAAAGCAGTCCAAAGGTTCACTTTTGTGCAAATTGTCAAATCTGCTCATTTATAGGTATAATAGTAAAATCAAAGCTGAAAAGGAGAAGCATATGAAAGGCTACATCATCGCAGCGCTTGTCGTCACGGCGGCAGGACTGCT
>CAMVRM010000065.1 GCA_947169885.1 uncultured Ruminococcus sp.
AGCACCAAAATGCCGATTTTTATTTTTCGGAACAGCGAAAGCGTATTCCGAAAAAAAACACATTGTCCGTCAAGGACAAAAAACCTCCACTCATAAAACCAAAAAAACCGGTATCGCCCATTCACAAAAAAGCGATACCGATCTTTTTATATTGGAGTTAAATACCTGTCCCAAAAGTCTCTAAGCATAGCGATCATAAGTGCAAATGATCCAATTGCTCCGACAAAGCATAGGATAACTGTTGAGTTTGCCTTTTGCACTCAATTTCCTGAGCAATATGAACAGCAAAACAAGTATTACAAGCCCAATACATTATATCAGAGTTACGTCCATATCAGAGCATGGTCTTTCTGATCTGCTCGCCTGTCAGCGGTGAAAGATATGCAGGGGGAATGTCGAAAACTGTCTTGCAGCCTGTCACGCCCTCTTTGTGCAGTCTGTAAATCGCTCTTGCAAACGCAACAAGAATGGAAGATGTGAACTCGGGGTTAGAGCCAAGCTTTAAGCTGTACTCGACCAGCTGCTTTGTCTCGCCGTTCTCGCCTGTCACACCGCTTCTGATAACGAAACCGCCGTGAGGGATACCCTTGTGGTCACGGTCAAGCTCCTCCTGCGAAATGAAGTTGACAGTTGTGTCATAGTCAGCGAAATAGTTGGGCATATTCTTGATGTCGGCTTCGATCTTAGCCTTGTCAGCGCCCTCCTTAGCAACAACATAGCACTCTCTTGTGTGCTTCTGACGTGTGGTGAGTTCGGGGTTCTCGCCGTTTCTTACTGCCTCCATTGCAGCTTCAACGGGAACAGTGTACTGCTTGCCGTCTGCAACACCCTCAACACGTCTGATAGCATCGGAATGACCCTGCGAAACGCCCTTGCCCCAGAAGGTGTAATCCTTGCCCTCGGGGAGAATGCAGCTGCCGTAAAGTCTTGCGAGCGAGAACATACCGGGATCCCAGCCAACAGAGATAAGGCTGACGTTTCCGCCCTTTTTAGCGGCTGCGTCAACTGCTGCGAAATGCTCGGGAACTTTTGCATGAGTATCAAAGCTGTCAACAGTCGGGAGTATCTCAGCGAACTTGGGCGACTGAACAGGCAGGTCTGTTGCGCTTCCGCCGCAGAGGATAAGTACGTCAAGTTCGTCCTTGTGAGCAGCAACATCGTCAACGTGATAAACGGGAACGCCCTGTGTGAGCAGCTTTACGCTCGAAGGGTCACGTCTTGTGAATACAGCCGAAAGCTTAACATCGGGATTCTGACGAACAGCAAGCTCAACGCCTCTGCCTAAGTTGCCGTAGCCAACAATACCTAATCTGATTTCTGACATAACTATCATTTCCTTTCCTATATAGGTATACAGTTTCTGTACACTAAATATTCTAACACATATCGGATAAAAAGTCAAGCAAAATGAATGATGTTTGCTCAAAAATTTCAAAAATATATAAAAAACCCGTCTGACACGCCTTAGATTTGCAGGAAAGCGCATGAAACGGGTTCTTTTGGTTCATAGTTAGTTATAAGTAATTTTTATAATGTACACAAAAATATTCTCCCTTTTTACAAAAGTGTTCCTGCAATAAATCAGAATTTGATCTCAAGATCTGCTTTTCTTCTTCGTTAATAATTTTTCTATCAAGCGTGTGGTGAACAAGCTAATAAGTGCTGCAACTACTAAAGTAAAATTAGCATTCCAAATGATCAATCCCATTTTTATCATGATCACAAAAACGGAAAAAAGTAAAATAAGATAAATAATATATCCAATTATCTTGATCATGCGTTCATTCATGACGTTTTACCTCAATTATATTCTGAATTATTAACAACACAAAAGTAAAAAGAGACTAAAAATTCGGGATATATACCGCTTTAAATATCCTGTCTCTTTTCAACGATGTCGCATCTAGCTTTAAAAATGCTGTTGGCAGGGATACAGCCACGAACGCAGGAGAGCGGATAGATGTTCGTGTTCCTGCCGATGACTGTTCCCGGGTTCAGGACGCTGTTGCAACCGACTTCAACATGGTCTGCGATCATCGCACCGAACTTCTTAGCGCCCGTTTCGATAGTCTCACTGCCATTCTTGACGGTGACAAGAGTTTTGTCCGACTTGACGTTCGAGGTTATCGAGCCTGCGCCCATGTGCGAATACCAGCCTAAGATGCTGTCGCCTACGTAATTATAGTGCGGTGTCTGCACGTTGTCGAACAGGATAACATTTTTCAGTTCCACCGAGTTTCCAACAACGCAGTTTTCTCCGACAAGCGCCGAGCCGCGAATGAACGCACAGTGGCGTACTTCTGTTCCTGCGCCGATTATGCAGGGCGCTCCGAGATGTGCTGTCGGGAAAACTGTTGCAGACTTATGTACCCACACCTGCGGACTAACTTCGTCATATTCTTCCTTGTCAAGCTTCTCGCCCAGAGCGATTATCATTTCCTTTATTCCCGAAAGAGCCTCCCACGGATATGTGAACCCTTTGAGATACTCCCCTGCGAGCGTGTGCCCGAGATCGTACATTTCAGTGATCGTCAGCATTTTCTACCTACTCCTCTTTAACATTTATAAATATGAACTCAACCCCACATGAAGTTCTCAGTTCCTGCGCCTATCTCGAAATGATACTTGACTATCCCGAGATCCATTTTTGTGAAAAAGCCCTTGCCTGCTTTGGCGTAAACGGTGTCGCCCTCCAAAGTCAGCATGAACTTCTGCTGATTAACGGCAGTCGGTGCGAGCATTGCGCACTCAACTCCCCTCTTGAACCACTTAGGCGGTTCTTCAACGTCCGCTTTTGACAGGCAGTGCGGAGGTCTTGTCTTGCGCCTTTCGCCCTGATCTGCGCCGTAGCCTATGGTTATAACGCCCAGCAGTTTTTCATCGTCCCCCAGTTCATAAACGCCGAGTATCTTGCGGTAAGTCAGTCCCACCCAGCAGGTGTTCAGCCCCATTCTCTGCGCTTCGAGAACGATGCGCTCGCCGTGATAGCCCAGATCCTGTTCAAGCGTTTTAGTTTTAGGACCTATGAGCGTGATATAGTTGCGCACACCTGAAAAAGCCCCGTAGCGTGCAGTTCTGCTTGCATCAAAAGCCTCAGGTTCGTCTGTAACAAGCTGAAAATGCAAGCCTGTCTCAGTGTTTATCTCGTCTATCAGCTTTTCGATAGCCTCGATCTTTTCAGGTTCAAGAGGCTTGTCAAGGTAGTTCCTGACAGAATGTCTCTCCTTGATAGCTTCGATAAGTGTCATATGCTTTACCTCCTTGCAGTTGTTTCTGCATTATAGTTGTATATAGCAATCCAAGAAAATAACAACACAAATCTTTCGGATAAAATTCCACATTGCTGCGTCAAACTCCCTTGCAGTGCGACAGCACGGCTGCGGTCGTTTTCCTTGCACTGTGAAATTTTCTCTCGAAATCTTTATGCTGCTATTTTCTTGTATTGCTATAAGTTACTCATTCATCATATAATCAAAATGTCTGCGGTAACGTTTTGGGATATTTATACCTACCATGAATCCAAGCTGTGAAAGCACATCGGACAAGACCGCAAAACCGTCCTTATAAAAAGCCGTTATCCGCCGCTGTCTGTCCGTGATATTCTTATAGTCGGGCGGACAGATGAATGTCCAGTATGCACCCTCATCATCAAGGACGAGCCTGAAATACTTGTCGATGTCCCTGCTGTCAAGCCCTGCTTTTTCAAGCAGTATGTGATGTTCAACAGCTTCGTCGATATGGCTTAAAATAACATTTTCAGCATCGAACGAAACAAGCATGAGAAGCGGCTCTTTGGCATTTATCGCATCGTCCACCGACTTGTCGCTCGGTACTTTAAGGATATTCATATCATCATCTCCCCGAAAGTGAACTCTGACAAATTGTCGCCTTAATTATCCATATGGATAGCTTCCGTCCAGTATTCCTGTTCGTAAATATCCGTGAAGCGATAGGTTATCCTGCACTTGCCCACAGGCGTGTTGGTTATCTTCAAGTTACCGTCATAGACTATCTGCGTACCCATAAGATAACTGTCGGAATAATTCCCGTCATAGTCATAGAAATCACAGATGAAGTCTATCGAGTCGCCCGATTCAAGTTCGGTCACGCTCTTGGCGACAGTTTCCGTCTCACCGTCTGTATAAACGCTGACAGCGCCCGCAACATAGCCCTCGGGATTTGCATTGTCAAAACGCAGGAGCAGTTCTGCCCTCTCGCCGTTGAGAAGTACGGGAACATAGCCCGAGATAGTATAATCATCGCCGTTCTCGACTGTATCGGCGTGATAATAGGCAACAGGCTGACCGTTGATGCTCATCCAGTCGCAGTCGAGGTCTGCAACAAGCTTGTCGCCGTCGAACGAATAGATGTTGTCAAATCCCATATCGACATAACCCTTGCCGTTATCGACGAACATATTCATATCGAGCGAGTGGACTAAACTCCACTGTTCCTTGTCGAGTTCGATAGTCTTATTGCCGCCCTCATCTTTCCAGACGAGTTTTGAGGGGTCAAAGAGATTTGCCGCAACGTAATCAGCGGTATCATTTTCCGAAAGCGACATATCGTTCATGAAGTCGGTGTTGCCGTCATCAAGACCTGTTATGCTCCTGTCAGAACCGCCCGAAAGGAACGCCGACAGAAGTGAACTTACCATATCCGAGTTGCCCGAAGCGCCTGTTCCCGAAAAACCGAGGTCGAACAGCGAACTAACAGGCGACTGTGTTCCGCCCGAAGCCACCTGACCCGTTGTCTCCATGCTTGCGAACTGTCTTATAGCCTTGCTGTATTCGCTGTCCATGCCGATAGAGCTGTAAGTGCTGCACGCTCTGTCAACATAACCTGTTCTTCTGTACGGGAAGTATATCGAAACGCCGTAAGCGTTGGACATTGTGCTTGAAGTGCGGTTATATTTAACTGCGCCCTTTATCGCCTTAGCGAGAGCCTTGCCCTCGTCCGTACCGATATTCTGCGAAAGATCGGCAAGGTCTACCTGATCTATCTTTGAGCTTATCGCAAATTCTCTTGTGCCGTATCTTGCGTCTGAAACGGTCTTATATTTTTCGTCCGAAAGAAGCCCTGTCACCGACTTTGAGAAGCCGCCCAGCTTTGAGGGAACGGTGTTCGAGAACTCCGCAAGGTCAACAACAGAAAGAGTTGTACCCTGACCCGGACAGCGCTGTGCGCATTTTTCAACAAAGCTGTCAACGATCATCTTGCCGAGGTCAACAGTCGGCATTGCGGTATCCTTGCCGAGAGCCGTGAGCCAGTCGGTGTAATACCAGCCGATACCGGGTTCTGTTTCCTCGGAAGCTATCATATAATCGGCGTAGTCATTGAGCATGAGAGCAGTTTCGGCAGTTGCCATAAGGCAGGCATCAAATCCCACGAAGTCGAACTTCACGCCGCCTGCGCTGAGTGCCTTTGAGATACCGCCGAGATCCATCGAGCCTGCGTTCTTGTTCTTTTCGTCATAGCCGTAACCGCTGACAGAACCTCCGCCGTGATCCCACAGGATAAGTTCATTTCTGTTAGCAGGATATTTTTTAGCGCAGTACTTGATGAATGCCGAAAGGTTGTTGGGGTCGGTCATAGCCTTGCTTCCCATATCGTTTTCGAGCAGTTCTATCTTGCCGTCAGCAACACGGTATATCTGATTGACTGTACTGCTGATATTGCTTATTTTCCACTGTTTACAGCCGCCTGTCATAACGATCATATTGACGTTCTTTCCGAGAGTTGCCGCCGCCATTTCCTGAAGATCGTTAGTAGCCATACCGTGTTTCGATTCAAGGTCAGTGCCGCACATATAAGTCATTATCGTGACCTTATCAGTGCCGTCACCCTTTATCGCAGTATATTTCGCCCGTGAACCCGAAGCAACAGTCCTGTCGACCTCACCTGCGGAAGAAGCCATATAGTTTGTGCCGTTCGAGCCGCCCTGACCGTAACCCTCGGGAGTACTGCCCGAACCGCCGCCTCCGAGAAGCTTTGCGATAAAGAATATCACAGCGATAAGTCCGATGCCTCCGCCGCCTATCGCCCCTCGTGAGACACCGCCGCCCGAGCCTCTTCCTCCCGAGCCGTGACCGACAGGACCTGTTCCAAGTCCGTTTCCTCTCAAATGAACGCCTGTACCCGATGAGACTGTTTTCTGTCTCGCTCTGGGCTTGTGATCGTTAGGCATTGTTTCTGAACCTCCTGATTGCTTTAATGTGATTGGTATTCTTGTGTTTGTGCTTTATTTTGTCCTTGACGGACATTGTGTTTTTTTCGGGAGACGCTTGCGCTGTCCCGAAAAATTAAAATCGGCATATTTGGTGCTTCTACACTATTTTGTATTGGTCTTTCATTTTATGTGCTTTTGAAAGCGTGTATTCGGAATGCCGATTTTAGGCTTGTAGGGTACGTTTGTACGCTTTATCTTAATTTTGTTTTGCGCCGTTCTTTCTATCGCCCCATGGGGGCGAATGAGGACTTTGCCCTCAAACTCCCACCAAAGGGAAAACCCTTTTGAAAAAGGGTTATTCCCTCTGGACTTCCTTTCCTAAAACTTTTTATCCTCTGGCGAACCCTTTTCATTTGTGCTGATTTGTACGGTTTAACGTCAGTTCTTTCTTATTTCTTAATTCTTATTTCTTATTTCTTAATTCTTATTTCTTATTTTTTCAGCTTTACATCAAACGTCACTTCTTCGCCTTCGACCGTACAGCTTATCTTGCCTTTATGCGCTTCCGTTATCGTTTTAGCTATCGACAGACCTATGCCGCTGCCGCCTGTTTCCCTCGTGCGTGAACTGTCCCCCCTGTAAAATCTGTCGAACAGTAAGGACGTGTCCCCCGTCGGCGGATCGGTGCAAAGGTTCGTAATACTGAACTTGATGTGCTTGTTCGTTGAATATAACCTGAATGTTATCGGGCTGTCCGCTTTTCCGTACTTGACCGCATTTTCAAGAAGAGTTGAAAGGAGCATATCCAGCATCTTAACGTCACCCGTTATGTGAAGCCCCTGCTCTATCTCGGTCTTTAACGGCTTGCCCTCGGCTGTGCAGTAAGTCTCAAAGTTTGAAGTGAGTTCCTCAGAAAGTGCCGTGATGTCAACGTCTGCAAAACTGAACCGCTGACTTTCCTGCGACTTCGCAAGCATTAGCATTCGCCCCAAAAGGTCGCTCAGCCTGTCCGTCTGGTTTATGGTGGAACGTGTCCACTCGCTCTCCCCTGCCGTCATTTCGATGACTTCCGTGTTCGCACGGATTATCGCAAGCGGAGTTTTAAGTTCGTGACCTGCGTCCGTGATGAATCGGCTCTGCTTTTCGCTGTTCTCGATGACAGGTCGCACGACTCTCTTTGAAACAAGCACGATGATGACCGAGAAAACCACAAGAAGTCCGCCGCTTATTGCAAGCGAAAGCCCTCCGACACGTATAAGCCCCTGCGCCGCATTTGAAAAATCGCAGAACACTGCAAGCCTGCTCCCGTCAGAATTTGTGACTGTCTGCCACCTGAACCCGAAGCTGTCGTAAAAGCCCTTGCTGTCGTCCTTTTCAAATATGTCGAGCGCATATTCCTGAGCCTGCTCGGAAGAAACTGTTGCGATGTGCCCCGTGTCCAGCCGTGTTATCTTGCCGCTTTTGTCGGCAGTCGCAGTGAAATATCTTGTTGCATAGCGCAGTTCCCTGTCGGCACGTTCTTCACGCCTGAACCTGTTCTCGCCGCCGAAACCGCCTTCCGCTCCTATTTCATTGCCGTACTGGTTGTCGGGCTTTGAGGAGGGCTTGTCACTCGGACGCATCGAATCGGGAAATTGCTCATTCATATGGTCATCGAACATTTTAACAGGTTCGGGAAAACTGCCGCCGTTGTCGCAGATCATCTGCAAAAGTTCGTCGGTCTGTTTGAGCGTGTAGCGGTAATTAAGACCGTTTATGAGCAGTATCATAAGCAGTTCTATCACGAAAAGTGCGCTTATCGCCGCTATCGAAAAACGCAGACTTAATTTTTTAAGCATCGTATTCGAGATTGTAACCGCTGCCCCTTGAAGCCTTGATAGTGACTTTTGAGCCTGCGGAGGTCAGACGGCGGCGCAGATATGAGATATGCACCCAGACAGCGTTTATCTCGGTGTCGGAGTCATAGCCCCATACTTTTTCCATAAAGCGCTCGGTCGAAATGAGCATATGCGGATTTGAGATAAGATATTCCATCATCTGAAATTCCTTGCTGCCCAGCCGCACCGAGCCTTTCGGACCCGTTATCTCGAATGTGGAGCGGTTAAGGGTAAGGTCGCCGAAGCTTATCTCGTTCGAGGGTGCGGCATCCTGAGCCATTCTGCGTGTCATCGCACGCACACGGGCGAGCAGTTCGCTCATGGCAAAAGGCTTTGTGAGGTAATCGTCAGCACCTGCATCAAGCCCCGTCACCTTGTCTTCAAGTTCGCTTTTGGCGGTGAGCAGAAGCACAGGCAGATTAACGCCCTTTTTGCGAAGTTCTTTGAGCGCCGTCAGCCCGTCCATAACAGGCATCATTATGTCCATGATAATGCCGTCATAATTGCCTGCAAGCGCATATTCCACTGCATCCATGCCGTTATATACCGCATCTACCGAATAATTATTATGTTTCAAAACAGCCGAAAGAGCATTTGACAGCTCCTTTTCGTCCTCAGCAAGCAATAATCTCATATTAACTCCTTTGCTAAGTCAAATGTTTATGTGTATACATATTTATTATATCACATTCAGACATAAAAATCAAGCCGCGAAAAACAATTTTGAGCAATTTCACATTATCGCATAAAAAAAGCGCCGCAGTATCCGAAATACCACGGCGCATTTTCCGTTATAAATACAGATAAACCGATCGGCAAAGCCACACCTTATCTATTATCTTTTAGTATTTTACTCTGAGTGAAACTGTCATTTCGACCTTGCTCTGATTTGGCTGAGGGTACATATCATACCTGAATATCGCATCAAAGCCCTCGGCAGTCGGCATATAGAGCATATCCTTGCCCTCGACTGTCAGCGGTATCTTGCCGTAAGGGGTCTTCATATCGGTGGTGGTCTGTTTTTTTGGTCTCAGGTCTATCTTGTAGCTGACATCGCCTTTTCGCTCGAAAATAACGTTCTCAGCCGTCAGCACTATGCGTGTATCGGTCTGTTCCTCCTTGAAGAACAGCTCAAAACCGCCCGTCACCAGCCTGTAAAGACAGTCGCCCCTGACCGTCTGCACATCGCCGTCAGAAACTGTTTCAAGTTCAAAGCCTGCGTTTTTGTAGATCTTATCTGTCAGTCCCATTTTCAGAGCGCTCCTTTAAAATTCCTCACAGCTTGCACTGTGCTATCTCACATTCAGCCTCACCTAAGAATCGGCTCACGTTCTCTTTGAAAAGCTGTACGCTGTCGGTGCAGTAAAGTTCGACTTTGCCCTTGTGCGTTTCGGGCTTTAAGGCGTGCTGAGCTTTCAGCGCCTCAAAAGTCATCTCGGCAGTAACTCCGCTTGAAGATATAAGCTTAACGCCCTCGCCCATGAAATCGGAGATAACTTCCTCAAACAGCGGATAATGCGTGCAGCCCATGATGAGCGTGTCGATCCCCTGCTCTTTGAGCGGTGTAAGATACTCCTTCACGAAAAACTCCGCAGGCGCACAGCCACGTTCGGTATAACCGTTTTCGGCAAGCGGCACAAGCAGAGGACATGGATTTGAATAAACGCTTATGTCGGGACACTGACGCTTTATCTCAAATTCATATCTTCCCGAGCGGATAGTCGCAGGCGTTGCGATAACTCCGATCTTTTTGTTCCTTGTGGCTTCGCAGGCGGCATCGCAGGCAGGTATGATAACTCCGCTGTAACAGTTTATCCCCGTGCCTTCAAAGATGTTGCCGCTGGAAATGACGGAAGAAACAGTTCCGCAGGCGACCAGCAGAAGCTTGACTTTGTGCTTTTCCATGAAAGCTATATCCTGCTTTGCATATCGCACGATCGTGTCACGGCTTCGTGTTCCGTAAGGCACTCTTGCCGTATCGCCCAGATAAACGATGTCTTCCTGCGGCATGAGCCTGATAAGCTCCTTAACGCAGGTCAGCCCCCCGACACCCGAATCAAAAACGCCGATAGCGCCGTCGGAAAGTTCGCCGTACAATGTATCTATCATCACTATCAGTCCCGTCTGTCAATAACTGTTGTCAAGAGCAAGTTCGATAAGTCTGCGTTCCTGCTCCTCAAATGAAAGCCCGTCATGCTCCATAAGCTTCGGATACATACTGATAGGAGTGTGTCCCGGCATGGTGTTTATCTCGTTCAGCACAGGCTCGTCACCGTCACAGAGGAAGAAATCAACTCTCGAAAGTCCCGAACAGCCTATAAGCTTATATGCTCTGAGCGCTGTCTCTCTTATGCGTTCTGAAGCTGTCTCGCTTATTCTTGCAGGGATTATAGTCTCGGAATCGCCGTCGATATACTTTGAATCAAAGTCATAGAATCCCTCGTTAGCGCTCTTGATCTCGCCCACCGATGAAGCGGTAAGATCGTTTCCGTTGCCCATAACGGCGCACTCGCACTCGATGCCTTTTATGCCCTGCTCGATAAGAATTTTTCTGTCGGACAGGAACGCCGTTTTGATGCCCTCTCTGAGTTCGTCGGTGTTGGTAACTCTTGAAACGCCCACCGATGAACCCGCACAGCACGGCTTTACGAACATCGGGTATGTAAGTTCCCTCTCAGCCCTTGCGATAAACTCATCGGTTTTCGGAATATCGGTGTATCTCATGGGGATATACTTAGCCATTTTAATGCCTGCCGCACCGAGAACTATGTGTGTCAGTTCCTTATCCATGCAGTTTGCGGACGAGATCATATCACAGCCCACAAAAGGCACTTCGCTCATGGCAAGAAGCCCCTGTATAGTGCCGTCCTCGCCGTTCTTGCCGTGCAGCACGGGGAACACGATGTCAGCTGTCAGTGTGTCATAAGTGCCGTCAGCTTCCAGCATGATAAAGCCTTTGTGCAGAGGGTCTGGTGACATGATGCAGGGCACGTTGTCGGGGTCAAGCTCCCACTTGCCAGAAGCGATGTTCGCCATATCCTCCATTACCCTTACCCAGTGACCTTTTTTTGTGATGCCGATGCAGATGACTTCATACTCATCTCTGGGGATATTCTGTATTATGTGAGCCGCCGAAATATTCGAGACTTTATGCTCACTGGATTTTCCGCCGAAAATAACGGCTACTTTCTTCTTAGACATATCATTTTACTCCTTAGTATGTATTTCAGGACCTGTCTTCACAAGACACGTACAGAGTCTTGTAAAGACAGGTTCTCATATATTCTGTTTATGAATAATATTCATTCGGTCAGACTTTTATGAATCAAAGTCTGACTATTTCAAATACGTCCGCAAAGCGGATACCTTATCTGTTATCTGTCTCAGACAGTTTTTCAAAACTAAGCTTGCCGCCGAACAGGTCAAGTGCCGAGCCGACTGTGAAATCGACTTTTCCTTTGCCCTCACGGCGCAGAAGTTCTATGTCGTCCATTGAAGCTATACCGCCTGCATAGGTGCAGGGAATGGGAGATGCGGCACATATGCGCACTACCTCACGTTCAACGCCCCTCTGCTTTCCCTCAACGTCAGCCGCATGGATAAGGAACTCGGAACAGAACTCCGAGAACCGTTCCAGCGTTTCCGCTGAGAGCCGCAGTTCGGTAAACTTCTGCCAGCGGTCAGTCACAACAAAATATTCGCCGTCAGCCGTTTTCTTGCAGGAAAGGTCCAGCGTCAGCCGTTCACGCCCCACAAGCGCCGACAGCTTTTTCAGCCGCTCCATGTCTGCCCTGCCGTCCCTGAAAACGTAACTCGTCACGATAACGTGCGATGCCCCCATTTCAAGGAACTTTTCGGCGTTGTCAGGGGTTATGCCGCCGCCTATCTGCAAGCCGTTCGGGAACGCCGAGAGCGCAATTTCTGCCTGCCGCAGGTCTGCTTCGTAAAACTCACTGCCGACAGGGTTCAGGATTATCACATGACCGCCCGTCAGCCCACGGCTTTTATAAAGGTTTGCATAAAAAGCGCCGTCCTGCTCCGAAACAAAATTATCCGCCGCACTGCTCCCCTCGTCCTTGAGCGAAGAGCCGACTATCTGTTTAACTTTTCCGTTGTGTATATCTATACAAGGTCGAAATCTCATAAAATCACCAGTAACGCATTTCTATTTCAATACATTGTTCACAGCCGTACTCATAATATCTTGACAGCATACGAACATCACCATAGTCGGACAGTTCTTTGACAAGCTTGTCAGCCGTGTCTTTGTCCCACCTGACCGTTTCGTTCTCGATGCTCACCTTTCCCGAAAAAGCCGCTTCATCGGTTATATGTATGACTGCCGAACGATGACCTCTTTCCAGCGCCTGCCTCATAGCCGCAGACACCTCGTCAATGCTTGCAACATCGACTTTTTCACGGAAGAAATAGCAGTTGAAATACATACTGGTCGAAGGTGAATCCTTTGTCATAACGTGGTCTTTTTTCAGTTCGTTATACAGTATGTTGAAATACTGATGCTTTATCGGTCTGCCGTCAAAATCGGGAACAGGATCGTCCCACGTAACGTCAACATAATACCACGAACCGTCAAGCTGCACGGCGTTCCATGCGTGTTCCTCGTTTTCGTCATCGAGCGAATGGATGATCTCGCAGGGAATGTCCAGCATCTTCATCATGAGCATGAAAGCAGTGCTGTAACCGGAACAGATAGCCTTTCCCAGTATCAGCGCACCATACGGCTCATCGCTGTGTTCTGTCGGCGCAGGGATAGCACGCAGTGCCCCGGGGTCATAGGTGCAGTTTGCCACGAGCCAGTCATGAACGGCAAGTTCCTTTGTGTAATCGTCCATATCCTCAGAAATGATCTCATCGAGGATCTTTTCGGCAGTTTCGAGCGCCGCCGTTTCATAAGGCGTGAGCGCCGAGCGGTCACCGGAGACGAAAGCTTCATACATCGGCGTGATGTCATAGAGCGGCTCAAACTCTTCTTCGGATTTCAAAAAGCCGTCCTGATCTATATTCACATTATGCACAGGACTGTTTTCGGCAGTCTGATCGTTTTCATCTGCATTTGCACAGCCTGCAAACAGCATCAAGGCGGCAAGTACCGCAGCAATTTTTTTCATGTGTTCTCCTTAGTCTTTTGATGACATATATACTCATTATACTACATTATCCGCTGTATGTCAATACAAAAATTCTTAACTTCACGCAAATCAATTTTACAACTATAAATGAGCGGTTTTGTTAAAATATACAAATAAAGCGGCACATTAAAAGCAGTCCAAAGGTTCATTTTTGTGCAAATTGTCAAATCTGCTCATTTATAGTTGGTTTGCTTGAGAGTACGTTTGATTTGAACCCCTGCGTTTTTGGGCGGCGTAGGCTTTTCATGCTGTTTCTCTTAGGGGTAGTTTGATGTGAACCCTACTTTTTTGTTTGGCGTAAGCTGGTCATGCTGTTTCTCTTTGGACTGCTTTGATGTGGACCCTACTTTTTGGAGGGACACCCCCTCGGGGAAGAAAGAGGAAAGGGGGGGAC
>CAMVRM010000066.1 GCA_947169885.1 uncultured Ruminococcus sp.
CTCATAGTCCATTTTGTTTTCTCCTAATAATCCTAATCCGGTCTCAATCTTAGCTTAGTGTGTATGAATGGTAGTTCCTAATATAGATCAGAATTTAACCGATCAAGTATTTTTTTATAGGTGATCGCCCATTCATAAAATCCATTTTCCATAGATCCATTTATCATTTTCTCGATTTGTTCTGTTAATTCCTTTTTGGAAATATGCTTAAAATAGTTCTCATTCTCAAACAGATCATTCTCGCACCATTGGTATTCCTCATATGGTAAGCCATTGACATCTATGCCCCAATCATATGTTTCGATAGGTCCGAATGATCTTTTTTTTATTAGAACAATACGTCCATGGGGATTTGGTTCAGTATCGGGCATTAAATATAACCAATGCCCTAAAAAAATACTTTCTATGCTCATTTCTTCTCCTTAAATCCCGATTTATTTTATTAGCAACACAAAAGAAAAATGGGACAAATGAAAATATATCGCAAATAAATATCTATTATCTCTTATCTCTCATCTGTTATCTCAGAATAAGGCGTATCCCTCACGGGTACACATTTCTTTTACTTTGTCGTACTGGACGAAGCGGATAACGTGGGATTTGCGCTTTAAGCCTACGGTGCAGATGACAAGCGTGCAGGTGTTGTTCGTCAGCTGGAACGGATTGCGTATCACACGTATCATGCTTATGTTTTTTTTCGGCAGGAATACTTTGTGGAACTGATAACCCTTGCAGTAATTCAGCACCGCTCCCGTGCTGTCAAAGCCCACCGATGTGTTGAACGCCGCCGCAGTCTTGACTATGACCAGCCATATGAGCGGCAGGGTCACGATAGCGAGCAGGGCGTTTATATCTGTGTTGTGGTTCGGGAAATATTTGTCCATAAGTTTTATCGCAACGGGCGGCATCATACAGAACACCGCAGGCATGAACACGAATCTCCTAACGCCGTTTGCGCCTGATGTGTCGATCTCGGGTTTGGGACGTGGAAGCTCGGGGACGAGCAGTTTGAGCGAGGCGTTCATCTGATCGTATGTGGTTATGGGGATAAGTGCGCTTATCTCCCTGCGTGACTGTCCGTAGCCTGCGCAGTCGAGCGTTACCGAGCAGATGTGGAAGATCTTCATGAGAAGTGTCTGCGTCAGGTCATAATAGTTTATCTTGTCACGGCTTATGATGTGCCGCCGCTTTATCAGCACTCCGCTTTTTATGAAGAACTGCTTGTCCGAACGTTCAACGTTGAACGACCAGTGCCGGACGAGCGTTGCGATAAAGGATATGAACCAGCCGCCGATAACCAGTGCCGCCGCTCCCAGAATGACCTGCGGTATCGTTTCGGTAAGGCGCAGGAATCGGCTGTCTATCTTTGTGACTTCGCCGTTGACCCTTTGCAGTACTGCACGTTCCCCCTCTATGCCGACTATCTTGTATATTTCATACATAAACGTTCCGTAAAGGAGCATTCCCGTCAGTGCCGATGAAAACAGCAGTGAAAAAATGAACAGGTGCGATTTTTTCGGCGAGTAGCTGACCTTTGGTTTTTCGTTTGAAAGAGCGCTCACGAACTTATAGAGCGCATCGGCGTTTTTCTGAGACAGCACCAGCACAACGTCCTGCCTGCCGACAGAGCGTGCGTTTGTTTCGATGTAGATTTTATGCGCTCCGAACAGACGGCTGTACCAGCTCTGACAGAATGAAACGGTGGTGAACTGATTGAAATACACCTTAGTGCGAACCATGCCGAAAAGACCCGTTTTTGCGGACAATCCGTCAGGGTCGATGTCAAAGCTCACGAACAGCCAGCGCAGGACAGCGATAGCAAAAATGCCCGAGATAATGAGAATATCCAGCCAGCTTGTCCGTATCCATTCCTGAAAGTGGAACTGCAATGCTATGAGCCTTCTTGAAAGCGGTATGAGCAGCAGCCAGAGGTTTCGTGACGAATAGTCGATCAGTTTTATCGGGTGCTGTCTGTGCCGGAAGAAGCGTCTGACGGCTTCAAAATGACTTTTAGCGCTCATGGTTCTTTACCTCGCACTTGTTCATCGGCTCTTATCATGTCATTTATCCTTGATGCGATGTCGAGCGCATCGCTTTTTCTGAGGAAGCTGAGCAGCAGGCGTGCGCCGAGGGCGTTTATTATGACGAAGTTGAATCCCGTTACCGAACCCAGCGGAGTTATTATGACCGAAACAGATTTGACTGAACTGACGGGCATATAATCGCTGCGAGTGTTGATAAATCCGCCTGCTGCGGCTATCTCATTTCCTGTTATGACGGCTCTTGCGCAGATAAAGTAATGAGGGATAACGATCGCCGCCACGATTATTACTATCCCCCACATGACCGTTGAAACTATTTGCAGGTATTCATCGGGGATAAAGGTCGCATACCTGTAAATTATATAATTCAAAGCCGTACCCAGCAGACTTAGCAATAAATAAAACGTCAGCATAGCTCGCTTGGCAGGCAGGTACTTCTTCACAGACCTCAACCCCAAACTGTACTAAATAAGAAAGAAGAATGAAGAAATAAGAAAGAAGTTCGGCTGTGCCGAATAAAATATATGTGGGCTTTCTCTGTTTCTTATTTCTGATTTTTTTATATCTCAGCGCTCGCATGGCGAGTAACGTGACAGCCTACGTTTACGGAAACGGGCAGACCTGCGATGTGGGTTGGGGCTTGTTCGATGTTTACGGCAAGGCAGGTCTGAGTGCCGCCGAAGCCCTGCGGTCCTATGCCGAGTTTGTTGATCTTTTCGAGCATCACGGCTTCAAGTTCGGCGTAGAGCGGCTTGGGATTGCGCTGTGAAACATTGCGGCAGAGAGCTTTTTTCGCAAGATAAGCGCACTGTTCAAAGTCGCCGCCTATGCCAACGCCGATAACTATCGGAGGACATGGGTTAGAGCCTGCCTGAGCGCACACGTTCACCACCCAGTCAACTATCTCGTCCTTTGTGACAGCGGGGGTCATCATTTTGAGCTGAGACATATTCTCGCTTCCGAAGCCCTTTGGTGCAACGGTTATCTTTACTTTTTCGCCCTGAACGATCGACAGGTGCAGAACGGCAGGAGTGTTGTCATTGGTGTTCACTCTTTCGAGGGGGTCGCCGACTACCGACTTGCGGAGAAGTCCGTCAACGTAACCGTCATGAACGCCTTTGTTGACAGCATCGTTCAGGTCGCCGCCGACAAGGTGAACGTCCTGTCCAAGTTCGATGAACACGACAGCCATTCCCGTATCCTGACAGATAGGAAGTGTTTCAGCCTCGGCGGCATCAAGGTTTGCGAGTATATCGTCAAAAACGCCTTTCCCGACGGGTGAGCGTTCAGCCGATGCGCCGCACCTTATGCACTCTTTCATATCCTCGGGCAGAACACGGTTCGCCTTTATGCAAAGTTCCTTTACTGCTTTTGTTATTTCGGAAACGTTTAATTCTCTCATGGTTATCTTCTCCTGCTTTATTTAAGTTTGTATTGCTTGATTATTGGCGATGTGCTGCCTTAATGTCCTTTGGACATTGGGGGTTTTTTCGGAATACGCTTACGCTGTTCCGAAAAATAAAAATCGGCATATTGGTGCTTCTACGTACTTTTGAAATGTTCTTTCATTTTGTGTACTTTTGGAAATTGGTTTTTGGGAATGCCGATTTTTAAGGCTTGGGCTTTACGTTTGTACGCTTTGGACTGCTTTTGTTTTGACTGTTCTTTCTATCGCCCCAGAGGGGCGAATGAGGACTTTGCCCTCAAACTCCCACCAAAGAGGAAACCCTTTTGAAAAAGGGTTATCCTCTCTGGACTCTCTTTCCTAAAACTTTTTAGCCTCTGGCGCTCACACTTTATTTGTGCTGACTTTACTTTATGATCTTTCCTGCTGTTATTACCATTTTTGGGTCGCTCATTACCTCAAACGGACTGCCCTCGAACAGCACCAGATCCGCTCTTTTTCCTGTCTCTATACTGCCGGTTATGTCCTCAATACCTGCTATCTCAGCCGCATTTATCGTTATAGCTTCAAGTGCCTGCTCACGGGTCATGCCGTGCTTTATACAAATGCCTGCTGTCAGCGCAAGATACTCTATCGGTGTTTCACTGTGATCTGTGCATATCGCCGTTTTTATTCCGTGCGCCGCTAATATCCCTGCATTCGCAGGCGTGACATTCGCCATTTCGGGCTTGCACGGGTCGGTGATTATCGGTCCTACTACCGCACAGGCGTTCTCTTCCGCAAGTTCGTCAGCGATAAGATGCCCGTCCGTGCAGTGTATCAGCACATAGTCCAGCCCGAATTCCTGCGAAATGCGGATAGCCGTGAAAATGTCGTCAGCCCTGTGACAGTGGAAATGCGCCTTTATCTCACGCTTTAAAAGCGGTATCATCGCTTCATGACGAAAATCAAGTTCGGGCTGTTCGTCCTCGTCAGCAGCTTCCTTGTCCTCCATGTAGCGCTTTGCTTTCGCAAGTTCCTCACGGATAATCGAAGCGATAGCCATTCGTGTGAACGGCGATTCGTCACGGTTCATGTAGGTCATTTTCGGGTTCTCGCCGAGAGCGAATTTCATGCCGATGTTCCTCAGTACCATTTTGTCTATGCGCTTGCCGTATGTTGAAACTGCGGCTATTCCTCCCGAGATAGGGTTCATAGACCCCGGCGAGATGACAACAGTCGTTATTCCTGCTTTTAATGCTTTCTCAAAGGACACATCAAAAGGGTTGATAGCATCGGTTATGCGAAGCTGTGGCGAACAAGGTTCACTTTCCTCGTTGAAGTCCTCACTTTCGACCCCAACGCCGTTGGTAGTAAGCCCTACGTGCGTGTGAGCGTCGATAAACCCGGGGTAAAGGTCAGCGCCGTGAGCGTTTATCCAGTCGGCTTTGACCGCCCTGTGCGGCTGACGGCTGACCTCGGTGATGATGCCGTCTTTTATGGTGACGCTTCCTGTGAAGACTTCACGCTCGGCGTTCATAGTGTGTATCTTTGCGTTGTAAATTACCATTCGGTATGATTCCTTTCGGTCTTAATTAGTCGACCCGAAGCCGCCCTCGCCCCTTTCGGTATCGTCGAGGCAGTCAGTCTCGCATATCTCGGGCATGACAACGGGCGTTATAACAAGCTGGGCTATGCGTTCATCGGGGGATATGGTGTAAGCTGTGTCGGAACTGTTATGCAGCGGCACGAAAATTTCCCCACGGTAGTCAAGGTCAACTACTCCCACGCAGTTTGCAGGTGCTATACCATGCTTTGCGGCAAGCGAACTGCGTGCATAGATAAGCAGAACGAAACCGTCAGCCGCTTCAAGCTGAACAGCTATCCCTGTCGGTATCATAGCGGTCTTGTTTGGTTCTATCGTCACAGGCTCGCCGATGCAGGCAGTCAGATCCATTCCTGCGCTCTGAGCCGTCATTCTTTTCGGCAGTACTGCGTTTTCTCTAAGTCGTTTTATTCTGAGTTTCATGAGCGTTCCTTTCAGACAAATTCTGCACAAGCGGAAAATACAAATAAAGATAAGAGATCAGAGATATAAGCGTAAACTGTTAATTATTCCGCTGACATGATATTTATGTAGGGGCGGGCATTGCCCGTCCGTGCGCCTGTTGACCGTCAAAGAGACAAACGAAGATATATCACAAACAAAATATCTCTTATCTATTATCTTTCATCTTTTATCTGTTTATTTCGCTCCTCGGTAGTACAAGCCTCTTGTTATCCGTCCGCTGTCGGTCAGGGGTCTGCCTTTCAGAAAGAGCGAGACTATCTCTGCCGCTCGGGGCGCTTCTTCACGGTCAAAGTCTATCTGCAAAAAGTCAGCGCCACGCAGATCGTCACGCTTGTCCGACATGGATAATGTGTCGCAGTTGAGTATCTCGACATAGCCCTGCGCCTTTGAACAGCGGACAGGGAATGAGCGCCCCGTTCTGTCAAAAAGCGTTTTCGTGCAGTTCCTGCACCCTGCCTGCGCCGAGATCGGACAGTTAGCCGTCAGCATGAGCGGCAAACGTCCGTATGCGATAACGCCCCTCGGCAGACTGCCGCAAAGCGCATTTATCTGACCCGTTTTCAGTTCGGGCGAAATGACAGCCGACTTTATGCCGAGCTGTTCCAGAATGCCGAGTGCTTCACTGTTGGAGGTGTTAAGACCGCCTGCCGCATGAGCCTCGAAACCGAGCTTTTCGGCTATTATTATGTGCGCAAAATTCGTGCATAATAACTTGTTTATCCCAAGTTTTTTTACTTCGGAAAGCTTCTGAACGTCACGTTCCTCGTCAAACGTGAACCTCGGCATACAGACACCAAGCTTTTCGGCAGGGAAAAACTCAGCCGCTTTTTTTATCTCACGAATGTCGAGCGGCAGCCACGCAAGTTCTATCTTGTCGGAGGGGAGTTTTTCAAGCTGTGCCGCTTTCTGCGCCGAAATGCGCAGGGTCTGTTCGCCGACAATGTGCTTTTCGGTAACTGTGCGTGGAATTTTCTCAAAGGAAACAGTGCGTGAATAGTGCTGTTCCCTCAGCGCTGTTATTTCGGCACAGATGCTTCTCCGTGCTTCGCCCCAGAAACTGTTCGGGACGCTCAGACCCTCGTCTATGTCGCAGGTGAAACTGTCCGCTTCAAAGAATGTGTCGCCCAGCTTCGACAGCTGACGTGTGACAAGTTCTTCCGTGCAGGGCTTGTTTATCGCCTGTTCGGGCATATCGCCTTTAAATTCGGCGTAAAGTCCGTTTTCGTCCAGCGCCGAAACACTCACTTCCGAACCGTCTTTTACCGTCACAAAAAAATTCAGCTGTGACTTTTTGCGCTCGTGGCGGTATAGTTCGTGTATCTTCGGATAGGCGGCGTTTGCGGCTTTTGCGTCCTCAGCCGTGCGCCTGCCGAACATATTGAACCCAAGCTTTTTCGTGTAGTAGCCATCGGTAAAGCCGCCACGGGAGAAAATCTTCCTCAGAAGTTCTTCATCGTAACGCTCGCCGTCAAGCGCTTTTGCGGCACAGTCTGCCGAGAGCGCCGCATACTCGGGACGTTTCATGCGCCCCTCTATCTTCATCGAATCAACGCCCATTTCCGCAAGTTCGGGCAGTTGGTGAAGCAGGCTCATATCTTTGAGCGACAGCGCATAGTATTCCTTGTTTTTTACAGCAGAGCAGGGAAGTCGGCAGGGCTGGGCACAGCCGCCGCGGTTGGCGCTTCGTCCTCCGACAACCGCACTCATAAGACACTGTCCCGAAACGGACATACACAGCGCCCCGTGTACGAACACCTCGATCTCCATATCACCGCCCGACAGAGCGCTTATAGTCTCTTTCGGCAGTTCACGTGAAAGCACGGTGCGCCTGAAACCGAGCGCTTTTGCAAATTCACAGCCTGCTTTTGTGTGCAGGGTCATCTGTGTTGAAGCGTGAAGTTCCAGTTCGGGACAGCATCGCCTTGCCGCCGAAACAACAGCCAAGTCCTGTGAGATGACCGCATCAGCGCCCACTTCGCACAGCAGGCGCAGAGTGTCTTCAAGTTCGTCCAGTTCACTGTCAAAAATGATCGTGTTCACCGCAGCGTAGACCTTAACGCCACGTTCGTGACAATACTTCACTGTTTCACGAAGAGCGCTCTCGGAGAAATTCACGGCGTTCGCCCTTGCACTGAACCGTTCAAGCCCTAAGTAGACCGCATCTGCACCGCTCCTGACAGCCGCAAAAGCCTGTTCTTTGCCGCCTGCGGGGGAAAGAATCTCGGGCATTATCTTTTGCCGCCGTTATTGCGGTTGGTGTTGAGAGGGGGCTGACCAAGCACACGGCCTATGCTGCTGTGAACTACCTGATCTGTGGCAGAGTTGTCAGCAAATTCGGGTCTGTGCTTTTTCTCGCTTTCCAGCTGACGGATACGCTCTTTGAGTTCGGCGATCTCCTTGCGCATTTTTTCCGCTTCCGCACGGGACTCGTTAGCATCATCAGCATAAGCACTTATCTGGGTGCGGATATTCTGTTCCGCCTGTTTGTTCTTGATAAGTTCGTCTAAGCATTCGAGCGAGATTATCGCCGCTGCGTCCTGTATAGAGAGTGTGGGCTTCTGTGACCTGAGCCTCTGGAAGCGGTCATTCAGGGTAGCTGCGAGCTTTTCGGTATATTCGGGTGAATCCTCTGTTATCATTGGGTAACTTCTTCCATAGATGTTGACTTTTACGTTATTTTTCATTTTACATCAGACCTCCGTTCTTTTTTGCCGCAAAATGTCATAAGCAAATAATGCTGCACTGCGGTTATACATAATATATTATACTATATAATCCCGTTTAAGTCAATGATGATTATTAAAAATTTACTAATAAAAATAATGGTGAATAAAAAAGCCCCCGAACTATCGGGAGCATTACAGTTTCATGGAAACATCTTGATAAAGGTTTTTCGTTGTTCTATTTCTTGTGTATAATTGCATTTTTCGGAGACTGCAATATAATAGAAGTGGTTTGCAACTATATCAGCTGCTCTGATCAGTTTTTTTTCTGCGGAATTGCAAAATTCCAGTTCTACTCTTTTGATGTTGGGAAATATGGGCGGAAAATATATCTGGTAGTTGTAATTATATGTTCCGAACTTGAATTCTTGTTCCAAAGCTTCTCTTAATTCATATCTGCCATTTGTCGCAGTAGTATGTTCATCAACAAAGAAATATATGTTTTCAACATCATTTGGGGCAATAATCTCTTTTTCTATCATATATTCAAAAGCATTCTTTATGCTCAGCTTATAAACATAATCAAGGTATCTCTGCTTATCTTTTTTTGATTTGAATATCCTGCTCAAAACATTTTTCTGTATCACTACACCGCCAAATTTGTAATAACTATTCAGCGACCTGTATATAGAATTCTTATGCTTGTTACTTAGCCTGCAAGCTTTTAATTCATCGCTTTTTTCAGAACCAAGAGAGCTGCGGATTTCTTTTTCAACGTGAGCATATTTTCTTGATAATTCTTCTTTTTCGTTTTTGTCCAGACATATTATGCCGCCAAACACAAAATAGTCATTATGTGCTTTATCAAAAACTCCTGATTCATCAGAATAAACAAATATATTCATTACAGTTTCCTTATCAAAATTTACAAAATAAAAAACCGCCCGAGGGCGGCCCTGTGTCCGACGATATTACATATCGCTTAAACGCTGATTCGGATACACAGGTATACAGCACAGTTATCTGTCTGTAATTATATTATATGCTTTTTTTAGCTGAAAGTCAACATATGCAGGGTAAAAAAATGATGAATTGGTAAAACTATTTAAAAATGATTAAAAGCGTTATTCTGTGATGTGCAAAAAAATATCCGCATATTTTTTATAAGCACAAACGTCTGTATAAGAAAAATATACGTGAGTATTGACATTTGAGCATTTTTATAGTACAATAGTAAAATAGGAATACTGTGTGAGAAGGAGCTGCTTATTTATGAGACAGGTGCGCAAGGCAATAAAAAAGGTTTTGGCTGTTACTGCGGCAGCGGCATATACCGCTGTGTCGGCAGTTGATGTGTGTGCCGAAAAAACACCTGATTTCAACGTTGAGACAAACGTTCCTCCGCAGATAGTGTTCCTTGGAGATTCGATCATCTCAGGCTTCGGACTTGAAGGCTATTCGCCCGATGATAAGTCCAAATGCCTCTCTTTTGCGAATATCCTGACGGCTTCATTCGATTCCGCTCTGCCGCCGCAGGCAGAGTTCAAGTCTGATAACTTCGGTGAGGACGGTCTTACTTCAAGAGGTATGCTCAAAAAGCTTCGTTCGGGCGAACTGGACGAACCACTCAGGGAAGCAGATGCTGTTGTTATCTCTATCGGCGGCAATGATATGCTTTATACGTTCATCGGACTGCTGAATATCGAAAACAGCCTTAAAGACGCTCTCGGCAAAGTGCTGGAACTTGACAGCGACCTTGACGAGGATCTTGACGGCTTTGAGGAAAACCTTGAAGAGATAAACGCTGTGCTTCACGAAATGACAGACGGCAGGATATTCTTTCAGACACTCTATAATCCGCTGGAAGATACCTTTCTTTCCTCACTCAACGATCTGAGCCGTGAAAAGATCGGCAGGCTCAATGAGATAATCAAACAGTATTCTGAGGACGGCGAAAATTATGTTGTTGTTGATGTTGCGGCAAGTTTTAAGGGCAAATCGAAGGAACTGACTAACATCAATGACATCGACATACACCCAAACGCCGATGGTCACAAACTTATCGCCGAACTGCTCAATGAGAGCATAACTGCTCAGACTTACACATATTACGATGAGGAAGCGGCAGAGGAATATGAACGTGAACAGGCTGAAAAACGCCGCAAAAAGAGAGAGGCTGAGGAAAAGCGCACCCGAATGATAATGATCGGTTCGGGAACGGGTGCGGCAGCACTTTTGTCCGTTGGAGCATTTTTGGTGATCCGCAGAAATAAGAGCAAAAAATAACGCTCGAAAGGAAACGCTTATGAAAACATATCTTATCGACTTTGAGAACGTAAAATCTAAGGGACTTTCAGGCATCGACAAGCTGACAGAAGACGATCATGTTATAATTTTTTACAGTGAAAATTCTGATACGATAAGCTTTGAGATGCACTGCCTTGTTATGCAGGCAAAAGCACAGGTGGACTACATAAAAGTAAAGGTCGGCGGCAAGAATGCGCTTGACTTCCAGCTGTCGACACTGCTGGGTTATCTTGTTGCAAAGGGCGACAATTCTCACCTGTTCATTATTTCAAACGACAAGGGCTTTGACAAACTGCATGACTTCTGGGAGAACACGTTTGCTGATTCTCCCGACTGCAAGGTGTTCAGAACCAGTACTATCAATGCGGCTGTAAGCTATGCTAATTACAGCAAGAAAAACCATGTTCCGCTGGTGATCGATGAATTTGAAGAAGAAACGGAAGAAACTGCCGAGACTGTTGAAACCGCACAGACAGAGACTGCCGACACTCCCGAAAAGAACTATACCGAGGCAGAAGACACCATTGAAGTGGAGATAAGCAAGGCTGACGGCACAGCTGCGTCCATTGACGTTCCGCATACTATTATATACAGCATGATCGGCAGTGCCGACCTTACCGAGAACATCGCTCCCAAGAATAAAAAGCCCGAGAGCGCACAGCGTAAGCCGCAGGCGGTAAAGACTGCTGATCTCAGGGAGAATATTGCTCCGAAGAATCAGGACAAGCGCAGACCCGAGCAGAAAAAGCCTGTCTGGAACGCACAGAACACACATCATGCTCAGAAAGATAAGAAGCCTGCAAATGCACCTGTTAAAACACCTAAGCTGTTTGAGCTGATGCCGAAGATGATGCTCCCCGGTGCGCCTCAGCCGATGATAACCGCCGATGAGTCGCACATCGGAATGTATGAGCCTATGCTTGACGAGTTCCTTGCAAATCCCGAGTCAAAAGACAAGCACGCACTTTTGAAGACGTTCATGAACAGTGTGAGCGACACCGACATCGACATCATCAGGGAACTTATCATTGCCGCTCCCAGCAAGCTTGAACTGCACAATATGCTCATGCGCCGCTTTGACAATGCTGCTTCCACACGTTACTACACGATGATAAAGAAGCATTTCTACTTCTTAAAGAGAGTACTTCCCGAGGATGCAAAGAAGTCCGAACCTGTCAAGGCGGCAGAACCTGTTAAACAGCCCGAGCAGAAGAAGTCCGAACCTGTCAAGACGGCAGAACCCGTTAAACAGCCCGAGCAGAAGAAGTCCGAACCTGTCAAGGTGGCAGAACCCGTTAAACAGCCCGAGCAGAAGAAGTCTGAACCTGTCAAGACGGCAGAACCCGTTAAACAGCCTGAGCAGAAGAAGTCCGAACCTGTCAAGACGGCAGAACCTGTTAAGCAGCCCGAGCAGAAGAAGTCTGAACCTGTCAAAGCGGCAGAACCCGTTAAACAGCCCGAGCAGAAAAAGTCTGAACCTGTCAAGGCGGCAGAACCTGTTAAACAGCCCGAGCAGAAGAAGTCCGAACCTGTCAAGGCGGCAGAACCTGTTAAGCAGGCTGAACCCGAACAGAACGAACAGGCTGACGCTAAGAAAGTCGATGCGGCTATGAAGAAAAAGCTTCATGAACTGCTGGATGACAAGGCTACGGCTGACGAGTTCTCGGGTATCGTATCCGTTATGAATTCGTCATCAACAAGCAGGGAACTTTACGTCAACCTTATGCACAGATACAACCGCAGCAGAGGCAGAGAGCTTTATGCGATAGTTAAGGCAGAGTTCGCTGATATGATAAAGGGCAGTGCAGACGAAAAGAAATCTGCAAAGACCGAGAAGAAATCCAAGGCTGAAAAGACATCAAAGACCGAGAAAAAGGTAAAGGCTGAAAAGAAGTCCAAGACTGAAAAGACATCAAAGACCGAGAAAAAGGCAAAGACTGAAAAGAAGTCCAAGACCACAAAGAAAGCCGAGAAAAAGACCGAAACAAAGCCCCGCCGCACAAAGAAGACAGAGCCTGCGCCTGTTATTGAGATAGATGACGGTATCGGCAGACTTCACGAACTGACTGACGGCATGACAGATGCTGACCGTTTTGATGAGTTAGTAGGTTATGTCATCGAGTCGGAAACAGCTCACAAGCTGTATCTCACGCTTATAAGAAAGTTCGGCAGATCGGCAGGAACAAACCTTTATTCGGTAGTAAAGCCCGAGTATGAGCCGCTGAAAAACGCTCTTGCGAAAGAGGTAAACGGCTAATGGGTATACTTATCGCATCAGACATACACGGTTCGGCGCACTGGTGCAGAAAGCTTGTCGGCGAGATCGGCAGGCTTTCGCCCGAAAGGGTGCTGTTATTGGGTGACATACTCTATCACGGTCCGAGGAACGATCTTCCCGACGAGTATGCTCCGAAAGAAGTTATACCGATGCTCAACGCAATTTCGGACAAGATCATCTGTGTGAGGGGCAACTGTGACACGGAAGTTGACCAGATGGTGCTGGATTTTCCTGTGCTTTCAGACAGTGCCTACATTTGTGCGTATGGTGAGAGAGCGTTTGCGACACACGGTCACATTTTCGACCCCGACAGTCTGCCGAAGCTTGCGGACGGTGACATTTTCCTGTTCGGGCACACGCACGTACCGATGGACGAAGTAAGAGTGACAGCCGATGGGAAGAAGATACGTTGTATAAACCCCGGCTCGGTGTCGATACCGAAGAACGGTTCAGCGCACAGATGTCTGTGGTGGGACGAAAACGGCTTCAAAGAAATAGTCCTCGGGGTCCTCGGGCGGACGGCTCGAATCCCTCGCACGTAAGTTTGTCTAAGACGGACATGAGTGCGGCTCGGGGGTCCTCGGGCGGACGGCTCATATCCCTCGCATATTAGTTTGATAAAGACGTAAGTTTGTGCGGCTCGGGGCTTTCAAAAGTTGTACAAATGAAGCGGAATCGCGCGTAAGCGACTTAGCGCGCTCCGGTCGCGCTAGAC
>CAMVRM010000067.1 GCA_947169885.1 uncultured Ruminococcus sp.
ATGTTCTGTATTGCTCATGTAGGGGCGTGCATTGCACGTCCGAGAAATGAAGCGGCGGTGCAATGTGAAAACATCACCTTTTCCCTATCTCCCAACTTTTTACAGATAACAGATGACAGACAATAGATAATAGATAAGGTGGGCGCTTTGCGCCGTATTTAAAAGGTTTGTGCTATGCGGCAGATTGTTTTTTATCCCGATAATGTTCTGTATTGCTCATGTAGGGGCGTGCATTGCACGTCCGAGAAATGAAGCGGTGGTGCAATGTGAAAACATCAAATAGATAAAAGATGAAAGATAACAGATGATTATAAAATATCAGCGAAGCCGCACCTTTTCTGTTATCTGTTATCTATCAACTATCATCTTTTTTACAAAGGAAATGCAGGGAAAATGTTCAAGAAGATATTAACAGCACTTTTGATAATAACGGCAGTATTTCTCATTCCGCTTGAAACTCACGCTGACGAAACAGCCGACTACGAACGGCAGGTAACAGAACAGCTGTCCGAAACGTTGGACAGCGAGACTGCCGATGCCATGCGCAAAGCTTCTCCCGACGGTCATACGATCGGGACGGGTTCGCTCGATGCAGGGACGCTCATAAAAGGCTTTTACAACGCTCTCGCCGATTCCTTCAAAGCGCCGCTCAGGACTTTCGGGACGGTGGCGGCGGTGCTTATGACGGCGGCAGCCGCACAGAGCCTGTCCGCAGGGAGCGAGACTTCGGCGGCAGTGGGGACAGTCAGCGTTCTCGGGTGCGTGACGATGATATATTCGACCGTCTGCGAGGCGTTCACGGGCGTTTGCGGTTTTCTGCGGCGGCTGAGCGAGTTCATGCTTTCGTACATACCCATTTACGCATCGGTCACGGCGGCTTCGGGGAAACTCAGGACAGGCGGCAGTTACTATGCGGCGATGCTGGGTGTGACGGAACTGATAGGTTTTGTTGCAGAGCGAGCAGTCATGCCGTTTCTGAGCGTGTTCATGGCGCTGAGTTTCACGGCGGCGATAGAACCCTCTCTGAAACTCTCCAACGCCGCCGCATCAGTCGGGAACAGCGTCAGGCTAACGCTCACGGGGCTTATGACGGTGTTCGGGGGTTCGGCGGCGGTGCAGAGCATGGCATCATCTGCGGCAGACACGGCGGCGGCAAGAGCGGTGCGTTTCGGAGCGTCAAGCTTTATCCCGATAATCGGCGGCTCAGTCTCGGACGCATATTCTTCGGTCAGCGCCGGCGTAGGGCTTCTGCGTTCGGGTGTCGGCACGGTGGGGATAGCGGCAGTCGCATTCATGCTGATAAAGCCGCTGGTAACGCTCATATGTCTGCGGATAATGCTCGGCTTGTCAAAGATAATAGCCGACCTGCTGGGCACTGCGGCGGCATCGGAACTTCTCTCGGGCACAGGCTATGCAGTCTCGGCAGGCATAAGCACGGTACTCTGTTTCGGCATGATGTTCATACTCTCCACAGCCGTGATAACAACGACCGTATAAGTTATTTATCTGTTATCTATTGCTGTACCAATTAACTCTTGGATTGCTATAATTGGGGGATCAATATTATCTCTTATCTTTTATCTCTTATCTCTTATCTGTAATGTAAAGGCTTGGTGATAAGTTGTGCATCAGTTGTTGCTGACGGTTTGTTTGTGTGCTATGCTTTCGGCGGCGGTGAAGCTTATTTCTCCGCCGAAAATGAAGCGTGAACTTGCGCTCGTGTGTACGCTCATGCTCATCGCCTGCGTGTCGGCGCAGTTCTTCAAAGAGCCACCCGAACTTCCGCATATCGTGAACAGCGCCGAACTTACCGCCGAGTATGAGCGTGAGATAGTCGAGCAGACCCGAAAGGCTGTCGAGGATAAAGTGCTTGCGGCGCTCCACGAGAGGGGGATATTTCCCGAGTGGCTTGTCATAGATTGTTCGCTCGATGAATATAATTATGTCAGAGCCGACAAGGTGACGGTCTATCTTGCGGAGGGTCAGAGCAGAGCCGCCGCAGAAAACGCTGTGCGTGAAACGGCAGGCGATTGCAGGATCGAGGTGATAACAAAATGACAGGGCAGTTCAAAAAGCTTCTCAATAGCCGTGACAAACGGCTGAAACTTATCTTTGTGCTGGGGGCGGCAGGGATACTGCTCATTCTTCTGTCGGACTTTCTTCCCGATAAGAAAGCCGAGCCGACTGTTTCGCAGACTTCGGCAGAACTGGACGAGAACGAAAGATACCGTCAGGACATCGAACAACAGCTTACCGAGGTAATTTCTCACATAAGCGGTGTCGGCAGGGCTGAGGTCATGATAAGCCTTTCGGCTACAAAGGAATATGTTTACGCCGAAAAGAGCGACCTTGACAAGCGCACCGAGGGGAGCGGCGAAAGCTACCGCTCACAGGGCGAGATAGTCCTTGCGGACGGCGGCGGAGACAAACAGCCTGTTCTGCGAAAGATAGCTTCACCGCAGATAGGCGGTGCGGCAGTCGTCTGCGAGGGCGCATCAGACCCGCAGGTGAGAGAACGTGTGACAAATGTTGTTTCGGCGGTGCTGGGGCTTCCTGCAAACAGGATAAGCGTTCAGCCGTCGGCATGATTATTTTTTTCAGGAGGAATCATTTATGGAAAAGCGAAGAAAGAAACTCAACGTGACTATCGGCAAAAGACAGATACTTCTTGCAGGCATGACCCTTGTGCTGGGAACGGCGGTGTATGTCAACTATGCGCTGGGAACTTCCGCAGGCGGTATGAAAGCCGCAGGAAAAGTTGACAGCAAGAACATAAACTACGGCGATGCACAGCTTGTCAGCGCCGACAAAAAAACTTCCGATGATTACTTCGCAAAGGCAAGGCTCGACAGAAGCGAATCCCGTGACAAAGCCGCCGAAACGCTCGCAAGGATAATGAACGGCGGCGACAGTTCCCCCGAGGAACAGCAGGAAGCCGCCGCCCAAGCCGCTTCGATGACAGGGCTTATCGAAAAGGAGAGCAAGGTCGAAAACCTTATCCGTGCGGCAGGCTTTTCCGACTGCGTTGTGTACCTTGACGGCGAGAACGCAAACGTGGTGGTGCAGACCGACAGCGGACTTATCCAGACCGAGGCGGCGCAGATAAAGGACATTCTTCTCAGCGAGGTGAGCATACAGCCCGAAAAGATACGCATTTTTGACGTTGAAGAAAAAGCATGATATTATCTGCCTGACATTTTTTGTAAGATGTCGGGCAGTATTTTTGCATAAATTATGAATAATAAGAAAATTAACGAAAAAGTAATTGTATAATTGCTCGGTTTATGCTATAATGAATACAAAGTATGCGCTTACGAAATTCATATGAAAGGAAGAACGCACTATGGATAAGGAAAAGATCAGCAAGAGCATTGACGGAAGTCTTTACGTCAGTGAGGACGTTATCGCAAAGGTCATTATCAAGGCGGCTGCGGGCGTTGACGGCGTTGTTGGGATAGCCAGCTCCGCACACAATCCGCTCAGACTGCTTTTCGCAAAGGAAAATCACGGCAAGATAAAATTCAGGCTCGACGGCGATGTTCTGTCGGTGGCAGTCAGCGTTTTGCTCAGTGCCGATGCTTCGGCAAAAGAGACCGCCGAAAAGGTGCAGGAGAGTATCAAGGAACAGGTGCAGAACGTGCTTGGTATAACCGTGGCAAAAGTTAATGTGAACGTTTCCGACCTTGCAGTCTGAAACGTCAGAGAGGATAAATATGGCAAATATTGACAGAAAAGCCGAGAAATTTATGGCTTCAAAACGTGAGCTCAGAGAAGGAGCTTTTATTCTTTATTTTGAAAAGCAGTTCCGTGAGGACAGTCTTGAAGAGATCTACGAAGTGACGGCCGAGGCTAAGGGCGATGACGATAATATTCGCATAAGCGAAGGCTCGTTCAAGCTTGCGCTCAAAGTGTGGGAAAAGCGTGACGAACTCAACTCCATTATCGCTAAGTACTCGAAAAAGAGAAGCGTTGACCGTATCGCAAAGATAAACATCGCTATCCTGCATCTTGCACTTTATGAAGCGGTGTATGAGGAAAAAGTTCCCGTGAACGTTGCGATAAGCGAAGCGGTGGTGCTTGCTCAGAAGTTCGCACAAGATGCCGACATCGCTTTCATAAACGGCGTTCTTGGTGCGTTCTCGAGAGAACACAGCGATGAGTGATAAAGCGGTCTTAGGACTTGATACCTCGAATTACACAACGTCTGCGGCATATCTCAGCACACAGACGGGTCAGCTCAGACAGGCAAAAAAACTCCTGCCCGTAAAGCAGGGCGAAAAAGGCATCAGACAGAGCGATGCGGTCTTTCACCACACCGTTCAGCTTCCCGAACTTGTTGAAAGTCTTGGGGATATAAGCGATGTTTCGGCTGTCGGCGTGAGCGACCGTCCCTCCTGCCGTGAGGGTTCGTATATGCCCTGTTTTCTTGTGGGGGTGAACGCTGCGAGAACAGCCGCCGCCGCAAAGGGCATAAGATACTATACTACAACTCACCAGATAGGACATATTTTGGCGGCGCTTTATTCCGCAAAAAGGCTCGAACTTGTTCGTGAGGGCAGAAAGTTCATATCGTTCCATGTGAGCGGAGGGACTACCGATGTTCTGCTGTGTGAGAAGTCGGAAACGGACTTCTTGTCGGTAAAGCGTATCGGCGGTTCAAACGACCTTAAAGCAGGTCAGGCAGTCGATCGGTGCGGAGTTATGCTGGGGCTTGATTTCCCCTGCGGTGCGGAACTGGAAAAGCTTGCCCTCGAATGCGATGAAAAGATAAACTACAAGCCCGTCATGAACGGCTGTGAATGTTCGATGTCGGGCATAGAGAACAAGTGCAGAAAGCTTCTCGACAGCGGCGCAGACCCGTCATACATAGCAAGGTTCTGTCTTGCGGCGGTGGGGCTTTCGGTAAAAGCGCTCACAAAAGCGGCGCTCGCCGAACACGGTCAGATGCCCGTTATCTACGCAGGCGGTGTCATGAGCGATAAACTCATTGCGGATATGCTCAAATCTTTACCCGACACGTCTTTTGCCGAGCCGCAGTTTTCCTGCGATAATGCCGCAGGGGTGGCGCTCTATGCCGCATTTATGGAAGGAATGATCTGAATGCCCGTTATCTCGGTATCTCAGCTTACAAACTACATAACTCACCGCCTTAAAGACGACACACGTCTGAAAAGCATCATGGTCAAGGGCGAGATCTCCGAATACAAGCGCAACGCTTCTTCGGGTCACGCCTATTTTGCGCTCAAAGAGGGCGACTCGACCCTCAAAGGCGTTATGTGGAACGCCCGTGTCGACAAGCTGGGATTTACGCCCGAAGTCGGCTTGTCGGTCATCTGTACGGGAGAGATAACCGTTTACAGAAGCGGCGGTTATTATCAGATCTCGGCGACAGAGATAGTTCCCGTCGGCGCAGGCATAAGGGCGATGCAGCTCAAAGAACTTAAAGAAAAATTACAGCGCAAAGGCATCTTCAAGCCCGAGCGCAAAAAGGAACTGCCGCCGCTCCCGAGGAAGATAGCTCTTGTGACTTCTCGTGACGGTGCGGCGGTTTATGATGTTCTCAAAGTGCTGAAAAGGCGCTATCCCATAGGCGAAGTGTTCTTTTTTCCTGCGCAGGTGCAGGGCGAGAACGCTCACCTGACTATCGCTTCGGCAATAAAAACTGCCGATGTCAGCGGCTGTGATGTCATGATAGTAACAAGGGGCGGCGGCGCTTACGACACGCTTTCGGCGTTCAACACCGAGGAAGTCGCATTGGCGATAGCTGAGTGCGAGACTCCCGTGATAAGCGCAGTCGGTCACGAGATCGACACAACGCTTGCAGACTATGCCGCCGATGTCAGGGAATCCACGCCGACAGCGGCGGCTGAAAAGTGCGCTCCCGACATAAACACGCTCATCTCGGCGGCAGACCTTGAACGTGAACGGCTGGACGATGCGCTGGATATTTATTTCAGGAACAAGACCGTTGAACTTGAACGGCTGACCATGCGGCTCGCAGGAGTTTCGCCGATGCAGTCGCTCGAACGTGCAAAGACTGCCGCCGACAACCTTTCGGCAAGGCTCGGCAAGGCATACGCCGCACGCTTGCAGGCAGGTCAGGCACGGCTCGAAACGCTTTCGGGCAAGCTTGCGGCACTCAGTCCTTTCAACGTTCTTGAAAGAGGTTACACCATAACACTTAAAAACGGCGTTCCAGTCACAAGTGCGGAACAGCTTTCAGAGGGCGACACGGTGGAGATAAGGTTCTCGGGATTTACGGCTGAGGCGGTTATCAAGGGCATCAGCAGAAAGGAAGATAACTTATGAACGGTGCGGAAAACTTTGAGCAGTCGATGAAAAGGCTCGAGGAGATCGTGAAGAAGCTTGAAAGCGGCAAGCTGTCGCTGGGGGAATCTATTGCGCTTTACACCGAGGGCGTTAAACTCAGCGAGGAATGCAAAAAGACCCTCTCGGAAGCGGAACTGACTGTCAAACAGTTAGTCTCCGAACAGTGAGCGTTAAACAAAACAAAAGGAAGATGAACTGTCATGAACGAAAATTCACATATGACCCTCGGGGTGTATTGCGATAAGATAAATAATGCACTTGCGGCGCTGACTGCCGACAAGCCTGTTCTGCGTGAGAGCATCTGCGAAGCTATGGAGTATTCTCTGCTCGCAGGAGGAAAACGCCTCAGACCCGTGCTGATGCTGGAATTTGCACGTATGTGCGGCGCTGACCCCGACACGCTCGTTGAGGTAGCCTGTTCTATCGAGTGTATACACACTTTCTCGCTGATACACGACGACCTGCCCTGCATGGACGATGACGATTTCCGCCGTGGGCGACCCAGCTGTCACAAGCAGTTCGATGAAGCTACGGCACTTCTTGCAGGCGATGCGCTAAACACTCTTGCGTTCGAGATCATCGCAGATGCGGCTATGAGCGGCGTTATCTCGGCTCAGACGGCTGTTATGCTCACGTCAGTGCTGTCAAAGGGCGTGGGCGTGAACGGCATGATAGGCGGTCAGATAATAGACATGGGCGCTGAGGGGCGTGAGATAGGCATAGACGAACTTGACCTTTTGCAGAGAAACAAAACAGGTGCGCTCATCGAAGCCGCCTGCGTTATGGGCGTGGTGCTTGGCGGACGTTATGACATGATACCTGCGGCGGCTCAGTATGCCGATGCGCTGGGCAGGGCTTTCCAGATAGTTGACGATATTCTTGACGTAACGGGAACGTTTGAAGAACTGGGCAAGCCTATCGGAAGCGACAGCGAGCAGAACAAAAGCACTTATGTCACGGCTCTCGGCATAGAGGGTGCGCAGAAAGAAGCCGAGCGCCTTACAGAGCAGGCACTTTTAGTACTCAAACAGTTCGAGGGCTGTGAGTTCCTTGAAGACCTGACAGAAAGTCTGCTTCGCCGCAGAAGCTGAAAATAAGCGGAGTGTGTTCATTTGGATCATGAATAATAAGAAATTTGATCTTAGTGCGATGAAGCTTCCCGAGGAACTGAAAAAACTCAGCCCCGGGGAATGTGACGAACTTGCATCGCAGATAAGGCAGAAACTTATAACAACGGTCTCGAAAAACGGCGGTCACTTGTCCTCGAACTTGGGAACGGTGGAACTGACTATCTCGCTCCACAGAGTCTTTGACTCGCCGAAGGACAAGATAGTGTGGGACGTGGGTCATCAGTCCTACACACACAAACTGCTGACAGGCAGAGCGGCGGATTTTTCTACTATCCGCACCGAGGACGGTCTGAGCGGTTTTCCACGCCCCGATGAGAGCAGGCATGATGCTTTTGTAAGCGGTCACAGTTCCACATCTATCTCGGCGGCGCTGGGTATAGCCGTTTCCATGAAGCTCAAAGGTGACAAGCACCACACGATAGCCGTTATCGGTGACGGTGCGTTCACGGGCGGTGAAGCATTCGAGGGTCTGAACAACGCAGGCAAGAGCGGTACAAACCTTATAATCGTCCTGAATTACAACGAGATGAGCATCTCGAAAAACGTCGGCGCAACGGCGAAATACCTCGCAACACTTCGTACTAAGGAAAGCTATCACAAGACAAAGACGGCTGTTGAACGTGTTCTCGACCACACGCCGCTTGTGGGTGCGCCTATCAAAAAGGTAGTCCGCGGCTCGAAGAATGCGCTGAAAGATATGCTTATCCACAGCACCATGTTCGAGGACTTGGGCTTTGAGTTTGTCGGACCTCTTGACGGACACAACATCGAGGAACTTGACGAGGGACTTTCTGCCGCAAAAGCGCTTTGTGCGCCGACAGTCGTTCTTGTCAACACGCAGAAAGGTCACGGTTATCCCCCTGCCGAAGCGAACCCCGGCGGTTATCACGGCGTTGGAGCATTCGACCTGTCGACAGGCAATCCCGATGTTGTCAGCGATGACAGCTATTCAGCGGTGTTCGGAAGAAAACTTCTTTCGATAGCTTATTCGGACGAACGGATATGCGCCGTCACTGCCGCCATGAAATTCGGCACGGGTCTGCAATATTTCCACAAGGCGCTGCCCGAGCGCTTTTTTGACGTTGGCATAGCCGAACAGCACGCCGTAACATTCTCGGCAGGGCTTGCCACAAACGGCATGATACCTGTGTTTGCGGTCTATTCCACATTCTTGCAGAGGTCATATGACCAGCTTATCCACGACCTTGCAATAATGGGCACTCACGCAGTTATCGGCGTTGACAGAGCAGGCATTGTCGGCGAGGACGGCGAAACGCATCAGGGCATTTTCGACATACCGTTCCTCACCACCATTCCGAACATGACTATCTATTCCCCCACCGATTATGCCGAGCTGGAAGTCTGTCTCGAACAGGCGCTCCTGAAAGACAAGGGCGTTTGTGCGGTGCGCTACCCCAGAGGCAAACAGCCGCAGGGACATAAAAACACTTCCCCTGCCGCTGATATTGTAAAGAGCGTTCAGGGTAACAAGGTCTGCGCCGTGACTTACGGCAGACTGTATTATGATCTGCTTGCGGCAAGGGAAACGGTCAGAAAACAGGGCTTTGACTTTGACATAATAAAGCCCGTGAAGGTCTTTCCAATTGATAAAGATATGACGGAAGAACTCAGACAGTATGAACGTGTGTTCGTCTTTGAAGAATGCTATAAATATGGTTCTCTCGGTGAAAAATATGCCGCCTGCGGTGTTAAATGCGAACTTACGGCACTTGACGGCTTTGTGAAGCATGGAAGTGTCAGGTCTTTGCTTGACGAGCATGGACTTTCGGCAGATAAAATGGCAGAAAAGCTTCTTGGGTACTTGAAACATGATGAGACTTGACGCATATCTTTCGGCAAACGGCATGGCTCAGAGCCGTGAAAAAGCAAAGCGCATGATAACCGAGGGCAAGGTCAGCGTAAACGGCAGAGTGGTGACAAAGCCTGCTTTCTCGGTGGACGAGGGCGACATGGTGACAGCCGAACAGGGCGACAGCTATGTCGGCAGGGGAGCGTATAAGCTTCTTGGGGCGCTGGACAGCTTCGGCATAGACATAAGCGGCAGTGTCTGCGCTGACATCGGCGCTTCAACAGGCGGTTTCACGCAGGTCATGCTGGAACGGGGAGCGCAGAAAGTCTTTGCAGTCGATGTGGGTCACGGTCAGCTTGACATGAGCCTTGTGAATGACAGCCGTGTTAAAAACTGCGAGGGCGTGAACGTTCGTTCGATAGCGGCAGATTTCTTCGGCGAAAAGGTCAGCTTTGCGGCGTGCGACCTCTCCTTTATCTCGCTGAGGACTGTTCTGCCTGCGGTGTGCGGTGCGCTTGACGATAACGCCGAACTCGTGACGCTCATAAAACCGCAGTTTGAAGCGGGCAGAGCGGCAGTCGGCAAGAACGGTCTTGTACGCTCAAAGTCGGCGCACGAACAGGTGCTTATGCAGATGTGCGCATTCTTTGCGGAGCAGGAGCTTGCACTTCTGGGGCTTATCCCCTCGCCGATAAAGGGCGGTGACGGCAACGCCGAATACCTTGCATACGTAACAAAGGCTGAGACTTGCGGCATCGTTCCCGACATCGGGCTTATTGCCGCTAAGGCATTGGACAACAGGCGGTGAAATATCTATGAAAGTGTTTTTATATCCGAATCTGAGCAAACCGCACAGCAGGCAGTGTACTGACGAAGCCTGCACGATACTTGCTTCCGAAAAAGCCGAGATACTCATGGAAGACCAGTACTCGGGGCTTATCGGCAATAAGCATGAAGTGTGTTTTTCATCGCTCACCGACTGCGTAAGACGGTGTGATGTGATAGTCGTCACGGGCGGTGACGGAACTATACTTCGCTGTTCGGCAGAAGCGTCAAAGTTCGATAAGCCGATACTCGGCGTGAACTGCGGAACGCTGGGCTTTATGACATCGCTCGAATGCGGCGAGATACGCAGGCTCTCGGAACTTTTCAAGGGCGAATACACCATAAGCGAACGCATGATGCTTTCGGTAACTGTCAGGTATTCTGACGGAAAAGTGCTTTCTGCCGATGCGCTCAACGATGCAGTATTAGCACACGGCGAAGCCACAAAGATAGCGGATTTTGAGGTGTCAAAGTCGGGCATCACCGTGTCGGAACTGAGGGCTGACGGGATAATCTTCTCAACGCCCACGGGTGCTTCTGCCTATTCGCTGTCGGCAGGCGGAGCGATAATCGAACCTGACATACAGTGCATAGAGTTCTCGCAGGTGTGCGCACATTCGCTGTTCTCACGTCCGATAGTTTTCACGCCCGACTCCGAACTGTCAGTCAGATGCAACTGCTCTCAGGACGGCTATGCGGTGCTTTCTGTTGACGGCGCTATTCTTGCAAGAGTGACAAACGGCGATGTTGTCGAGATAAAGCGTTCGGAACTGAAAACACGGCTCATAGACCTGACAGGCGGCAGTTTCTTTACGTCCATAAACCGCAAGCTTATGAAGCCGCTCAAACAGTAGGAGGCAGCCGATGAAAAACAAACGACACGAAATGATCGTAAAGCTGGTGACGGAACAGCCTGTTGAAACGCAGGAAACGCTTTGCAGACTGCTCACCGAGTCGGGCTTTAAGGTCACGCAGGCGACCGTTTCCCGTGACATAAAGGAACTTGCACTTATCAAGACCCAGACCGAGAACGGAAAGAGCCAATATTCACTGCCTGTGCTGAAACGTGAAGCCATGGCATCAAAGGGCAGTATGATATATTCGATGATAGCCGACAGCGTGAAAAGCGTTGACTATGCCATGAACACGGCTGTTATAAAGTGTACCTCGGGAATGGCGCAGGCGATATGCTCAAAGCTTGATTCCACCGAGATACCCTCAGTCGTGGGAACGCTTGCGGGCGATGACACGATCTTTATTCTTATGCGCACCGAGCGTGATGCTGAACGCCTTGTTCGGGAACTCAGGCTTATCATCGAAAAAAAGGCATAAGGGGTGTAACTGTGCTTGACGAGATCTATATAGAAAACCTTGCAGTCATCGAGAAAGCGTCTGTCGGATTCACAAATTCGCTCAACGTTTTCACAGGTGAAACAGGTGCAGGAAAATCTATTCTGATAAACGGTATAAATGCTATTTTGGGACAGCGTGTGACGAAGGATATTGTGCGCACGGGCGAGAAAAAAGCAGTCGTTTCGGGCTGTTTTTCCGAACTTAGCGCCGAACAGCTGAAAAAGCTTGAAGAACTGGGCTTTGAAACGGAGGACGGCAAGCTTTATCTGACCCGTGAGATACGTTCTGACGGCGGAAGCACCGCAAGGATAAACTCACGGAGCGTCAACGTTTCGGCACTGAAAGAGATAGGTTCGATGCTGGTGACTATCCACGGTCAGCACGATAACCAGATACTCATGTCGCCCGAACGCCATATCGAGATACTTGACAGCTATTCCGATGCACAGCCGCTTCTTGACGAATACGGCAGACTTTTCCACAGCTTGCAGGAACTTTCCCGTGAGATAAACCGCAAGCGCAAGGAACAGGCAGGCAAGGCACAGCGCCTTGAACAGCTAAAAGAGATCATCGACGAACTGAACGAACTTGCCCCGAAGCCCGATGAAGATACCGAGATAGACCGTGAACTTGAAATATCAAAGAACGCAGTCTTTCTGTCTGAGGCGGCGTTTGCGGCGGCAAGGTTTCTGTCGGGCGATGAGGACACTGACGGAGCGGACGCACTTCTCAGCAGGGCTGAAAAACAGCTTTTGGGCGGCACAGACATCATGACCGATTTTGCGCAGCTTTATGAACGGCTGAATTCCGCAAAGATCGAGATAGCCGACATCGCTTCCGAGCTTGATTCGCTGGTGGACAAGCTGGGCGCTGACCCTCAGCGTTTTGAGTGGCTCAATTCCCGTTCGAGGGAACTTGACAAGGCTAAGATGAAGTACGGTCCCGAGCTTGACGATGTTATCATGACGCTTGAAAAAGCCGAGCATGAATACGAAGAACTCAGCGGCAGTGAGGAAAGCCTTGCGGAACTTATGGAACAGCAGAGGGAACTTCTCAAAGAGACTTCCGTCAAGGCGGCAGAACTTTCGGCGTTCAGGAAAAAGAGTGCCGAACGTTTTGTCAAGCAGGTGACGGAGGAACTTGAATTTCTCAATATGCCGAAAGTGCGCATAGTTGTTGACATAACGCAGGGAAAACTTACTCACAGCGGCATGGACAATGTTGAGTTCCTTATCTCGGCGAACGTGGGCGAAGAACCCCGACCGATAGCAAAGATAGCTTCGGGCGGTGAGCTGTCGAGGATAATGCTCGCACTCAAAAGCGTTATCGCCGACAAGGACGGCATCGGAACGCTCATATTCGATGAGATAGACACGGGCGTGAGCGGACGTGCGGCGCAGAAGATAGGCATGAAGCTGAAAAGCCTGTCAAAGTGCAGTCAGGTCATCTGCGTTACCCACCTGTCGCAAATGGCAGTCATGGCAGACAATCATCTGCTTATCGAAAAGCGTGTGGAGGGCGACCGCACAAGAACGACTATCCGACCTCTTGACTTTGAGGAACGAAAGCAGGAGATAGCCCGTATAATCGGCGGCGATACCGTGACGGAACTCACCCTTAAAAACGCCGAGGAGCTTATCAAAGAAGCACAAGCCTTAGTATAAGAACCTGTCTTCACAAGACTATGTACGTGTCTTTTCAACGATATTCAGTCGCTGAAAATCCACGAACATTTCTTGTGAAGACAGGTTCTTACATTTTGGGCGTTTAGGTATAGTCGCCCTACTTGAAATCAAGTATATACAATTTAAAGAGAACTTCCTGAA
>CAMVRM010000068.1 GCA_947169885.1 uncultured Ruminococcus sp.
CTCACTCCGCTGTTCCCTCCGAAGGAGGGCAAGTGATGACGGGATTTTTCTATATGCACTTCGGTGATGATGTGCCTAAGAACATTGAAAAGGAGTATAACAGGCTTCTCCTGCACGAACAGTACCTTGAAAAAAAGGAGCAGAAGTATCGTATCCAGACGGCTACATTTGAAGATGTTATCACTGTATGTCCTGATCCTGCCACTCTCCCCATTAACGAGATCGAACTTGAGTGGGAGCGACTTCATAATGAGCGTCTGAAATATCTTCCTGTTGCTCTCAACCTTCTCAAAGCTGACTATCCCGACCTTTATCGGCTTATCGTAGAGTATTATTACGCTGAGACTAAGACCACAATGGCGGATTTAGGGAAACGCCACGGTCTGACCACCGAAACAGTACGCTATCGGATAAAGTCAGCAAAAGAGAAACTGAAATTATACATCATCATGCACGAAAACAAGGAGTAGAATTTGTGCGCAATAACTATTTTTCTTTTTCCAATGAAAAAAATCGTGAAAATCTTGCCCGATTTCTCAAATTCTGTGCTTGAAATTATAGAGGGCGTTCACTCCATGAACCAACAAGCTCTCTTATCCTCCTTCCTACACGAAGGTTTACTTTAAGCTGAGGGAACAGCACGGCTTCTTTGTCCATTTTCAGGCTGTACCGTTTCCAGAGGTTCGTTTTTCTTTCATTTTTCGATGCTCTATCGAAACTCCTTTCACTATGGCAGCAGAGATGCTGTCGGGAGAGCCTGAGCCTGCGGCTTGGGTTCTGCCTAAAACATCTCTGAATGCGACAGTTCCATTTCTCCTATTTTCATATTGGCAGGAATACTGCCACTCCTGCGTCGGGGACGGTTCTCCGTTCCCGACAGTCCAGGAGTAAATCACAAGCAAAAACACCGACAAGAGAGAAAGAGGGTGTTCTATATGAATGAGATTACAATCGCTGTGAAATACGATAATGATAATCCTACCGTCAGCGGACGAGAGCTTCACACTGCCCTTGAAGTTCGTACCGCATATAAGGACTGGTTTCCGAGAATGTGCGAATACGGATTTATTGAAGGCAGAGACTTTTGCTCATTTTTGAGCGAAAGTTCAGGTGGCAGACCTTCAAAGGATCATCAGCTCACCATTGATATGGCAAAGCAGCTCTGTATGATACAGCGTACCGAGATTGGCAAGCGCTGCCGTGAATACTTCCTGAACCTTGAAAAGCAATGGAACAGTCCCGATGCGGTCATGGCGAGAGCATTGCAGATCGCAGACCAGAGACTGGAGTTTGCCAAACAGCAGAGCGGCAGTCTTATCGAGACAACCGTTGTTCAGGCAAAGCAGATCGAGGAAATGAAGCCGAAGGCAACATATTGTGATATGGTGCTGCGATCCGCAGGGCTTATGCCCATAACCACTATCGCAAAGGACTACGGAAAGTCCGCTAAGTGGCTGAACAAGTGGCTTCATGAACACGGCATACAGTATAAGCTCGGCAAGGTATGGCTTTTGTATCAGAAGTATGCTGATCGTGGTTATGTTAAGTCAAAGACTTTTACTGTCTTGGACGAGAACGGTGATTCCATTGCCAAACCTAATACACAGTGGACGCAGCGTGGAAGAATGTTCATTTACGAACAGTTGAAGAAAGAAGGTATCCTGCCGCTTATCGAGCAGGACGATAGCTGAAACGCTGTCGGGAGTATCCGTTCATCGGGTACTGCCTATGGTGCTTCACACACACCTCCTTGTTTTGAACGACGGCTGATGTGCCGTCGGGAGCTTCTATCCCTCGGAGTAGGAGCTGCCAACAGTACATCACATAGCAAACGATGTCTGAAACTCGGTCTTTATCGAGTATAGTATCTTGATAATTGAATAACGAACACTATTTGCTGTTTTTCAATTTTCAAAATTGAAAGGAGCTGTCCAATGGAAGAAATTCTGTCATCAGAAACAGCTTACGAGCCTATGTTTAGCGATTATCCTGAGATAGTTACTGTCAAGGATATAAGTAAAATGTTGGGACTTCACCCGAACAAGGTGTATGAACTCATCAAAGAGGGAGTACTGCCAAGGATCCCGTGTTGCCGACATATAAAGGTTGCAAAGATTTCTGTCATAAAATACGTTCTGCAAAGCGCACAATAAGCACTTGGTAGAAATGTCCGTTGTGCTGAAAAAACACGAAAGTGTTTTGAAAACCTTGAAAAGTCCGTAAAACTGCGCTACAATTTAGTAGTCAACAGCAGACTTTTCTACCGCTTTCGATGCACAAGGAGGTTTTATAAATGAAAGCAAGTCTGCCTTTTAAGTACATTATATGTGAAAAGCACGGTAAGCTGTATGTTATCTTTGATTTCAAGGACGATAACGGAAAAAGGAAAAGGAAGTGGGTAGGAACAGGATTGCCTGATAACTGTGCCCAAAAGATGCTGAAACTGAGAGTAGATGAGATCATTTCCGAATTTTTCGAGGAATACTGTTCGGGCAGAGCAACGGCTGTGACTGAAAAGGTCGTTAAGAAGCCGACTCTGCTTGAAAAAGATCCGAGAACACCGTCTGATACGGTCATTCCGACTGGAAAAGACTTCAAGTTTACAGATTTTCTGTTTTACTGGCTTGACTCGATCAAAGCTACGATCGCCTATACATCTTATAACGGCTATCGCATCAACCTGAACCTGATCAAGAAGTATTTTGATGAACTCTATCCGAACCTGCTTTTAACCGAGCTGACAGCTTTGCAGATCCAGAAGTTTTACAATGATATGTATAACGAAGGAAAAACGGGCAACACGGTCAAACACTATCATGCGAATATCCATAAGGCTCTGAAGTATGCCATAAAAATGGATTTGCTTATTGCGAATCCGGCTGATAAGGTTGAACTTCACAAACTGGAAAAGTATAGGGCAAGTTTTTATTCCAAAGAGGAAATCAACAAGCTCCTTAAAGTCTTTGAAGGAGATAGGATGGAGCTTATGGTAAATATTGCTGCTTATTACGGGCTTCGCAGAAGTGAAGTGATTGGCTTGAAGTGGGATGCGATCGACTTTGAGAAAGGTACACTCTCTGTATGCCGTAAAGTGACAAGCATCAATGCTGACGGTCACGAACAGTTGAGAGTAGATGAAACCCTGAAAACCGAAGCAAGCGTAAGAACACTTCCACTTATACCGCATATTGAGAAGATGCTGAAAGAAAGGCTGAAACTCGAAATGCAGTATTCTCAGATGCTCAAGGGTGACTTTGACAGAACCTTTGACGGCTTTGTGTGCCGTGATAACACTGGTGCTATCATCACACCTGAGTATGCGACAAGACACTTCAAGGAGGTTGTCAGGAAGTATAAGCTCCGTCCGTTGCGTTTCCACGATCTGCGTCATAGCTGTGCAAGTCTTTTGCTTGCCAATGGAGTATCCATGAAAGCAATTCAGGACTGGCTCGGACATTCAACTTTTAATGTTACCGCCAATTTTTATAGTCACCTCGATTACAAGTCGAGGATCTCGTCTGCGGAAGTCATTTCCAATGCCCTCGGAGACGAAGAAGATGAGAACGAGGGTGAAAAGAAAAACGCAGGCTCTAACTAAAGAACCTGCGATCTCTTAATGGTGCCGGTGGCGGGGGTCGAACCCGCACGGTGTTGCCACCAACGGATTTTGAATCCGTCACGTCTGCCAATTCCATCACACCGGCAATTATTAAATTTTGTAAACAAACACAACGCACAAGACAAAAAGTCCGTTACTGCAACCCGAAAATCTGAAAAACAGATCAAATTTGGTAGAAAAAATCTCAGGCTCAAACGAAAAAGTACAAGACTTTTTCTACCAAATGCGAGGTGCAAAAGTGCTAAAACGTCGAAATGACGGGAATATCACTGAAATCGTGGTAGACAGGAAATCTACTCAGTGAAAAAATGTTGAGTGGATTTTGAGTCTACTGTGTCTGCCATTCCACCACATCGGCGCATAAATTATTATACCACAAAAATATCCCTTTGTCAACCCTTTGCTGAAACTTTTTTGTAACTGTCACGTAATCGGCGTAATTATTTGTTATTGCGGCGTAGCCTAAGTTTCACAGTTCTATCAACTGCGGCAAATATTTTTTACACATATGCCGTCTATAATGTTATTACGGCGCAGATACGCTGTTTTATTGCTTTTTTTGTCCTTCATCAGGGGTAATCGGAGGAAGGAAGTGACAGTATGTTTTGTAAAAGATGCGGCAGAGAGATAAGCGGCGCTGACGGCTCTATCTTCTGCTCGGATTGTGAGAGGATAGTTTACGGTCGGGTAGGGAGCTATGAACAGCCCGAAAGCGAACGTTCTGTAAAGGTGAACGCAGGTATATATAAGCTGCTTTGCATCTGCATGGGGCTTTGCCTTGTGGCAGGCTCGGTGGTCTGGGCGGCGCTCTTTATGCGTGACAGAATGGACAAGCACGAGAATACTGCTGTTCTTGAAGCCTCCGCTGACGAAGAACCAACGCTTGCCGAACCTGCTTCGCAGACAAAAGTCTCGGCGGCTAAGTCCTCGACCACTACCACTACTACCACAGTTACCACTACCACCACGACTACCACTACTACCGACCCTTACAAGCAGACGATAACCCCTCGGTTTCTCGATTCTTACGGCACAATGTTCTCTATTGCCGATGAACTGCCTGTCAGGATAGGTCCCGGTTATGACTACGAACGTATGGACATAACTATACCCTCGGGTACGGCGCTTTCGGTAAGTGCAGAGCAGGTCGATGAGAAGTCGGGCGAAACGTGGAGCTACATAAACTATAATGAGAAATACGGCTGGGTTCCCAAGACCCTGCTTTCCGCAAAGAACCCGACTGTTGCGGCAGTTCTTCCCGATGAATATTACTACGGGAGCGACAGATATGAATATACAGTCAAACGTTTCGGCGGACTTAATCTCTATTCGGGTCCTGGTGAGGAATATGACGTTATATTTAAACTGGAACAGGGAGATACCTGTCAGCGTGAGGGTTACAACTATTTCAGCGTAAAATGGTGCTACGTAAGTGTCGGCGACCAGTACGGCTGGATACAGACCTATGACGGGGACTGGTTCAACCCGACAGTCGAATGACTTGTTTTAACAGGAATTCATCTTTCAACCTACAATAATATAGAAGCAAAGAGCCGTCCGAGCGTCAACAAACTCGGGCGGCTTCTTTTGTATTTAAGGAGGTTCTTATTGTTTATTCATTTTCGGGAGCAAAGTAAGTTCCCCAGATGACCTTTCTTGCATCGTCACGGTTTATGGGGTTCGGATACTGACCGATAACACCCTCGGGAGTGATGTACTGAACGAAGAACTCATAGTTATCGGGGTCGACAGGCTTCATCAGCACAAAGCCTTTGTTGTAGTCACAGTCGTGCATAGCATTGAACAAAACCTTGTCGCCCTTTGTGTCGGGAACGGCTGTGAGCTCAAGGTTCAGACCCTGTGTCTCGTCAGCCACAGCATTGCGGAAGTCATCGTTTTTCATGACCTCCTGCATTGAGATGCCCTGAGTTTCCTGATCTGCGAAGTATTCCGCAACAGAGTTGTAAGCAGTCTTTGCGGCGGCGTTTGCATATCTCAGCGAATCAATATCCACCACCATATCACATACTTCATCAAAGGTCATTCCCTTGACTTCGTTTTCCTCGATACCTATGTCCGAGATAATGACACCTGCTTCGCCGTCAATGACCCATGCGTTTACTTCATCGAGAACATACTCCCAGTCGCCCAATGCAACGACAAGGTCAAGCTCTGCGAAGGTCCCACGCTCGTTTGAAGTGTACTCGTCAACTTCTATGCCGAAAACAGCCGTTTCATCGGGAATGATCTTAAAGCTCTCGGGAGAAGCCTTGAACTCATCGGGAATGTCAGGTTCACGGTATGCGTCTTCGTCATATTCCGAGAACAGGGAATTATATGCGGAATACTCGTCAAAAAGCTCGCTGTCCTTAAAGTCATCAAAGGTCAGGTCATCAGCTTTTTCCCTGATGAGTGCAACAAACTGTTTTATAAGTTCTGCATCATCGTCACCGTACTTGTCCTCGAGTTCGTCTATCTCATCGGGAATGACCGTATACAATATCATGACAGGGAGCATATAGGTGTATAATTCGGCTTCTTCCATATCGTCCTCAAAATCGGGGTTTTCCGTCAATATGTCAAGACCTTTTGAGCTTACGACTTTCTTTAAGTTGATAGAATCCCAGTAGCCCTGCCGGTCACGGTCAATGATGAAGTTATACTGTTCAACAGCCTTTTCCATCATAAGGTAAAGCATCTGATCGTCATATTCCTTGTCGTTACAGCCTTCGATTATCGTGTTGTTCTTGTTGACAAAGCCGCTTGCAAGCAGAGTTTTTTCAGCAGGCTTTTCGTCAGTCTCGGAACTGTCGGAGGTGCTTTCCTCGGAGATGCTGTCGGTGCTTTCAGTGCTTTCAGTCGGTTCTTCCTGTTCATCGGGCTTGCTTTCTTCGGCGTTCTCGGAAGTCTCGGCAGAGTTTTCCGCACCTGCGGACTTTTCTTCTTCCTCAACGTTTCCGCACCCGACAGCCGACAAAGCGAGTGTCAGAGCGAGCATACCTGCGATAATTTTTTTCATAGTTGTTTTCTCCTTTCGATAGTGGGTGTTCATCTCTATGTTAAAAATTATATCATATTGCCATTATCATGTCAATGAAATTTCAAAAAAAAGTGACAAATATCACTTCAAGAAATGACAAATGGCTAAACCTAAAAGAAAAAGGAAAACAGCCGTTCGGGAGTTCAAGTACCCGAACGGCTGAATATTATAGATGAGGAGGATAATGCGAAATAAAAGTGATGTGCGTATCAGCTAAATGCCGATCTTGTTATTCTGCTGTTTCTTCTGCGGATATATCGGGAACAAGGCGAACGCCCCATTCTGCTTTGCCTGCATCTGCGGGATCTATCGGATCGGGATACTGACCGATAACGCCGTTCTCGTCCTTATACTGAATGAAAAGTTCATTTGCATCATAGACTTTTAACAGCAGAGTGCCGTTATGATACTCGCATTCATTTACTACCCGATACATATGTGCGTCGCCCTTGCTTGTGGGAGCGTCTGCCGAGAGATCAAGACCCTCACTGCTTATACCGAAATCGCCGTCTTTCATAACCTGCTCTAAGGGTCTGCCTGTTGTTTTGCAGTCAGCAAGATATTCAGCAGCAGCGTTGTAGGCTGTTTTTGCGACAGCGTTTGCGTTTTTAACGTTGTGGATAGTTATCGCTTCATCTTTTGCTTCTTCAAGTGACTTGCCTTTCAGATCGTTTTCATCGAAGCTTGCCTGTTCGATAATAACACCTGCCTTGCCGTCTGTCACCCATGCGTATGTATCGTTGAAGCAGTATTTAACATCGTCCTGAGCAATACAAAGGTCAAGCACGGCAAAAGTTCCACGCTCGTTTTTGATGAATTCCTCTACCTGTATAGTGAATACGATATTTTCATCGGGGGAGATACAGAATTTTTCGGGTGCATCAGCGAATCCCTCGGGAGCAGTTTCTCTTACCCAGCTGTTTTCATCAAAAAGCGATACATAGATCGAATCAGACTCATACCCGTCTGTGGTCTTAAAGTCATCTGCGCTTATAGTACCCGACTTTTCTTTCATGAATGCAGCAGTCTGCTTTACAAACTCCGTACTATTGCTTTCATATTCCTCCTGAATTTTGGCTAACTCATCAGGAAAAGCGGAGTACATCAAACGTACAGCTGAACCACAGCAGTCTTCTTCCGCATCGGGAAGATCGAAGTCCCTTTCCGGATCTTCTGTCAGCATCTGAAAAGTCTTTGAATCAAGTATCGACATAAAGTTTATGGAATCAAAATAGCCTTTTTCGTCACGGGCGATAACGGAGTTATACTGCCCGATAGCCCTTTCAAGCATCGAATAGACATCCTGAGCGTCCTGTTCCTCATTGAACGAACTGTCGCTGCCCATATAAGTCTTGGTGAGATCAATAATGACAGTGTTGTTTGCATTGACATAGCCGATTTGCGTTTCGGTTTCGGGGCTGTTTTCCTCTGTTTCTGCATCTGAGTTGTTTGTGAGCGGAGTTGTTGGTTCTTCTTCTTCAATACTTCCGCAGCCGACAGCTGCCATAGCAAGAGACAGTGCGAGCATACCTGCGATAATTTTTTTCATTGTTTTGTTCACCTTTCTGTGTTTAGGGAGACTGATATTTCCTTGTTAAAAATTATACCATATTAACTATAATTTGTCAACATAAAAAACAGAATATTTTCAAAAAGGAATACCTCATAACTGTGTGTATATAATATATATATAATAAATATAATAACAGACCACAAAAAGCGGCAGTTTCCGCAAAAGGAAGACTGCCGCAAAGGGTGTGATTATTTAACTGTAACAGTAACAGCTTTATTGACAGCGGACTCAATGTCCCACTTGCCGTCTATCTTAGCCGCAACTGCGATCTTGTAAGATGTGCCGGGAGTGAGGTTCTTAGGTGTGGTGAAGCTTGTGACAGAAGAGGGGATAGCCTGTGTCTGAACTCTCCACTTGCCTGCGAGGAAAACAGCTATGCCGTACTGTTCAGCGTCGTCAACAGGCGACCAGTTTATGCGTACCTGATGATATTGCTCGCTGTACTGAACTTTGGTGATTTCAGGAGAAGTGCAGCCGTAATGAACAGTTGCTTTTGAAAGGTATTCGTTGTCTTTGCCGATGACCACCTTTTCCCAGTCAGACTTGCTTCCACCGTAATAAACATCTTTAAGTTCGTTGCAGCTTTGGAAAGCAGTGTCAGCAATTTTTGTTACAGAAGCAGGGATAACGACCTTATTGAGTTTTTTACAGTAGTTGAAAGTGCCATAAGGTATTTCTGTTATAGTACCTGAAAGTACAGCAGTCTCAAGGTTATAGCAGTATCTAAAAACTTCTTTGCCTATAAAGGTAATGTTTTTTGGCAGAACAATGCTCTTTAAGCTTCTACAATCAACAAAAGCACCATCGCCTATAAAGGTAATGTTTTTTGGCAGAACAATGCTCTTTAAGCTTTCACACTCACGAAAAGCACCATTGCCTATCTTGGTAATGCTGTCCGGAAGGTTGAGTTCCGAAAGATTATTGCATTCCCAGAAAGTATACGGATAAATGCTCTTGACACCTTCGGGTATGGTCAGTTTAGTGATATTAAAACAGTAAGAAAAGGCTCTTGAGCCTATTGTTTTTACGGTGTCGGGAATGATTATCTCGTTCAGATTTCGGCATTCTTCAAAAGCACAGTTACGTATAACGGTAACATTGTCAGGGAAAGCGATGCTGTCTTTTCCACAGGGGCAGCATAGAAGTTCAAGGTCATTGCCCTTTACAGCATAGAGCGCATCATCAAAGCTTTTGAAAGAACTATTGCCCTCAGCAACTTTTATGCTTTTAAGGTTTGAGCAATATTTAAAAGCGCTTTGTCCGATGTAATCAACATTTTCGGGGATATACAACTCTGTCAATGCCGAACAATGGCTGAAAGAATTGGAATTGATCCGCTTTAAATTTTTTGGGATATTTATTTTCTTTAGTTTAGAAGCACAATTAAATGCAAAAGGTTCTATCTCTTTCACACTTTCGGGGAGTGTTAATTCTACAAGGCTACCGCAGCCTGAGAAGGCTTCATACGTAATCACTTCAACGCCCTCGGGAATGTTGATATTTTCAAGTGCGTGACAGTTGCAGAACGCATCGGCGCCGATATTTGTGATAGTATCTGGCAGAGACACACTCACTATGTTATTATTATTTCTGAATGCCAATTTGCCGATGCTCGTTACCGTAACGCCGTCTATCTCGGCAGGCACGGTAACTTCGGTCTCAGTGCCGTTGTAAGCTGCTATCTCGGCAGTGCCGTCATCGAGCAGGCGGTAATCAAAACTGCCCTCGGTGAGCAGTTCCTCGGCACTTGCGGCAAAAGCAGTCTGAGGGACGAAAGCCCCCGTCATGTTTGCAGGTGCGGCGGCTGCCACGCAAAGGATAGCCAATGCTCCTGCGAGCGAACGTTTAAATATCATGTTCATATTGCGTTTCCTCCTTTGGGTCATTAAAAGTCGTCTGACTTGTATATATTATACCACAAAAGCAAACAGCTGTCAATATAATAATAGCGAAATATACAAAAAAAGCGGCAGTTTCTTCCAGAAGAAACTGCCGCAAAAAGGAGGAAGAAATTATTTAACTGTAACAGTAACAGCTTTATTGACAGCGGATTCAATGTCCCACTTGCCGTCTATCTTAGCCGCAACTGCGATCTTGTAAGATGTGCCGGGAGTGAGGTTCTTAGGTGTGGTGAAGCTTGTGACAGAAGAGGGGATAGCCTGTGTCTGAACTCTCCACTTGCCTGCGAGGAAAACAGCTATGCCGTACTGTTCAGCGTCGTCAACAGGCGACCAGTTTATGCGTACCTGATGATATTGCTCGCTGTACTGAACTTTGGTGATTTCAGGAGAAGTGCAGCCGTAATGAACAGTTGCTTTTGAAAGGTATTCGTTGTCTTTGCCGATGACCACCTTTTCCCAGTCAGACTTGCTTCCACCGTAATAAACATCTTTAAGTTCGTTGCAGCTTTGGAAAGCAGTGTCAGCAATTTTTGTTACAGAAGCAGGGATAACGACCTTATTGAGTTTTTTACAGTAGTTGAAAGTGCCATAAGGTATTTCTGTTATAGTACCTGAAAGTACAGCAGTCTCAAGGTTAATGCAGTATCTAAAAACTTCTCTGCCTATAAAGGTAATGTTTTTTGGCAGAACAATGCTCTTTAAGCTTCTACACTCAGCAAAAGCACTATCGCCTATCTTGGTAATGCTGTCCGGAAGGTTGAGTTCCGAAAGATTATTGCAGCCCTCGAAAGTATACGGATAAATGCTCTTGATACCTTCGGGTATGGTCAGTTTAGTGATATTATAACAGTCATAAAAGGCTCTTGAGCCTATTGTTTTTACGGTGTCGGGAATGATTATCTCGTTCAGATTTCGGCATTCTTCAAAAGCACAGTTACGTATAACGGTAACATTGTCAGGGAAAGCGATGCTGTCTTTTCCACAGGGGCAGCATAGAAGTTCAAGGTCATTGCCCTTTACAGCATAGAGCGCATCATCAAAGCTGCTGTAATTCATGTTATTCTTATCAACATTTATGCTTTTCAGGTTTTGACAACTAAAAAAGGCAGTATCGTCCAGAAATGCAACATTTTTGGGTATATTAACTTCGGTCAGTGAGATGCAGCGGTAGAAAGAATTCCGAAGTATGGAGTTGACACTTTCGGGAATAATGATCTTTTTAAGAGAAGTGCAGTTGTAAAAAGCACTGTCTTCGATAGTTATTAAAGTATCTGGCAGAGACACACTCACGATGTTATTCTTATTGTAGAATGCTAATATGCCGATGCTCGTTACCGTAACGCCGCCTATCTCGGCAGGCACGGTAACTTCGGTCTCAGTGCCGTTGTAAGCTGCTATCTCGGCAGTGCCGTCATCGAGCAGGCGGTAATCAAAACTGCCCTCGGTGAGCAGTTCCTCGGCACTTGCGGCAAAAGCAGTCTGAGGGACGAAAGCCCCCGTCATGTTTGCAGGTGCGGCGGCTGCCACGCAAAGGATAGCCAATGCTCCTGCGAGCGAACGTTTAAATATCATGTTCATATTGCGTTTCCTCCTTTGGGTCATTAAAAGTCGTCTGACTTGTATATATTATACCACAAAAGCAAACAGCTGTCAATATAATAATAGCGAAATATACAAAAAAAGCGGCAGTTTCTTCCAGAAGAAACTGCCGCAAAAAGGAGGAAGAAATTATTTAACTGTAACAGTAACAGCTTTATTGACAGCGGATTCAATGTCCCACTTGCCGTCTATCTTAGCCGCAACTGCGATCTTGTAAGATGTGCCGGGAGTGAGGTTCTTAGGTGTGGTGAAGCTTGTGACAGAAGAGGGGATAGCCTGTGTCTGAACTCTCCACTTGCCTGCGAGGAAAACAGCTATGCCGTACTGTTCAGCGTCGTCAACAGGCGACCAGTTTATGCGTACCTGATGATATTGCTCGCTGTACTGAACTTTGGTGATTTCAGGAGAAGTGCAGCCGTAATGAACAGTTGCTTTTGAAAGGTATTCGTTGTCTTTGCCGATGACCACCTTTTCCCAGTCAGACTTGCTTCCACCGTAATAAACATCTTTAAGTTCGTTGCAGCTTTGGAAAGCAGTGTCAGCAATTTTTGTTACAGAAGCAGGGATAACGACCTTATTGAGTTTTTTACAGTAGTTGAAAGTGCCATAAGGTATTTCTGTTATAGTACCTGAAAGTACAGCAGTCTCAAGGTTCTTGCAGTAGTTAAAAATGTCTCTGCCTATAAAGGTAATGTTTTTTGGCAGAACAATGCTCTTTAAGCTTTCACACCGAACAAAAGCACCATTGCCTATCTTGGTAATGCTGTCCGGAAGGTTGAGTTCCGAAAGATTATTGCATTCCCAGAAAGTATACGGATAAATGCTCTTGACACCTTCGGGTATGGTCAGTTTAGTGATATTAAAACAGTAAGAAAAGGCTCTTGAGCCTATTGTTTTTACGGTGTCGGGAATGATTATCTCGTTCAGATTTCGGCATGCTTCAAAAGCATAGTTACGTATAACGGTAATATTGTCAGGGAAAGCGATGCTCTCTTTTCCACAGGGGCAGCATAGAAGTTCAAGGTCATTGCCCTTTACAGCATAGAGCGCATCATCAAAGCTTTTGAAAGAACTATTGCCCTCAGCAACTTTTATGCTTTTAAGGTTTGAGCAATATTTAAAAGCGCTTTGTCCGATGTAATCAACATTTTCGGGGATATACAACTCTGTCAATGCCGAAC
>CAMVRM010000069.1 GCA_947169885.1 uncultured Ruminococcus sp.
ACTTCCTTTTTCTGTTTTGGATTTCTTATAATATGCGCTCCGTGTCCACACCTAAATTTTCCTCTTGCTTGACAAATCGGGAAATATGGTATATAATAGTATTGAAACTATTGTTCAAAAACGGTAGACCAACAAATACGCCGAACGGAGGAAATTATAAATGTATATTTCTACCAAGGGAAGATACGCCCTTCGTCTTATGCTCGACCTCGCAGAAAATATGGACTCAGAACAGAATATCCCCCTCAAAAAAGTCGCCGAACGTCAGCAGATCTCGCTGAAATACTTAGAACAGATAATCACTTCTCTCTGCAAGGCAGGCTTTATAAAAAGTATCCGTGGTTCTCAGGGCGGTTACAGGCTTGCTCACGAACCCGAATATTACACTGTCGGTATGATCCTGCGCCTTACCGAAGGCACTCTCGCTCCTGTCTCATGTCTTGAAGATGAGGTCAATCAATGTCCCAGAAACGAAAGCTGTGCAACGCTTTTTGTGTGGCAGAAGCTTTATGATGCTATCAATCAGACAGTTGACAACATCACACTTAAAGACATTGTTGAGAACCATAAAGCAATGAACGGTTCTGCTGCCGACGACTACATCATATGACAGATGTGTGCAGGAGCTTTTTTCTCCTGCATTTTTCTTCAAGGAGTTTTTCTATGACCAATAAAGAGATAAAGGCTTATGAAAAAGAGCTTCTCGGATATTTAAAAAAGGGTCAGCACAACGAAGCTATGCGGCTGGTATCAAGCCTGCCCGATATGCAAGATGACCCGATGCTTTCATTTCTGACCATTCGTGTAATTCTTGATGCGGCTGAAATTTCGCCCGAAAATGAGTTTCTTGCAGACGGTGCGGCAACTTTGCTTGAAGGCTATGACAATTACAAAAACACTGCTGAATGGCATTTGCTCATGGGACGTGCAAGATACATCTCCGACAGGTATCTTCAGGCTTATCACGAACTGGTCATCGCACAGCAGCTTTGCAATAAAACAGACAGCGAACAACTTGCCGCAGAGATAGATGAACTTGCGGCTGTCTGCCTTGCCGATATTGAAAAGCTTTCCGCATTTTACAGCAAAGTCGACCTAAACCGTGTCATCACCCATATCGACGAATATTTCGGCACGCTGACTGCCGTAGTCAGAGGTTCGGAACTGGCTAATTTCGGCAACCTTTCCCCGGAACTGCACATATATCCCGATATATTTATGATCGAGCCGACCAAAGAGAGAAACTGGCGCACGTTCGTGACATTCGGTTCGGGTGCGAAAATGATGAACGTTCCCCGTGAACTTCAAGGCGTTGTTTCTCCAAGATGCGAATATGTTATGTATCTGCCTGCCGACTGGGAACTTGATGACTGCAAGTGGGCGCTCAACCTTATGATGAATCTTGCACTGCTCCCTAAACTGCGCAACAGCTTTGCAACAGTGGGGCATATATTTTCGGACGGCTCGCCTATCACTGACGATACCGAACTTATCGCCACGATGCTCATTGATGTGCAGGATGTTCCGGAGAGTGCAAGTCAGCTGACCCTTTCGGACGGAAGTGTGCTGGAATTCTATCAGCTTTTTCCTATTTACCGTGAAGAATTTGAGTTCAAGCTTGAAAAAGGTTACAGCGCACTTATCGATAAAATGCCGCACATAAGCGCCGTTTTTGACCTTCATCGTGAAAACGTCTGCAAAAATGATGCGGAAGAACCTGCGGAAGAAAACGTGCTTTTAGCTCCCGAATATGATTACACGGGAAAAATGAACGTGGGCATTTTCTGTGCAGTCAGCCGAAAGATCGTAGAGGACGGTGCGCCCGTGGGATATATGCGGCGTTTCTGCCCCGACAGTTCAACTGCGCCCTCAGACACCGATTCAGGCTGGCTTTTCCTTGCAGGCACTGAGTCTCCCGGAGCGCTAATGATGCCGACAACTATCACCGTCGCACGTATAAACACAGTCTGCAACATCGACCCTGCGATAGTCAGGTATCTCAACAGCCCATATAACTCCATTCTGGTTCGTGTCAGCAGCACAAGGTTCATGGCAATGCCGCCTGACAGCGACAGCGATCTGCCAATGTCATAAAATCAAACGTACAAGCATAAAAAATGAGAGGAGAGCATCTGATAAACGCTTTCCTCTCTGTTTTTATTTTTTAAGTTCGCTGAGACACTTGGCACAGACCGCCTTGCCTTTGAAATCGGTGATGTCCTCAGAGCTCTTGCAGAAAATACAGTTGCGCTGAAACTTTTTCAGCACGATCATGTCATTGTCGGTGAATATCTCGACCTGATCCTTTGTATCAATATCAAACGAGCGCCTTATCTCGATAGGAAGAACTATCCTGCCAAGATCATCAATGCTTCTTATAATTCCCGTAGATTTCATGTATATGACCTCTTTCCTGCATTATCTCTAAAAATCAAAGATATTTAATAGAATTATTATACAACAAAGTATTGTCATTTGTCAATAGTTTTTCGAGAATTTTATCAAATTAAACACTAAAAAGTCCAAAAAACCATTTTTTGCATAAAGAAAGGGGTAAAATATGCTGGGATTTTTGATAACTTTGCTAATAACAAGCGCTGTCACTTATGCTGTCTACTCAGGAGACACACAGGCTTTGTCAGCGGCGGCAATAAGCGGCGGAGAAAATGCGATCGACCTTTGTATTGCGCTGTGTTCTGCAATGGCGCTTTGGGGCGGACTGATGAATATTGCTGAAAAATGTGGTGTCACACAGGTTGTCACATCAATTATCAAAATTCCACTTTCCGCAATTATCCGTGAGGACGATGAGGTATGCAGAACTGCGGCGCTCAACGTCACCGCAAACCTTTTAGGGCTGGGCAACGCCGCATTCCCGACAGGCATTGCCGCCATTAAACTCATGAAAGAGCGCCGTGCATCACTCCGGTCAAGAGTGTGCTTTCTGGTGCTGAACACCGCTTCGATACAGCTAATACCGCTGACAGTCGCACGCATGAGGGATACGCACGGCGCTGAAAATGCGTGGGACTGCGCTCTGCCAACGCTTATCGTGAGCGTTGGAGCGCTTGCCGCAGGGCTGATAACGGCGGCGGTAATCTGTCCGAATAAATGTACCGAAGCAGAAATGGAGGACTAATGGAACTTGCACTTCCCGTCATCATGGCGCTGATACTCATATGCGGACTTTTGCGCAAAACCGACATTGTTCAGGCGTTCTGCGAGGGAGCTGAGGAAAACCTTCGGACGGCTGTCTCGCTGTGTCCAATGCTCATTCTACTGCTCACGGCAGTCGGTATGTTCACCGATTCGGGGGCGGCTGACGCATTTTCCGGTCTGTTCTCGCCGCTGTTCAGAATGCTCGGCATACCGCACGAATGCTGCACACTCATGCTCATACGCCCGATCTCGGGGAGCGGTTCTCTTGCAGTTCTCGAAAGCTTGCTGTCCAAAATTTCGCCCGATTCATTCGCTGCACGCACCGCCTGCGTGATAATGGGCTCGACCGAAACGACCCTCTACACGATAGCCGCCTACTGCACCGCCGCCAAAGAAAAACCCTGTCCGCAGATGTTCATAGCATCATTCGCCGCTGACCTGACAGGCTTTATCCTTGCACCGCTCGTGACAAGACTTTTCTTTGCATAACAAAAAGCCATCCGCAGATGACACCGCAGACGGCTGTAACTATCCAAATTTTTACACTCATTCAGAAATGAACGTGCTAACCTCATCATAAACATTCGGCTGTTCACGGCTCGAGGCTCTGATGACCGCCTCACCGTCAGGAATATCCAGCTGAAAATCAAAAGCTCCGCTGTTATTCTTCTGTCTGCAAAGCAATCTGCCGTTCACACTAAGCTCAACCACGCTGCTGTCGGAATAAACTGCCACGTCAAGCTGACCGTCAAGCGACCTGACTCCGTAAATATGAACATAAGGTGCAACAAAATTAGCCTGTTCTTTATCGTTAATATAGTATATCTTCTCACTCATGTCGATTCCTCCTTTGTCCAAGAGGTTGTTGCGACTGCAATTAACGTTATTCAAATTCTTATACCCCATTTATAATTACATATATTTTCAATTATATTATAACACATTGTCAAATGCCATACATGAACATTTATCATAAACAATCGAACTGTTTTTTTGCGAACAGTAAAGCCTGACCAATAATTCATATCCGGTTCACACAACTTGACAAGCCTATGAAAATATAGTATAATATTAAATAATCTTTTCAGGACGAGGGATCTCTATGAGAATTGCTTTTATTTCAGATATACATTCAAATCACGTTGCACTTGAAGCCTGTATGCGGCGCATCGAGGAGGACTATATCGACGGCATCGCTTTTCTGGGCGACTATGTGACCGACTGCCCCTATCCGCAGAAGACCCTGCGCATACTCACCCACATTCCCGAGTGGTACAAAACATGGTTCATCAGGGGCAACCGTGAGGACTACCTGCTGGATCACCGATACAACACCGCCGAACAGTGGAGCTTTTGCTCGCAGTCGGGTTCACTGCTCTATACTTTCGAGGAACTCAGGGGAAGTGATCTGCGCTTTTTTGAAGTTATGCCGATCGGCATGGAGATAAAACCCGAGGGCTTTCCGCCCGTTTCCATTTGCCACGGCTCGATGCAGGACAATCGGCTTCTGTTTGACTGGCAGTGTCCCATTATCGACGAAGTGCTTGAAGAATCGAACACGGCGCTCACTGTCTGCGGACATATGCACACCCCCTACACCTACCGAAACGGCGGCAAAACTATCGTGAACGTGGGTTCGTGCGGACTTCCCGAACACGGTTCTCCGCAGGCGACCATGCTCATCGCAGAGTCTGACGGCGGCGAATGGAAGTTCGAGCATATCTTCCTGCCGTTCGACACCGAGCGTGTCATCGCCGAGTTCGACCACAGCGGACTTGCCAAAAAAGCCCCCGTCTGGTCAAGATGCGCAATTGCGACTTTGCGCACGGGCACAAACTGCATAGTCCCCTGCGTCGAACGTGTCAGAACACTCGCACTCGAAACAGGACTTCCCTTTTCCGAGGAAAAACTCTGGCTTCAGGCGGCTGATGAACTTGGAGTCTGAAACAGATAATGTGTGGCTTTGCCGTTTATTTAAATAATACATCTTTTACTTCAATTACCATAACGGAGAGAAAATAATGAACAACATTTCTATCGCAGCCGAAACTATAAGTATTACCCAAAATGGCTTTTACACTTTAAATGATAAAAAGATACACTTGCCCGAGAATGTCAGTGCTGTCGAGGTCATCACGCCCGAAACAGGTGCTTCACTTATCGCCGTGCCGTTACAAGAGGGCGAAATGTGCCGCTTTCTCGTCACGAATGAGGATTCTTTTCAAGCGGCGCACAGGTATGACAAGCCTTTTGTCATGAATTTTGCTAACGCTCACCACGCAGGCGGCGGCTTTTTGCTGGGTGCAAACGCTCAGGAAGAAGCGCTTTGCAGGTGCAGTACGCTTTACGCTTCGATAAACAGCCCCGAAGCCGCTCAGATGTACCGCTACAACAACACACACATAAGCGCAGTTGAGTCGGACTTTATGCTCTATTCGCCCAACGTCTGCGTGTTCAGGGACGAAAAATGCTCACTGCTTGAAACGCCCTTTTCGGCGGCGGTGATCACCGTCCCTGCCCCTAACAGGCGTGGTGCGGCACTGCTCGCCTCGGGCGCAAAGATCAAAGAAGCCATGACACGCCGCATACGCATAATGCTGAAAACAGCCGCTAAACACGGTCACAAAAACCTTGTGCTGGGTGCGTGGGGGTGCGGTGCTTTCGGCAACAAACCCGATGAAGTCGCCGCATATTTCAAAGAGGTGCTGTTTACCGAGGGATACGGCAGAGCTTTCGATGAAGTCTGCTTTGCGGTCTACGGCAGTACTTCGGGCAGAAATTACTCGGCATTTTCCGAATGCTTTTCAGGTCTTTGACTATGGCATTGGACAGGTTTTCCTGCGGCTGTTTTTTTGCATAAAAATTAACACTATCAAATAAAATATTTATAGAAATCAACAAGTTATCATGCTATAATTATTCGTAGATATTTTTTTGGAGGACAACATTATGGTACTTTTTTATTCCGCATCGGGAAATACAAGATACATCGCAAAACAGCTTGCAAACAACATCGGCGATGAATGTCTTGACCTGCTCCAACGCATACGCACAAATGACTTTTCGGAGATACGTTCCGAAAGACCGTTCGTTATCTGTTCGCCTATTCATGTGAGCAATATACCGCTTTTTCTTACCGAGTATTTTAAGAGGGTAAAGCTTGTCGGAAACAGGCAGATATATTTTGTTGTGACAAGCGGCGGTTATGCAGGACCTGTTGATTATTTTATCAGCAAGCTTACAAAAGTCATAAGCATGGACTACATGGGTCACGCCGAATTTATCATGCCCTCGAACCACGTTATCAGCAATTCTTACCCTGCGACCGACCCCGATGACTGCCGCAAACGCATAAGCGAGTCGGACAAAAAGATAAGCGCTGTTGCCGAGACGATAAAAAACGGCAGAAAACTCAACTCCCCTGCCGTTAAACTCTGGGAAAAAATGCTCGTTCCGCCTATCGTTTACTCATGGAACAAGTTCGGCACATCTGCAAAGGGTTTTCACACATCGGATAAATGTGTCAGCTGCGGAAAATGCAGCAAAGTTTGTCCGCTGAATAATATCCGCACCGAAAACAAACACCCCGTCTGGGGTAAAAACTGCGCACACTGCATGGCGTGCATCTCAAACTGCCCTGCCGATGCCGTTGAATACGCCAAAACAACGCAGGGTAAGGAACGCTACAACATAAAAAAATACGTTAATAATGAACTGTTATGACAACTAAGAACGAACTTAAAGCCGCACTCTCGGCGCTGGGCGTTTCAAAGGGCATGACGCTTGAAGTTCACTGTTCGCTGTCGGCGTTCGGTGAACTGGAGGGCGGCGCTGAAACAGTCATCGGCACGCTAAAAGAACTTGTCACGCCGTCAGGGAGCATCTTCATGCCTGCGATGAGCTTTTCACCCGAGCTTCCGCTTACCGATGAGGAAAAAGCGCTCGGCATAACCGTAAAAATAGCGATTCTTTCGCCCGATGCAGAACGCACGGCTATGGGGCTTGTTGCCGACACGTTCAGACGGCTTCCCGACACAGTTTGCGGCAGTGACACGATAAGCACGGCAGGCTGGGGCAGTCACGCCGAGGAAGTCCTCACGGGCGGTCTTGACTATGCGATAAACAACGGCGGAAAGGCGCTTATGCTGGGCGTTGACATCTACAAGCTGACAGCAATGCACTACGTTGAAGCGGCAACTCCCCCCGAGATAAACGAGATGTTCGCACCGACTGCCGAAGTGAGCGCCCTCTACCCTCCCGACAAATGGCTCATCGAGTGCGGACACCCACCGAAAAAAGCGTGGTACACTATCCAACAGAAAGCGCTTGAACGTGGGCTTATCACTCGGACGATGATAGGCAGCTGCCCTGTCATGTTCTTCGATATACATGACGTTATCTCTATCTACGAACACGAACTCAAAACCGACCCTTACGAACTATGGGGACTTTAACAGATAATAGATAAAAAAGAGATATTCCGTGCTTGGCGAAATATCTCTTTTTTGTGTTACTTATTGTTTTCGTAAGCCTTATCGTACAGATATTCCTGAGCGCACAGGTTCTCTGCACCTGCTCTCAGGCGCTTGTAGCTTCCGTCAGGGAGCATTAGCCTTGCGGATGCCGTGTCTTTCATGAGTATACCGAAAATATCCATTATTCTGGACTTTATTTTCTGTGAATAAACAGGTGCAGCTATCTCGACACGTTTAAGAGTGTTCCTCGTCATAAAGTCTGCCGAACCGATGTAAATATCACGGTCGTCCTCCGCTCCGAAAATATATATCCTCGAATGTTCGAGCAGCCTCCCGACAATGCTCACGATGCGGATATTCTCGGTGAAGCCCTCGATGCCCGGTTTCAGACAGCAGATGCCCCTCACCACCATTTCGATATTCACGCCTGCCTGCGACGCTTCTATCAGATGATCCATGATCTTCTTGTCGGTCAGCGAGTTCAGCTTCAAGCCGATATACGCCGCCTTTCCCTCACGGGCTTTCTGCGCCTCACGGTCGATAAGGTCGATGACCTTGTTTTGCAGACAGTTTGGCGCTGCCATAAGATGCCTTGTCTCGGCGATAGTTTCGCCCATAAGGATATGACGGAACACCTCAGCCGTTTCAAGACCTATATCATTGTCGGCGGTCATGAGCGACAGGTCGGTATAGAAACGAGCGGTCGATTCGTTATAGTTGCCTGTGCCTATCTGCGTTATATACTGAGTGCTTTTTCCGCTTCGGCGGGTGATAAGGCATATCTTTGAGTGAACTTTCAGCCCGTCAATGCCGTAGACCACCCGACACCCTGCCTGTTCAAGACGTTTTGACCAGTTGATGTTGTTTTCCTCGTCAAAGCGTGCTTTCAGTTCCACCAGAACGTTGACTTCCTTGCCGTTTTCAGCCGCATCTACAAGCGCTTCGATTACCTTGCTGTGGCTTGCGAGCCTGTAAAGCGTCATCTGTATCGAGATAACGTTTTTGTCCTCAGCCGCCTGTCTGAGCATATTCAGAAACGGCGTTATCGACTCATAAGGGTAATGCAGCAGGACATCTTTTTTGAGTATCTGCGGAATGATCGCCGAATCGGTGAGTTCGGGGCTTTTCTGCGGAGTTCTCGGCTTGTAGCGAAGCTGCGGCTTGCCCGAAAGAAGTTCGCTTATCGGCTTGGTGAACTCGGTCGAAAGCGGCATACCCGAAACGAAGACCCAGCGCTTTTCAAGCCTGAGAATACTGCAAAGTTCGTTCAGCACAGGCTCACTCAGCTTGTTCGACAAGTCAAGGCGCACAGGTGCGAGCTTTTTGCGCATTTTTATGACTTCGCTCATGTGGTCACGGTAGTCAAGTTCCTCGTCATAGACCCTTGCCTCGTCAATGTCGGCGTTGCGGACAATACGTATGAGCGATTTTTCAACAACAGTGTATTCGTGGAATATCTCCGAGAAAAATTCAAGAATAACGTCCTCCATGCAGACGACCGTCACGCTGGTTCCGCCTGTGATCCCCGAAAGTTCGATAGTTGGCGGAAACATCGGGCTTATGGACGGCACTATCGCAATGCGGCGCTTACCGCTCTTGTTTTCCAGCACCGCAAAACCGTAGACTTCTTTGTTTTTGAGGAAGGGGAACAGCTGTTTTTTACCGATTATCGCAGGAAAAAGAAGCGGCTGTATGTCGTCCTCAAAACGCCTGCGGACATACTCACGCTCTCTGTGGGTGAGTTCCGCAAAGCTGACCAGCCTTACGCCGTTGTCACGAACGCCGTGCATGATCTTTCTGTACGCCTTGTCACGGCGCTCTGCAAGCGTCTGCACAACGGGCAGGATCGCATCGAGCTGTTCGGCGGCGTTCATACCCGAGCGGCTGTCACGGCTGTTCGGGGTTATGAGCGCCGTATCATGCAGACCTCCGACCCTCACCATGAAAAATTCGTCAAGATTGCTCTGAAATATAGAGATAAAATTCAGCCGTTCAAGAAGCGGAACGCTCTCGTCCTCCGCTTCTTCAAGAACACGCTCGTTGAATTTCAGCCACGAAAGTTCCCTGTTGTCATAGCAGAGAAATTCGCTGTTCTCAGGCGGCTTTTTGTTTGAGTTTTTTTTGCCCATAAATATGCTCCTGTATCATGTTTTGCTGTTTTTTTGTTGAATAAGCATAAATGCAAGAGTTTCATGTTTATTCTTTCAAGATAATTATACCAATAATATATTAACTTGAAATAAATAAATCATGTCTATTATATTATAACGCATATTTTCTTAATAATCACAATAACATTGATTTAATATTATATTTACATAATATTAACCAACAAATTTTCATAAAGCTATTGACAAAACAAGCTTGATGTGATATAATATATTATGTTGTTCGGGGTGTGGCGCAGGTGGTAGCGCGCTACCTTGGGGTGGTAGAGGCCGTGGGTTCAAGTCCCGTCACTCCGACTAAAGCAATCAAGCGTGATGGTCGAAAGATCGTCACGCCGAATTGTATATCTTCCTGTTGTCGGCTAAGATAAACACACATCATGCGCTTATCTCAACCGACAAAGCGGTTGATTTATTCAAAAGGCTTTCGCCTTATATCGCAAATTTAAGTCAGCTTGAATTCTGCGGGTACATACTGCACTCTATTGTGAGCAGACTGGAAAACAATCTTATATGTACCGTAGCTTTGCATGGCACTCTCGGTGTTTGTGAGTTGTTATGCTCCGTGTGCAGGCTCATAGGCGGCTTACCGTCAGCAAGCTCTTTCGGTGGTGTCTCACGACAAGCATCGGCTCGCTGCTGAATAAGCTGTGCGCTCACAGCTGTTCATACGCTTTGTATGTTTGTTTTTCTAATCGAGCAGATAAGCGTTGACAGACTGCATATCATGGCGCAGGCTGCTGTGCGTCTTTCGAGGACGCATTAAGGTTATACATCTTTTAGATCACTCCCTTGACATCAGGCGATCATCATTCACCGGGAAACGGACACTCTCATTCTTCATAGTCCGTGAATCAAGCCATTCAGTTGTCAAGGTGCATTATCAAAAAAAATCAAAGACCCTCCTGCGATGGGCGCAAAAAGGGTCTTGACAAAATCTATTAAAAGTGCTATACTTGAAGTAAGGCACAATTAATCAAAACTAAGTCCAGACGATGCTGCTACATCGCTTTGGGTTACGAGCTGTTCGGAGCGCCAACTCCGTTCAGCTTGTTTTGCTTTTTTGATATTTTTATTATACCACACTTCAAGCAATTTGTCAAGAGTTTTTACTATTTTTTTCAAAAAAATGTTATTTTAATGATTTAAAGCGTGATTTCTTATGCAAAATGCCGAATATTTTTTCTGCCATGTGGCAGATTTTTTCTTTTAAAAGAAAGAAAATAATGCTCTCCTGTCCGGTGTTCACCAACCGAGCAAGAGAGCATTAATATTTTCATATCCCAAGCTGTTTTCTTAGCTGCTCTATGTCACGATGCCCGTAAACACGGCTGAGCATATCAAGGTCGCTCCAGCCCATCTGAGCCGCTATCGCAGTTGGTGATCTGCCCTCGTTGAGCCATATCGAAGCCCTTGTGTGGCGCAGACAGTGAGGTGTGAGTATTGGTATATCTATCCCTTTTTCGGCGTAAAAGTCCTGCATAGTCTGCATGAAGGGTCGGTATCTGCGCTTGCTCCAATTGCTGGGCGACTGGCATCTGCCGTATTTGTTCACTATCAGATACTCGGTATGCACAACCGTCCCCGGTATGCGCTTGTGCTTGTTCTCGCCAACGGTCAAAAATCTGGGCTGCTTTGCTATCATGAGCGCTGTGTCCTCGTCAATAGCGATGACACGATCTCTGTACTTGTTTTTCGTTGGTGCTTCAACAACACGTTCGCCCTCATATTCGCCCTGCTGCTCGATCATGTTGCGCCGTATCTCTATCGTTCTGGTTTTCAGGTGTATATCCTTCCACTTTATCCCCAGCAGCTCTGCCCGGCAGATACCCGTTTTGAGCATGAGGTACACACCCAATCCGTCAACAGGTCTCTGCCGACAGTAGTCAAGTATCAGTACCGCCTGCTCCGGGGTGTAGCATTGCCGTTCTTTGGTGGGAACGCCAACGTTGAGCTTGTACAACTCACAGGGATTGCGGTCGATAAGTCCGTCATACTGCGCCCATTTAAGCACGGTGTTAAGCACCTGATAATGCGATTTCAGCGTTTCGTGCGACAGGTAGCTGTGAGACTGAAAGTATTTACGGATAGCCGTATAAGATATGTTTTCAAGCTGCATTTCTCCAAAATGTGGGTTTAAATATTTGTTTATCGGGCAGATCCACCCGGTAAAAAATGCGTTTACTGAGATCTCATTTTTCTTTATCTCAATAACAGTTGCCAAGTAACTCTTGAAATTCAAATTCATAATATTCTCTCCAAAATCCAAAATAATCATATTCGTGCGCACAAGTATTATTTTAGCACTTGATTTCAAGTGTGTCAATGTAGTAAATAAAACATTAACGAAATATTGAATTAAGAGAAAAATATTATTTTTCATGTATATGACATATAAAACAATATATGCTGTCATTCGTAAAAGACGCATGAGCGAAATAATGGGATGCTGCGAAAACCAAAGCAGCAAAAATATGAAGCAACAAAAATTTTCTTGTAAAGAAGAAAAACGGCAGGAAGCCCCTTTATAACTATCTACCCTTCGTTTGTTCGCTGCTTGGAGTTGCTGAGCAATATTCAGCGATTCCTCGACTGAACGTGTTCCTGCTCCCGTGTCGATC
>CAMVRM010000070.1 GCA_947169885.1 uncultured Ruminococcus sp.
GAAAAGTGAAAGCAGCAGTATTGCGAGGAAAAGTATCAGCAGCATAGCTACGAGCGTGAGCACGATCGAAACAAGCGTCTTTGTCAGCGAGTACTGATGAACAGCTTTCATAGCCGAGATCATAAGCACTACCGACCAGCCCAGCCCGAGATATGTGAAGAAATTGAACCAGATCTGCTCCTCTAATATAAGGAAGTTCGAGAGCAGAACTGCAACATATGTGCAGAGGATATAGGGAACAAGTGCATATGCCGAATAGATGCAGATCTTTTTCAGCGTGCCCTCGCCGTCAAGCAGGGTGCAGATGCACCAGTTGCCGATGACCCATGTTGCGAAGTAGACTACCGACTGAACGATAAGCGGAACAACGTTGAATACCTTTACGGTGTTGGTGTTGAACGCAAATCCTACCATTCTGTTGTTGGCTACCATCGCTACGAACAGCATCACCACGATGATGAAAGACAGGGTCAGCGAACCTTTCTTTTTCCAGCGAAGATCCTCAAAACCTTCGGTGGGGTGGAAGCAAACGTGAGAGATCCAGCCCAGCGTGGAAAAATTATACATTGAGTCCATCTAATCCCTCCTCCCACTTCTTAGGCTTCTTGCCGAATATCTTTTTCAGCGTAAGCTTTTTCTTCTTCATGACAGTCCTGATTATCCAAAGGACTACCAGAACGATTATAACGACCGCAATTCCTGTGAAGTGGCTCTGTAACCACTCTTCTCTGTAATACTCGAAAGCCTTGTCATAGGATTTCTTGTCGTTTGCGATCTCAAAGCGCTTCATAGCCTTCTTGTAATTGTGATTTTTAAGGTCAGCCTTTCCGAGACCGATGTGAGCGTAGGTGTAACCGCCGTCACGCTTAACAACTTCTTCCCAGTAGGGCTTAGCTTCAACGTAAAGACCTGCGTCAAACAGCTCGAAAGCCTTGTGCAGATTCTCGCCGAAGACTGTTTTCTCAAAAACGGTTATGTCGTTTCTTGTCTTTGAACCTTCAAGCACGATAACATTGTCGCCGAATGTCTCAACTGCGTTAGGTGTTGAGAAAGTACCTCTCTGGTCAGCGGAAGAATTCTCCGTGCCGAAGATGCACATAAGGTTGCAGAGCCTGTCATACTGGAACACACGTCCTGTCTCAAAGTCAAGAACGTTTATGATGCCGTTGTCATCAACTGCAATGTCAGTCAGCTTTGTGGAATAGGTCTTCTTTGTAGCCATATCCCAGACTGCATCTGTGTGGTCGCCGAATGTGTACTGATCGCCTACCACGTTGTCCCAGATGTTATAGCCTGCGGGGTTTATCTTCTTAACTGCATCGGTATTTGTAGATACCTCAGTAACGGTGTAGATAAATCCCTCACTGTCCATGTCAAAGTTTGCATACTCAACAGGAACGTTACGGCTCATAGCTTCGATCTGCTCGTTTGAAGCGATCTTTCTCCAAAGTTTCTGAGCAATTACCTTTGCGGTAACTTCAACTCTGTTCGCACCATAGAAACCTGTAAAGGAGCCGTCTGCCTTGAACTGAACCGAACCTGTGTTGACCGACTTAACAACTGCGTACACGTTCTCAGCGTAGTCAACTGTGACCTTTGTCGGGTTGAAAGTCTTTGAAGTGTAAAGCGCTTCGGTAGGCTTTAAGTACTCCTGTTCGAGTTTCAGCTCGGTGTCGCTCACTACCTGCGCTCTTACAACTCTTGAATTTGAATAGTCGGCGATATAGATCGTCTGCTTTCCCGTTGAGGGGCTGTCAGTCACCCACAGACCCTGCGGATCTTTGAAAGCAGTTCCGTCTGCTATCGCTTCGATGCCGTCAGCCTCAGACTGACCGCTTACGTAATAGTATCTGCCTGTCACCTCGTAATCCGAGTTCAGGCGAAGTATCCTGTTGTTGCCCGTATCAGCTATCCAGAGTTCTCTGTCCTTGTAAACGAAGAAGTCTCTCGCCTCACTCAGCGACTTTGAAGCGTCCTCGCTGTAAAACAGCGGATCATTGGGGTCTGACAGCCTGTCAAGCTTCATCTCCATGCCGCTCACAGTTTTCTGCACTGTGTAGCCTGCCTGAGAGGGGATAGCCGTATCCCAGTTATCGTATGTATACGGCTGATAAGGCTCGTCTGCGAAAGCAGTGACGGACATCATCGTGAGTGCCGTGCAAGCTGCGAGCGACAGACTTACGAGCTTCCTTACGGAATCCATTATTCCATTCACTGTATTATCACCTGTCCTTTTAATATAATGTAGCTTTTTAAAAACGTACTTATTTCTGATCAGTCCTTCATACCCGAGTTCGCCATGGTCTCCATAACGTTGCCCTGTGCGATGAGGAATACGACCAGAGGAGGGATCAGGAGCAATACAGCTGACGCAAAGGTAACGCCCTGTCTTGCAAGACCTGCAAGTGAGATCTGCTGAACGATAGTCGGCAGTGTCTTGTATTCTTCCGAATAGATGACCGAACCGCCGTTTATGTTCCAAGCCTGCTGGAACGCAAAGATGATGATAGTCATTATTGCAGGCTTCTGATTGGGAACGATTATCTGCCAGCATATCCTGAAAAGTCCTGCACCGTCAACCTTTGCAGCCTCTACCATAGCGTCATGTATGGTCGACATCGACTGTCTCATCAGATAAAGGTTCATAGCTGTTGCGATGTAGGGGATTATCAGCACCCAGTAGGTGTCGATGATGTGCAGCTTCGAGTAAACGAGGAACTGCATGATCCATGTTGCCTGAGACTGGAACAGCAGGGCGATAACGATGATCTTGTTGAGGATCTTGTCGCCGGGGAACTTGCACTTAGCAAGCACGAACGCCGCCATACAGGTAACGAAAACGTTGGTAACGCAAATGATTATGGTCGTGAATACGCTGTTGAACACGTATCTCGAAAGCGGAACAGTGTACTCCGCAGCAACTTTTATCATGTCCGAGAAGTTCTTTGATGTCGGACGAAGAACATAAAGCTTAGGCGGGAACACGAACAGTTCCTCAACAGGTTTCAGCGACTGAACTACCGAGTAGTACAGAGGGAATACCATGAATATTCCGAGCAGCGAGAGGAAAATGAAGATGCAGACATCGCCGCCGACAGAGCCGTTTATCTTCTTGCGCTTTTCCTTGACTTTAAGCTGTTCGATAGACTTCTTTTTTCTTTTTCTTGCCATTGATGCCGCACCCCCTTAGTCAACAAATTTTCCGAGCAGTGCATTTACGCCCTTGTTTGCAAGCAGCATTGACAGGAACAGTACAAAGCATATTGCCGAGGCGTAGCCCATCTCGTATCTGACATAACCGTAGTCAGTTGCATGGTTCATAATGGTGTGTGCAGCATAGTCGGTGGAAGGCAGACCAACGAGCATCTGTCCGACAGTACCAACTGTGAACGAGCCTGCGATCTGGTTTACCGCTGCGAACAGCAGCTGAGGACCCATTGAAGGAATGGTTATCATGAAAAGTTCCTGCCATCTGTTCTTGATGCCCTCGATAGCACCTGCTTCATACATCGACTTGTCAATGTTCTGGAAGCCTGCTCTGATAGCAAGGAAGCCTGCACCCATCGACATCCACAGCTGAACAACGATGCACACGCCTAAGATATAGGTAGTGTCTGTCAGCCACTGAACAGGATTGTGGATAAATCCCAGATCGAGCAGGATAGCGTTCAAATAACCGTACTGGTCGCCCGAAAGGATAAGCTGCCATGTAACGTATACCGAGGTAGTCATCGAAGGTGCATAGAAAACGAATGTGAAGAACGTTTTGAGGAACGGATTCATCTCGTTTATCAGCCACGCAACAAGGAAGCTCAGTATATATGCGAAAGGTCCTGTGAACACCGCAAAAATAAGTGTGTTTCTAATTGCGATGAGGAATACACTGTCGTTCAGGAACAGCGTGTAGAAGTTCGACAGTCCCACCCACTTTGGAGACTGTATCATGTTGAAGTTTGTAAAGCTCATAGGGAGAGACATTACAACAGGTATAACTGTGCAGATAATAAAGAATACCATGAACGGAGCAATAAGCCCGTAGCATCCTTTATTAGCCTTTATCATGTGCCATGTATAGTTCCAGTAGCCCGTTTTATTGGCAGGAACATTTTCCAGCTCTGTGTTTTTAGCCATATAAGACGCTCTCCCCTTTCTTACTTATTATTGTTGTAGAGTGCGAGATCTTCGTTCTTACGTGCGATCTCCTCGTTGATGTCCTTATCGTACCAGAACAGAGTATCTCTTGCATTCTCGTACTGGTTTACAGTCTCTCTGAATGCGTTGTTGAGGTTTCTCGTAACACCATAGGAAGCAGGGATAATGGGTATCTCTACCTGTGCCTGAAGCTGCTGAGTGAGCTTGTTCACTTCCGTCTGTGTCCATGACAGGCTTCCGAGAGCTTCAAGGTTCGCTGTGTTGTAACGTCCGAGAGTACCGAGAACTGATTCGATGTCCTGACCATATGTGGTCTGTGTTTCGTTAGAGGTGAACCACTTGATGAATTCCCAAGCGCCCTCCTTGTCGGGACAGGTGTTGAATATCAGCGCACCCGAACCTGTCGAGCAGGCAGAGATGTTGATCTTCTTGCCGTTCGCAAGCGTAACCTGACCCAGATCGCTCTCAGTGCCGGGAACGTGCATGAAGTTCCAGCAGCCCCTGATCTCAGGCGCAGTTACAGAAAGCGTATTGTAGAATGTGTAGTTCTGGATAACGATAGGCATATCGCCCTGTCTGAATCTCGTCAGAGCATCGTATGTCTGGCTGAAACTGTATTTGGTGTAGAACTCAGTCCACTTCTCAAATGCGTTTACTGCCTCGGGTCTGTCAAAGTTTGTCTTTGTCAGATCATCGGTGTAGTAGTTTATGCCCTGCTGTAAGAGCAGCATAGCAAATGTGTTTCCTGCCTCAGTTACAGGCGAAACAGTCGTAACGCCCGAAGTGCCGCCCATAACGGGAAGTATAAGACCTACCTCCATGTAGCTTCTTTGAAGCACAGGCAGAACGTTCATAAGTCCGTCCCATGTAGCAAGGTCAGTCTCGGGGTCAACGCCAAGTTCGCTCAGAACGTCGCTTCTGTAAAACAGCATCGGGAAGTCCTGAGTAACAGGCAGTCCGTAGATGCCGTTGTTATACATATAAAGAGTTGAAGCATCAGAAGAGAATCTCTTGACTACCTCTCTGTAATCATCAAACTGCGTCAGGTCAACAAGCACTCCACGGGAAGCAAGCTGAATTGTGAAGTCACCGCCCATGAACAGAACAAGATCGGGACCTTTTCCTGCAAATGTTGCTTCGATAATACCGCCCTGAACGAGCTTCATGTTGACTTTCGTCTTTATATCGTCTCTTATGTTGAATTCGTTGTTTACAAGGTTTGTAACGACCGTTGCGTTATCACGTCCGAGCGTGATCCAGCAGGTCATGACATCATCGCCGTCTTCCAGATCCGTCAGAGAATTGTAATCCTCAAAGAAAGAACCGATGAATGCGTCAAAGCCGTACTTCATTGACTTGAAGAACCTTGAATCGGCTGATGTGAACTCCTGATCGGGCGAGCAGATCTCGATAAGGTCTATCTCCAGCGGCTGTTCACGATAGGTGTTCACCCATGCGGACAGCGAGGTGATATTGTCCTTTATCTGGCTCATCATCTCAGGTATTCTGTCAGGCTTTTCGGTACACTCGTCAAGAACGAGCGCCATTTTTTCAAGCGTTACCGCTTCCGAACCGCCCTGATTGGAAAGGCTTTCGATCTCCTTTTTCAGATTCCTCAGAGTCTGTGCATACTCCTTGAAGTCGGGAACGATAGTAGGAATGGTGTGATCGATCATGTAGTTGTTGTATTCATCGGGATCAGGACCTGTTATCTGTCTTATCCTTCTGTAATAGCTGTTGATGCTGTAAGTCAGATCGTCCAGCTCGCCCATGATCTGTCCGATCTCTCCGGGAACAGCTTCAAGCGTCAGCGAATGCGTACCTGCTGTCAGATAGTAGTAAACGGGAGCGCTTGTCTCATCGTCTGTCTCGGTGGGAGTAACAACGTTCCATTCAGTGTCATAATAGAACTTGACCTGCTCACTTCTTGCATCGGGAACAACACCATCGATATAGAGCCTGCGGTTTGAGTACATACCTCTCATCTGATCCTGCTTTGCTCTTATACCTATTTTATAGTATCCGTCAGCCTCAACATTAAAATTCCACGTTGCCGCCTGCGTCGACTTGTTCCAGCTTCCCTTGCCGATAGAATTGTATCTGGTCTTAGTAGGGCTTTCGCCGTTGACGCACGAGGTTATGTAGGAATGCTTGTCACTTGTCGGGAACAGCGTTCTTGCACTCTTTTCATTTGCCAACTCGCCCTCAAGCGTTATCCTCTGACCCGAAGCGCCGCCTAAGTCCGAAGGTGCTGTGTAAGCAGCAGGCGCTTTATACTGAAACAGTGCAAACTCCTTGACAGCAAACTGCGCCTTCTCCGAGGTGATCGAAATAATGTTCTTTCCTTTCTCGAAGTAGAACAGAAGCGGTTCTGCCGAAAGTCCGTCAATGTCCTGAAGCGGTGTCAGCTGCCATTTTGCAACCGACTCCTGACCGGGACGTATGTCATTTCCTCTCGAATCCATGTCGATGCCCGAGGGATTCTCGGTCTGTTCATTGACCCATACCTTTGAAAGAGTGATACGCCCTGCTGTGGGGTACTGCACCTCTCCGTTGACGGCAAGGGTAAACTCAACGTCATTCGTGTTAGATTCCTGCGGAACGTAATAATCGAGCTTAATGCTGTAAACGCCCTCCTGCGGAACGTCCACTCCGAACTCGAAGCCTCCCTCCTGGTTTGCCCAGTTGAGCACGCCGCTCTCGCCGCCAACATCCGTAAAGGCTATGTCAGTTCCGTCGTAGACCTTAAAGTCTGCGCTCGACTGAATATCCTTAGATGTGATGACGATCTCACCGTCTGCGCCTTTCTGCCCCGAGTATTTCGCATAGAAGTTTCTGTAAGATTCTTCCACACGCTTACCCGTTGCAGCCTGACCCTCACCCTGCGAGGACTGCAATGCAGTTTCAGGAAGACTTTCGTTTTCTGAAACGCTCTCTGCTGCGTCCGCAAAAGCGGTAAGGGACGACGATGCCAGCATTATCGCCGAGACCGCAGATGATATAACACGTCTTAGCTTTGTGTTATTCACTATGAAATCCACCTTTCCAGTAAATTTGCTGAACTATAAACGAACAGGCAGCCGCAGAGGACGGATCTTCCCCTGAAAGCCTGTTCGGTTACATTTACATTTTATATATTATCCCGACGCATCACATCGGTATAACGATCATATCAATTATTTTCTTCTTCTTCCAAAGCGATGAGCTTTCTTTCTTCAGCGATCTCATCGGCATAAAGTTCCTCAAGATCCTTAATATAGCGTTCTTCGTCAGTAAGCGTATAATAATCTTCCCACCCTCTGAGGTTTGCAGATATTTGTTCACGCCGCCTCTTATTATCATCCCTCAACATTTGTGCTGCTAATGCAGCCGCCAAATCGCCAAAAAGAACAGCATCATAAATATCATGTATCGGCGTAAGTACTTCCGAATACATCATAGGTACTTTCTTTTTTAAATCACTGCGAGCCTTTTCAACAGCACTGCGTCCTTCCCTGAGTAATCTGTGAAACTCATTTGATTTTTCTTCACTTAAATAAAAACACGGACGTATCTGTTTTTCAAGTTTCGCCATATTACTATCCAGCTTATCAAGTTCTTCAATAAAGTCTTCACGATAAATTAAATTCTCATACATAAAATGCACCTCAGTTCGGGTTCATTATATACAGCCTGCCTGTTTCTTCGTCAAACTCAACTTTCACCTTGTCTCCGCCCTTGAGATGCAGCGCCTCCATGTGATCTTTCGGCAGCTGCAAGCGCCCCGAGCGGTCAAGCACAACAAGTTCTTCGTGAGTGAAGTCCTCCTCAGTCTCAGCCGTTTGCTGCTGACCCGAAAAACTTCCCAGTTCTTTCAGTTCCTCGCTGTAAGAACGCTTTCTCACTATCTCCGAACTCGTCCGTCCGTCTCTTATCGCCACAACTCTGTCAATGTGTTTGGCAAGCTTCACGTCATGAGTAACGATAACGATCGTTATTTCCTCCGACTTGTTCAGCTCCTTGAATATGTCAAGTATAACATTCGATGTCCTTGTGTCCACCGAACCTGTCGGCTCGTCCGCAAGCAGAAGCTTCGGTCTGTTGGCAAGTGCAATGGCTATCGCCACTCTCTGCTGCTCACCGCCCGACATCTGGTCAAGCCGTGAGTTCTTCCTTTTGAGAAGCCCCACCTTGTCCAGCAGTTCAAGCGCTCTCTCACGCCGCTTCCTGCGTCCGCCGCCGTCTAAAAGCATAGGCAGTTCCACATTCTGCACCGCCGTAAGATAAGGTACTAAGTTCCTCGCATTGTTCTGCCACACAAACCCGACCGTCTTTCGCTTGTACTCAACATAATCCTTGTCGGTAAATTTGAGCAGGTTCTTCCCGTCAACGAACAGCTGACCCGCACTCGGTCTGTCAAGTCCGCCCAGCATATTGAGCAGTGTTGACTTTCCGCTTCCCGAGTTGCCGACTATCGCCATAAGTTCGCCCTTGTTGACGTTCAGATCAAGTCCCTGCAAAGCCACGACCTCGACTTCCGAAGTCTTATATATCTTAACAAGGTTCTCGCAGCGTATCATGCTGCCCTCGTCATTCACCTCAACGCTGCCGCCGTAAAGCCTGCTGTACGGTTCGTTACTCAATTATCTCACCGTCCTCCAGCGTGTATACCCTGTCGGCTATGTCCATCATGCTCGGGTCATGTGTCGTCATGATTATCGTCATGCCCCTCTGCGCCACCAGTTCCTTGAACAGCTTCACAACATGAAGTCCCGTTGCCGTGTCAAGTTCCGCTGTCGGCTCGTCTGCAAACACCAGCTGAGGTTCGTGAGCGATAGCCCTTGCAATAGCCGTCCTCTGCTGTTCACCGCCCGACATCTCACTCGGTCTGTGGTGCATTCTTTTTTCAAGCCCCACATCAGCCATGACCTGCGTCACTCTGTCTTTCCTTTTAGAATAAGGATAGTTCGCAAGTCTCAGCCCGAACTCAACATTCTCAAAAGCCGTAAGTCCGCTCATGAGCGCCACCGACTGGAACACGAACGCCATGTCGTGCCGCCGCAGTTCGTCCTGCTTCTTATCGGAAAGCCGTGTTATATCCCTGCCGTTAAACAGCACCTTTCCTTTTGTCGGTCTGTCCAGCGCACCCATAATGTTTATGAGCGTTGTTTTTCCGCTGCCCGACCGCCCTCTGAGGACTGTCAGCTTGCCCTTTTCGATCTCGATGCTGATGTTTTTGAGCGCATGAACAACGCTCCCGTCACCTATCTTGAAGTCACGGCTGACATTTTCCGCAGAGAGTATTATCCCGCCCACCAGCATCACCTCGCTTTAAAGGGTCATTTGTACAAATTGCATATAGACAAAGATCACACACAAAAAGCTGTGTGTCCGAACAGTCGGACGGCTCAGACTTGGTTTGCGATCTTTTATCAGTAAAATGCACATTGAATATCCACGTTTTTCGTTAAGATTGTCCAAAAAGGACAAATTGACTTATTATAATTATACTAAATTTTCACCTGTTTGTCAAGTCTCACACAGCCTAAAAACATCATTCAGACGGTTCACTGACTATTCGTTGTTTTTCACAATATTAGCCAACATTTTTTGTGCATTTTTATTTTTCAAAATCCACAAATGTAAAAATATTAAAATGTACACGATTACATAGGCTCATTGATTCTTCAAGCCAAAATTTTTCGTTTCAAATTTTATTACAAGCATTTTAACTTGACCCAAAAATTTGAACAAAAAAATTTTACGAAAACGTTTTCCATGTACATTTTTTTGTACAGTTTTCCATTTATTTTAACATTTGATTTTTCTCATCCTTTTGAAAATAAGCCATATAATTTTTATATGACCTATTCCATATTTGACATACCGCTTCATTCCGACACTTTCCGCCGGAATAAAGTGTTATCATTGTTTTATACCAATTATCAAAGTGTGAACGATTTTTTCAGAAGAATAATTAAACGTAAGGGAAGTGAATCGTTTATGGTCGTGTTCTCATTAAAAAAACATACTCTGACAGCCGCCCTGAACGGCGAGATCGACCACCACTCGGCAATGCAGATGCGCACCGAGATCGACCGTGCCGTCAGAGAAACACCCGTAAGCCTGCTGATACTTGATTTTTCTCGGGTAACTTTCATGGACAGTTCGGGCATAGGGCTTGTCATGGGAAGGTATAAACTTATGTCGGAACTTGGCGGCGAAGTGGCAATCGCCGATCCCCCTGCCTATATCGCAAAGGTCATGCGGCTGTCGGGGCTTGACCGCCTTTGCCGAACCGTCAGCATCGCAAAGCCGCTTGATCTCACGGAGGTGACTAACAATGCCGAAAACAAAGCTTAAATATTTCAACGAAATGTCAGTGACATTTTCAGCCGTCAGCGAGAACGAAGCATTCGCCCGTGCTGTCGCCGCATCATTCATCAGCGAACTTGACCCCCTGGTGAGCGAACTTGCCGAGATAAAGACCGCCGTTTCCGAAGCCGTCACAAACTGCATAGTCCACGCTTACCGAAATATCCCCAACGGCAGTATAACAATGCTTATCCGCCTGCTCCCCGACCGCAGGGTATACATAAAAATACGTGACAAGGGCTGCGGCATCTCGAACGTGGCTCAGGCAATGGAGCCGCTGTTCACCACCGCCCCCGAGGAGGAACGTGCAGGTCTTGGCTTTGCTGTCATGAAAAGCTTCACCGACCGCCTGACCGTCAAAAGTTCAGTCGGCAAAGGCACGGCTCTTGTCATGGAAAAGACCTTGCAGGAACGTCTGGAGCGTGAAGATAATGGAAGCAGTGAAGCAAACAGTTCAGCAAAGAGCAGAAGAAAACCTCGGTCTGGTACACCTATGCGCCAATAAACTGCGTGGACGAGGTATCGAGTATGACGATCTTTACAGTGCAGGCTGTATCGGTCTGATGAAAGCCGCCCACGCATTTGACGAAAACAGAGGTGTCCGCTTTTCGACCTACGCCGTGCCTGTCATCTTGGGCGAGATAAAACGCCTGTTCCGTGACGGCGGCGCAGTCCACGTAAGCCGAAGCCTGAAAGAACTGTCACTCAAAGCCGCCCGTGTGCGTGACGATTTCGCCGCCGCTGAGGGCAGAGAACCAACTGTCACCGAACTCAGCGACATTCTCGGAGAATCTCCCGAACTTGTTGCCGAAGCTGTTTCCGCAGGTCAAGCCCCCGTCAGCCTGACTATCCGCACTGAGGACGGCGTGGACGAAGCGGATATTCCCGTCCCCTCCTCCGAAGACCGCATACTCACAGCAATAGCTCTGCGAAATGCCCTCGAAACTCTTGACGAGCGTGACCGCAGGCTAATATATCTCCGCTATTTCCGTGACAAAACTCAGACGGAAACAGCCGCCGCTCTCGGCATGACGCAGGTGCAGGTGTCCCGCCGTGAAAAGAAACTCCTTGCCGCCATGCGCACCCAGCTGGAATAAATTTCATTATGTATTCCGCATCAGTTTTCCCGTATCTGTAAATAAAACAACGTTTTCTCCCTCTGTTGTAGCTTATACTTCATTTTCCTCTGATATTATCTATTGAAAAGAGCGCAAAAAGGTGGTATATTTATATCAATGAAACAAAACCTCAAACCTAAAAAGGAGAAATGAACAATGAAAAACTTAAATGTAATGACAGGTATGGAATTTATGGACACTCAGCTCAGTTTTGATGCTCTTGAAAAGGTCTGTGGAGGAATGTACGTTCTCGACTACTTCACCACAAGTGAAGGAAAAACAGTCAGCCGCAAGGATGTGGAGGCCATGCTGAGGACCGTTCTCCCAATGTACGGTGAGCACGTAGCACTGATATCACTTATGGACCTCACTGGCGACTACAAGAGCGAGGATACCATGCGCTACCTTTTGCATATGCATGGTTCCGATCTTTTCAAATACCTTGAAGGTGTTGACAAAATATGCAGATAAACTTCTCCCCGGTAAGCAAAATGACCGCTTGCCGGGGACATTTGACGGCGAAAAAATATACAGTGAAGATAACTGCTCATCCCACAAAGAGTGGAAGCCGTGGTAATCACAGATAGTTCAAAACTGAAAAATAATAAGCCATAGTATTTCAAAAGTACTATGGCTTTTCTTCTGCTATAAATGTAAGGTAACAAAAAACACGCCCCACAAGCGTGAAGCGTGTCATGGTGGTTCCTCAGGGACTTGAACCCGGGACCCT
>CAMVRM010000071.1 GCA_947169885.1 uncultured Ruminococcus sp.
CTCATGATTTTATTATATCACATTCTTTATTATTTTTCAAGTGGGATTACTATAACTTACAAGACCGCCCGGTACGTTCTACACCGCATTAGAAAAGCCATGAAACGTCGTGAAGAACGCTATTTGCTGGACGGGATCGTTGAGCTTGATGACACCTATCTCGGCGCTCCGACTCACGGCAAAAAGCGTGGCAGGGGACTGAAAAAATCAAAATAATAGTGGCTTTATCAAAGAACACAGTTGGAAAACCCAAGTACCTTAAAATGACCGATGTGCCGAATTTAAAGAGCATTACGGTAGGAAAATTTGCCCGTAAAAACATTCATGAAGGCTCGAAGATCGAGAGTGACAACGCTCAGAGCTACAAGAAGCCGCTGGCACAGAAATACTTCCATGTTTTTGAGACTTATGACCCGACAAGCGGTCAGCTGAACTGGACTCACAAGGTCATTTCAAACTTCAAGGCGATGATCGCAGGGACATATCACGGTAACGAAAAGATCCACACATCGTTGTACGCCGCAGAATTCTGCTACAAATTCAACCGCCGCAAGCTTGGAAACAGCGCTTATTTAAGGCTTTTGGCGGCACTTGTGCAGTGATTTTCATGGTGGTGTGTCAGGGGGATAATCATAATTTGAAATATCAAATCATGCTCGTCATGATTGTGTCAGTGAACATCGTGTTATCACGGGTATCAATTCTGTTGGATTTACATCTCAGAAGATTGATGAGGACGGTAAACCCTTGGGCAAGGATATTCACATGGAGTGGGACAAGTCTAAAAACTGGTCTTTTGACGGCGGTGAGTTCACCTCCACGCTCGACAATGGTGAGCTGCTGATGTCGTTTCATATCGTGGACGGTTCAAAGCGTGAGAAAGAGCCAGCCAAAATATCTTCTAATGATACTATTATAAATAGTATACCCGAGACCACTCCTGAACCTACAAAATCCGATAACTTCACCATAACCGACAGCACTCTTGGCAAGGGCGGCGCAAAGACTAAATTCCGTGCTAACATTGATGCTATCAAAACTCTGAAAACCCTTGAAAAAGAAAATCGTCATGCAACTGCTGACGAAAAGGAAACGCTTTCAAAATATGTGGGCTGGGGTGCAATTCCGCAGGCTTTCGATAAGTCGGCTGACAAGTGGTCGGCTGAATATGCAGAACTGAAAGACCTCCTGAATCCGCAGGAGTACGCACAGGCAAGGGCAAGCGTGAACGATGCGTTTTATACGTCCCCCACGGTCATCGAGGGCATTTTTCAGGCTTTGGAGCAGTTCGGATTTGAGGGTGGCAGAGTCTTAGAGCCTGCTATGGGTGTCGGCAACTTTTTCGGCTGTATGCCAAAGGAAATGCAGGATAACTCACAACTTTACGGTGTGGAAATAGACAGCATTTCAGGACGTATCGCTCAGGCACTTTACCCCGATGCGGATATTGCAATCAGCGGTTTTGAGAAAAACAGCTTTCAGAACGGCTGTTTTGATGTTGCCGTGGGTAATGTCCCGTTCGGTGAGTTGGGCTTTAAGGAGGAGAACCACATAAAAGTACACCCAAATAATTTTTACTCCACATTCTGCGGCAGCAGAATGTTTCTTTTTTCCGTAAGTCCCTTATCAAGGAACTTGTAGAAGATGTGTATCTGCCTGTCCTCGCCCTTACTTTCGGGACGGTCTCCGACCACGATGTACTCAATAAGTTCCAGACAGGTCTCACGGGTAAGTTCCTGAATATCAACGTACTTTTTGATGTTTTCAACGAACCTGTCCACATCTTTTTCAGACTGTTCAGCACTTTCACACTTTTCTTTCAGCACAGCAACTTTCTCTCTAAGCAGCTTCTGTTCGTCAAGATACTGATTCAGCATTTTCACGCAGAGTTCTTCGGGTACAGTACCGAGGAGTTTTTCTTCATAGGTCTTGCTGATAAGCGTTTCAAGCTGTGCAAGCCGTTTCTCACCCTCACGAAGTTCTTTCAAATTGCGCTGACTCTCAGCATCGGCAGTAGCTTGTCTGCGCTTGCGGACGGCTTCACGGAGTGCGTCCTCGTCCTCAACGGCAAGCCTTGCCTTTGCTCTAATATCGTCAACAACGACCTGTGAAATAACTCTTTCCAAAATAGAATGAGGAGTGCAGCCGTCCATTCCACTTCTCACATAAGTACCACAGCGATAGCTGACCGTCTCGTAAGTATAGTCGCCCTACTTGAAATCAAGTATATACAATTTAAAGAGAACTTCTTGAAAAGAGAATTTTCAACGTTTCATTTGCTATCGAATTTTGAAGTAGGGTGACTATACCTCGCTTCTTTGTGGTGTGCATAGTTCTGTTCATTTTCATCTTATATCCGCAGTCAGGGCAGTACATGAAACCCGACAAAGGGCGAATCACACCCTCCTTTGTCATTTTACTTATACTCACCGATGCTTCCCATTCATTACTGAAAACACAAAACAATAAAACACACGTAATTACGTCACTTTTATCCCTCTGCTAAACCAAAAATCCGCCATGCAAAAATGTTGCATGACGGATTTTTCTCATATCATTTTTATTGCTGTACCAATTAACTCTTGAATCATTTATAAAGCCAATTCATGATTATGTCGATTTTACATCGTTTTTACGCATTCATCTGAAAACAGATTCAAGATTTAATTTGGGGATCAATAACAATGAAAAATATATAAGGAATGGGTTACTGTAATGGCTTCATATGATCGTCCTCAAATACTATTCCGCACTTGTGAACCCAAGCGATAAAAAGTTCGGAGTTGTCCATTTAACACGGGAAAGTCAAAACTTTTTTTCCGCCTGAATATATTTCAACACGTTCAAACCATTTCGTGCATTTGAAAGATGAGATCTCATCACTTGTCCAATAAATTATGTTATAGAAAAGTTTTCTGCCGGATACCGAAATTGTCGGACGCTTACTATCTTTAAATGCTGTGAAGATAACAAGTACGATCATCAGAGCAATGAAGCACCGAAACAAAATGTCACCTGTCGAAAAGGTCATGTCTGGATTACCAACATACCGTCTTATTATTCTTCCACCAAAAAGACAGCAAATAATGCAATAAGCAATCCAATAAATTAACAACACAAACCACAAGATCTGAACCAGCCTTCATGATCCGAGAGACGAACACATCCAATTTCTTTCTTTACCGCATCGGGCAAAAGAGTACTATCCCTGACTTTCATTTTTCGCAAGATAGCTTTCATCTTAGACCACATCTTCTCGATCGGGTTGAAATCGGGACTGTACGACAGAAATAAGCTTCTTGATTTTGATAAGAGAGTTTCTTTGATCTCCGGTATACATAACTATCAGAATTGAGATATAAGGTTAGTGGATGGATCTATTAGTTTTTTTGTTGTGTGGGGGAGAGGTTTGACATTTACGTCTTTCATCGAAGGCAGCTTTTTTATCATCTGAGAATAAGAGATCGAAGGTTACATAACTAGATCTGAATATAAAAATATTATAATTGCATTAGCAGTCAACAGCCAAACGATCAACAAGTAAGTAAACTGTGAATACTCAACAAATTTATAGAGCGATCATGTGCAATATGACAGGGCGGTGATTTAAGTCACAGCCCACCCACAGGCATGATAAAAGCCCGAAAACGGACAAATAACGGACAAATTACAGCATACTCTTGTACGACCATTATTTTCAAAAAACTGATGTTCTTTGCGGAGCTGTTTTCTCATATAGCAGTTTACAATAGCTTTTTTCCTACGGAATCTGTTTTTATTATCTTATTTGAAAATATGTTACAATATAAATATCAAACATATTTTAATAATTTTCGCAGAGATATTGGATAGTTTGTCTAAAAACCATTGACAATTCGTTACGCAGATGATATAATATGGATAAACCAGATTCTGAAAGGTTGTGATCGTATTGCTAAAAAAAATGTTAAAGCACATTTTGGCTGCTGCTTTTGTCTGTTCGGCTTTGTTTACATTGCTGCCTGCGCAGAGTGTTGCGGCAGTCTCACAGAAGCTTGAAGCCGCAAGGTATGAATTGGACGAAAACGCCTCCTTTTCTGTCGGCGGCGGAACACGCCTCTCTGATAAGGACAAATTCAGATACGGGGCATTCAGCATGGGTGAACTGTCTCTTGACGGAAATGTCACGGCTGCCGATAAATATAACAATTATAACGCCTATGAAGCAACAGGCGATATAACAATTCGATATTCACCCTCAATTTCAGAGTATAAAACTTCCGATGAGGAAAAATGGCACTTGAAGGATTCCGATGCCGAAAAGATCAGCGGTGTCGATCTTGACGGTGATATTGACATGGGTGCGGTACTTATACAAAGTTCATCTGACGGTGAAAACTGGGGTGAGTACAAGCCTGCTTCAAAGAGAGATGTTTTTGGAGATAACAGATCTGACCTCACTTCGCTTGCCGTTATAAAAGAATCGGATTATCTTAAAGGAAGATATTACAGAGTCTCGGTCGCTTACGAAATGGAGAAAAAAACAGGCAATCAGTCAGTCGGAGATATTGAAATAGGTCTTATCGGCAAGTATGAGACAAAACGTTTTATCGAGGTCTATAAATTCTATGTGGGATATGGAAGTGACCCTGTCAGCTTCAGGGATATTGACGGCAAAGAAACTGATGGTGCGGATACTTTCACAAAAGGTTTTTCTTTCAGCAAAGGTGGGACAAATTTTGACACCACTGTAAGCATAAACGGCGGAAGATCACGCTCCGTCAGCAATAATGACATTTTCACAAGTGTCGGGAAATATGAGTTTACAGTAAGATCGGAGCTTGGCAGAGAATACACACATAGTATAACAGTTACCGAGGGAATGACACAGCAAACACTGTCTCCGAAAGTATATGAGAACGGCAAAAACGGCTATACCGCCGAGGGCAAAGCAAACAGCGGTATGGCTTCTTACGGAAAGCATTCACTTTCTGCTGTCATGATCGGACAGGACGCTGAAAATAATATCGCTGTTTCAAAGTACAAAGGTGTCGATGCTTACGGTATAAGCGGTGGAAAATCATGTACGTTTTATATGAAGGTTGATCCGCCCGAAAACGGCTATTTTATCGCTGATGATGACTACGGCAAGGATAAAAGCGAAACTGTCATGGAAGCTAAAGTCGGCAAGGTCGGAAAAGGCGTTCTTCTTGTACAAAAATCAAAGGACAATGTAAACTGGCAGAAGATAGACTCCGATTATTACGCTGACGGTCTTCATAATAATGACTATTCAAAGTATTACTCTGGAAAAGGTTATTTCAATATTTATTCGCCAAGCGGTGCTGAATTGCTGAATGGCTTGTTTCTTCGCATAACCTATGCTTACAATGTCAGACCAAAAGGTTCAAAAGAGAACAACCGCTGTGTTGAAGTATACAATATCTATATTTGCAGCAGTGACCTTGATGCAGTGACTTTTCACAACCTGACGTTGGAAGACAAGACAGACAATAAAGATAAAGATTATAGAATAGAATGTCACAAAAGCGCTGAAACGCTTTTGTCAGGTTCTTTGACTGTGACGGGATTTAAAATAGATACATCTATGAACCCGACTGTCGGAATAAGTGTAAAAAAAGACGACAAAGAAATATCAGTCCCCTCTGACAAGATATTTGAGGAAACAGGCAAATATAACATTACGCTTACAAGCAAAGTCGGGACAGAAAAAGAACTTATACTCTATGTTGACACTCGTTCCTCCGAGGAGATGATTCGGGGATATTTTGGTCCCGGATCTATTATCGGCAAGAGGATATTCAGTGAAACAAGCACATACCCCGTTTTCGAGGGGGGAAAAACACATTATAATGTAAAGGCAGTCGATGCACGTTTCAGGGCATTAAAAGGAACTATAAAGAACAATGAAACAGGCAAAAAGATAACTGTTTTTCAGGGCAGCACAGCAAAGACAGGCGAACTGACTGAGGAGGGCTTTTACACTGCCGTATTTACCACAAAACCTGATGATGAAAAATATCCCGGAGATCATCTGAAAATAACCTTCTCTTTTTCGATCATCAAAGAAGGAACTGCTCCGGGTCCTCAGGAAAATCAAAAGCTGCTTGAAAAGTATTCCCTGCATAATGTTTCCGACTATTATCCCATGTATTACGGCGTGACGGAAAAGGTAAATAACAGAGATGTTACAGTTGCATTTGCAGACAAAAAAGATGCAGTTAAATTTGCTGTTGAGCTTGAATATCAGAAAGCCATACCCCTTGATAACGAAACATATCAATATGAAGATAGTGAAAGAGATGTGCATAAGGTCACATATTACAGTGACAAGGAACTGATGAATGCAATAAATGAATACGCAGAAAAAAGAGTACAGATGTTATTCTTTGACCTTACACAGCAGCAAAGCTATCTCACAATTGAGGATAAGGATATAGAGAATTCAGATGATATTCGTAAGCTTGATTTAGAAGATAACACCGTTGTCGCAGGAAAAGATCAGTATACAAAGCTTGCTGAAAAGGGAGCATATCAATATCCGCTGATAAGTCCTAAGCCCTACGGATTCGCTCAGATAAATGGAGAGGATGTCGAAACAGGGTACCACGATTTTCAGTTTGTCAAGGACGAACACGGATATGATTCGCAGTCTTTCTATATCACTGATTCTGAGGGAAAACGCTATAAGATCGGTTACAAGTGTGATGTGGGCAAGGCTCTGCAAGAACAGGGCTGCAAAAGCGGTGTCGTTACGATAACCGAAAAGACCTGTTATGATGATACAAACGAATATAAGGCTCTTTTTATCGCAGATGGTGACAATACTTCAAATATAACCTTGTCATATTCCATAAACGATGCTGAAAAAACTGTAACGTTTGATCAGAACGATCACAACGCTCTTACAGCCGACTATTTTTCGGTATCAGCTTTGAGCGATGAGCTTGACCCTTATTCAATTGTCAGAATTGCAAACAAAAATGTAAACGGCGAAAATCCGTATTATGCCGCAGCAGATCAGCTTGACAACAAGCTGTTTGCGGCAAAGGGCGAATATGAAGTCGCAGTGATAAACAGACTTGGGTACTGTTATTCTTTTAATGTCAGTGTTACTGGAAAAGCTGAGATAGTTCTTGATCTTCAGGGTGAGGGCGAAAACATTTCCACATATTACGGTGCTAAAAATGTTACCTTGCCAAAGCTTACAAAAACAGGCTATGAGTTAAAAGGCTTTGAAGACGAAAGCGGAAATCTATACTCCGACGAGATAGCTGAGATACTGTTCAAGGGCAACACTGTTCTTCACGCAAAGTGGGAAGCAAAACAATATCAGCTTACACTTTTAAACGCTGACGGCAGCCGGTTCGATACTATGACGGTAAGCTTTGACAAGGAAAACAAGCTGCCTGTTCCCGATGTCGAAAACGGAATGAAGTTTGTCTGCTGGCTCAATAACGGCGTGCCTGTTGAAAACAATACTTTCACACTTGTTACCGAGGGTGACATTACCCTCACAGCTTCGGTAGAAAAGAGCAGCAGTAAAAGCATAGTTCCGATCGTTACGGCAATATCGGGGATATGTGCAGTGGGGATAGCTATGTTTATAAGGAGAAGAAAACGTCATGAAAAATAAGCTGTTAATGAGAGCATCGGCGTTCACGATCTCTGCCGTTATGATTCTTACCACACTGACAGGGTGTGCAAATAAACCTCTAAAAAGCAATTCTTCACAGATAACAACGTCTGTTACTACAAAAGAGATAGCTGACAGCATTAGCGAGAGTATAAGTGCTGAAAGCGAAGCCCGGGAAGAAGCAGTGAAGATCTCATTTGATCCCGATGACTATGCAGGTGATCTTGATGCTTTTGTATACGGTCTTATAGTGACCGAATATGAGCTGTGCTATAATGTTTTTAATGCTGCTGTCGAACTTCCCGACGGAGAAACAGTATATGGTATCGGGTATACCGATTATGCAGACAGATATGATTCCGATGACGGTAAAATTTTCTTTCCTGCGGGTTTTATATCACTTATCGGAGAACCAAAGATACAGGATACCGAAACAGACAAGGGGCTTGAAATTATCGACCTTGAATATGAAGACAGCGACCGCGGCTTTGTTCTTGCATACGATACTGAGCCGTTCACCGAGCATTGTGTGATATGGGGGCAGTATCTTCAATATGGTGTTGATGAAAACGGCGAAATAACATATAAGGCTGCTGCCGATACGGGAGATTATGATGAGGAGTTAGGTTCACTTTATTCGTATGATACAGAAAAGTATATACTGAACTTTGATTTTAATGACAGCTCATTCGAGGTCAGCTCGCTCAGCGCAGAACCAGACTATGCTGCTGTTGAAGCAGAGATAAACAGGATGATCGAAGAACAAGATCGTAACTTCTCAAAAGTTGAAATAGAGACTATCGCTGCCGAAGCTCCGCAGTATCTTGCAAATGCGCTGCTTGCTACGCAGGCAGAAACGTTTATGGGATATGATGTTTCAGAGCTGATCGAAAAAGCAAAACAGCTTGATGCGAATGAATGTATGAAGCTCACCGACCATGGCATCGTCATAGAATTTGACAATGATGCTCCTGCGGATAAAGAGAAGCTTTCAAAGTGGCTTGTGGGGATAAGTTGCGGTGTGCTGGTCATTGGTTCTGTTGCTCTGGACGTTTTTGTCCCTGCACTTCGCCCTGTAAGCGGTGCTATATCGGGAGCAGCGATAGAGGTATTCGTTCAGGTAGTTATCGAAAATCAGACACTGGAAAACGTAAACTGGAAAAAAGTTGCGGTGTCTGCCGTTTCAGGTGCTGTTGTTGCGTGGCTGTGTCCGCTTGCAGCACAGGCAGCAGCTCAGAAAGTCGCAGGAACGTTAGGAAAAACTACTATTGAGATATGCGGTCAGACAATCGCAGCAGAGACTCTTTCAAAGCTGGCAGGCTATGGAACGCTTACTGTTTCAAATGCTCTGGTATCGGGTATCACAAATGCAGCTTTTTCCTGTATTGACGGAGAGACCGCAGAAGAACAGTTAGATGCTTTTATAACAGGTGCGGCTGTCGGTGCAGCCTTTACAGCAGTCGGATCGGCTATGGGAGAGATCGTTCAGCACTTCAAACCGGGTCAGAAAATACTGAATGCTTTCAGCAAAAAAGCACCTAACAGTTGGCTGACCAAAGCAACTCAGTCTTTAGCGGCAGGCTCGGAGAAGCTGACTGCGTTTATCGGAGAGCATCAGGTGCATCTGAAAAACACCGCATTAGAAGAAATTCTTTCACCTTCATCGGTCTATGTTGCGGCTAAGGCAGCGACAAATTCGATCAAGATAAATAACTATAACAGAACAATGTTTAATCAATTGCCCGCAGATTCTAATTTGAATTTTAAGTATTATGACAGTTCGGGAAAAAGGTTAATGAAAGCCGACCTGCTTCAAAACGGACTTAACGCTAAGATCGTGATAGACTTAGATACTTGTGAAGATGAATTAATCAAATATGCAGAAAACTCTTTTAAAGTCATAGACGGAGATATTGATTTTGGCGATGCATCAGTATTCTCTTTTATTTCAAAAGATGGTATATCTGCCAACAGAACCAATAATTACAGCAATTTTGATGAGCAGTTAGCCGAGATATTTAACAATGATAAGGAGCTAATTCCTGCTGAATTTCTGGAGACTCTAAAAGATATTGATATAATAACCGAATCAGATATTAAAACAGCGATCAAGCAGGCAAAACTTACATATCATGAAAGAGCAAATGGTGAAGTACAATTGGTTGATACAATTTTACATAAAAAACTTGGTCATAGCGGAGGAGTTGCACAGGCAAAAGTATATGCAATGATAGAGACTGTAAAGAAGAATTTTTTCTATATATCAAGTTCTGATGTAAAAAATGTCTTCGGCTCACTTTTGGAAAACGCCGCATAGATCAAAATAATATATAGAGAAAAAAACAAGGAACTGAGTAAGACCAGTTCCTTGTTTTTTTATGTCCGTATAATTCATCTAATATGCACTTTAACTCTTTAATATCATTTCGGCAGCTTAGGCGGAGAAACGAAAATATCTTTTAACTCAAATACGCTGTCGGCTCTGACCCATTCTGTAAGACCATTCTTCCATACAAGCGTGTCAGCGCAAAGTCTGCCTTCAACTGCAAGCAATTTCATAGCGTTAATGTCATACGGTCCGGTCGAAACGCCGTTTTCCGCAATATGGAACAATGTCACGGGAACAGGAGGTGGTGTAGAAACGTGTGGAGCCGCACCGATATTTACCATATGTATATCCTTATACTGTGACTGTGTTTTCAGATGACGTTCATATTGTTCTTCTTCACGGATACGTCGCTTTCTGTCGGCGGCATCTTCGGAATCCATACGCTGAGCGTCCTTGATATCACTTATCTGGGAATGCAGCTTTGTCTGAGAAACAGCTATCTCACGCTCTTTTGTCATCATAATAAACTGTCGGTAGTCGTTTGATGATCTGTCGGGTTCTATCGCTTCAATGTCAAGTCCCGAAAGATATATCCCGAAATCGGTATACAGCCGTTCACGGAGATCCGCTTCACAGCGTATATTTATCTCATTCAGCTTGCTTTCGATATGAACGACAGATATACCGTATTCGGCAGGGCAATTGCTGACAGCGGTCTTGATATACCGCTTGACAGCCGACTCGATCCGACTGCTCAGACTGTTGATCTCAAGCTCGTTCAGACCGTAGATCCTGATGAATTCCTGACAATCCTTTATCTGAAAAGTCAGCGTTCCCCTCACCGAAACAGGTATGCTGAAATCCTTCATGACCGCATCAAAAACATCAAAGAATCCGATGCCGAAATGTATCTGTATGACTTTTGAAAGATCAACAAAATATACCTCAGCAGGAAAAGGTGTTCCGCCTGCGAATGCCGCACCTATCAGACCTGCTGTCACAGGCATATTATCGGTAGAAAGTCTTCCTGTGTATGGTCCGTAGATAATATCGCTGACACCGCTGTGAATAAATACAGCTGCCTGCCCATCTTTCACCGATATTGAAGAACCGCAGCGTATGGCATTTTCCTTATTAGTCCTGCTGCCGTCAGCCGAAGGCCGCCATTTCCATATCAGGTGTCCCTGTTCGTCACAGCGAATTGCATCTAAGATACCGCCTTCTTTTGATCTGAATAAAGCCATTATTTAACTCATCCTTTCATATGATTTAAAATCTATCTTGATACGGACTGAAATATTATTTATAATATGTAATAATTATTTTTGCATCAAATGGGAATTTTTTATTTGCTTTAAATGACTCATTACCATTAATACTAACGGATTCAACTTCACCGTAAGAATTAAAAAGATTACTGATTTTACTGCTACATGCTCTTTGTTCAATATTAATATATCCTAAATTTGTTAGTATCTCTTCGACATCATCACTATCCATTCCTTGGAATGATTCTGATGAATAACCAATTATTATATCAACTGTGTCAGTTTTTTCTCGTATTTCTTTAATATATTTTTTTCTTTTTTTCTCCCATTTATCACTCGTTTTATATGATAAAGGTCCATCATTATATAAATTAGATACTATAAATGAGCACTCCAAAAAACTGCACAAAAAATAAAGACAACCACT
>CAMVRM010000072.1 GCA_947169885.1 uncultured Ruminococcus sp.
GGTCGCAAGACCATAACCCACAATGTCCGAACAGGACATTAACCCACAACGGACGAACAGTCCGTTACCAACAATGTTCGTCAAGAACATTCCAACAAGCACGCTATAACCCGAGAGAGGCGAAACAAACGGGCAGTTCATGCAGATGATCCTGAATTTTATCGTTTTGTGTGTAAAAAATTAACAGTTGAATTTGTGCAAAATAAACATATTATTCCGCAGTTTTAAGAAAATATAGATAAAAGCTTGCATTTGCATTTGAAATGTGGTATAATATAAACATATACGCTTTAAAACACAAAAGGAGTAATGAGACTATGTTTTTTCAGAAGGAAGCTCAGACTATGAGCCGCAGCGAGATCGAGGCAGATCAGCTCGCAAAGCTTAAAAAGCTTGTGAAATATTGCTACGATAACTCGCCCTTTTACCACAAAAGATTCGATGAGGCAGGCATAAGCCCCGACTGCATAAGGGAACTTAAAGACATCGAAAAGATACCTTTCACTACCAAGGCAGACCTCAGAGATAATTACCCGTTCGGCGTGTTCTCCGTTCCTCAGAGCAAGATCGTCAGACTTCACGCTTCCTCGGGCACAACAGGCAAACCGACTGTCGTTGGCTACACTGCAAATGACCTCGACGCATGGAGCGACTGCATGGCTCGTATCGTTACCGCCGCAGGCGCAGACGAAAACAGCCTTGTTCAGATATGCTTCGGCTACGGTCTGTTTACAGGCGCTCTCGGTCTGCACTACGGTCTTGAAAAGATCGGCGCAACTGTTGTTCCGTCTTCAAGCGGCAATACCGATAAGCAGATAATGCTTATGCAGGACTTTGGCACGAATACCCTTGTCGCAACTCCCAGCTACGCTCAGTATATCGGTGAACTTGCCAAGGAAAAAGGCGTGCTGGATAAGATACACCTTAAACTCGGTCTGCTGGGTTCTGAGGGATGTACTATCGAGATGCGCAACGCTATCGAACAGACAACAGGTATGTTCGTGACCGATAACTACGGCATGAGCGAACTCGGCGGTCCCGGCGTTTCGGGCGAATGTCGTGAAAGAGCAGGTATGCACATCAACGAAGACCACTTCCTCTGCGAGATAATCGACCCTGCAACGGGCGAAGTTCTCCCCGCAGGCAGTGAGGGCGAACTTGTTGTCACTACTCTTACAAAAGAGGGTATGCCAATACTCCGCTACCGCACAAGAGATATAACTTCCATAAATTACGAAAAGTGCGCCTGCGGAAGAACTACCGCAAGAATGGGAAAGCCCAAGGGACGCTCTGACGATATGCTCAAAATAAGAGGTGTCAACGTTTTCCCCTCTCAGATAGAATCGGTGCTGATGACCTTTGACGAGATAGCTCCGCACTATCAGCTTGTACTGACCCGTGAGAATTTCGCAGACCACCTCGAAATAAAAGTCGAACTCAACGAAAAATACAGCAATATGCTCGACAACTACGCTCAGCTTGAAGAACTCCACCGCAAGGTTACTCACGAACTGAAAGTCGTTCTCGGTATTGCAACCAAACTCACGATAGTTGACTTCAACACCCTTGAACGCTTTCAGGGCAAAGCTAAACGCATCGTAGACCTCAGAAAAGATAATAGATAAGAGATAAAAGATAAGAGATAAAGATAAGAGATAAAAGATAAGAGATAAAAGATAAGAGATAAGAGATAAGGAACGGCTTCGCCGTTCACAAAAAATATTATTCTCTTGAAAAAACTTGATATTAAACATAAAACTCGGTTCGGAGAGTTATTTCTCCAAACCGAGTTTTTTATTTATCAAACATTGTTGAGTAGTGGTTCAGCATCGTTGTGTCTCGCTTACCCGATATAAGAACCTGTCTTCACAAGACTTTTATCTTTTGAAAGCCCCGAGCTGCACAAACTAACCGCCTTTATCAAACTTACGTGCGAGGGCATCGAGCCGTCCGCCCGAGGACCCCGAGAACCCCGAGGACCCTCACCAGAAGTCTTCGCTGTCTTTGAGCATTTGCTTTACTTCGGGGTTGTCGTAAAGACCCAGATCGAAAAGCTTGTCTGCCTGTCGGTTGGTTATCTTGCCTGACATCGAATAGACAAACTGCCCGTGCTGACGCTGAACGCCGTCCCATGAGTCGATGACCTTTATCCAGCCTTTGCGCCCTAACGTCCGCTCGGGATAAAGCGCTGTCGGATAGAACTTTTCCGCAAGCATCACCGCACACTTCGCATGACCCGTAAAATCACAGGAATATGTGTCGCCGTCGGGAGAGATCCAGCCCAGCAGAAAACCGTCATCATTCTTGAAGAACATTTGTTCAAGAGTTAAAGGATACTTCTTGTCAGATTCGATTATTTCTTGAAAACCCGGCTCACTTTCGGGGTGAAAACTTCTGTAACCGCCCCTGTTGTCGAAAACCACGGGCAGCTGTTCCTCGACTATCGCAAACCTGAGCGGAGAATTGCACTCAGCGAGCAGTGACTCCAAAGTATCATAATATTCATAATAATAATACCCCGTCGCCGCCTTGTAGACAGCATATTTTTTCAACAGCAGTCCCCTTCTCCCCGTTAGCAAACTCTTTTTTAAAAAGCTGCGTTATATCGCTAAAACAGCACTTTTAGCATATATAATTATTTTATCATCATGTTCTGATTTTGTCAAGTAGCTCGACAAAATATTTAACATATTATTTTCATTCTCGATTTAACAAAATATCGGTAGACATTTTCTGTTATGTGTGTTATAATAATATGGTATACGTTTTCGGGGAAATATATTCAAAAAGACAATAACAGGGCGCTTATTTCTTGCGCCTGAAAAAAACACTGTATAACCTTATTCGGGACGAAGGGAGTTTTTATAAACAATGTCAGAACGCACAAACAAGGAAAATATACGTAATTTCTGCATTATCGCACACATAGACCACGGCAAGTCAACACTTGCGGACAGAATTCTCGAACTCACCGACACGGTGGCACTAAGAGATATGGAAGATCAGCTTCTTGACAACATGGACATCGAGCGTGAACGAGGCATCACCATAAAAGCCCGTGCGGTGCGCCTTAAATATCACGCTGATGACGGCGAGGACTACATTTTCAACCTTATCGACACTCCCGGACACGTTGACTTCAACTATGAAGTTTCGAGGTCGCTTGCCGCCTGCGAGGGTGCGGTGCTTATCGTGGACGCTTCGCAGGGTATCGAGGCGCAGACGCTTGCTAACACGTATCTTGCTATCGAGCATGACCTTGAAGTTCTGCCCGTTGTAAACAAGATAGACCTGCCCTCTGCCGATCCCGAAAGAGTCTGCCACGAAGTCGAGAACATAATCGGCATACCTGCGCTTGACGCTCCCAGAGTTTCGGCTAAGACGGGCGAGAATATCCGTGAAGTGCTTGAACGCATAATCACTGACATACCTGCTCCGAGCGGCAGTGACGATAAGCCGTTGCAGGCGCTTATTTTCGACAGCTACTACGATCAGTACAAGGGCGTTATCATATATGTTCGTGTCATGGAGGGCTGTCTCAAAGCGGGCGACACGATAAAGCTTATGGCAACGGGCGCTGAGTTCCAGACGGTGGAAGTCGGGTTCATGGGGGCTACCGATCTTGTTCCCGTGGGCGAACTGCACGCAGGTGAAGTCGGCTACATCGCCGCTTCGATAAAATACATCGGAGATACCCGTGTGGGCGACACTGTAACGCTCACCGACAACCCCTGCTCCGAACCGCTCCCCGGCTACAAAAAAGTAAACCCCATGGTGTTTTCGGGCGTTTATCCTGCTGACAGTGCAAAGTATCCCGATCTGAGAGATGCACTTGAAAAGTTGGCGCTCAATGATGCTTCGCTGTCCTTTGATGCGGAGACTTCTGCGGCGCTGGGATTCGGTTTCAGATGCGGATTCTTAGGGCTTCTGCACATGGAGATAATTCAGGAAAGGCTTGAACGTGAATACAATCTTGACCTTATCACCACTGCGCCCAGCGTTGTTTACAAAGTTAATCTGACAGACGGAACAACTGTTATGATCGACAACCCGACAAACTACCCCGATCCTGCGGTCATTGCTTCTGCGGAAGAACCTATGGTCAAGGCGGACATCTACACGCCGCCCGAATTTGTCGGCAACATCATGGAACTGTGTCAGGACAGGCGTGGAAACTTCAAGAACATGGAGTATCTTGATGAAAACAGAGTTGACCTGCACTATGAACTGCCGCTCGGCGAGATAGTCTATGACTTCTTTGATGCGCTGAAAAGCCGCACAAGGGGTTATGCTTCATTTGACTATGAGATGCTGGGCTATCAGCCGTCTAAGCTGGTCAAGCTGGATATAATGCTCAACGGCGACATTGTTGATGCGCTGTCATTCATCGTTCACGCCGACAAAGCTTACGCAAGGGGCAGGAAGATATGTGAACGGCTCAAAGACAACATTCCGCGTCAGCTGTTTGAAGTGCCGATACAGGCGGCGATCGGCGGCAAGATAATCGCCCGTGAAACGGTCAAGGCGATGCGCAAGGACGTTCTTGCCAAGTGCTACGGCGGCGACATAACCCGAAAGAAGAAACTGCTCGAAAAGCAGAAAGAGGGCAAGAAGCGTATGCGTCAGTTAGGCTCGGTGGAAGTTCCGCAGGAAGCGTTCATGAGCGTTCTGAAACTGGACGAAGATTGAGTCCTCGGGGTCCTCGGGCGGACGGCTCATATCCCTCGGTCCTCGGGCGGACGGCTCATATCCCTCGCATATTCATTTTGTTTAGGACGTAAAAGAGCGAAGCTCGGGGCTGTCAATAGAAATAAGAAATAAGAGTTAAGAGATAAGAAAGATTTTAGGGCATCTCTAAAAAACTACCATTTGACAGTTTCACACTTTTAAAAGCACGTAAATACGTTACCAGATTTTGAAAATCAGGGGTTTTTAGAGGTGTCCATAAGAAATAAGAAAGATTTTAGCATTTTTTGTGTTTTACATTAACCGTTTTCTGAATAAATACGGGGGGTGTTTTTTTGAACAATAATGAAAAGGCAATGAAATATTTTATCATATTTGCGCTGGGGGCGGCGGTCGTTCTGCCTTTGGGATTTGAAGTATACGCCAATATCTCACGGCTTTTCGGTATGCTGCTCGTCTTATGTCTTGCGGCGGCGGCAGGCGTTAAGCTGTCTTCCCTGCCCGTCAGACCTGCGATGCTCGGGATAACCGCCTACGTGTTTTCGGGGGCGGTGCTGAGCCTTATCGGTTACGTCATCATTCACCCTGCGGTCAGGCGGTGGCTCGAATCCAACTCAAAATACTTTGACTTACCGCTCGTTGAGGCTGTTGGCTACTGGGGAAAGGCGTTCGGACTGCTGGCTTTTTCCTACGCAATATACTTCGCAAGGCTGGGTCTTAAAGCCGCAATGGGCAAGATCGAGAAGAACAGCGCTGAGACGGCTTCGGCTATCGACAACGCTTTTGAGGACGATGAGCCATGACAGGCATTTACATACACGTCCCGTTCTGCATACGAAAATGCCCCTACTGCAAATTCTGCTCGAAACCGCTAAGACCTGCGGACATTCCTGCTTACACGGCGGCGGTCATGCGGAACATCTCGGCGCTCTCGGGCAAGGGGATAACCGCCGACACGGTTTATTTCGGGGGAGGTACGCCCTCGCTCCTGCCGCCCGAATCGGTGGAGGATATTCTATCGGCGCTGAGGAGCAATATAACGCTTGTTTCGCCCGAGATAACGCTTGAAGCTAACCCTTCGAGCGTTACACGTGAAAAGCTTATCGGGTGGAAAAATGCAGGCGTGAACAGGCTGTCTTTCGGCGTTCAGAGTGCGGACGATGAGGAGTTGAAGTTCCTCGGGCGGCTTCATGATTTTTCCCGAGCGGAAAGCACTGTCAGAATGGCGCATGAAGTCGGGTTCGACAACATTTCCTGTGATTTGATGATAGGTTTAAAAGGTCAGGACAGCAGTTCACTTGACCGCACGCTTGACAAGATGCTGAGACTTCCCATAATGCACCTTTCGGCGTATATGCTTTCTATCGAGGACGGCACGGCGTTCGACTGTGAGGAAGTCCGGTGTTCTGTTCCCGATGAGGACGAAGTGAGCGACCTTTACTTACAGCTTTGCGGACGAATGAAGTCGGCAGGGTTTGAGAGATATGAGATCTCAAACTGGGCAAAGGACGGCAGGCGGTCACGTCACAACCTTAAATACTGGAAGCTTGAACCGTACATCGGGATAGGGGCTTCGGCGCACTCGGACTTTGGGGGCAGGAGATATTTTTGTCCCGATGATATTGAGGGGTTCATGAGTGCGGGAGTTCAGCGGAGAGAGTGTGAGGACGATTCGCCCGACAGGTTTGAGGAATATGTAATGCTGGGACTGCGTATCTCGGAGGGGATAAGCCGCAAACGTTTAGCGGAGCTGGGCGGTGAAGAAGCGGCGAAAAAAATATTCGGGAATGCCAAACCGTTAATAAAAGCAGGGCTGATAGAAGAAAAAAACGGCAGGATAGCGCTGACGGATAAAGGAGCGCTGGTATCAAACGCCGTAATAACAAGCCTAATTTAGATGTCCTCGGGCGGACGGCTCGATTCCCTCGGTCCTCGGGCGGACGGCTCATATCCCTCGCATATTCATTTTGTTTAGGACGAAAAAGAGTGCGGCTCGGGGCTGTCAAAAGAAATAAGAAATAAGAAATAAGAGATAAGAAAGAACTGACGTTAAACCGTACAAAATCTGCACAAATGAAGTGTGAGCGCCAGAGAATTAAAAGTTTTAGGAAAGGAAGTCCAGAGGGGATAACCCTTTTTCAAAAGGGTTTCCCCTTTGGTGGGAGTTTGAGGGCAAAGTCCTCATTCGCACCAAGGGTGCGATAGAAAGAACAGTCAAAACAAAAGCAGTCCAAAGCGCTCAAACGCAAAGCCACATCAAAAATCGGCATTCCAAAACGCACTAACAAAAGCACACAAAATGAGAGAACATCACAAAATAGGGTAGAAGCACCAAAATGCCGATTTTAATTTTTCGGAACAGCGCAAGCGTCTTCCGAAAAAGAAACCTTATAATGTCCAAAGGACATTAAACCACAATGTTCGTCAAGAACATTCTTAAAGCGCACCGAACAAGCTGTATCTTGTTACATATCAACAAAATACTAAAAGAAGATTTGTGCAAGTATACAATAAATTTATCCACTCTTGCACCTGACAATAAAAAATGATATAATAACTATATACGTTCTGTTCCTTTTAAAATGAGGGCTTATACATGAGAACTAAAATTATCGCACTTGCGGCGGCGGCTCTGATGCTTTTCACAACAGGCTGTGCCGCAAAAGACGACGGCAAACAGATCGTTGTGCCTATCTATAAGACCAAAGACATAAACTATAAGACAGAAGAAGCTGTTATCGGCGATATTACTCAAAAGTATTACGTTGACGGCAGGTTCGATCACCCTTACTCCGAAAAAGTCAAGTTCAAAAAGGGCGGCATTATCAAATCAATAAACGTTGAAGAAAACGATACCGTCAAAAAGGGAGATATTCTCTGCACTCTTGATTCGGAAGAACTTGACGAACAGATCGAGGAGAAAAAAGTTTATCTCGAACAGGCGCAGAAAACTGTCAATAAACTTGCTGAGGACGGCGGTTCGGGAAAAGAGATCGAAATGGCTAACGTTCAGCTGGAAGTCTTACAGCTTGAATATGACCACATGGTCGCTTCTTATGACGATTATAACGTTTACGCTCCATGTGACGGCGTGTTCAGGACTGACGGCAAGACCGCTTTCGGTAACGGCATCGCCGAACAAAGGGGCGCTGAGAGCATAATCATCGTGGGCGGTTCGGTCAAGGCTTCGCAGACGCTCGGGACTATCTCCGATCACTCAAAAGAATACCTCGTCTGCGATGTGTATGACAATCCCCTCGAAAACGTCAACTTCGGCACAAAGGTCAGCCTTGAACAGGGCGTGACGGAAGCACAGGGAAAAGTTGTTGACATTATCAGCTCTGAGGGCGGCGGCATGACGATATATACATACGTTATCGACACGGACGAGGACGCTGACCTGAGTGATCTTACTGTTCAGTGCGTTTTTGACGTTTACTCAAAGCTTGATACCGTTCTTGTTCCGACTTCGGCGATAAAAAAATCGAAAGACAGGACTTATGTCAACTTGCTTATCGACGGCACTAAGATCGAACAGGACGTTGAAACAGGGCTTGAAGACGGCAAAAAAACCGAGATAACAAGCGGTCTTTCGGGCGGCGAACAGGTCATTGTAAATTAAAGAAAAAAATTTTGGAGGAGATATACCCATGAAAGAGATCTTAGAAAACACATGGGTGAAAAGATGCGTTTCGATATTCACGGCGGCTTACGCTGCTATGATCGCACTGTTCACCTTTGCAACGTTTCAGTACAACCTTGTGTTTGCTTCGGGCAAGCAGGCGACATTCCTTGTTATTTACGCTGTCGCTTCGATAGTTTTCCTGCTGCTCATGCTTTACACGAGAGATATTTTCATGACACGGCTGATAAGTGTTCTGCTGCTGCCGATAGTATTTTTGCTATTGCTGTTCAACCTTGGCAACGCAAACTGGGTGCTTATCATCCCGCCGTTCATCGTTGCGCTGGTGATATTCTTTGCGGCAGGCACGAAAGAGACAGTTAAAGTCATCATGGGCACGATATATCTGCTGCTTTATGTGCTGGGTATCGTGGCTTACATCATCTGTAATATGCTGTTTCAGGGTTCGATCATCGAAACTCCGCTGGACATGACGCTTGACCCTGAGTCGGCGGCTTATTCCTACTACAAGACTGACCTTGTACATTTATCAAAAGTTACCGATGACAAGAACACCTATTCGCCTGACGGAAAGTTCCGTTTTTACATGACGGACGTTAAGGATTCGGATGGACGAGTTAAGATCTATGTTGTTCCTGCGAGCGAGGACATCACGTTGAAGTTTTTCTCGCTGAAACAGAAAGGCATAAAGCGTGTTGTCACAACGAAAGGCACGAGAGGCATTGTTCCCGATGTTGGCTGGACGGTGAAGAAAGACAAGCAGACGGGCAAGCAGGTGCTTTATCTGTGTTACAGGCTTGCGCCTGAGGATTCGTGGAAAGAAGCGAAAGTGACCCCCGAGAATATGCCTAAGAAGAACTATTGGGAATTCCTTGGAATAACCGCATAATGAAAAAAGCACTTTCTTCACAAAGAGAGTGCTTTTTTTAAATAAGAAATAAGAATGAAGAAATAAGAAAGTGAATCACAAATGTCCGTCAAGGACATTCAAATCACCGCACTATAAAACAACAATAACAAAGGCAAGTTTCAAATAAGCATATACAAATATCAAATATAAAGAATTATGTTAAAACATTTGAGTTAAACTATGGTTAAAATAAAAGAAAAACATGATGTTTTTTTAAACAAAATTCACAAAAATAACATTTAAAGAAAATAATTCTTGAAAAAGTATTGGAAAACGGCGCTGTTTGTGGTATAATAGTATATGTGAAAATGATTATCGAAAGGAGCTGCTTATGCCTGACAGATCGTTTCTTGCAGGGGCTGCCGAGCCTGTCATAAGGCTTTATGACGGCAAACGCAAGTTCATTGATTCGGATGCCTGCACGGAATATATCGCCGATATGGAAAAGCAGAACCGACTGCCCTATAAAATGCCTGCGCTCAGGTCGGGCAGGTTCGCTGAGAGCATTCTGTCAGGAATGCAGGTGTTCACCGTGGGCGAAGAATATCAGCATACTGTGCTGTATCTTCACGGCGGCTCGTACTTTTCACCGCCCAACATTTTCCACTGGGATATGCTCGCACGGCTGAGTGAGCTTGCAAAAGTGCGCATTATCGCCCCTCTTTACCCGAGAGCGCCTGTTCACACCTGTTCGGCGGCTTACACACTGCTGACGGAGCTTTGTTCGCAGTTCGAGTTTGATGTGTTCATGGGCGATTCGGCAGGCGGCGGCTTGGCGCTTGGACTTGCTCAGACACTTCACAAAGCCGACAGGCATTGCCCCGAAAAGATCGTGCTTCTGTCGCCGTGGCTGGATGTTTCAATGGAAAACGAGCAGATGCGTGACTATGAACCGCTTGACCCGATGCTCGGTATCTACGGGCTTAAACGCATGGGCAAGCTGTGGGCAGGAAGTCTTGACGTTCATGACCCGAGAGTAAGCCCGATATACGGCGATTTTTCGGGGATAAAGGAACTTTACGTCTACATCGGGACTCACGAAATTTTTTATCCCGAAACCGAAAGGCTAAGGACTCTGCTCGAAGACAGCGGCACGGCGCTCGACATTACTGTTGGTGAGGGCATGACGCACGTCTGGGTGTCATATCCCATGCGTGAGGGGCGCAGTGCTGTCAGCAAAATTGCGGCTCAACTGACAAATGAAAACAAGGAGGACTAAACTTATGGGAAACCCTGACGACCACATCAAGCTTGACGTTTTCGATCTGTCTGAATACATCATAAAATTCTACCACAAGATCGAAAAACCTATCAACAACAACAGACTGAACAACGTGCTTTATTTTGTACAGGCTTATTTTCTCATGCAGATAGATGAAGTTTGCTTCATCGACGATATTGTTGCCCGTGAGTACGGTCCTGTTGTTCCCGCTGTTTACACGAAGTATTCGCAGTACGGCATTGATCCCATACCCCTGCCGAAGAACACCGAAAAGCTTCTCGAAGCTTCAAGGTCTGATGCACAGCTGTTATTTGAGGTGGTGGACTTCACTTCCGAGTGGACTAATTCCGCCATGATGAACCTTATTCACGATCAGCGCCCTTATCGCCACGCTCTCAACACTCACAGCCGCATCATTGCTCCTGCAAAGCTCAAAAAGTACTTCGGCTGATTATTGACTTTTTGTAAAATATTTATCCCGATACGGTTTTGTTTTTATCCGTATCGGGATTTTATTTTGGTGTGGTGTGTGGTGTGTGGTGCGAGGGGAGAACGGACTTTCGTCCGTTGGGGGGTTAATGTCCTTTGGACATTATAGGGTTCTTTTTTCGGAATACGCTTGCGCTGTTCCGAAAAATAAAAATCGGCATTTTGGTGCTTCTACCCTCGTTTGAGGTGTACCTTAATGCCGATTGCTTTTGTTATTGTGTATTGGTATGCCGATTTTTAAGGCTTGGACTTTACGTTTGAGCGCTTTATCTTTATTTTGTTTTGCGCCCTTCTTTCTATCGCCCCAT
>CAMVRM010000073.1 GCA_947169885.1 uncultured Ruminococcus sp.
CGAAAGCCCTATCCAATGCTTCACACATATTGCTCACCCTTTCATTTGGTAAACGAGAGAGCCTGTCTTTTTCGCAAAACAAGCCCTCTTACTGTTCTATTATATTTGATAATATTCAACAGTTTAAAACAGACCACTCAGTCAAGTTCGCCTTTCTTCTTGAATTCCTCAACGGTCATTCCTGCCTTTTCAGCAGCGACTTCAACTGTGATATAGTGTTCTTTTACCAACGAGAGAAGTAATTCAAAGTTGCTATCTGCTCTGCCTATTGCTATACCCTCTGCTATGCCCTTTGCTATGCCCTTTGCTTCGGCACGTCCGAAAGCCCTATCCAATGCTTCACACATATTGCTCACCCTTTCATTTGGTAAACGTTCGTTGTATGCTTCTTCAAATCGTTTGTCGCCCGTGAATGCGCTCATCATTTGCAGCACGTTCTGAACGTGGCGCAGTTTCTGCGGATTCGGAACGTATTCCTCGGCTTTGCCCTGCTCGTGGAGCTTGCGCATCTGTACGAAATAATCCGCAACGACCTTGAAATCGCTCTTGAACAGTTCCAGCTGTTCATCTGTAAGATACGCTATCTCGAACAGATTTATGCGGTAATCCGACACGAACGGCTTGAATTCCTCGGGAATATCCAGCGTATCCGTCAGGCTCAGAGGCTTGTTCCACCTATGTTCGTAACCGAAATACAAGACCAGCGTCACCACGGGATAGCGCACTATGCAGTCATTCTCTTTCAGCAGCTGCGAGCGGTACTCCGTTCCGTCATACGCAAGAACTCTCAGCGGCATATCTCTGTCGACCTTAGTCTGGTTCTCGATGCCGATGCAGGCTATCCTCACATCGCTGTTTCTCCACATTTTCGCAGTGTCACGTTCGAGTTCTCTTATCTTGCCGTCCGCCTTGTATGCGGAAAGCGAACTTTTTGCGGTAAGTTCCTCGGGTTTTATGACCTCTCTGCCGCCGAACAGCAGCGCATTAACAATGTCCGCAAAAACATCATCATGTTCCTCGAGTATCTTTTCGGTCAGGTCTTTCTCGCCCATTTCAGCCGCTCCCCCACTCGCTTTTTCTCTGTATATATTATAGCATTTCTTTCAGGTTTTGTCAACCGACCGCCTAAAAAAGATAATAGATGACAGATAAAAGATATTTGTACTTTATTGCCAATGTTATTTTATTTTCCAGCCCGACTTCATTTCTTTCAGAGCATCAAGAGAGCAGCGCAGACCCGAGCGTATCATTTCGGCTTTGTCGGATTCGTAAATGAAGATAAGCTGTCCCTTGCTGTCGATGTCAAAATGCACGCCTATCATCACGATGACCACAAGCTGTGCGAATATGAAAAAGCTGAACGTGTCAAAGCCGACTGCGTGCGCACCCAGCCGCACTATCAGCTTTATCTCGGCGCTGCATCTTGACGGCTTGCGCAGCATATAGAACATATCTTTCTGCTTCAAGCCCCTGTAATCGAACGTGAAGTCGAATGCGTTCATCGAGCGTGCAGCCCTGATCGAAGCGTCCACCTCGTCGGGGGTCTTGCCCAGAATGTTGCCGTAGTCGAAGTAATCCCACAGCGATTCCGACTTTATGGCTGCAAGTTCCTCGGGGGTGAGCGAACTGAGTTTCCCCTCGCTCATGCCTTCAAGCACGATCGTTGCGGGAGCGTCTTTCATCTGCTGCATAAAATCCGCAGGGTCGGCGTAATCGCTGTTGAGTTCCTCGTAACCGCCGAAGTAATAAACGTCCGCATCGGTAGCTTTCATGTAGCGGTAGACGCTCAGTTCGTAATCATGGCTGACGTAATAGGCAAAGGACACCCACAGCGATGCGAAAAATCCCAGCGTGAGCAGCAGCGTTGTCAGCCGTCTGTCACGAAATCCGATGAACACCAGAAACGTCTTGACCGCAAACGCAGGCAGCAAAACAAGCACCGCCGTGCTGAATATGACCACAGCCGTGTTTATCGGTGCGCTTGCGATAAGTATGAACAATATCCCCGAGAGTGCCGACACAGCAGCAGATATTACCGCAGTCAGCAGAGCGCAGGCCCACTCGGGCAGTCTCGGTTCGGTAGCTTGTTTAAGTATCATAAGTCCTCTCAGTTGATCAAAATATATCTTATCGGTATACTTATTATAACACAATACTGCGATAATTGCAAGTTCTTTTAAAATTTTAAAATAAGAAATAAGAATTAAGAAATAAGAAATACGGTGTCCGCCGAAGCGGACGGATCTGAAATAGTTTGTTACGTTTTTTTCATTTTGAACGCTGACAGATCATCATATCTGCTGCACTGTAAGTTGAAAAAAGTCCGAAAGAAATCATTCTTCCGAACTTTTTTCACCGTATGTAAAACGGCTTTCTTATTTCTTTTATGGCTTACTTGACATAGAACAGCAGCTGTTCATAAGTCGGGTAAGGCCAGTACTTTTCGCCGCAGAGCGCTTCCATTTCATCGGCAGGCTTGCGGAGTGCGTCCATTCTCGGCAGAACAACGTCACGGAAGTAGTTAGCCGCAGCTTCTGTCGAACCGAGCTTTGTAACTTCTTCCTCGGCTTCTTCGAGCGCCCTCAGAGCCTTGTAAGTCTCGGCAGCATACGCCGACAGCCTTGTTACAAGTTCCTTTTCAACAGTCAGGTCAGCGCCCAGAGCAGAAGCGGCAGCCGCAGTCTCGCTCAGGTCTTTAACGTAACTCATGACCGCAGGAAGAATATCTTTCTTCGCCATGTCGATCATAGTTCTTGCTTCGATGTTTATGGTCTTGCAGTATTCATCGAGCAGTATCTCAACTCTCGATTCAAGCTCTACCCTTGAGTAAACGCCGTGCTTTGAGAGAACTTCAACATTCTTGTCGAGCAGATAAACAGGTATAGCATCGGGAGTGGTGCGCAGGTTGAGCAGTCCACGTCTTTCGGCTTCCTTGACCCATTCTTCGGAATAGCCGTTGCCGTTGAAGATTATGCGCTTGTTCTGAACGATAGTCTCCTTGATAAGTGCATCGAGTGCGCCCTGAAAATCCTCGGCATCTTTCAGCTTTTCATAGAACTGGTCGAGAACTTCCGCAACGATAGTGTTCATGATAGTCATAGGACCGCCGCAGCTGAGTCTTGAACCGGGGCTGCGGAACTCGAACTTGTTGCCCGTGAACGCAAAAGGCGAAGTGCGGTTGCGGTCGGTGGTGTCCTTCGGGAATGACGGCAGAACGTCAACGCCAACTTCCATAGTGGTCTTGCCGTGCTTTTCGGGCTTGTGACCCTCGGCAAGAGCGTCGATTATATCGTTGAGTTCGTCGCCTAAGAATATCGAGATTATAGCAGGGGGCGCTTCATCAGCACCAAGACGGTGATCGTTTCCTGCGGTCGCAACGGACGCTCTCAGAAGATCCTGATAATCGTTGACAGCCTTGATGACAGCCACAAGATAAGTCAGGAAAACAGCATTCTCGGCAGGGGTCTTGCCGGGGTCGAGAAGATTTATGCCCGTGTTGGTCGAAACTGACCAGTTGTTGTGCTTGCCCGAACCATTCACGCCCTCGAAAGGCTTTTCGTGCAGCAGGCACTTGAAGCCGTGCTTTCTTGCGGTGCGCTTCATAAGCTCCATTGTGAGCTGGTTGTGGTCGGTAGCGATGTTCGTGGTATTGAAGATAGGCGCAAGTTCGTGCTGTGCCGGGGCAACCTCGTTGTGCTTTGTCTTGGCGCAGATGCCCAGTCTCCAGAGCTGTTCGTCAAGGTCAGCCATATAGCCGTTAACTCTTGTCTTTATCGTGCCGAAGTAGTGGTCTTCAAGTTCCTGACCCTTTGGTGCAGGTGCGCCGAAAAGCGTTCTTCCTGCAAGGATAAGGTCTTTTCTGTGAGAATACATCTCACGGTCGATAAGGAAATATTCCTGCTCGGGACCCACGTTTGCGGTAACGTGAGTAACATCGTCCATGCCGAACAGTTTAAGCAGTCTGACAGAGGACTTGTCAAGCGCTTCCATAGAGCGCAGGAGCGGAGTTTTCTTGTCAAGCGCTTCGCCCGTGTAGGAGCAAAAAGCGGTGGGTATGCAGAGCGAAGTGCCCTTTATAAATGCGTAAGAGGTGGGATCCCATGCGGTGTAGCCTCTTGCCTCGAAAGTGGCTCTCAGACCGCCCGAGGGGAAAGAGGACGCATCAGGCTCGCCCTTGACAAGTTCCTTGCCCGAAAATTCCATGATAACTTTTCCGTCACCCACGGGGGTGATGAAGCTGTCATGTTTCTCGGCGGTGATGCCCGTCATAGGCTGGAACCAGTGAGTGTAGTGAGTGCAGCCTTTTTCGACTGCCCATTCCTTCATTGCGGCTGCGACTACGTTTGCCACCTCGATCTCGAGGGGCTTGCCCGTTTCGATAGTCTTTTTGAGCGCCTTGTAAACGGACTTAGGCAGGCGCTGCTGCATGACTGTCTCGTTAAACACATCTGTTCCGAATATCTCGGGAATATTCATATCGGACCCTCCTGTATGTTCTAAAAAAGGCGCTGCGGACTTGTTCTGTCGTCCACAGCGCCGAAACTGTTTTCATTAAGAATTATACACCCGAACGCAAAGTTTGTCAAGACTTACGGAGTGATTTTTCAAATTTCGGCGATTTTCACGAACCTTTCGCCGCACGTTGAATAATAATAAGAAAAATTACATAACCCCACTATGCCAATATCTGCAAATTATTACGGCAGGCGGTTGATTTATTAACAATTATGTGCTAAGATTTATTACAAGATAAGAGATAAGAGATAAAAGATAAGAGATAAAAGATAAGAGATAAGAAATAAAAGATAAGAAATAAGAAATAAGAGATAAGAGATATTTTCCATTTCTGCGTAAGCGTTCAGAATGAAGAACACCTCAAACCATTCAGATACGTCCGCTCTGCGGACAACTTATCTGTTATCTCATCTATCTCTTATCTAAAAAATCTAAAAAATATCTCTTATCTCTTATCTCATATCTCTTATCTAAAAAAAGGCGGAGGTTTTTTTATGAATTGTCCTAAGTGCGGAAAGAAAGTGTCCTCTGAGGATTTTAACTGCATATACTGCGGAGTTCAGCTGAAAAGTACAGGCGCTGACGGCAGGGTGAAAAAGAAACTGTTCGGCAGGGATAAAAAGAACAAGGATAAGCCCGAAAAAACAAAGCCCGAGACTTCCCAGCCCGAACAGCCAAAGTCCGATACTCAAGACCCTCTCCCGAAAAAAGACGGCGCTGTTCTTTCGGACAAGGGCAAGGTGCTGAAAATTTCGGCAATAGGTGCGCTTTCGGTGCTGGTCATCGTGCTTGTCATAGTGCTTGTCAGCTCGATCGCTTCACGCAAGGGCGAACGGTTTGCGGCTCAGGCTTCGGAATACATCGGCAGGAGCGTCGGCGATCTCAATCAGGAAAGCGAACTGTTCTACGCTGACACTTCCGACTGCTACGGCATAAACAACACCGTCACATATGACTGCATCGGCGAGGCTGAGGACACCGTTAAAATTCAGGGCATCGTTTACCCCGAATGGGCTGTCACACTCTCGCTCTCAGACGCAAAGTTCATCACCGATGTCACCTACACGAACTTCGCACTCGTCAAAAATGACCTGCGTGGTGAAAAACGCTCCGAACAGATAAGCCTTGAACGCTTCCACGATGGGGACAAGCAGTCCTCTGTCCTGCGTGAGATAGACCTTGAGCCTTACAGCATAACTTATTCGCAAAACGGCACTGTCACCTATACTTTCAAATATTGGTACAAACGTGACAACGGCGATGAACAGGCTGTCCTTATGCGTGCAGTCTTTACCGAGGAGGGAAAGTACCGCTACTCCACCGCTGAACTGCTCTTCCCTGCCAATATGTGAATTGTTACTTAGGTTACAATTTCAATACAAATCACACTTAGTTATTGACATTTTGCGGATTTACTGGTATTATATAATGTGAACGCTCGAATCAAAGGAGGTAATTTATTGGATACAGGACTTAGGCTCTGCATGGGCTGTATGAATGAACTTGACGAATACGGCGTGTGCCATTACTGTTCCTATACCGACGATATTCCTCATTTGCAGTCATATCTTGCCCCCAGAACGGTGCTGAATGACAGATACATTGTCGGAAAAATGCTCTCCTATAACGGCGAGGGCGCTTCATATATGTGCTACGATACAGTAGCAAAAGCAAAGGCTGTTATCAGGGAATATATGCCCGACACCCTCTGCGAACGTGAGATGAAAAGCAACAACATCGTTATAAACACCGACTGCCTTGCAAAATACAAAACTTATATGTCGGAATTTCAGGATATGAACCGCACTCTCACAAGAATGCGCAACTTAAAGAGCATATGCACCGCAAAGGATATGTTCCTCGAAAACGGCACCTGCTATGTTATCCTCGAATATGTCGAGGGCGTTTCGATGAAAAAATTCTTGCAGTCCAACAGCGGTTATCTTATGTGGAAACAGGTCAAAAAGCTGTTCATGCCGCTTTTCACCACACTCAGCATAATCCACAATGCAGGCATTATCCACCGTGGCATAAGCCCCGAAAACATCATTGTCACCGCAAACGGCGAACTGAAAATAACGGGCTTCTCCATAAGCTCCATAAGAACTGCCGGAACTGCCCTCTCGAACGAATTTTATTCGGGCTACACCGCTCCCGAACAGTATAACTCAAAAGAATGGCAGGGAACGTGGACTGACGTTTATGCTATCGCTGCGGTCATCTACCGCATACTCACGGGATATGTTCCCCCCGATGCAAACAACCGTGTCCACAATGACACGCTTATCCCTGCGAGCAGGCTCAACGCCGCTATCCCACGTCACGTTTCAAACGTTCTCATGAGGGCAATGGCGGTCGACAGCCGTGAAAGGATAAAGAACATAAACGATCTTGTGAGCGAACTTTTCGAGAACGCTCCCACGAGCGCTCCGCACGTCAAGGGCGCAACACAGACTATCCCCGTTGTCAAGCCGAAACAAGAACCTCCCGAGGAGGATTACTACGGCGGCGAGCGCAGCGGCAGTCAGTATGCCAAGAAAAAAAGCAACACTGCACTCACAGTCATGGGCTTTGTGCTGCTGGCACTTTTGCTGATAGTCGGCATAATCATGCTTTACGAAGTTTTCCAGCCCCCCGAGACAAGCGACAGCGGAAACTCCATTATAGTCACCAACGACACCGATGACGAAAGCGAGATACTCATACAGAATTCTCAGGCGGTCACTCTGCCTGCCGATGAAAGCGTTGAAGTTTCGCCTTACGGCACAGGTGCTATCATGCCGAACCTTGTCGGTCAGCGACTTGACACAGTTGAGCGTGAACTTGGCAACAGCTTCACCATAAGGACTAAGACTTACTACTCCGATACGGACGAAAAAGGCATAATCAGCGAACAGAGCATTCCTGCGGGAAGCGACTATGACCCCGGGGCAATGAACAAGCTCACGCTGAGAGTGTGCTTAGGTGCGCCGAACGTTCAGGTGCCCGAGTTCACAGGAATGACAAAGAAGCAGTATCTCGACATTCTGAGCGAACTGAGCATAATCTATGTCACTGCCGATGTTGAGTCCACCGAAGTTCCCGAGGGGTACGTGGTAAGCACAAGTCTTGACCCCGGTTACTACATCAGCATTGAGAACGGCGATGTCCTGACAGTCTACATCTCATCGGGTCTGCCCGAGGAAAGCTCCGTTCCCGATGAAAGCTCCGGAACAGACAGCGAACAGGGCTGGCAGTCTGACGATTCCTACTACGACTACTGGTATGACTACACCGACACCGAAGCCGCTACCTACTAAATCAGATAATAGATGAAAGATAATAGATAACAGATAAGTTCGGCTTTGCCGAATAGTTGCTGACCGTTTGTTATCGGACATAATAAAAACGCCTGACGTATCACAAGCTTAAACGTCAGGCGTATTTTTTTCACGTAAAAGATTATTTTAATATCGGCGAAGCCGCACCTTATCTCTTATCTTTTATCTCTTATCTTTTATCTCTTATCTGTTTTTACCCCATTACCTTGACCATAACAGCCTTCTGAGCGTGCAGGCGGTTCTCAGCCTCGTCAAATATCTCATTTGCGTGAGCCTCGAACACCTTTTCGGTGATTTCCTCTTCACGGTGAGCAGGCAGGCAGTGCTGAACCATTGCATCGGGCTTTGCAGCAGCCATAACGCTGTCGTTTATCTGATAGCCTGCGAAAGCCTTTTTGCGCTTTTCAGTCTCAGCCTCTTCGCCCATGGAAGTCCACACATCGGTATACAGAACGTCAGCGTCCTTAGCCGCCGCAAGGATATCGCTTGTCATGATGAACTTATTGCCATACTCCTTAGCGAATTCGAGGACCTTGGGGTCGGGCTGGTAATCATCGGGGCAGGCGATAGCAACAGTCATTCCGACTTTCAGACCGCCGACGATAAGGGAGTTAGCCATATTGTTTCCGTCACCGATGTAGCAAAGTTTCATGCCGTCAAGTCTGCCCTTATGCTCACGGATAGTCATGAGGTCAGCAAGCACCTGACAGGGGTGGCAGAAATCGGTCAGACCGTTGATTATCGGGATAGAGCCGTATTCAGCGAGGTCTTCAACTTCCTTCTGTTCAAAAGTGCGGATCATGATGCCGTCAAGGTAGCGTGACAGAACACGGGCTGTATCCTGCACAGGCTCGCCCCTGCCGATCTGCAAGTCACGGTTCGAGAGGAACAGTGCCTGACCGCCCAGCTGATACATACCTGTTTCAAAGCTCACACGGGTACGTGTCGAGGACTTCTGGAAGATCATGCCGAGGGTCTTTCCCTTTAAGACCTTATGCTCGATACCGTTTTTATTCTCATATTTGAGCTGATCGGCGAGGTTCAGTATCTCGATGATCTCCTCTTTCGAGAGGTCTAATAATTTCAGTAAGTGCTTCATGTCGGTTTTTTCCTTTCGTGTTAATTGATGTTTTCTGTTTATTGCCAAAAGCTGTTTTTTTTGGCTTTTTTCGGGTAAAGCGTGCTTGTCGGAATGTCCTTGACGAACATTTTTGGTAATGTCCTGTTCGGACATTTTAGGTAACGGACTTATCGTCCGTTGTGGGTAATGTCCTTTGGACATTTGGGTTCTTTTTCGGAATGCGCTTACGCTGTTCCGAAAAATAAAAATCGGCATATTGGTGCTTCTACCCTTTTTTGTGGTATGCTTTCTTTTTGTGT
>CAMVRM010000074.1 GCA_947169885.1 uncultured Ruminococcus sp.
AAATCGGCATTCCAAATACACGCTTTCAAAAGTACGCATACTGAAAAAATAAGCCAACATAGGGTAGAAGCACCAAAATGCCGATTTTTATTTTTCGGAACAGCGTAAGCGTCTTCCGAAAAAAGAACCTATAATGTCCGACAAGGACATTAAACCCAAACGGACGATAAGTCCGTTATACCCGGTGTCTGTCAAGAACATATAAACACTGTACGATCAAAAACAGTTCTTTCTTGATTTTGTAAAGCCACGCAAATCAATTTTACAAATAATGTGATAAAAGCTATGTAGGAACGCACCTATGTGTGCGCACGAGGTCAGCACAAAATAAAAATCCACAGGCACACCGCATTAGCTAAATCAAGGGCGTACACGCAGGTAACTTATGAAATAGCGTATAAAAATACGCCTGTACAGAACTTTATCTCTTATCTCTTATTTCTTATTTCTTAAAATTGATTTGCGTGTGTTATCTTTATTCCTACTTGCAAATCGCCCCCGATTGTGTTATAATAATACATATCAAACCAAACGGAGGGAACAAGCCCATGACCGAACTTATACCTATGAACGAACAGAATTACCGTGATGCGGCGGCGATAGAGCAGGTCTGTTTTACCGATGACCCGTGGAGCGAGGCACAGTTCGCCGAGGAACTGTCGCTTGACTTTTCACGGACGTTCATCGCCTACTTTGACGGCAGGGCGGCAGGCTTTGTGAACGTGTGGCTCACGCCGCCTCTGGCGATAATCAACAACATCGGCGTTCTGCCTGAGTTCCGCAGGCAGGGGATAGCCTCCGAACTTATAAAGGCGGCGGTGTCGGTCTGCGAGGGCTGTTCGAGCCTGTCGCTTGAAGTCAGAGTTTCAAACGAGCCTGCCATAGGGCTTTACAAAAAGCACGGTTTTTCGCAGGTAGGGCTTCGCAAGCGCTTTTATTCCAACCCCCGTGAGGATGCTTACATCATGACGCTGTTCAAGCTGAAAGGAGAGAGCGCAAATGACTGATATTTCAGGGCTTTCCTGCGAAAAGCTGGGCAGAGTGGGACTGTATATCTCAGATAAGCACCGATTCGGGACGGACGCATTTCTGCTTGCGGATTTTGCCGCTCCACGCCACAAGGACAATGTTGCCGACCTCTGTTCGGGGTGCGGGATAGTTGCGGCGGTCATGTATGAGCGGTTTCGTCCAAAGTCGATCACGGCGGTGGAGATCGACGGCGAGGGGACGGCACTTTTCGGGCGTACTATCACAGAGTCGGGGCTGGAAGACGTCACGGCGGTGTGTGCCGATCTGAAAGATTGGCGTGCGGAACGTGAACTTGACCTTATCACCTGCAATCCGCCATACTTCACCGAGGGAGCAGGCTTTATAAGTCCGACTGCCGCAAACGCCCGTCATGAACTGTTATGTTCGATAGATGATGTTTGCAGAGCGGCGAAGCTGTCGCTGAAATTCGGCGGAAGGCTGTGTGTCTGCAACCGCCCCGAACGGCTGTGCGATATTCTGACGGCTATGCGCTCGAACGGTATCGAGCCGAAACGTCTGAGATTTGTCGCAAAGAACCCCGACAGTGCGCCGTGGCTGGTGCTTGCCGAGGGAAAAAAAGGCGGCAGGGCTTTCCTGACCGTTGAAAAAACTCTTTACACAACTTCTACTGACGGCAGTTTCACTCCCGAACTCCGCTCCTGCTACCTGACGGATTGATTTGGAAGATGCTAAAAATAAAAAACGGCATTATGGTGCTTTTCTCCTCATTTGAGGTGTACCATAATGCCGATTTTCTAAGTTCGAGTGCTTTATTACTTACAGCTTCCAGATATTCTTTGCGTAATCCTTGATAGTGCGGTCGGAGGAGAATTTTCCTGCGGAACACATATTCAGCCAGCATTTTCTTGCAAAGCCCAGCCTGTCGTTGTATTCGGCGTTGACTTTCAGCTTCGCTTCAACGTAGGAAGTCAGGTCGCCCAGCACATAGTAGTGGTCGGGAACGTGCCAGCTTGCGCCGTCAGTGAGGGACTTATACAGTTCCGCAAATGTGCCTTCTTCGCCTGCACGCTCAGGGTGTTCTGCCACCTCGCTGTCATAGAACGTGCCGTCGATAAGCTTGTCGACTACTCTCTTTATCTTCGGGTCTGCGAGCAGTTCTCTCGGGTCATAGTCGGGCATGATCTTTTCAAGTTCCTCAACTCTTGCACCGAAAATATAGTTGTTTTCCTCGCCTGCTTCTTCGGCTATCTCGATGTTCGCACCGTCATAAGTTCCGAGCGTTACAGTGCCGTTGAGCATAAGCTTCATGTTGCCCGTGCCGCTCGCTTCCGTGCCTGCGGTGGAAATTTGTTCCGAAACATCTGAGCCTGCAACCAGCTTTTCAGCGTATGAAACATTATAATTCTGCACGAAGATGATGTTCAGCTTGCCCTTTACTTTCGGGTCTAAGTCACTGCGGATAAGTTCAGCGATGTTCTCGATAAAGCGTATAACAGCCTTAGCTCTGCGGTAGCCGGGGGCAGCCTTTGCGCCGAAAATGAATGTCATTGGCGTAAAGTCGGTGATACTGCCGTCTTTCAAGCCGTAGTAGATGTAGAGTATCGAAAAAGCGTTCATAAGCTGTCTCTTGTATTCATGCAGACGCTTTATCTGTGTGTCGAATATCGAACTGATGTTTATATCGCCTATACTGCGCCCTTTTTCCGAACACATGATATAGTCCGCAAGTTCAATTTTCTTGCGCTCTTTTATATTGATGAACTCGTTGAGTACTGCTTCATCATCGGCGTATTTTTTAAGCTTTGCAAGTTCGTCTAAGTTCTTCACCCAGTACTCCGAACCCAGCAGTCTTGTGATGAGTGCCGAAAGTTCGGGGTTGCAGAGCCTTAACCAGCGGCGCTGAGTGATGCCGTTCGTTTCGTTTAAGAAACGCTCGGGATAAAGCTTGTACCAGTCGGCGAGAGTCTCGGATTTGAGTATCTCGGTGTGGATAGCCGCAACGCCGTTTATGTGCGAGCCAACATAGCAAGCCATGTTCGCCATTTTAAGCTGACCGCCGCCTATCGGTGCAAGTTCGGCGATCTTCTTTTTGTCAAAGCCTTCGGGCTTGTTTTTGTACATCTCAGCTTTGAATTCCTCGGAGATCATTGTGCATATCTCGCCGATGCGGGGAAGCAGCTTGTTTATAAGGCGCATATCCCACTTTTCAAGAGCTTCCTGCATAATGGTGTGGTTGGTGTAGTTGAAAACTTTCTGTGCGATAGTCAGCGCCTTGCCGAACTCATAGTCCTTTTCGTCAATGAGTATGCGGATAAGTTCGGGGATAGAGATAACGGGGTGAGTGTCGTTCAGCTGTATCTGTACGAAGTCGGGCAGACAGTCGAGCGAGCCGTGAAAACGCTCATGCTTCTTGACAATATCCTGAACAGATGCGGACGAGAAGAAATACTCCTGTCTGAGGCGCAGGATACGTCCGTCCTCAAAGCTGTCGTTTGGGTATAACACTGCCGAGATGTTTTCAGCGTCAGAACGGCTTCCCCACGCTTCACGGAAGTCGCCTCTGTTGAACTTGTCGAAGTCGAACTGTTCAACGGGTTCAGCCTGCCACAGACGAAGCGTTCCAACGTTCTCGGTAGCATAACCGATAACGGGCATATCGTAGGGAACAGCCTTCACGCTGTAATCGAAATAGGTTACTGTGACGGCATCTTTGTCACAGCGTTCGCTCCACGGGTCGCCGTAACGCTGCCAGTCATCGGCGAATTCCTGCTGACCCTTTGTGCCGTGTATCTCCTGACGGAACAGACCGTATTTATAGCGTATGCCGTAGCCGTCAAGGGGAATATCGTGGGTCGCCGCCGAATCCAGAAAACAAGCCGCAAGCCTGCCAAGACCGCCGTTTCCGAGTGCCGCATCTTCGATCTGTTCCAGCACGCCTAAGTCTCTGCCCAGCGCCTCGAAAGCCTTTTCAGCGTTGTCGGTAAGCCCCGAGCAGAGCAGGTTGTTATAGACAGCCCTGCCGACTAAAAATTCCATGCTGAGGTAGCAGGCACGTCTGCCGTCCAGGTGTCTCTGACGTGAAGCGTCCCACCTGTCTTTTATGTCGTGCATAACTTCACGGGAAAGAGCGTGGTGCAGTTCCTGCGGAGTGGCTTTGGCTGTTGTTGTCTCGAACTGTTCTTCCATTCTCCGTTTGATATTTGCTTTTAGTTTTTCCGTTGAGATCATTATATTTTCCTCCGTTAGATCAATATGTTTTAATGAAACAGCAATGCAAAAAAGTATATCAAGCCTGCCAATGCAAGAATGCAGATGATGACTGCTCCGATATTATTTTTGCGGCGTTCCTCGTCTGTCATATATGAGTTAGTCTCAGGCGGTCTGCGGTAACGTTCTGTGAATGAAGTATCGTATTCAATGTCATCAGGAAGCTCGTTTTCGTCTTCTTCCATGAGCCAACGCTGAAATTCCTCATCGTTTTTTTCTTCTTCCTCGATGATCTCTTTGACAGCCATAAATTCAAAGAAGTCATCGAAAAAATCGTTATCACCGTCACCGTCCCAGTCAAATAAAGCCATTATGTTTTCTCACCTTTTTTATAATACTGCCGAAGTCGCACCATATCTATTATCTTTCTCCCAATTTCGTTATGTATTGCTAATACAAATCAGAATTTGTATCGGACTTTCACCGAGGCGAAAAGATAAGAGATATATCCCTCTTTGGTTGTGAATTGCCGGTATGAATCAGAATATGTACTGCCGAATACAGACCTATCGAGGGAAACTCTTCTGTAAAAAGATTTTTTCTTCAAAACTCTTACCTGAGATTTCTAACTCTTTTTGGCGGGGGCGTATCCCACTTGCGTAGAAATACAAAATAATAACCCCCCGTCAAACGTTAGATAGAAAGATATGCCCCCGCCAAAAAGCATTAAAAGTCTTTGGAAAGGGGTTTGGGGAAGAACCTTTCTACAGAAAGGTTTTCCCCAATAAGACCCGTACTCAGCAGCACAAACTCTGATCTGTACCGGCAATACAGAACAAAATTGGGATTTATCTTTTATCACTTATCTGAAGAAAGCCGTCCGTAGATGCGTGTCAGGTCATATATTTTTTCGGCAAGTTCGTCTGTAAGCTCGCCGCCCTGCAATCTCCATTCCCAGTTGCCGCCCAAAGTGGAGGGAATGTTCATTCTGGCATCTCTGCCGAGTTCAAGGAAGTCCTGCATTTGAGTTATCGCCGTGTCAGCGATGCTCGCCCATGCCGAACGTATCATAGCCCACGGAATGTCACGGTTGCGCTTGACGTTCAGATAATCACGGCAGAATTTAAGCGTTTTGCGGTCAGATGCGGCTATCCAGCCGTTTATCGTTTCGTTATCGTGAGTGCCGGTGTAGCAGACGCAGTTTGAACTTTTGAAATTGTGGGGAAGATAGTTGCTCGTGCCCTCGGGGTCGAATGCAAATTCAAGCACTTTCATGCCGGGATAGCCCGATGCTTTCAGAAGCTTTGCAACATCTTTCGTGATGAATCCCAAGTCCTCTGCGATTATCCGCTGTTTGCCGAGCGCCGCTTTTACCGCCTTGAACAGCTTCATGTCAGGACCTTTGCGCCACTCGCCGATTATTGCGTCCTCGTTGCCGTAGGGAATGGTGTAGTAGCTCTCAAAGCCCCTGAAATGGTCGATGCGCACCACATCGTAAGTCGTACACGCCGAACGTATGCGCTCTATCCACCAGTCGAATCCACGTTCTTCCATAACGTCCCAGCGATAAAGGGGATTGCCCCACAGCTGACCTTTCGCCGTGAAAACATCGGGGGGACAGCCTGCAACGTCTATCGGCTTTTTGTCTTCGTCAAGATAGAAAAGTTCGGGACAAGTCCAAACCTCAACGCTGTCATATGCAACATATATCGGTATGTCTCCGATGAAATCTATGCCGAGAGAGTTGACATACTCTTTGAGCGCCGTCCACTGTTTAGCGTACTCAAACTGCAAGAACGTCCAGAAGCCGACCTCATCGGCGTATTTCTTACGTGCCTTTTCAACAGCCGCTTTCTCGAACATTCTGAGCGGCTTTTCCCACTCGCACCAAGCCTTTCCGCCGTGTGCGGATTTGAGTGCCATAAAAAGCCCGTAGTCGGCAGTCCACTTGTTCTGTTCGGCAAATTCGTCGCACGCCTTGTCGCCCGACTTTTTGTAATTCTCGTAAGCGACCCTCAGCACATCAAAGATCACTTCATAGATGTGTCCGTAATCGACCCTGCCGCTCTTGCCCCAGTCAACTTTTTTGTAGTCCTCGGATCTGAGAAGTCCGTCTTTTTCAAGAAGTTCAAAGTCGATAAAGTAGGGGTTGCCTGCGTGTATCGAAAAGCTCTGATAGGGCGAATCGCCGTAGCTTGTGGGCGAAACGGGGAGTATCTGCCAGTATTTCTGACCGCTCTTTTTCAGGAAGTCTGCAAAGGCATAGGCTTCTCTGCCCAGCTTTCCGATGCCGTATTCCCCCGAAAGTGAGGATATATGCAGCAGTATTCCGCTTGCACGCATAAAAAAGTTCATTCCTTTCATAAAAGTCAAAAAAGCGCAGACAAAAGCCGTCTGCGCCTCTTGACAGCTTTGTTTTAAGTTTAAAATCAGTATAAACCATTTTAACATAAAAACAATAATATGTCAATAGCTTTATGTAAATTAACTAAAAATGATGTTTGTATAAAGCTGTAATTTATTTAAAAATAAGAACCTTGTGAAGACAGGTCATAAAACTACTGTCTGTCGAAATAGGCTTTCCCACCGCTCGGCTCGAAGTATGTTCTGATGTAGCCGTCAGTCGAAAGTATCACGAACTCATTCGTATCCTCGATGTAGTAAACGCCGTCACCGTCCTCCGCCTCGGTCTTGAACAGCGCTTCGGGGGAATTTATCACGTCAGAGGCGGCTGTTTCGTAGTCCTCTGCACTTTCAAAACCCATTTCGATGCCGTGCTTTTCAAAGTGCTGTGTGAGCAGTTTTTTCGAGCGGAACTTGTATTCGGTGTACTGCGTTTCGGGTTCGGAAAATGCAGGCTGTTCGGCAGTTTCGGCGGCAGTCGTTTCGGGCGGTGAAGTGCTTTGAGCGGCGGCAGTTTCTTCCGAGGTTTCCTCCGACATCTCAGCCGTGCTTTGTGCGGCAGTCGTTGTCACCACTTCAAGGGAAGCCGCAGGCTCATCGGACGGGCTGTCGCCGCCGTTGAAAAGCATAGCCGTAATGCCTGCTATCACTGCAAAGACTGCCATAACAATGCCTGTTATCTTGCTTTTTGAGTTCATTGTCTCACCTCATAACTGCGGTTCATTCGATGCTCAGGAACTCATCGGGGATATAGGAGATGCAGTTTTCCGCTTCCTGACGGGTGAATTCCGCAATGAAGTTTTTGGAGAAAAGTTCATCGGTATATTCAGCGTAGGGGTAAGTGGTGCAGTTGTACCAGTCGCTGTCCATGCTCTCGCCCTCATAGTGCTGAACGAGCGGTATAGCCTTGACGTTTTCAAAGCTGATACTGCCGTCAGAGCTGTCCTTGACAACATCGAGCTTGCCCAGTATACCTATGGGAGAATTGGGATAATACATAGTCGAGACAAAATTACCCAGTCCGTAGTAGCAGAACGCCTGACCGCCGTCGGGCTTGTCGATATAGCCGCAGGTACTGCAAGCGTGAGCCTGTGTGCCGATTATGAGGTCAGCGCCCCAGTCAACGAACTGCGGAGCGAGCGTCATCTGCTGTGAGTTTATAGCGTTTTCGACTTCCGTTCCGAAGTGAACGCTCACCACAACAACGTCAGCAACTTTGTCGGCGGCTTTTATCTCCTCCTCGATGCGGTCGATCTCATTGAGGTAAACAACTTTTCCGTCATCAGCCTCATTGTCGAGGAAGAAGCCGTTGGTGTGTTCCATATAGCCCAGAAATGCGAACTTTATGCCGTTTATCTCGGTAGTGCGTATTTTTCTGCTGTCCTTTTCGTTTCGGTAAGCGCCGTAGTGAATGACCGACTTTGTGTCCCAGTAATCGAGGGAGCTTATCAGTCCCGAAGCGCCCATATCCAGCACATGGTTATTTGACATCGAGATAACGTTCACGCCCAGCTGACTTACTAAGCAGTCGCCGTTAGCGGTAGGAGTTGCAAAGCAGGGGTAAGAAGACGGACCGTATTCATCGGTAACGAGAGTTTCCTGATTAACTATTTTCAGGTCAGCGTCTTTGAAGTATTTCTCAACGTGTTCATACACACCCGAGAAATCGTAGTGATCGCCGCCTTTTTCCCACGCTTCATTATAAATATTATCGTGTATAAGGTTATCGCCCACGCAGACGAGTTTAACTCTGTTCGGGGTATCATTTGTTGCGAATACGTATTTTTCGTCAGTGGTTATTTTTTCCTTTTCGTCTTTTTTATCCTTGTCCTTTTCGGAAGAACTGTCGCCCGATGAACTGTCGGTGACGGAACTGTCCGCAGGTATAATGGTGATGTCTGCCACGGAAGAAGCAGTATCGGTATCTGCGGAAGCCGAGGTTTCGGCAGGCGAATCGGTAAGCGGAGCGGTAGTCTCGGCAGTCACGGAAGTCTCAGCGGCGGCGGTAGTAGTTGCTGTTGAAGTCTCGGGCACAGTTTCGCTGTCGGTCGTTTCGTTTCCGCAGCCGACCGATGTGGTGAAAGCGAGTGCGCACATTGCGGCGATAAATCTGTTTTTATAATTCATTGATATTCCTCCTGATATTTTTTAATTTTATATAAACATTATAGCACTGAAAAAATACATTGTCAACAATTAAAATCAAATTTGCACGCAAATCAATTTTCCCCAACAACTCTTAAAATAGAATGTGGATCGATAAGGC
>CAMVRM010000075.1 GCA_947169885.1 uncultured Ruminococcus sp.
GAAAAAGGGTTATTCCCTCTGGACTCTCTTTCCTAAAACTTTTAGTCCTCTGGCGTACACACTTCATTTGTGCGGTTCACGTCAGTTCTTTCTTATTTCTTATCTCTTATTTCTTATTTCTAATTTTATTTACGCTTTTTCTTCATTCGGTGTGCCTGAGTATGAGACAATAAAATGATCTCTGTCGCTCGGGGCATCGGCATCGAACGTGTAAAAATCACTGTCGGCTTTGAAACCCTCTACTGTCTTTTCAGTCATAAGGTCTATCGCCGTGCCGTTCGCATCTACCGTTACAAGATACTCACACTTGTTCGCCCTGTCAAACCATACACCTATCGTAGTCTCATCGCCTATATTCTTGAAATGCAGTCCGCTCGTGTCATTGTCATGCAGATACTGCACCCTCTCGCCTTGCTCGGTCGTGCCTGCATAGAACGTCACGCCGTTAGGATAGCCGTCATGCTCGGGGTCTATCACAAAGCCTTTTTTGTAATCAACACCGCATATCTCGTCCTCGATTTCGAGCCATATCGTCTGCGCCAGATGTTTCATGTGGCTTTTCTTCGTAAATATGCGGTCGCTCTCAAAACCCTCGGGCAGGTCTGAAACGTCACTCTCAGTGTAGTTTTCGAGCGGAACTTTAAAGGTCACAGTGTTGCTCACGGTAACATAACCTGTTCTGCCGTAGGATTCAAGGTAGACTTCATAAACGCCGTTGCCGTAGTTCATGGGTCGGTAGGTCATTTCTCCCGAAGCATTGCGTTCCAACATCGTTGCACCGTTGACTTTTATGACCCACGTCAGGTCATCGTTGACTTCTCCCGTTCGTGTCACAAGCCCCGAATCGTCAACAGTGAGGGTGTACTGTTTGCTCATTTCGTCAAGATAGGCTTGTTCGTCAAAGGTGGTAGTTGCAGGCTCGGTGTAGGTGTGCTGAACTGTGGTCGTGTTCGGTTCAAGCCCGAAGAAACCGAGCAGTCCGCCCGAATTACGGCGGGTCGTGGTCGTTTGGCTGTCGGAAATTTCGGAACTGTCAGAGTTGTTTGTTTTTCCCGAACTGTCCGAACTATCGGGAGCATCGGGCTTTGAAGCGGCGGCAGTGACGGTCGTTTTGTTTTCTGCTTTTGCATCGGAAACGCCGTCCTCTGCGGAGGTACAGCCCGTGAGCAGGAGCAGAGCCGCAAGTGCGGCGGCTAAGGTCTTTGTTTTCATAGTGTCTCCTTTTTGTCTGTGCGTTAAGCGTTCAGCTATATTATATCACGAATACACAACAAAGTCAATCATGGATAAAAGATAAGCACGCAAATCAATTTTTAAAAATAAGAAATAAGAGATAGGAAATAAGAAATAAGAGATAGGAAATAAGAAATAATGTGCGCCTTCGGCGTTATTTAAAATAAGAAATAAAAAATAAGAGATAAAGTTCTGTACAGGCGTATTTTTATACGATATTTCATAGAACTATTATTTATTATCAATTGATTTTTGTCTATTGTATACCAACTGTTATCTGCTTTTGTCCGCCCCGAGCCGCACAAATGAAAAGTTCTGCACTACCGTTCGTGCGAGGGATTCGAGCCGTCCGCCCGAGGACCCCCGAGCCGCACAAACTTACGTCTTTATCAAACTAATATGCGAGGGATATGAGCCGTCCGCCCGAGGACCCCGAGGACCCCGAGGACTGCCGTTACAAACGTTACAAATATTTTGGGGTTATTGCATAGTTTGATTGTAGGAAATAATGAATTTTACTAATCCTATTGACATAGTAGGTTATTTGTGCTATAATGTTATCGAAACATATTTTAGCGATAGGAATTATCGGGAAAGGACTATTTATATGTCACAATTATTATATGTACAAGACCTCACCGTTTCGGCTGAGGATAAAGAATTGCTCCACGGTATAACACTTTCGGTCGGTGAAGGCGAAACTCACGTCCTTATGGGTCAGAACGGCGCAGGAAAATCCACCCTTGGCTGTACGATCATGGGCAGTCCCGAATATGCCGTCACGGGCGGAAAAATTTTCTTCGGGGGCGAGGATATAACTGAACTCTCTGCCGATAAGCGTGCAAAACTCGGGCTGTTCCTCTCGTTCCAGAATCCTGTTGAGATACCAGGCATAACTCTTTCGGAGTTCCTGCGAGGCGCTCTTGAACAGGTGAGCGGAAAACGCATGAAGCTTTGGGACTTCAAGAAGAAACTCAAAGCCGCTATGCAGGTGCTTGACATGGACGAAAGCTATGCTGACCGTGACCTGAACGTTGGTTTTTCGGGCGGCGAGAAGAAAAAAGCTGAGATATTACAGCTTCTTATCTTGCAGCCTAAGCTTGCAATTCTTGACGAGACTGACTCGGGACTTGACGTTGATGCGGTCAAGGTCGTATCGAAAGGCATCGAGGAATACCGCAGATCGGTGGGCGGTTCGCTCATCATCATCACGCATAATGACAAGATACTCAGCTCACTCAGCGTTGACAAGACACATATCCTTGCTGACGGCAGAGTGGCAAGGGAGGGTGACGGTCAGCTTGCGTTCGATGTTCTGCAAAACGGTTTCGAGAAATATATCAGTGAGGGTAAATAAACATGAGCAATAAAACACAGGTCGGCGATATTGACCGCTCGCTCTATGATTTCAGATATGACGAGGATGAGAGCGATTTTCTTGACAGCGGAATAACGCCCGAGATAATCGCCGAAATATCAAAGGAAAAGAATGACCCCGACTGGATGCGTGAGTTCCGCTTGAAGTCGCTGGGGATATATAACAGAACTCCAATGGTGGAATGGGGAGCTTCGATCGAGGGGCTGGATATTGACAATATCGTTACCTATATCCGTCCGAAAAGCCGCATGAACACCGACTGGGACAGCGTTCCCGAGGATATAAAGAACACGTTTGAAAAGCTGGGCATACCGCAGGCAGAACGTGAGTCGCTCGCAGGTGTGGGCGCACAGTATGACTCGGAACTGGTCTATCATAACGTTCGTGAGGAAGCCGCACAGTCGGGTGTGGTCTACACCGACCTTGAGAGCGCTATGCACGACCCGAAGTATGCCGACATCATCAAGTCGCACTTCATGAAGCTCGTTCCGCCGACTGACCACAAGTTTGCGGCTCTGCACGGGGCTGTATGGTCGGGCGGTTCGTTCGTATATGTCCCGAAAGGCGTGAAGCTTGACATTCCCCTGCAATCTTATTTCAGGCTCAACGCAAAGGGTGCAGGGCAGTTCGAGCATACTCTTATCATTCTTGAAGAAAACAGCAGTCTGCACTTTATCGAGGGCTGTTCCGCTCCGAAATACTACGAAGCGGGACTTCATGCAGGGTGCGTTGAACTGTATGTGGGAAAGGGCGCATCTCTGCGCTACTCAACTATCGAGAACTGGTCTAAGAATATGTATAACCTCAACACAAAGCGTGCGCTCGTTGAGGAGGGCGGTAAGATAGAGTGGGTGTCGGGCAGTTTCGGCTCGCACGTTTCGTATCTTTACCCCATGAGCATTTTGAACGGCAGGGGCGCATCTGCGGAGTTTACAGGCATAACCTTTGCAGGCGAGGGACAAGACCTTGACACGGGCGCAAAGATAGTCCACAATGCTCCTGAGACTTCTTCCTATATGAACACCAAGTCGATAAGCAAGTCGGGCGGAAAAAGCACGTTCAGAAGTCTTGTGGTCATCGGCGAAAATGCAGTCGGCGCAAAGTCGTCCGTCAACTGCGAATCGCTCATGCTGGACAGGCAGTCACGCTCAGACACGATACCTGTTATTGATGTCAGGACAGATAAATGCGATGTGGGTCACGAAGCAAAGATAGGCAGGATAAGCGATGCGTCGATATTCTATCTCATGTCGAGAGGGCTTTCGGAGGAAGATGCAAGGGCGATGATCGTCCGTGGTTTTGCGGACAACGTTTCAAAGGAACTTCCGCTTGAATATGCAGTCGAGATGAACAATCTTATCAAGCTCGAAATGCACGGAAGCGTCGGCTGAGGAGGTAATAACAATGGCAGAAACAAAACTGAATATCCTCCCCGTTCCAACTTTCGCAAGTTCGGGCGTGAATTTCGTGCGCAGAGAAACGGGTGAGTTCTCATTAACAAAAATAGATGTTGCGAAAAACGATGTGCAGACGCTTGTGCAGTATATCACTGACAGCACTGAAACGGCAGTAACAGTTGCAGACAACGGCAGGCTTGAACTGGTGCAGGTGTTCGACAGCAGGGAAAAGTGCGAGGCAAAGCTCGGCATCACGCTGGGTGACAATGCTTCGGGCAGGCTCACGCAGGTGTATATCGGCGGCGATACCGTCAGCGAGATAGTCACGAAGCTTGTCGGATACGGTTCGCAGTTTGACACAAAGATAGGCTATCAGCTTGACGGCAGTGACACGCTTGACATAAATCTTGTTGCGGAACACAGCGGCAGAAAAAGCATTTCGGAGATAGCCGTGAACGGCGTTCAGAACGGCAGTTCGTCAAAGACGTTCAAGGGGACGATCGACTTTAAGAACGGCGCAGTCGGGGCTGTCGGCGGCGAAAAAGAGGACGTTATTCTCATGAACGACAAGGTTCGGAGCAGGACTGTTCCTGTTATACTCTGTGCGGAGGAAGATGTGGTGGGAAATCACGGCGCAACTGTCGGGCGCATTGACGAGCATCATATTTTCTATATGAAGTCGAGGGGCATTCCCGAGGATAAGATATACGAAATGGCGGCAAGGGCAAAGCTTACGAGCGTGATAAACTGCATTGCCGATGCCGATGCAAAAGAGCGCATAGCAAAGGCGCTGGGCTGGGAAGTCGGGGGTGACGATGATGAGCAGTAACTACAAGAGCGATTTTCCTGTTTTCGGAGCTTATAAGGACTTGGTTTATCTTGACAATGCGGCTACCACGCAGAAGCCCCGTCAGGTGCTTGAAGCGGTGGAAAAATACTACCGTGAGGAGAACGCAAATCCCCTCAGAGGTCTTTACGGACTTAGCGTCAAAGCTACCGATGCTTATGAAAATGCCCGTGAAGCGGTAAGAAAATTCATCGGCGCAAAAAGCACCAAAGAGATAGTCTTTACAAGAAACGCCTCCGAGAGCCTGAACCTTATCGCTTACAGCTTCGGCAGGGCTTTTATAAACGAGGGTGACGAGATACTTGTGGCGATAAGTGAGCATCACTCCAACTTTCTTCCGTGGCAGATACTTGCGAAAGAAAAAGGCGCAGTGCTTAAATTCCTTGAATGCGGCAGGCAGGGAGAGTATACCGAAGAAGCGCTCAGAGCCGCCCTCACACCGAGGACAAAGCTGTTTGCGGCGGCACAAGTGTCCAACGTTTTCGGGCGCATAAACCCCATAAAGAGATTTGCTGAGATATGCCATGAGAATGGCACGCTGATAGTCTGCGACGGCGCTCAGAGCGTTCCGCATATGCCTGTTGATGTTGCGGAACTTGATGTTGATATGCTTGCATTTTCGGGACACAAGATGTTTGCACCAATGGGGATAGGCGTGCTTTACGGCAGGGAAGAACTGCTCGAAAAAATGCCCCCGTTCCTGTACGGTGGAGAGATGATCGAATATGTCACGAGAGAGGGTGCGACCTATGCGGAACTGCCTCACAAATTTGAGGCAGGAACGGTCAATGTGGGCGGTGCAGTCGGGCTTCACGCCGCAATTGACTATATAAACAGCATAGGCTTTGAGAATATCGTAAGGCGTGAGGACGAACTGACGGCGCTTGCGTTCGGGAAGATGCAGGAAGTTCCGTATGTTAATATCATCGGCGGCGAAAGTGCCGTCTGTCACAGCGGCATCATCACTTTCACGATAGACGGTGTTCATCCTCACGACATAGCGGCGATATTCGACAGCGACAACATCGCCATTCGTGCGGGGCATCACTGCGCCCAGCCGCTTCATCAGCATCTTGCGGTGCAGTCGACTGCGAGAATGAGCCTTGCTTTTTACAATGACGAGGAGGACATCGAACGTTTTATCAAAACGCTTTCAACGATCAGGAGGAGAATGGGCTATGGCGGATAATTTCTACAACGAGGTGTTGCTCGACCACAATCTTCACCCTCAGCACCTGCATGAACTGTCCTGTGCGACCTGTTCAAACGCAGGTTTGAACCCCACCTGCGGCGACTCGCTGACACTTCACCTGAACATCGAGGACGGCGTTATAAAGGACGGTTCGTTCACGGGTGTGGGCTGTGCAGTTTCGCAGGCATCGGCAGACATAATGCTCGACCTTATCATCGGCAGGAGCGTTGAAGAAGCAAAACACTTGTGCAGGCTGTTCGGCAAGATGATAAGCGGTGAGATAACCGATGATGAACTTGAAGAACTTGAAGAAGCGAGCGCACTTGCAAACATCTCAAAAATGCCTGCAAGAGTAAAGTGCGCAACGCTCAGCTGGAAAACGCTTGAACAGATGATCTCTGAAATACAAGCGGCGGAATAAAGATAATAGTTGATAGATACTATAAATGAGCAGATTTGACAATTTGCACAAAAGTTAATCTTTGGACTGCTTTTGATGTGCCGCTTCATTTGTATATTTTAACAAAATCGCTCATTTATAGTTTTTTTATTAGTTTCAAGACCAAAAAATGGGGGTGTTGTCAGTGTGTGAGCTGTTCGGATTTTCGGCGGCTAAAAAAACGGATATAACGGACTATCTGCGTGAGTTTTTCGCTCACAGCAGTAAACACCCTCACGGCTGGGGGCTTATGCAGGAAGACCGATGCGTGATAAAGGGCGCAGAAAAAGCAGCCGACAGCAAAATGCTTGCCGAACTGCTTGATACTCTGCCGCCGCAGAAGCTTACTCTTGCACATATCCGTTTTGCGACTGTCGGGAGCGTGCGCACCGAGAACTGTCACCCTTTTTCGGGCTTTGATATATCGGGACGTGAGTGGACGCTCATACACAACGGCACGATATATTCGGGAAGCGAACCTTACAGATATATAAACGTTCAGTCGGGCGATACTGACTCGGAACGGCTGTTCTTAGCACTTATCGACTGCATAGACAAACGACTTGCAAGAGGTGCGCTGTCAGAAGCCGAACGATTTCTGACCGTTGAAAGGTTTATAAGGGAACACGCCCCGAGAAATAAGCTGAATCTTATAGTTACTGACGGTGAACTTGTTTACGTTCACAAAAACCTGAAAAACACTCTTAGCTGTAAAAGGCTGGAAAACGGCATTATTTTTTCGACCGAGCCGCTTGACAGTGATGGCTGGAAACCGTTCCCGATGGCACAGGTCATAGCGTTCAGAAACGGCACAGAGGTTTTCAGGGGCGAGCGGCATAAGGGCATTTTCATTCCTTCGCTCGAATATATAACCGCCCTTGATGCAATGAATATTTAAAAGGAACATGAGGAGATAGAAAAAAATGAAGATCTCAACAAGAGTGGAATACGGAATCATTGCGCTTGCGGATATTGCCATGTACGGCGCAGACGGCAAGACGGTCTCCTCGTCGGATATTTCCGAACGTCAGGACATCTCACAGAAATATCTGGAACAGATAATAATAAGTCTGCGGCAGGGCGGCTTCGTCAAGGGTCAGAAAGGCTCACGGGGCGGCTATCTGCTGTCACGCCCTGCCGATAAGATATATCTTTCGGAGATACTCAACGCTCTGGACAACAGCATTCTTGCCGACACCGTTGAAGATACTCCCGAGAATCAGGCAGGTATGCGCAGTTCGGTAAACTGTTGTCTCTGGGACAAGATCAACAGCTATATGCGCAGTTTCGCCGAACAGATGACGCTTGCAGACCTTATCGCCGAATACAGGAGCGGCGGCGGTGATGATAACGAGAATATGTACTATATCTGAGAATTAGAAATAAGAGTTGATTTTTGCAGGGACGGGCATTGCCCGTCCGTTTGTTTATCTGCCGTGATCGTGACACTGAAAAGGGATATTCTGCACATACATAATATAAGGGTGACTGACAAAAATGGCGTGTAGGCGTGTAAACTGCGTAAATACGTTGTTTTTGGCGTGTACCTATGGCGTGTAAAGTGTCTGACGGCGTGTATCCTACACGCCATTTCTGCGGTTACACGCCTGACCTACACGGCAAAAAGCTCGCAATTACGTGCTTTACACGCCTACACGCCTTAAAAGCCACTTGCCTTATATTATATTTTATGGTTATCCCCCTGACACACCACATTTTTGCAAGTAAACAGGGCAGATGTGGTAAATCGGCGTGCCACCTAGCCTCTCCCCTACGTAATGGTAGAGGGTTGGGGGTTTGGTCGCCCATTGCCAAGAACGCTGAATTACGGCTATCAGATATTGGTGTGTTAAAGGGATAACCATATTATATTTTACAGTGATACCCTTGAATCCTCGGACGTTTTTTTCGCCTTGAAATCGACTAGTTCTCGCTGAAAATCCACGCACATTTCTTGTGAAGACAGGTTCTTACATTTTGGGCGTTTAGGTAAAAACAGGCGCACAAACGTGCAAGCCCCGCCCTACAAGAAGGAGGGGAGATAGGGAAAAGGTAGGGAGAGGGGGAAAGGTGGTTTGGAGGGAAACCCCACTAGGGGAGGAAAGGGGAAAGGGGGGCACACTAAGCAGTCCGAGAATAGTCTCATGAAATCCCCCCCTTTCCTCTTTCTTCCCCGAGGGGGTGTCCCTCC
>CAMVRM010000076.1 GCA_947169885.1 uncultured Ruminococcus sp.
AAGCATTTTTTCACTCAGGTTTTCGAGCGTGACAGTCTGTTTCAAGCCGTCAGCCGAAAGCTCGAATGTATAGCTTATCTTGAATCTCAGAGGAAAACATTCAAACATCTCGTCTTTTTCGTCATGAGTGTATGAAGTCACAAGAACAGCTTTTTCGCCATCAGCCTCACAGCGTTCAACAGTATGCTCACGCTTGTGTACCCAGCCATGGATATGATTTCCGAACAGCGTTTCGTTCACAGGCAGATGATACTCGCCGTCTGAGGTCCTGAGCAAGCCGCCGTCAAATCTGTTCGGCAGGTAAAGTGTAGGCAGTCCCCATATCTCTCTTGCGCAGTCGATCTGTTCAGCCGTAACATCTTCTTTATAGCGGAACACCTCCATATCAAGTTCGGTATCCCTCATTCTCCAAACGCTTGCGCCGTATTTCGGCGATACCACTGCTTCGTATCTGTCAGCCGTCAGCTTGACGCAAGGCACGCCTTTCATCTCAAAACCATTTATTGCTTCCGCCATTTTTCATTCTCCCTTTTGCAGATTAAACCGTGAAAACGGGCAGACTTCACCCGAATATACACCTATAAATAATTATAGCATATTCTTATCAGTTGTGCAAGTGTTTTTTCTAGGATTTTTTCATTTTAACACATAAATTTGACATTACAGAACCAAAAAAAAGAAGCAGTCCCGAAAGACCGCTTCTTATTAAGTTTGTTTTATAGCTTTTTCAGCCGACTATCAGTTATTGCGCTTTCTCGAAACAACAGTGATAAGAGCGCCTGTAACTACTGCTGCAACTGCTGCAAGACCTGCGCCTGCACCTGTGTTAGCAACAGGAGTGTCAGTGATCTTGGAGGTGTTGTCATTGGCAGTGCTGCTTGTTGTATCAGGTGTGCTTGGCTCAGGCTCGCTGGAAGAATCAGGAGTGCTTGGCTCAGGCTCACTTGAAGAGTCAGGCTCACTGGGAGTAGGTTCTTCCTCGGGCAGAGTAATTTTTACGTGCATAGTGTCGCTTACGTCATCAAGGAACTCGATCTTGATGCCCGAAAGGATTCTTGCAGACTTGTCGTCCTTTGCATCACCCAGACCGTACATAGGCAGTTCAAGCTCAGAACCTATATAATTAGTGCCATAAATATCCCACATGGACTTGCTGTAAAGAGCGATGCGGGAAGCATCCCTTTCAGCACCCTCTGCGCAGGTGTCAAAACCAAGATAGTCACCAAGTATCGCAGGAACACCGTCTTTGGTTACTTCAAGATAGAGAGGAGTTATACCGGGACGGTGAACAGCAACGTTTATCGTATTATAATCTCCATTAGTGTAGCCGGGAGCTTTGTAGCATTCCTCTCCCCAAACTCTTTCGTCAACGTGATAGAGAACAATACCGCCGTCCTGAACTGTCTCAGGAACATAGTTCTTCATGAACTCGTCCCACTTGTTGTTGTTTCTAACTTCAAGAACGTAATACTCACCCTCGGTAGAAGTCGGGATAACAAGTGCTTTGTGCTCACCCTCAGCGGTGGTATAGTCCTCAGCCTTGATCTCATATTCGCCCGATTCGGATACGACCTCAGTGTTAGCCCAGCCGAGTATCATCTTAGAAACAGTATCCATAGCTAAGGTGCGGAAATCACCGCTGTCTGTTGCGCACCACACGCCGTTATCCATGACGCTGTAAATATCGGGAGTATAGCCTAACCAGTCACCTTCTTCAAGATAATCAACATCGTAGTAATCAGCAAGACCGATAAAGTGACCGAGCTCGTGAGAAATAACGTTCACACCTGAGAGCTTATCTTCATCCAAATGTTCTCCAATACCTATGTATCTGTTAAGTTTAACACCGTCTGCTTCGGGATAATCAACGTAGCAGGGGTCAGAGGAATCATAGCTTGCATTATCGTCAAAAGACCACTGATGAGCCCAGAAGTCATCTTCGCCCTCGTTGTCTCCTGTGGCCGCACCTTCATAGCCTGCAACAACGATACCGACAGCAAGTTCCTGAGTATCGATCATGCCGTTGCCATTGGTATCGAACGATTTGTAGTCGATAAAATCGCCTGCTTTTTCGATAGCCTCTTTTAATGCTCTGAGCATATTAGCATCGTTCAGATCGTCAGGTTTGCCTGCCCAGTTGCCGTGTTCCTGCTCTATGCTTACGTGGATAACGCCGTCGTTCACTTCGTCAGCGGTGTTTTTGTTGCCGTCAACGCCTGCTGCGGAAGTCTCCTCTGCGGGAGAGAATGTGAACTTGTTGTTCGACATATCCTTATAGAACTGGGAAAGCGAGAGTTCATCTTCAAAAGTGATGTCAGCCCAGTCAGCTTCGGTGTCATACGAAACATTCGGGAATTCAGCAACGATCATGACGAGGGGGATAGAAGAGTCAACAGGGTCAACAGCGATGCTTCCGTCCTTTGAATACTTCTCCTCATAATCTACTGTGCCGTCAGTAATATCGTGGTTTATGCTTCTTCTTGCATAAACAGACGATCTTGCTTTTTCAACTTTAAGATCGTTATTGGCAGCAGGTGCAGCAGCTGAAATAGCGCTTGCAGAAACTGCGGCAGTTGTCATTGCTGCGATCGCAGCAGCGGTCATTCCAACAAGAAATTTTCTTATTATCATTGTGATGATCCTTCCTTTGATTATTTTTATTTCAGACGTTCACGCCGTCTATCCTTAACAATTATATCACACACTTTTCACCTTGTCAAGCTTTTAAACAAATGTTTATTTATTTTCACCCTTATACGAACAAATTTTCTGCACAGATTTAACACAAACAACTATTTTTTTATCCAATCCAGCCTTAAATAGTCTGTCAATTTGTACTAAATGAACATTTTCGCAATAATTATGATAGGCATTTCGCCGAAATTTTATCAAATATTAGTCATCACAAAAATTATGTGTTATAATGTAAAAAAAGCAAACGCTTTTAAATCAAATCTGATATATAAAAGGAGAATTTTACCAATGAACAGAAGTTACGCACTGCTTGGCGGCAAGCTTGGACACACCATGTCGCCGCCTATACATAAAGCACTTTTTGACCTGAAAGGCAGAGAGTTCACCTATGAACTTATCGAACTTTCCCCCGAGGAGCTTGAAGCGAATACCGAACGCCTGCGCTCGCTTTCAGGCTTCAACATAACCATTCCGCACAAAATGGGCATCATCCCCCTTATGGACAAGCTGGACGAAACAGCTGTCCGCTACAATTCCGTCAACTGCGCCGACATGAAAGACGGCGTTCTCACAGGCTACAACACCGACTGCGTTGGTTTCCTCGAAGCGATAAAGGCAATGGGTGCAGACCTTGGCGGCAGAGTTCTGCTTGCAGGCTGCGGCGGTGTGGGACGCATGATGGCTGTTGAAGCGGCACTTGCAGGCGCAGACCTCACTATCGCTGTTCTCGAAAGCGATATGCCCCTCGCCGAACAAGCCGCCGCCGAGATAAAAGCCATGAGACCCGATGCAAAGCTTACACTCTCTATCATTAATGAAGTAAAGGCAGAAGGCGGCTTTGACCTGCTCATGAACGCAACTCCCGTGGGAATGTACCCGAATGTGGGCAAGTGCGCCGTTTCGGACGAACTTATCGCCGCTTCAAGTGCTGTATTCGATGTTATCTACAACCCCGGTGAGACCGAACTTCTCAAAAAAGCAAAGGCACTCGGCAAAAAGACCTCGGGCGGAATGTCCATGCTCGTATGGCAGGCGGTCAAGGCTCACGAGATATGGGACGGCGACAGCTACACTCTCGAAGAAGTCACTGCGATAATAGAAGAGATGCAAAGTCAGGTAGATGAACTCTTTCCCCTGAAATGAGGTGCAGTCATGATAAAGAAAAACAAGCCCGTTTATCTCTGCGGCTTTATGGGCTGCGGAAAATCAACTGTCGGAAAACTTCTTGCGAAAAAACTCGGTAAGGAATTTATCGACCTTGATGAATACATCGAAGAACGTGAGGGAATGACTATCCCCGAGATGTTTGAACAAAAAGGCGAGGCGTTCTTCCGTGAGCGTGAGACTGCCGCACTTTCCGAACTGCCCCCCTCGGCAGGCGTTGTAGCAACAGGCGGCGGAGCGCTTCTCTCGGAACAGAACGGAACACTTGCACGTTCCCTCGGAACGGTGGTGTTCATCGACTGCTCTTTCAGCATCTGCTATGACCGCATTAAAGATGACCCTCACCGCCCTATCGCCGCTTCCTCGACAGAACAACAGCTTCTCGAACGCTTTGAACAGCGCAGACCGCTCTATCTCGCTCACTCCGACATAACAGTTGACGGCAGCGGAGCGCCCCTGATGATCGTCTCGGAGATACTCAAATAAAAAATGAAAGCACGTTACATACTGGGATTTCTTCTGCTCATTTCGGCGGCGGCGGTGTTATTTTTCCTTTCTGTAACTATCGGAAGTTCCGACATTTCACCGTCTGAGGCGTTAGGTGAGCTGTTTTTCCCGACCATGCACCCGAGAAACACCATTATTCATCAGATACGCCTCCCACGGGCGGCGGCGGCACTGCTTCTGGGCGGTGCGCTTTCGGTATCGGGTTTTCTCCTGCAAAGCTTCTTCAATAACCCTATCGCAGGACCTTTCGTGCTGGGCGTTTCCTCGGGCGCAAAGCTGACAGTTGCCCTGACGATGATCTTCAGCTTACAGCGCGGATTCCTGCTCAGTTCGGGAATGCTGGTAGCGGCGGCGTTCGTCGGCTCGATAGCTTCAATGGGTGCAGTACTTCTGCTTTCGGGGCGTGTGAAAAACATGGCACAGCTCATAATAGCAGGCGTTATGATAGGCTATATCTGTTCAGCCGTGACAGAACTTGCGGTGACTTTTGCGAGCGATGCCGACATCGTTAATCTTCACAACTGGTCACAGGGAAGTTTTTCGGGAACTGACGGCGATGATGTTATAGTCATGTCGGCAGTAGTCCTTGTCGGCACGGCGGCGGCGTTCCTGCTGTCAAAACCCATGGACGCATACCGTCTTGGAGAGGGCTATGCGGCGAACCTCGGTGTCAACATCAGGGCTTTCAGAGCGGCACTCATTCTGCTGTCAAGCGTGCTTTCGGCGTGTGTGACAGCATTTGCAGGACCTGTATCATTTGTCGGGGTCGCCGTTCCGCACCTTGTCAAGAGCCTTTTCGGGACTGCAAAGCCCATAATCATCATACCTGCGGCATTCATAGGCGGCGGAGCGTTTTGTCTGGGCTGTGACATTATCGCAAGAACGCTTTTCGCCCCGACAGAACTGAGCGTCAGCACAGTAACAGCCGTATTCGGAGCGCCTATCGTTATCTTCATCATGCTTAAACACAAAAAATAAGGAACAAAAAAGCCGCAGTGCTCACCCTCGTCTGGTGAACACTGCGGTCAACTTATATAATGGGGAAGATTATTATGAAATCAGAGATATTTTACCAGTTCACCGATAACGGGCTTCATGCCCTCGGCGCACAGACCGAAGTCCTTCTCCTTGTAGTTCCAAGCCGATCTGCCGATGCCGTACTTCACGAACACGGGATTGATGCACTTGTACCAGTGGAGTATCTGCTGAGGGTCGGCACGGTCGATAACGCCGTACTCGCCGCAGTAGAGCGCAACTCCACGTTCCTCGCACAGCTTCACGGCATTCTTGAAACGTCCCTCGAAATAGTTCATGTCAAAGCCCGAATCGGGAACGTCCATATAGTCCTGAATACGGTCAAGTCCAGTCTCTTTCATCTTCTGTCTGTAAAGCCTGATGTCACCGGGGAAGTCAACACGCAGATCTTCGGGCATCTCGTCTACCCAGTAAGCGCCCTGATGTGTGAACAGGAACGGATCGTAGCAGTGGAAATTATATACGATATTCTCATCGGCAGGCAGGTCAAGATCGTGGAGCGCATCTACCGAATTGTTCCAGTAACTGCCTAAGAATATCTTGATGTCCTTTGAATAGCCTCTGATAATGCCGATAGTCTTTGCGGCTATCGCATTCCAGCTGTCCTTGAACCTCGGCTCGTTCACTTCGTTGAGAAGTTCAAAAGCAAGCCTGTCAGAAAAGCCTGCGTAACGTGCCGCAAGTCTGTCCCACAGTTTGTAAAAACGCTCCTGCAATTCAGGGTCATCGAAAAAACCCATTTCCTTGTCGCCCGAATAGAACGAATATCCAAAACACTTGTGCAGGTCGAGCACCATGTTCAGCCCATACTTTTTGCACCATTCAAGTGCCGAGTCAACATAGCCGAAGCCTGTTTCTATCGGCGTGCCGTCATCAGTCTCGAAGATGTTATAGTCTATCGGCAGACGCACATGGTCAAGACCCCATTCAGCGATGCACTTTATATCCTGCTCGCCGATGAAGCTGTCCAAATGTTCCTTTGTGTATTCTCCCTGCGACAGCCAGCCGCCGAGATTTACGCCCTTCATAAAACCGTTAAGCCGTTTCATAGTATACCCTCCTGTGTTACCGAGTTTGTCCGTAACAATATTATAACACACTCTTAAAAGACAATTATATCACGGAAATAACTTTTATATCAAAAACACAATCATATTGTATCAGTACAGTTATTCGTACTATTATGTTAAAAGAAAAAAATATTTCTTTGACCGATCTAACGTATTGAAATGCTGAAAAAAGTGTGATATACTGTACTTACGGCAACAAACACACACAGACCGTACAGACACAAAAAGAAAGGAAGATGCGCTGTGACAAAGAAGTTTTATGTTTCAAGGAATAATGGGAGCAATCCTGCTCCTGCGCTGGACAAATTCCAGCGTATCGAGAAACTGAACCTGCTGCTTTCCTGCGGCTGGACTATCAAAGGCTTTGAAGAAGCCGACGGCGAAAGCTGGTTCCTGCTCGAAAAAGCAAACTGACACACAAAAAGAAAAAGCACCTTTGGTCGGTTCTGAACTGACTAAGGGTGCTTTTTTTGGTTTATGCTGTTTTATTCGGATCAGACGTTTATCTCTGCAACATCGTCCGAAACGCCGTTAGCATCAAGCACAGGCTTTACGCAGTTTGCAATGAACTCGTCAACCTGCTGAGGGCAGCGTCCGATAAAGTTCTCGGGCTTCATGATAGCGTTCATCTTTTCCTCGGTCATGCCGAACATGGGGTCTGCGAGGATAAGTTCTGCAAGGTTGTTGTCAAGACCTTTCTGCTTGACGTTAGCGCCTGCTTCCATGGAAAGCTCTCTGATGCGCTCGTGAAGTTCCTGACGGTTTCCGCCTGCTTCAACTGCATCCATCATGATGTTCTCGGTAGCCATAAAGGGCAGTTCAGCCATAACTCTCCTGCGGATCATCTTGTCATAAACAACAAGTCCGTTCTCAGGCTCGGTAACGTTGAGCATGATGTTAAGGATAGCGTCAACTCCGAGGAAAGCTTCTGCAACGGAGATACGCTTGTTTGCGCTGTCGTCAAGAGTTCTCTCGAACCACTGTGTACCTGCGGTGAATGCAGGGTTCAGAACATCGCACATAACGTATCTTGCAAGCGAGCAGATGCGCTCGGAACGCATGGGGTTGCGCTTGTAAGCCATTGCCGACGAACCGATCTGGTTCTTCTCAAAGGGTTCTTCGATCTCTTTGAAGGATTGGAGCAGACGAATATCATTGCCGAACTTCATAGCCGACTGAGCGATGCCTGAAAGCACCGAGCAAATGTAATAGTCAACTTTTCTCGAATAGGTCTGACCCGAAACAGGCACAACGCCCTCAAAGCCCATTTCCTCAGCGATAAGGCGTTCGAGTTCCTTTACCTTGTCGGTGTCGCCGTGGAACAGTTCCATGAAAGAAGCCTGAGTACCTGTCGTGCCCTTAGAACCCAGCAGTTTAAGTCTCGAAAGTTCAAAGTCGAGCGCCTCAAGATCCATAAGCAGTTCGTTGCACCACAGAGTTGCACGCTTGCCGACAGTTGTCAGCTGTGCAGGCTGTAAGTGGGTGTAAGCAAGGCAGGGCATAGACTTATACTTGTCAGCAAAAGCCGCAAGCTGACTTATTACCTTGACGAGTTTGCGCTTTACAACGCTCAAAGCGTCACGCATGATGATGACATCGGTGTTGTCGCCGACATAACAGCTCGTAGCGCCGAGGTGGATTATCTTTGATGCGTTGGGGCAAGCCTCGCCGTAAGTGTGAACGTGCGCCATAACATCGTGGCGGAACTTCTTTTCGTACTCGGCAGCCTTTGCGTAGTCAACATCTTCGATGTGTGCTTCAAGTTCTGCAACCTGTTCAGCCGTAACGCCAAGACCCAGCTTCATCTCAGCACGGGCAAGAGCGACCCACAGCCTGCGCCATGTAGTGAACTTCTTGTCAGCGGAGAAAATGTACTGCATCTCCTTGCTTGCATATCGTGTGCAAAATGGGCTTTCGTATGAATCAGTCATGATGATTACCATCCTTTTTCAAAATTACGGGCGAAACAAGCACCCGTTTTTTATGTTACCCCTATATTATAACATATCCTCCGAAATAATGCAACCCCAATTTGGCGCACGGAACGTAAATCAATTTTTAAAAAATAAGAAATAAGAATGAAGAAATAAGAAATAATGTGTTCGCTTCGTTCAAGGGTCTAAATAAAGATAAAGTTCTGTACAGGCG
>CAMVRM010000077.1 GCA_947169885.1 uncultured Ruminococcus sp.
ACAGACGCAAGGACGAGCAATGCTCGCCCCTACAAATAATATGCGCCTTTCTTTTTGGTTACGATACAAAATGAAAGCAGACCACAAACCAAAAATATTTTTTATCTCTTATCTCTTATTTTTTATCTCTTATCTCTTATCTTTTATCTCTTATCTCTTATCTTTTATCTCTTATCTTTTATCTCTTATCTCTTATCTGATTTAGGTTTAGTTTTCTTCTTTAATTTTGTTCTTCGTCAGTACGGCGAATACTGCGAACAGAGCCGCCGCAAACAGGCACTCTATGCCGATGCTCGTGAATATGCCGCTTGTGTCATATGTTTCGCCTGCAAGACAGCATATCTTGTTGTTCGCACTGATGTACCAGTAGACGGGCAGGAATCTTGCCGCCGAGATCACTCCGCTCCCCAGCAGGTCGGAAGGCACGAACACTCCGCACAGAAAACTCATTCCCAGACTTAATATGTTCATGATGCTCGTCACGCTGTCGGTGCTTTTGCATAATACTGATACTACCAGCGCCATTGCCGTCACTGCAACAGTCAATACGAATGAGTTGAGCAGGCAAAGCGCTCCACGCTCTGTGAACAAGCCGCCGTATCTTATCTCACCAAGTCCCATTACTATTGCCCACACAGCCATGACACAGCCGCCTGTGACTGCGATTATCGCCGCATTTTTCTTGTACAGCGGAAGTGCCGAAACGTCTATCCTGCGGCGAATGTCGGTCGAGAAAAATCTCATGAGTATGGGGGTCAGACCGTTGATTATCAGGCAGATGATGATATACGCAAAATACTGACAGTAGGATGCAAGCCCGTCACCCAGCGGCGAACGCTTTACCAAAAGTTCAACTTCTGCGCCGTTCTGCGACAGTTCTGCCGCCTGCCTGCACGCTTCGGCAGGATCACTGCCTGTGCTGACATACATCTCAGCCGCCGTGACATATCTGTTCACGATCGAATTTGTATACTCGGAAATGAATGTTGTGGGAATGACCAGCGACTCGATACAGCCTTCCGTTTCGCCCGATGCAAGCTTGTCGGAAAAGCCTTTTTCTATCGTGATAACGCCGTCTGCCATGCCGTGATAGAGCATATCCTGAATGTATTCATCGTCCTGAGAGCGAAGTTTTACCTCGGTGTTGCCGTCAAGAAGATATTTTTTCAGTTCACGGCTTGCCTCAGTGTTGTCGATGTCGATAACAGCAAGGTCAAGGGACTTTCTTTCAAATCCGCTGTCTTCCGAAGAACTGTCCACCATGAAGAAAGCTATTATCATGAACACGATCAGGTAAGGAAGTATGCTCGGCAGACGTTTCAGTGCTATTTTCAAAAATGCCTTACAAGCTTGCATATCTCTGCCTCCTTGTCAGTATCATGCCGCCTGCTGTCAGTATCGCTGTTATGCAGACGAGCGTTAAGATGTCGGTATAGAACCTGCTCCCGATGCCGTAGGTGTTGGCACTGTAAAAGCAGTCGGTTATGAGCGCCGCAGGGTTTATCCTGTTGAACCAAGGTGCTTTGACTTCGATCACCGCACGCATATTGCCTATCATAAGTCCGCTCAGAAAGCACAGCGCCATTATGATAGCGGTGAGTATGCCGTTTTTCTTGTCATAGCCTGCATTTCCGATGCCGCCGAAAAAGAAGCCTATCGAGATGCCTGCCATTGATCCGACAAGCGTTATCAACAGCATGACGGGGATAGAAACGCCCATGTCCTTTTTCAGCACGAACACCAGATACAGCACCGTTATGACACTTCCTGCAAAGGAAAGCACAAGTTCGCCCGAAAGCCCCGCAAGTGCCGTCAGACATTTTCTGACGGGGGCGGCATTAGTCCTCTTGCCTATCTCCGAGAGGTTCGCCTGACCGTTAGTTATTATCGCAAGACCCGAAAGATAGCTGAACAGCGCCTGCATCGCAAGCAGGTTATAGAAATACTGGATATAAGCATCGTTGTTGCCCTTGCCGAGAGAACGTGTGTACACGGCGTTAGTCTCGTTCTGCATACTGTCGATGAGCGCAGGGAGCTGTGAGGGGTCACGTTCGGCGGCGTCCATGACAAGCTGTTGGTTTATGATATACTGATCGAGAAAGAACTTGACGATCGACTGTCTTGTTCCCTCGGAAGCGACTGCAAGGTGCGGTTCTTTTGCGCAGTAGATAATGCCGACAATATCCGCATCGTGCAGGAGTTTTTCGGCTTTTTCCTCGTCCTCGGTGACTATCTCGAAAAGCGGTTCATCACCCTCACAGACGCTTTTCATCACCTCGTCAAAGAATATGTTCTTCTGCTCGCAGACAACTGCAACTTTTATCGCCTGCATCTTCTCGGTAGTTTCAAACAGACTTCCGAAAGCCACCTGAAAAAGCGTTGCAAGGATAACTGTCGGGAAAATGAATCTCCAGAACACTGTCTGCTTGTTTCTCAGCGATGACAGTATCTGATATTTGAATATGTGCAGGAACATTGTTGTCTCTCCTTTTTTCAGTCTCTCAGCTGTTTGCCCGTGAATTCAAGGAACACGTCATTAAGTGTCGGCAGTTCGGAATAAACTCTGCCGAAGCGAATATCCTGTTCCTGCAAATAGGTCATGAGCCTTAGCAGATTATGCTTTCCGCCCGAGTATTTGACGGCAAGTCTGCCCTCCTCGAGCGTGACCTCATAAACGTGTGTCAGCCGTCTTACATCGTCAAGCTGTGTATCCGAAATGTCCATAATTTCAACGGTGATAGTCTCGGTGTTTTTCATCTGTTTTTTGAGTTCTTCCTTAGTGCCGAGAGCAATGCACTTGCCCTTGTCCATGATCGCTATTCGGGTGCATATCTGCTCCACTTCCTCCATGTAGTGTGAAGTGTAGATGACCGTTGCACCCTGACGGTTAAGCTGCTGAATGCCTTCAAGTATCTTGTTTCGGCTCTGAGGGTCAACGGCAACAGTCGGCTCGTCAAGGATTATAAGCTTTGGTTTGTGAGCGATACCGCAGGCGATGTTGAGCCGCCTCAGCAGACCGCCCGACAGCTTTTTCGGATAGAACTTCGTGAATTCTTCCAGCCCCACGAACTTCACCGCTTCGTCAACATACTGCTTTCTCAGCGCCTTATCCTTTACGTAAAGACCGCAGAAATAGTCGATGTTCTCATAAACGGTAAGTTCGTCAAAAACGGCGACATTCTGCATGATAACGCCTATCTTCGATTTAACATCATAATTCGAGGGGGACATCTTCTGACCGAATATCTCTATCTCGCCCTTGTCGAAACTCAAAAGCGACAGCAGGCAATTTATGGTAGTAGTCTTGCCCGAACCGTTAGGACCCAGAAGTCCGAACACCTCACCCTCGAAAATTTCGAGCGAAAAGTGGTCAAGAGCGATAAGTTCCTTGTATCTTTTTACCAAGCTGTCGATCTTTACAACTGTCTGTGCCATAGTCATGTTTCCTTTCTTTGCCGGGAGTTTTGTTTTGCGTTATATAAATAATACAACATTTTACACCTTTTCACAAGTGAAGAATGTAATGACTTTGATATTACATTTGTCACATTTACAAGGTGAGGGCACACGCAAATCAATTTTTTTAAATAAGAAATAAGAGATAAGAAATAAGAAATAATGTGCGCCTTCGGTGTTATTTAAAATAAGAAATAAAAAAGAGGGCAAAGCATAAATAATAATTCCATTTTTCAAATTCATAAAATTTTAAGAATTTATGTGTAAATAATATCTCAATTCACTTGACATTAACGTTTAATAAATGGTATAATAATAATTAGCAATTAGTAACAAGTGTGTGCTGTCCTTTTACAGCACATTATTTAATTCAAATCTTCAAAAAAGGTGATAAATATGGAACAGACAAAAATGTATCAGGTATCAACTATCCATGCGCTTTCTATGGGCTATTCAAAGACGGTAATAGATGTCTCGGAACTGCTGGCGCACGGCAACACGGGACTTGGCACTTTCAGGAACATGGACGGCGAGATGATCGTAGCTGACGGTCACTGTTACAGAGCTGACGAAAAAGGCAATGTGACCGAAGCTGACGGCAGTATGGGCGTGCCGTTCTCATCGGTGGCGTTCCTTGAAAAAAGCGGCGGCATCAGCATCGGCGAAATGAAGGACATCGAAGCGCTCAAAACCTATCTTACCGCTGAGATAGAGGGAGCATTCGGACTGAACAGTATGCACATCGTCCGCATCGACGGCAGATTCAGAAGTCTGAGCGCACGTTCTGAGCGTCCCTGCCGCACCGACCACACCTCGCTGAGCGACCTCATGGACGTTATCCAGAACGAATTCCGCTTTGAAGATATAAGCGGAACGCTGGTCTGCATCTATTATCCCGACTACATGGACGGACTTAATGCGGCAGGCTGGCATTTGCACTTTGTCTCGGAGGACAGACTCAAAGGCGGTCACGTAATGGGGCTTGAAATGCTGGACGGCACGGTGTATATCACGAAGATAAACTCCATCGAAGTACGTCTTCCCGACGAGCCTGCTTTCGACACCTACTCCCTCAAAAACGCCTCCGCCGACGAGATCAAAAAGATCGAACAAGGAAGCAAATAAAGATAAGAGATAAGAGATAAGAGATAAAAGATAAGAGATAAAAGATAAGAGATAAGAAATAAGAAATAAGGTATCGCCTGCGGCGATGTTATTTTAAAAGATAAGAGATAGAACTATAAATGAGGCGGAATCGCGCGTAAGCGACTTAGCGCACTCCGGTTGCGCTAGACCGGCGAGGTTTGGAGCAGAGCTCCATTCAAAATCAAGCCGCTCGCAACAAATAAACCGACCACGGCTATCCCTTACGAGCGGCTTGCCTTCCTTTGTGCAATGTGAGCCCAGCGGCGAACGAGCGACAAATGAAGCGGTATATCAAAAATAGTCCGAGGAAATACTTTTGAACAGCTAACAAATGAAGCGGCACATCAAAAGCAGTCCAAAGGTTCACTTTTATGCAAATTGTCAAATCTGCTCATTTATAGTATTATCTTTTTTTCGTTCTTCTGCATATTATGTATCGAAAGGAGAACGAAAGATGTCTTATAAAAACGGTATAGATATTTCGGCTTATCAGGGGTCGCCCGACTTCTCAAAGCTGAAAAACAAGGTCGATTTCGTTATACTCAGGGCAGGCTACGGACGTTATACCGACCAGAAAGATAAGTCCTTTGAACGCAATTACTCCGAGTGCAGAAAACACGGCATACCTGTCGGGGCTTACTGGTTCAGCTATGCGGTAACGCCTGCGGACGCTAAGCGTGAAGCTCTCGCCTGCGCTGAGGTGCTGAAAGGCAAAAGACTTGAATATCCCGTCTATTTCGATGTTGAAGGAAAGTCGCTCGTCAACAAGGCGACTGTCAGCGCTATGTGTGAAGCTTTCTGCGGTGAACTTGAAAAACAAGGCTGGTTCGCAGGGATATATATGAGCAGAAGCCCTGCACAGACTATGCTCACCGAACAGACTGCAAGCCGCTATGCGCTGTGGCTCGCCGAATACGGCACAAGTCTTAACTGGTCGGGTGCGGTCGGTATGTGGCAGAACAGTTCAACAGGACGTGTTTCGGGGATAAGCGGCAATGTCGACACGGATATTTGCTATGTTGATTATCCCACGATCATCAAAGCAGGCGGTTTTAACGGCTTTTCGGCTGAGTGCGGCAGAGTGCTTGACACCGAGGGTCTTGAAAAAGGCGGCAGGGGCGACGGAGTGCTTGCATATAAGCTTCTGCTGAAACTTGCGGACAAAGCAGGCATCATAACGGCAAAGGTCGATGACAACGGAATTTTCGGCGAGGGAACGCTCAGAGCGACTAACTCATATCTGAAAAAAATGGGATATGAGGAAAACGGAATAGCAGGCGAAAAACTCATGAAAATGCTTTATTCCGATGTCGAAAAAACAATTGCCAAATAGCAAATAATAACGATATATCGTGAGTTTGATACATCGTCTGTCAAAGTCGGCGGACGATGTTTTGCTTTTGTATATTTAATTTTCTACAAATAATAGTTTGTAATTTTGTTTAAAATGAGAATATTATTTTGTCGAAACGCTATTGACAACTGAGACAGAATAGTTTATAATTAGATAAAGGGTATGGAAGGGCTTGAAAATTGTTTGTTATCATTACATCAAGCCTTACAAGCATCGGGCAGCTCGGCGGCTGCCGTATGTGCAGAAAGCGGTTTGTTTTGACCGCATGATACTGCATTCTATAGAATTAAGGGATATGTGCCTGTGCGTGAACGTGCAGGCACAAAGCTTTTTTTGCAAAACTTTTCTTCACAGGGGTTGACAAATGCGTTTTAATGTGATATAATATATAAACAGCATATGTCTCTGTAGCTCAGGGGATAGAGCATTCGCCTCCTAAGCGAAGGGTCGGACGTTCAAATCGTCTCAGGGACGTTTTGCAGAAAAAGGGCTTTCTCGGAAGTCCTTTTTTGTTTTATCTATTGACTTTGCTGTGTGAAATATGGTACAATTATTATATAGATATAAAAAAGACAGGAGATGAAAGCCATTGAAGCAGACGCTGAAAAAATCGCTCAAATACATAGTGGATATTGGATTTATCGGGGTCATGCTGTGGCTGACGTTCAGACTTTTGTTCAAGGGTCAGGAGCTGGGGCAGATACTTCACGATCTGTCGGGGGCAAGTCCTCCGTGGATAGTGCTGGGAGCGGCTTCGGTGTTCGGATTCGTGGCAGGTGAATCCTGCATAATCCTGTATATCCTGCGTCAGTTCAAGTACAAGCGCATAAAGTTCCTGAAATGTCTGAAATACTCATTCGTGGGATTCTTTTTCAGCTGCATAACGCCATCGGCATCGGGCGGACAGCCTGCTCAGATGTATTACATGAGCAAGGACGGCATCAAACTCGGGCTGTCATCGCTCATCATGGTGCTGATAACGATAGCCTATAAAGGCGTGCTGGTGATAATGGGACTGTTGCTTATGGCGATAAACGCAAGCACAGTCTTTCACTACGCAGGACGGCTTGGGTGGCTGTTACTGCTCGGGTTCGTGCTGAACGTGCTGTTTATCGGTGCGCTTTTGTTCCTGCTCTGGCGACCCGACAAGGTGCGCATCGCAGGAATAAAGATAGTCGACATTCTGACGGGCAAAGGGCTTATCCGTGAGAAAAAGAGCGGCAAGTACTCACAGAAGATAATGAAGATATGCGACACCTACACGCTGGGGGCGGTCTACGTCAAGGAGAACCCCTCGGTCATGGTGAAAACGCTCCTGCTGACAGCGGCTCAAAGGCTGTGTCTCTTCTCGGTGACGTGGATAGTCTATAAGGCATACGGACTAAGCGGAGTGAGCTACTTTGACATACTGACCTTGCAGGTGATGATAGGCGTTGCGGTGGAGATGCTCCCCTTACCCGGAGCGGCAGGCATAACCGAGGGCTGTTTCATGCTGTCGTTCGGAAAGATATTCGGCAAGGAACTTGTCAAGCCCGCACTTCTCATAAGCCGTGGACTGAGCTTCTATCTGGTTCTTATAGTCGGCGGACTTGTAACGCTCACAGCACACCTCCTTGTGATCCGAAAGTCGAAAAAATAGCCGAAAATAGTCGGTTTGGTATTTTACTCCCCTCTGTTTTAAAGCCGACAATAGATTCGCCTATGTGCGAAGATATTGGTCGATTTGGAACAGTGGGGAGTATATTATGTACTATACTATAAATGAGCGGTTTTGTTAAAATATACAAATGAAGCGGCATATCAAAAGCAGTCAAAAGGTTCACTTTTGTGCAAATTGTCAAATCTGCTCATTTATAGCAAAATATAAGCTTTTCTGTCAGTTTGCTTTGGGTTAGTTTGATGTGAAACCCTACTTTTTTGTTTGGCGTAAGCTGGTCATGCTGTTTCTCTTAGGGGTAGTTTGATGTGAACCCTACTTTTTGGAGGGACA
>CAMVRM010000078.1 GCA_947169885.1 uncultured Ruminococcus sp.
TAACGCCGAAGGCGCACATTATTTCTTATTTCTTATCTCTTATTTCTTATTTATTATCTCTTATCTCTTATCTCTTATCTCTTATCTCTTATCTCTTATTTATTATCTCTCATCTCTTATCTTTTATTTATTATGCCGAAAGTAATTCATAAAAAATTAACCGAAAATTGTTTTCGTATTGATTGAATATTTGCCGAACGTCTGTTATAATATGTAAGCTAGCTGACAATCAGCTTTATGACAGTTAACAGGCTGACAAATCTGCACAATAATTTTGCGAAAGGACGGTGGTATTTTGAATAAGAAAGCAACAGACCCTCACGATGTTCCTCAGATAAAAAGGGTCGGCGCTGAGGTCAAGCAAATATCAAATCTTATCCACAGGCGCATACTTTCAGAGCAGAGTTCCGAGGAAGACGCTATCGCAGGCTCGGGGGGCTGGATACTGGGCTATCTCGACAGCCACGCCGACACAGATGTTTTTCAGCGTGACCTTGAAGAAAAATTCTGTATGCGGCGTGCAACTGTGTCAAAGATGATACAGCTCATGGAGCAGAAAGGCTTTATCGAACGCCGCTCTGTCGCTCACGATGCAAGGCTCAAAAAGCTTATCATCACCGAAAAGGGGAAAGCAAGAAACCGTGAGATGATAGCATGGTTTGAAAAGCTGGAACGTGATATGACCGAGGGCATTCCGCAGGAAAAGCTTGATATTTTCTTTGAGGTGTGTGATGCACTTCGGGCAAATCTTTATGAATTGGAGGAAGGTAAGGAATGATAAAAAAACTCGCTTCCTGCATAAGGGAGTATAAAAGAGACACTATCCTGACACCGCTTTTTGTTATGTTCGAGGTAATACTTGAATGTATCATACCGTTTATGAGCGCAAAGCTTGTAAACGCACTCGAACAGGGAGCGGATATGGGACAAGTCCTGAAATACGGACTGATAATGCTTGTTATGGCGTTTGCATCGCTGGGGTGCGGAGCGCTCTCGGGCTATTACTGCGCAAGAGCAGCCTGCGGTTTCGCAAAGAACCTGCGCCATGACCTGTTCTATAAGGTGCAGGACTTTTCGTTCGCAAACATCGACAAGTTCTCCACATCGTCCCTCGTTACACGTCTGACGACTGATGTTACTAATATCCAGAACGCATTCATGATGATAATAAGAGTTGCGGTAAGAAGTCCGTTCATGCTCATTTTCGCACTGGTAATGGCAAGCATGATGGCACCTTCGCTCTCGGTAGTATATCTTATCGTTCTGCCGATACTTGCTATCGGAATGGTGATAATGACCGCAAAGGCTATGCCGCTGTTCAACAAGCTTTTCAAGAAGTATGACGCACTGAATGAAAGCGTTCAGGAAAACGTCAGCGGCATAAGAGTTGTCAAGGCGTTCGTGCGTGAAAGATACGAGATCGACAAGTTTGACAGAGCTTCGCAGGAACTCAAAGGCGACTTCACAAAGGCTGAAAAGATACTTGCGTTCAATGCGCCCCTCATGCAGTTCTGCATACACCTGACTATCTTAGGCATATCCTACTTGGGTGCAAAGCAGATAGTCGGTTCGGGCGGTAAAGAACTGAATGTCGGCAATATGCAGTCGATGATAACTTATAGTATGCAGATACTCATGAGCCTTATGTTCATTTCGATGATATTCGTTATGGTAACGATGTCGGTAGCTTCCGCAAAGCGTGTTGCCGAGGTGCTTGACGATGAAAGCACTATCAAGAACCCTGCCGACCCCGTTATCTCGGTAAAGGACGGCAGTATCGACTTCAACGGCGTTAAATTTGCATATTCGGCAGAGGCTGACAAGAACGTGCTTGAAGATATAAATATCCACATCAAGTCGGGGCAGACTGTCGGCATAATCGGCGGAACGGGAAGTTCAAAGTCCTCGCTTATCCAGCTTATCCCGAGACTTTATGACGTTACGGGCGGCGAACTGAAAGTCGGCGGCGTTGACGTAAGAAATTATGACCTGAACACGCTCAGAGGCGAAGTTTCGGTAGTTCTGCAAAAGAACGTGCTGTTCTCGGGAACTATCAAGGAGAACCTGCGCTGGGGCGATGAGAATGCCACTGATGAGGATATTGAGCGTGTCTGCAAACTGGCACAGGCTGATGAGTTCGTTCAGCGTTTCCCCGATAAGTATGATACTTATATCGAGCAGGGCGGTACGAATGTTTCGGGCGGTCAGAAGCAGAGACTTTGTATCGCAAGAGCGCTTCTCGGCAAGCCTAAGATACTTATTCTTGACGACTCGACAAGTGCAGTCGACACCAAGACCGATGCGCTTATCAGAAAGGCGTTTGCGGAGGAGATACCCGATACCACAAAGATAATCATTGCACAGCGTATATCGTCGGTACAGGACGCAGACCAGATAATCGTGCTTGACGGCGGCAGAGTCAATGCAATCGGCACGCATGAAGAACTGCTTGCGAACAACGAGATATACAAAGAGGTCTATACCTCGCAGAACAAGCAGAATGAGGAGGTGAGCTGAAATGCCGAGAAGACCATACGTTAAAGACCCTAACGCTCCAAAGCCGCAGGTCGGCAGGATAATCGGCGAACTGTTCCATAACTACACGGGACGGCTCATACTTGTTTCAGTCTGCCTTATCATAACATCTATCGCAGGCACGGCGGCTTCGGTGTTCATAAAGAACATAGTCTCCGTCATCGAAAAGGCTCTTGATCTTATAAAGGAAGGCTCGACTGCGGAGGAAGCGCTTAAAGTCTGCATGAGCGACCTTAAACCCATATTTATCACCATGGTAGTCATCTATGCGCTGGGCATTGCGGCTTCGCTTATCCAGCAGCTCAACATGGCTGTCATAACACAGGGTCACTTGGCGAAGATGCGTGAGAAGATGTTCCGCCACATGGAGCGTCTGCCGATACGCTATTTTGACCAGCACCCTCACGGCGACATCATGAGCCACTACACCAACGACATCGACACGCTGAGACAGCTCATCTCGCAGGCTCTGCCGCAGGCACTGACCGCAGGACTGACGCTTCTCGTTCTGCTGGGTGTTATGATCTATTACAGCATATGGATGACACTGCTTGTGTTCGTGGGCGTTTTTGCAATGTTCATGGTGACGAAAAAAGTAGGCGGAAACTCCGCTAAATACTTCGTAAAACAGCAGAAGTCGCTCGGAAAGACCGAGGGCTATATCGAAGAAATGATCGAGGGTCAGAAAGTTGTAAAAGTTTTCTGCCACGAGGATCGCACAAAGGCTGACTTTGACAAAATAAATGAACAGCTTTTTGGTGATGCAAACGAAGCGAACAAATACGCAAATATCCTTATGCCGATAATGGGCAACATCGGAAACATCATGTATATCCTTGTGTCGTTCGTGGGCGGTCTGCTCATGGTGCTTAAAGTGCCGAATCTTTCGATCTCGACACTGATAAACGGCAGTGCATTGCTTGACATTTCGGTAGTTGTAACATTCCTCGGCATGACAAGACAGTTCTGCAACAACATCTCTCAGGTGTCACAGCAGATAAACGCAGTTGCAATGGCTATGGCAGGCGCAACGAGAATTTACAGCCTTATCGACGAAGAACCCGAAACAGATGACGGATATGTAACGCTTGTCAATGCAAAGTTCAACAACTCGGGCGAACTTGTCGAATGTGAGGAACGCACAGGCGTTTGGGCTTGGAAGCACCCTCATCAGGACGGCACTACCACACTTACGAAAGTTGAGGGCAAAGTTGAACTTAACGATGTTGACTTCGGCTATGTTCCGAGCAAGATCGTTCTGCATGAAGTCTCGATATACGCAAACCCCGGCGAGAAAGTCGCATTCGTGGGTGCTACGGGCGCAGGCAAGACAACTATCACCAACCTGATAAACCGCTTTTATGACATCGCTGACGGCAAGATACGCTATGACGGCATAAATATCAACAAGATAAAGAAAGACGATCTTCGCCGCTCGCTGGGTATCGTTTTGCAGGACGTTAACCTCTTTACGGGAACGGTCATGGACAATATCCGCTACGGAAATCTTGAAGCGACTGACGAGGAGTGCATAGCGGCGGCAAAGCTTGCGAATGCGCACGACTTCATAACACGTCTGCCCGAGGGCTATAACACGCTTCTCACGGGCAACGGTGCGAATCTGTCGCAGGGTCAGCGTCAGCTTATCTCGATAGCAAGAGCCGCAGTTGCAGACCCGCCTGTTATGATACTTGACGAAGCGACTTCATCTATCGACACACGTACCGAAGCGCTTGTTTCGAGGGGCATGGACGGACTTATGTACGGACGTACTGTGTTCGTTATCGCACACCGACTCAGCACTGTTCGGAACTCCGATGTTATCATGGTGCTTGAACAGGGACGCATAATCGAGCGTGGCAGTCACAAAAAGCTTATCGAAGAAAAAGGCAAATACTACCAGCTTTATACAGGTGCGTTTGAACTTGACTAAAAAAGACCCCGTGGGGAGCATTTCATCATGTTCCTCATGGGGTCATTTTGTTTTTATGATACTGTAAGCGATTATTGCGAGCCATTCACGGGAAAGATAAGTCAGGATATATTTGCCCTCGGTGTGTGACGAAACGGCGTAAGGCGTGATACCTATGCGTTTAGCGAGCATCACAGCACGGTACTGGTGAAAGTCGGTGGTAACAAGTGCGGTCGTTTCGGGCAGTGAGCGTTCTTTTATTATCTGCTGTGAAAATTTCAGATTTTCGGCAGTTGTCCTCGAACGGTCTTCCATGATTATCCGGTCGGCAGAGATGCCGTGTTCTGTCAGATAGGTGAACATCGCCTGCGCTTCGGATATTTCTTCGTCAGTGCCTTTTCCGCCCGAAACTATGCAGACAGCCTGCGGTGCGCTGTTTAAGTATCCTGCCGCCGCCATGAGCCGCCTGCAAAGCATTTTCGAGGGACGTTTTTTCTTTACACGGCAGCCCAGCACAACAAGCGTCAGAGGTCTGTCAATTGGCGGCGAGTTGTCGGCGGCGCTGAATATGAGCTTCGTGAGAAAAGCGGCTGAGACAGCTAATATGACCGACAGTATGATAAACGCATAAGTGAGCGCAGGGCAGAAAGCAGGGTAAAGTGTTAAGAGTATCGCCGCTGACGAGTAAATTATCCCCAATGCGTTGCCGAGGTTGAGTTCGGGCAGGGGATTTAAAAATTGCAGAAGAAGAAAAAGTTCAGCCGCAAGAAGTATGTTGGTCAAAGTCATAAAAAACTCCGTTCGTTTCAAAAAATTACCTGTGATAATATCCTTTCGGTCAGGGATAATATTATTAGCCGTGGAGGTGATATTTATGCAGGCATACAAAGACTTGTCCGAACTGCTCGAATCGGACAGCAGGGCAATGGCGTTCTATAATTCTCTGCCGATGTCGGTACAGCAGGAGCTTTACAGGCGGCGTGTCAACACGCATGAACAGCTATACAGCTGTGCGGACACCCGTGAGCCGATGATGAACACCGCATCTGCCAACGAGATGACAGGCGCAGTCCCCGCAGGCGGCGAACTCAGTGAGAAAGAGTGGTCGGAGCGAATGGGGCTGTCGGGCGGCAGAGCCTTTTAGCCAAAAACACAAATATCCGCACAGCCTTAGTGAGAGCCTATGACTGTGCGGAAAATGTTATTTTAAGCGGCTTCTTCTGCCTGATCATCTTCGAGCATATCGAAGAACTCGGAACTTATCTTTGCGGCACTGCCCGAAGTCCTGACTGTGCAGGGTTCGGAGTAAGCGCTGTAAATATAAGTCTTTGCAGGCAGATAGAATGTTCTGACATAAAAGCTGTATTCGGTGTTGGGCGAAAGACCCGTTACGGTGTAGCTGTTGGTGTTTTTGTCGGTCACAGCGACAAGCTTGTACTTGCCTGTGTTTGGATTGAGTACCAGCAGTCTGAAACCGTCACAGTTGGTCTTAGTCCACTTTAAGTATACGCTGTTGGCAGTGGCAGACGACTCAACAAAGCTTGGAACTTTCGGCTTGATGAGAGCTGACCTGCTCTTTGAGTAACTGCCCCATGCGGTTATGTCGCCCGTCTTTTTGTAGGGGCGTATCCTGTACTGCACAGTCCAGCCGCCTTTTACGCCGCTGTCGAGATATGAGAGCGAAGCAGGCTCGTCCATAGTTGCAACAACTTTTTCGAGCCTTGTGGTGGTGTCATAGCGGTAAACTCTGTAACCGTTGGTGTTAGTGCTTGCAGTCCACTTAACGGTCGTGTCAGCGTAACTGTCATAAGAGATCTCCGAAACGGTCGGCAATGAAGCAGGCGCATAAGACTTGAATATTTCCTCGGTGACAGGGACAGCCTTAGTCGCTTTGTAGTTGCTCTGTTTTTTGAATTCGGTTATTGAGGAAGAATTATCGAACACCTGCGCCCAGTAGTAAGTACCGTTGATATACATACAGCCCAGACCTGTGCGTGTGTAAGCTTTATTTATATAGTTTGTGTGATGTCCGTCCGAGCTTTTCCACGCTTTGTAAACATCGTTTGCAGAGCCAAAGCCGTAAGCGATGTTCTCAGCTGCCGAGCCTGCATAAGAGAAGCCGTCAAAACAGCTCCTGCCGTCGGGACGCTTGTGCGAAAAGACAACGCTCAGTTCAGCCGCACGCTGGAGAGCGGTGTTCATGAGGGTCTTGTCCATGACGAGGGCTTTTGCGCCGCTTGCCTTGCGCTCGTTGTTGATGAGCGTGAGCGTGTCGAAAGCCATATCGAAATGGATCATGCCCCTTGACTGTACTTCATACGATGCCGCCGAGGACAGCAAAGCCGTCTGACCGAATGCAACGCATAAAACTATTATGAATGATAAGAGCCTTTTTTTCATAAATATCAACTCCACGAAAAAACATTTTGCGCTGAAAAAAATATACTGTCCTGCTTGTTTTACTTTCATATATTATTATAACACATCTTTAAATGATATGATATATACAATACTCACGAAAATTTAGGTGCTGATTTTGTGAAAGTATACAAAAGTACAATTTCTGAGAAAAAAAGTGAAAAAAGGTATTGACAGAATCGAAATTCAGTGATATAATATAATACGTTGAAAAGAGCAAGACACTTAAAAACCTAAAAAATATGGAAGCTTAGCTCAGCTGGGAGAGCATCTGCCTTACAAGCAGAGGGTCATA
>CAMVRM010000079.1 GCA_947169885.1 uncultured Ruminococcus sp.
CCAAACCTCGCCGGTCTAGCGCAACCGGAGTGCGCTAAGTCGCTTACGCGCGATTACGCTTCATTTGCTTCATTTGTATATTTTAACAAAACCGCTCATTTATAGTTTTTATATTTGTCCGCAATGCGAACTCTACCTTTCTTATTTCTTATTTCTAATTTCTTATTTAGATAAAGCACAACTCGGGAACAGCCGTTAGCCATTCCCTCGTTGCGTGATATTTGATGTATTTTGCCGCCTTTGGAGTTCCACTTGAAGTTGTTCGATCTGTCATGCTTTTTTCGGGACGGCAAAAACTATAAACAATGTTGTTCAGACAGCAATAAGAAACAAGACTGAGCAATGATACCTTATTTCTTATCTCTGATTTATTATTTTAACTTCGTTTACCTTACTCCGAACAGAAGTTCGTCATAAGTCGGGAACGGCCAGAACTTTGCGGCTGTGAGAGTTTCGGCTTCATCGCAGGCGGTGCGCAGTGCAGCCATTGCTCCCAACAGTTCGTCACGGATAAGATAGCCTGTCTCGATAACGTCCTTTGTGTGCTTTGTCTTTTCAAGAACACTGTCAAGCAGGTCAAGTGCCTTGTAAGCGTCAGCCGAAAGTTCTGTCAGGCGCTTTACTGTCCTTGTTTCGTATTCAAGAGCAAGTTCGGGGACAACCGCCTTCTTCTCAGCCGCAGACCTTGCCACGAATGCCGCATACTCCCCGACAGCGGGAAGAATGTCTCTGCGTGCAAGCTGTTCCATGGTGTTCGCTTCGATGATGACCTGCTTGCAGTAGTTTTCGAGCGTTATCTCAGTTCTGCTCCTCAGTTCCGCTTCGGTGAATACCTTGTGCAGAGTGAGCATCTTCACATTCTTTTCGTCCATAAGGTGAGGGATAGCGTCGGGAGTAGTGCGCAGGTTCAGCAGTCCTCTTTCCTCGGTGGCTTCTTTTATCCATGCGTCATCGTAGCCGTTGCCGTTGAAGATGATGCGCTTGTGATCGGTGATAGTTTTCTTTATCATCTCATGAAGCTTGTCCTCAAAGTTCTCTGCCTGTTCCAGTCTGTCGGCATAGATGCGCAGGCTTTCCGCAACAGCCGAGTTGAGCATGATGTTTGCACAGGCGATGCTGTCAGCAGAACCCACCATTCTGAACTCGAACTTGTTGCCCGTGAATGCAAAAGGCGAAGTGCGGTTGCGGTCGGTGGTGTCTCTTGTGAACCTCGGCAGAACGCTTACGCCAAGCTTCATGACAGTCTTTTCAACGCCCTCATAAGGCTTGTCAGACTCGATAGCTTCTAAAATACCTTCAAGTTCATCTCCCAAGAAGATAGAAATTACCGCAGGAGGAGCTTCATTTGCACCTAAACGGTGGTCGTTGCCTGCCGTTGCAACAGATATGCGCAGAAGATCCTGATAATCGTCAACAGCCTTGATGACCGCACACAGGAACAGCAGGAACTGAGCATTCTCATATGGTGTTTCACCCGGGGTGAGCAGATTCACGCCCGTGTCGGTGGAGATAGACCAGTTATTGTGCTTGCCCGAACCGTTCACGCCATCAAAGGGCTTTTCGTGGAGCAGACATACAAGACCGTGCTTCTGAGCGACTTTCTTCATGATCTCCATAGTAAGCTGGTTGTGGTCGGTAGCGATATTTGTCGTGCCATAGATAGGTGCAAGTTCGTGCTGAGCAGGTGCAACTTCATTATGCTGAGTTTTCGCAAGGATACCCAGCTTCCAGAGTTCATCGTTCAGGTCGGTCATATAAGCTTCAACTCTGGGCTTGATAACGCCGAAGTAGTGATCGTCAAGTTCCTGACCTTTCGGGGGCTTTGCGCCGAACAGAGTGCGTCCTGTATAGATAAGGTCTTTTCTCTTATCGTAGAGTTCTTTCGGGATAAGGAAGTATTCCTGTTCAGGACCTACGGAAGTCGTAACGTGGCGCACATTTTCATTACCGAACAGCTTCAAGATACGCAGAGCCTGCTTATTGAGAGCCTGCATAGAGCGCAGGAGAGGTGTTTTCTTATCGAGTGCCTCGCCGCCGTAGGAGCAGAAAGCGGTAGGGATACAGAGCGTCTTACCCTTGATAAAAGCGTAAGAAGTGGGATCCCAAGCGGTATAGCCTCTTGCCTCGAAAGTCGCACGCAGACCGCCCGAGGGGAAGGAGGAAGCGTCAGGTTCGCCCTTGATAAGTTCCTTGCCCGAGAAGTCCATGATAACACGTCCGTCGGGAGAGGGAGAGATAAAGCTGTCATGTTTTTCGGCGGTGATACCTGTTAAGGGCTGGAACCAGTGAGTATAGTGAGTTGCGCCCTGTTCGAGAGCCCATTCTTTCATAGCCTCAGCGACTGCATTAGCAACAGTGATGTCAAGTTTCTCGCCGATCTCGATAGTATTTTTAAGGGAGTTATAGACCTTTGCGGAAAGGCGGGATTTCATAACTCTGTCATCAAAGACCTTGCTTGCGAAAATTTCAGTAACTGCACTCATAGTAGTTTCCTCCAATCAAAAATAAATAAGAAATAAGAGATAATAGATAAGAAATAAAGACATTAAATAAACCTCAGATGAAACAACATATCTAAATCCTCATCATACCTCAGACCTTATTCCGTTATCCAACAAAAAAGAGACAAGGACGTTCACGAAGATGATCTTCGAGACGTCCTTGCCTCTATGTTTAGCATTATACACCATGACGGAACTTTTGTCAAGCAACGATTGTCACAAACTTATGCAGGATTTTCGTCAATAACTTGCATATTATGCCGAAATTCAAAAAATCTATTGACAAAAATGAATTTTAGTGATATGATACTTGCATAACGATCCATATCTATTGAGCAAAGGCGTTCATTCTTAACAGTGCTTGAAAAAAGCAGGCACTGCTGAGGGTGAGCGCTTTTATCTTTTTTTAAGGAGAGAGATTATATGAAACTTGAAGGACAAGTGCGTATCCCGTCGGGGTGCGCTATCGCCGCAGTCATTTCCCGTGAAGGCAAGGGTATAACGGGCGACGTTATCTATAACGCAATGAAACCTATGCACGACCGTTCAAACGGTCTGGGCGGCGGCTTTGCGGCTTACGGTATCTACCCCGAATATAAAGACCTTTTTGCGTTCCACATTTTCTTTGACCACCGCTCAACACGAAAGGAGTGCGAGGCTTACTTAAAGGAACGCTTCGAGATAGTAAAGGGCGAACTTATCCCTACAAGAAAGATCCCACAGATAACCGATGAACCTATTATATGGAGATACTTCTGCGCACCTCTTAAATCAATGGTGGCAAGCGAACAGGTGGACGAAAACGAGTTCACCGCTCGCACAGTCATGAAGATAAACACAGAGATGAAAGGCGCTTACGTTTTCTCCAGCGGCAAGAACATGGGCTGTTTCAAAGCAGTCGGCTACCCCGAGGACGTAGGCGTTTTCTATAAGCTTGAAGAATATGAGGGCTATTCATGGACTGCTCACGGCAGATACCCCACAAACACCCCCGGCTGGTGGGGCGGCGCTCACCCGTTCTCACTGCTGGATTCCTCGGTTGTGCATAACGGCGAAATTTCTTCCTACGATGCCAACCGCCGCTATATCGAAATGTTCGGTTATAAATGTACCTTGCAGACGGATACCGAGGTCATAACCTATATCCTCGATTACCTTATAAGACGGCAGGGACTTTCGCTCGAAGAAGCCGCTTCCGTCATCGCCGCACCTTTCTGGACGACTATCAGCAACCGTCCCGAAAAAGAAAAGGAACGCCTTACTTATTTAAGACAGGTGTTCCCAAGCCTGCTCATCACAGGTCCTTTCTCGATAGTTTACGGCTGGGACGGCGGACTTATGGCGCTCAATGACCGCCTGAAACTCCGCTCGATGATAACCGCTGAAAAGGATGACCGTGTGTTTATCGCAAGCGAAGAAGCGGCTGTAAGGGTCATGGAACCCGATGCCGAAAATTTCTACGCACCCGCAGGCGGCGAGCCTGTTATAGTGAGAGTGAAAGAGGGTAGATTCTGATGAGAGAACAATTTATATATCCCGAATTTGAGGTAGTGCGCAACACCGACCGCTGTATCGCCTGCCGTGTCTGTGAAAGACAGTGCGCCAACGAAGTACACTTCTTTGACAGCGACCTGAACAAGATGCTCGCTGACGAGACAAAATGCGTCAACTGTCAGAGGTGCGTGTCACTATGTCCCACAAGAGCCTTGAAGATAATCAAGAGCGACTGCCGCCTGCGTGAGAACGCCAACTGGTCTGACGAAACTATCAAGGAAGTCTACAAACAGGCAAACAGCGGCGGCGTTCTGCTGTCCTCAATGGGCAACCCGAAACCGCTCCCCGTTTACTGGGACAAGATACTTATAAACGCTTCACAGGTCACGAATCCTCCTATCGACCCACTGCGTGAACCTATGGAGACAAGAGTTTTCCTCGGCAAAAAGCCTGACAGGATAAGACGTGACGAAAACGGCGACATCATCACCGAAACTCCCCCACAGCTCGAACTTTCCATGCCTGTTATGTTCTCGGCTATGAGCTACGGCTCGATAAGCTACAACGCTCACGCTTCACTCGCAAGAGCGGCAACAGAACTCGGCATCTACTACAACACGGGCGAGGGCGGTCTGCATGAGGATTTTTACGTTTACGGCGACAACACGGTAGTTCAGGTGGCTTCGGGACGTTTCGGCGTTCACAAGAATTATCTTGAAGCGGCGGCGGCTGTCGAGATCAAAATGGGTCAGGGCGCAAAGCCGGGTATCGGCGGTCATCTCCCCGGTGCGAAGATCGTGGGCGACGTTTCCCGAACAAGAATGATACCCGAGGGTTCTGACGCTATCTCCCCTGCTCCTCACCACGATATTTATTCGATCGAAGATCTGCGCCAGCTTGTGTTCTCGCTCAAAGAAGCAACGGAATACAAAAAGCCGATAATCGTAAAAGTTGCGGCAGTCCATAACATCGCCGCAATCGCAAGCGGTATCGCAAGAAGCGGTGCGGACATCATAGCGATAGACGGTTTCCGAGGCGGCACGGGTGCTGCTCCCACACGTATCCGTGACAACGTTGGTATCCCGATAGAACTTGCACTTGCGGCAGTCGATCAGAGACTTCGTGACGAGGGAATACGCAACAATGTTTCGCTGGTAGTCGGCGGAAGCGTGCGCTCGGCGGCAGACGTGGTTAAGGCTGTTGCACTGGGCGCTGATGCGGTATACGTTGCGACTGCGGCACTGCTTGCACTCGGATGTCATCTGTGCAGGACTTGTCAGAGCGGCAAGTGCAACTGGGGCATCGCAACTCAGCGTCCCGACCTTGTAAAGCGGCTAAATCCCGATATAGGTTCACAGCGCCTTGTGAATCTCATGAACGCATGGCGGCACGAGATAAAGGAACTTATGGGCGGCATGGGTATAAATTCTATCGAAAGTCTGCGTGGGAACAGGCTGATGCTCAGAGGTGTCGGGCTTACCGCAAAAGAACTTGAAATACTCGGCATTTCCCACGCAGGTGAGTAAGGAGGCATTGTTATGAAAAGAGTTTATGTTAATGAAGAATGGTGTCTCGGCTGTCACCTGTGCGAATACAACTGCGCTTATGCAAACTCGGGCATTGACAGCATGGTAAAGGCGCTCAAAGGCAAGCCAATTTTTCCGAATGTGCATATCGAGGAGGACGGGGGCATAACTTATGCCGTTTCATGCCGTCACTGCACCGATCCCCTTTGCGTAAAAAGCTGTATAGCAGGCGCTATCTCAGTTCAGGATGGCGTTATAAAGATAAACAGGGACAAATGTGTCGGCTGTCTTACCTGCGTGCTGGTATGTCCGTATGGTGCAGTTGCGGCAGGCGCAAACGGGGCGGCTCAGAAGTGCGAATTGTGCCTTGAAAACAGCTGCGGCGAGCCTGCCTGCGTCAAGGGATGTCCCAACAATGCGATAGTTTACGAGGAGAGGTGAGGAAAATGAACGAATATCTTATCATCGGCAACGGCACTGCGGCGGCAGGCTGTATCGAGGGCATACGCAGTATCGACAAGGAAAGCGGCATAACCGTTATCTCGGCGGAAAAACACCACGTTTATTCCCGTCCGCTCATTTCCTACTATTTAGAGGGAAAAACAGACACCAAAAAGATGCTCTACCGCCCCGAGGATTTCTACGAAAAGAACAACGTCAAGCTTATCTACGGCAGAGCAAAAAAGCTTGACCACAAAAAACTCACCGCCCAGCTTTCGGACGGCACGAAGATCAAATACGACAAAGTATGTCTCTGCACGGGTTCTTCCCCGTTCGTGCCTAAGTTCGAGGGGCTTGAAACGGTTGAAAAACAGTTCACTTTCATGACCCTTGACGACAGCCTTGCACTTGAAAAAGTGCTTGATCCAAAGAGCCGTGTGCTGATAGTCGGCGCCGGTCTTATCGGCTTGAAGTGCGCCGAGGGCATACGTGAACGTGTCGGTTCTGTCACCGTCTGTGACCTTGCGGACAGAGTACTTTCGTCTATCTTGGACAGCGAATGTGCGGCAGTCATGCAGTCGCATCTCGAAAGCCACGGTATAAGCTTCATGCTGGGCGACACCGCCGTTAAATTCAGCAAAAACACCGCCCATATGAAAAGCGGTGCGCAGGTGGATTTTGACATTCTGGTGCTTGCAGTCGGCGTTCGTGCCGAAACTTCCCTTGCGGCTCAGGCAGACTGTGAAGTGAACAGAGGCATCATCATCAACGAGCGTAT
>CAMVRM010000080.1 GCA_947169885.1 uncultured Ruminococcus sp.
TAACAAGCCCTTATAGGGCTTCATCAAACCACCGGTTCAACCGGTGGTTTTGATTGATATAAAAAGAAAAAGAACCGCACGGGAGAAAATTCCCGAACGGTTCTTTTTTATTCCTATGAGGTATTATTCCAAAGAAGTATTTATTTTAAAGAAGTATTTATTTAAAGAAGTATTTCCAAACAAGTATCTGAAAAGTCCAATTCTCATGCAAGCCCCCGAGCCGCACTCATGTCCGTCTTAGACAAACTTATGTGCGAGGGCAATGAGCCGTCCGCCCGAGGACCGAGGGATATGAGCCGTCCGCCCGAGGACACATCAGTCGAGTGCCTGTTTCAGATCGGCAATGATGTCGTCGATGTGTTCAGTGCCTATTGACAGACGGATCGTGTTGGGCTTGATTCCCTGCTCTGCAAGCTCCTGCTCATCGCACTCGGAATGAGTGGTGGAAGCAGGGTGGATAGCAAGGCTCTTAACGTCAGCAACGTTTGCAAGCAGTGAGAACAGCTGGAGCTTGTCGATGAACTTCTGAGCCTCCTCAGCGCCGCCCTTTATCTCGAATGTGAAGATAGAGCCGCCGCCGTTGGGGAAGTATCTCTTGTATAACAGCTGCTGCTTTTCGTCAGAGGAGAGCGAGGGGTGGTTGACTTTTTCTACCTTTTCGTGAGATGCAAGGAACTCAGCGACTTTCAGAGCGTTCTCAACGTGGCGTTCAACTCTCAGCGACAGAGTTTCAAGACCCTGCAAGAAAATGAACGCATGAACGGGCGAAAGCGTTGCACCTGTGTCACGGAGAAGTATCGCACGGATATAGGTGATGTATGCAGCTGCACCAACGTCCTTTGCAAAGCTTATGCCGTGATAGCTCTTGTTAGGCTCGGTCAGCCACGGGAACTTGCCCGATGCCGCCCAGTCAAACTTGCCGCTGTCAACGATAACGCCGCCGATGGTTGTGCCGTGACCGCCAATGAACTTTGTTGCGGAGTGGATAACGATGTCAGCGCCGTACTCGATCGGACGAACAAGATACGGAGTTGCAAAAGTGTTGTCAACGATAAGCGGAATGCCGTGCTTGTGAGCAATATTTGCAACAGCTTCGATGTCGACTACCTCAGAATTCGGGTTGCCGAGAGTTTCGATGTGAACGGCTGTCGTGTTCTCCTGAATAGCGTTTTCCAGTTCTTCCAGATCGAACGGGTCAACGAAAGTGGTGTCGATGCCGTACTCGGGGAGAGTGTGTTTCAGCAGGTTGTAAGTGCCGCCGTAGATGTTCTTAGCGGCAACGATGTGATTGCCCTTGTGAGCGACAGCCTGGATAGCATAGGTCAGAGCTGCTGCGCCCGAGCCTACGCCCAGAGCCGCAAGTCCGCCTTCAAGAGCTGCGATACGTGTTTCAAAAACGCCCTGTGTGGGGTTGGTAAGTCTGCCGTAGATGTTGCCTGCATCTCTCAGACCGAAGCGGTCAGCGGCGTGCTGAGAGTTGTGGAACACATACGAAGAAGTGAGGTAGATCGGAACTGCTCTTGCATCGGTAACGGGGTCGGGTGCTTCCTGTCCTGCGTGAAGCTGTAAAGTCTCAAATTTATAGTTAGCCATGATATATCTTTCCTTTCAAATATTAAAATAACAAATTATGGTTTTTTCGTTAATGGTAAGTGATAACAGATATTTGCGAGGGTCACATTCGCATAGTAAGTAGTTTCATATTCATTCCCCTTTTATCAGATAGGATATGTTCGCTTTCGTTGTTGTAATTATAGCACGTTAATCCTAGTTTGTCAATAGGGTTTATATAATTTCGTGAAAATAAACAAACGGACGTTATTTCATAGTGGTTTAGTAGGAATATTAAACAGAAAAAAGTAAAATAAGACTTGATTTTTCTGAATAAATATGTTACAATGGTATAAGGACTTGTATAGAAAACGATCTTAAAGTGCATTATAACAGGTCCTTAGACTAATCAAGAAAGGAGTCATGGAAATGGCTAAACAGATACATGAATCAGGCGAAGATTATCTTGAAACAATACTTATCCTGCACACGAAGAAAGGCTCGGTAAGATCAATAGACATCGCACACGAAATGGAGCTGTCAAAGCCCAGCGTGAGCCGTGCAATGGGCATACTGCGTGAGGGCGGCTTTATCGAAGTGGACAACGGCGGTTTTATAACGCTCACTGATGCAGGACGTGAGGTCGCCGAGACTATCTACGAACGCCACCGCTTCTTCACCGACTGGCTGGTCGGCTTAGGCGTTGACCCCGAAGTAGCAGCCGAAGATGCCTGCAAAATGGAGCATGACATAAGTGCCGAAAGTTTCAGGAAAATGAAAGACTTCATCGAACAGAACTGCAATAAGAATTAAGAAATAATGTAAAAAATAAGCGGCATTCCGAATAAAGCTGTCGGAATGCCGTTTTTTATTAATTGTCAGTGTTTCATGCGTTCTCTCAGACGTTTGTAGTCGGGACAGCAGGTGGAGACAAGCGCCCAGAAGCGCTCGCTGTGATCCATGTGCTTTAAGTGGCATAGTTCGTGTATGACCACATAGTCGATGCACTCCTGCTCAAAGCAGACTACACGGATATTTATGGAGATGTTGCCGTTTGAAGAACAGCTTCCCCAGCGTGAGGTCATGTACTTGAACGTGATCTTTTTTGGGGACAGACCTAGCTTTGGGGAATATTTGTTGAACGCACGCATGACACATTCTTCGCAGATGCCGCAGACGTACCTGGAAAACAGCCGCTGTGCATCTGCACGGGTCATGGTCTTTGCGGCGTAGACCGTCAGAACGCCGTCCGCAAGTTCAGGCTCACGGTATTCCGCACTGTCAGTTATGCGCAGGGTGACTTTCCTGCCCAGAAGTGAGAACTGCTCGCCGTCATCAAAGCTTTTCGGAAGCTGTGAACGCTCGGACAGCTGACCAAGTTTTTCCCTTATCCAGCTTTCGTGAGAACGGATAAGCCGTTCGGCATCGGCAGGCGTTCCGCTGAGAGGCAGGCGCACTGTTACAACGCCATCACGAATGTTCAGGTATGCGTTTGAGCGCTTGCCGATGTCCAGCAGATAATCAAGCTGACCGCTCGGCAGTGCTATCGTGCAAAGTTTTTTCATCGGTATATTCTTACATTTTATCAGCCGAGATAGCCGTACCAGACATAGCCGTCATAGCCGATATAGTTAACATGGACATACTCACTGCTCGACGAACGCTCGATGACCGTCACTTCCTCGCCTGCGGCTATCGAAAGGAGGGGTTCGGCGTTCTCATCGCCTGACGAACGCAGATAAGCGGTCTGTGTCAGGTAAGCGACTTCACCAAGTTCAACAGAAGAGGGGTCTTCTTCGCTGTCGGTATCACTGCTCGAATCCTCACTGCTGTAAGTGGGAGCGGAGGAACTGTCGAATGAAGCCTCGCTTTCGTCGATTATCTTGCCGCCCTCTTCCTCGGAGGAACTGTCCTCAGCAGGTGCAGCGGACTCATCAGATTTTGGATCGACAGCCGCAACTGAGCTTGTTGTTGACTTTGTGCCTGTGAAAACTTCGTCAGTAACGGTGCTTTCGTTTGAGGGGAACAGACTTTTCGCAAGGATCAGTATAACGCAGACAACGAAAACGCCCACGACTATAATAGCTGCGATGCCTGCAAGAGTAACTCTTTCGGCAGGCTGAGTATTTCTGTCATTAAAACTGCTCATTTTATCATATCCTTCTTTTGGCGAACCAATAATAATTTCTCAGTATATATTATAACCGATTATTCTGATTTTGTCAACACATTAAAACAATAACCTTGAAATTTTTCTCATTTTGTAACGAACTTTTCACGTTTGACACAAAACAACAGTAAGAGCTTTGGAGAAAAAACATGATCTAATATATTTTATCTCTTATATCTGACTTATTATCGCATATCTCTTATCTATTGAAAGCCCCGAGCCGAACACACTTTCATCTTAAACAAAATGAATATGCGAGGGATAAGAGCCGTCCGCCCGAGGACCCCCGAGCCGCACAAATGAAATAGTCTGCACTACCGAAAGTGCGAGGGCATCGAGCCGTCCGCCCGAGGACCCCGAGGACCCGAGGACAAAAAGATACCCGAGAGCGGGGTAAGTCTCTCGGGCGAAGGGTGGAAGGTAAATGTTTTTTTCTTTCTCTCTTTTTTCTTTTTGTTTGTTGTCTTTTTCTTTTTTTCTTGTTGTCTCCTGACATTATGTATTATATCACGTTAAACGTTTACTGTCAATAAAGCTTTACCCTGTGTTAAGGTTTGGAAAACTTTTACCGTGTAACAGGGTTTTAATACCCTATAAGAACATCACTGTTTTTTCATTTCGTCGATAAGCTGCTGCTGATCGGTGTTGTCGTTGGGCTTGATAACAAGCTTTATCGCACGGCGGATATTGCTTATCTCCATTTCGGTGTGAGAACCGCCTGCTTCGCCGTCAAGTGTCCATGCAAGGGGTTCTTTGGTAGTGAACTTGACTTTTGAAGTCTTGAACGTCAGGAAATTCTTGGTATTCAGACGGTTGGTTATGGCATCGTTGAGTGTTTGTTGCAGAGCTATCGGGTTTGCAGGAGTGCGCACAAGCGACACCTCAAACAGACCGTCATCAAAATACACGCTGTCATCGAGCAGGAACTTCATGCCTGCGACCTGTTTTGAGTTTGACACCAGCCCGACAATAAAATTGCCCGTTTCGGTAACGCCGTCATGTTCGATAGTCATTTCAACACCACGGTAATTAGGAAGTCGGCGTATGCCCTCAACGATATAAGCGGCGTGACCTATAAGGTTCTTGACATCCTGCGAAGTTTCATACGAAACATCGGTGAACATTCCGAAAGCCGCAACGTAAACAAAATATCTATCGTTGAATTTCCCGACATCATATTCAAAGAACACACCGTCAATGATGTCCTGAGCGGCTTCTTCCATGTTTTTCGGGATACTCATTGATGATGCAAAGTCGTTTGTCGAGCCTGCGGGGATATAGCCCAGCGGAATTTTTATCGGCAGACCCATAAGGGCGTGTACAGCCTCACTGAGCGTGCCGTCGCCGCCGCTGACAGTCACCATATCGTATTTCATGCCCGACTCGTTTATGATCCGATAGCAGTCATTAGGCATTTGTGTCGGGTAAGTTGTGACCTGATAACCGCCGCTTGTGAATATATTTATTATCTCAAAAAGATTATTGCGGATCAGCCCCTTGCCCGAACGTGGATTATAGATGAAAAGCATATTTTTCATCTGCGTTCACTCCTTCCATTTTCTATCTAATAGAATTATACCAATTTACGTTAGTTTTGTCAACCCTGCCGCCGATGTTTCGTAACATTTCGACAGAATTGTAACATTATATCACCAACAAGAAACAGTGACAAGATGTCATAATCTTATCTTTTATCTCTTGTCTCTTGTCTGCATTGCACGTTCGTTTTGGTTTAATGTCCTTGTCGGACATTGTGGGTTAATGTCCTTGCGGACATTTGGGGTTCTTTTTCGGAATACGCTTTCGCTGTTCCGAAAAATAAAAATCGGCATTTTGGTGCTTCTACCCTATTTTGTGATGTTCTATCATTTTGTGTACTTTTGATAATGCGTTTTGGAATGCCGATTTTTGATGTGGCTT
>CAMVRM010000081.1 GCA_947169885.1 uncultured Ruminococcus sp.
GTTCTTGTAAACATCGCCGTAAGCGTGACGTGCGATAGTGATAGGCTTAGTCCATGTGGGGATATAGGGTGTGATGCCCTTGACTAAGATAGGCGCTCTGAAAACAGTTCCGTCAAGCATAGCTCTGATAGTGCCGTTAGGCGACTTCCACATCTGCGAGAGGTTATACTCGGGCATTCTTGCGGCGTTCGGGGTGATAGTTGCGCACTTTACCGCAACGCCGTACTTCTTGGTAGCGTTTGCAGAATCGACTGTCACCTGATCCTTTGTCTTTTCACGGTTGGGAAGTCCCAGATCGTAATACTCGGTCTTTAAGTCGATATAAGGCGTGAGAAGAATATCCTTTATCTCCTGCCAGATAATCCTGGTCATTTCGTCGCCGTCCATTTCAACGAGCGGCGTTTTCATCTGAATTTTTGCCATTGGTCTTTTCCTCCTTTAAAATATATCAACAGCAACGAACAGACTTATAAAGCCTGCGATGACACCTGCCATTGCGATAAAAAGCGCAGGCATGGTGCTTCTGAACGCACTTACTGCGCTCTCACCGCCGAAAGCGTTGTGCTTGACAAACACTCCGCCGTAAAAGCCTGCCGATGCGAGCATGATATAGATGCCCATTTCATGCGCTTTGAGCATATAGGCTACCGCAAGCCCGAACACCGCTCCGACTATTCCAGGGAGAGAGTCGATAAGATCGTCCATCTGCTCCTCGGGAGAACGGTAGCTGTTTCGCCCGCCTGTGCCGAATCTCGCTATGTGTTCACGCCTGCGTCTTACTTCTTCCTCGTCCCTGATGCGCTGCTGCTCGCCACGTATACGCATACGCTCAAATTCTTCCATTGCCTGCTGATATTTTTTATCTTTGTTGTCCATTTTTCTGCACCATTTTCTTTCTCTATAACTGATGTCATTTTGTTCTAAAGTCTTAAAGCCGTTTCTGCAACATATTTATCCCGTAGCAGAAAACTACCATCCACAGAAGCATCACAGCAACAGTCATGATCTTGTCGATGCGTTTAGCTTTTTCCTCGTCACCGCCGAAGAATATCTTTGTGAACCAGCCGAACAGTGCCCTGCCGATGATACCTGTGACGATAAGTCCTCCGAATAAGGCAATTCCTATCGCCGCAAAGTCAGGATCAAGCGCATCTTTTGAACTGCCGAAAAACATATTTTCCGTCAGCCCCGTAAGGGTAAGTACCAGCCATTCAAAGGAAAAGAGCATTATTGCTATCCCATTGCCCTTTCGGTATCGGGCGTGGCGCAGATTTCCGTGTGTACTCATTTTACCGACCTGCTGCAAAAACGCTTTTCCATGAAAAGAACGAGATCAAAAGCGCTGTTATCAGCAAAGACAGAAACATCAAAGTCTTGTCCAGCTTGACAGCCTTTGAAAAGTCACCGCTGAACAATTTATCTTTGATAAGTGCGAATATCGCCTTTCCTGCTAAAAAGCAGACTGTACCGCCGACTACAAAGGCTATCAGTATGTATTTATGGTCGGGAGTGCCGTCATAAGGATCGAAAAAGTATTTCTGTGCAATGCCCGTTTCTGCCAGCACTGTACACTCTGCGCAGAATAGTGTCAGCACACATCCGTTGCCAGGGATATATTTGCTTCTTGCCATGATGTTGTCTCCTAATTATTATCTTACTTGTTCTCCAGCTGAACTCTTGTGTAATCAAGCAGACCGCCTGCAAGGATAATATCCTTGGTGCGTCCTGTCAGCTCGCAAAGTACGGGTATCTCAATGCCTGCGGTCTTGTCAACGACTGTAAGTTCAGTCTTGTCGCCCTCAACAGAAGCACGAACGCCCTTTATCTCGATCTGGTCGCCCTGACTTATCTTGTCATAGTCAGCCTCGTTCACGAAAGTGAGCGGAAGTATGCCTGCGTTGATAAGGTTAGCTCTGTGTATACGTGCAAAGCTCTTTACAAGAACAGCCTTAACGCCTAAGTACAGCGGTGCAAGTGCTGCGTGTTCACGTGATGAACCCTGACCGTAGTTCGAGCCGCCCACGATTATCGACTTGCCCATGTTCTTTGCTCTTCTCGGGAAGTCCTCGTCACAAACTGTGAAGCAATGCTCGGAGATCTTCGGGATATTCGAGCGCAGAGGGAGTATCTTTGCGCCTGCCGGCATGATGTGGTCGGTGGTGATGTTGTCGCCGACTTTAAGTGAAACGCCGCACTCGATGTCGGTGTCAAGAGGACTTGTCTCGGGGAAAGGCTTGATGTTCGGACCTCTCAGCACTTCAACGCTGTCCATTTCCTCCTCGGAAGCAGGGGGAACTACCATGTTGTCGTTGATAACGAAATGTGCGGGAAGTTTGAACTCGGGCATATCGCCTAAGTATTCTCTCGGGTCGGTAAGATAGCCCGTGAGAGCGGAAACTGCCGCCATTTCGGGAGAAACGAGATATATCTGACCGTCCTTTGTTCCCGAACGTCCTTCAAAGTTTCTGTTGAAAGTTCGTAAGCTTACGCCGCCGCTGTTAGGCGACTGACCCATACCGATGCAGGGACCGCAAGCCGATTCAAGTATACGTGCGCCTGCATCTATCATGTCGGAAAGTGCGCCGTTCTGAGCGATCATGTTCAGAACCTGCTTAGAACCGGGAGCGATAGCCAGCGATACAGACGGGTCAACAGTCTTGCCTTTTAATATGTAAGCAACTTTCATCATGTCAACGAAAGAGCTGTTAGTGCATGAACCGATGCACACCTGATCGACTTTCAGCTTGCCGATCTCCTCAACAGTCTTAACGTTGTCGGGAGAGTGCGGACAGGCGGCTTGCGGAACAAGTGCAGACAGGTCGATGTTCAGTTCCTCGTCATATTCAGCATCGGGGTCGGCTGCGAGCGGCTGCCAAACGTCTGCTCTGTCCTGAGCTTTCAGGAATTCGAGAGTGATCTCATCAGAGGGGAATATCGAAGTCGTAGCGCCCAGCTCTGCGCCCATGTTAGTGATAGTCGCACGCTCGGGAACAGAAAGGGTCTTGACACCCTCGCCCACGTACTCGATGACCTTGCCGACACCGCCCTTAACGGACATCAGGCGAAGCACCTGTAAGATAACGTCCTTAGCGGATACCCACGGAGAAAGCTTTCCTGTGAGGTTGACCTTGACTACCTTGGGACAGGTGATGTAGTAAGCGCCGCCGCCCATTGCAACTGCAACGTCCTGACCGCCTGCACCGATAGCGATCATGCCGATGCCGCCGCCTGTGGGTGTGTGAGAGTCAGAGCCGATAAGTGTTTTGCCGGGAACGCCGAAACGCTCTAAGTGTACCTGATGGCAGATACCGTTGCCGGGGCGTGAGAAATAAATGCCGTGCTTCTTTGCAACAGAGCCGATGAAGCGGTGGTCGTCAGCATTCTCAAAGCCCGACTGGAGAGTGTTGTGGTCGATATAAGCCACGCTGCGTTCGGTCTTAACACGGGGTATGCCGATAGCCTCAAATTCAAGGTAAGCCATAGTTCCCGTTGCGTCCTGAGTAAGAGTCTGGTCGATCTTTATGCCGATCTCCTCGCCCTTGACATACTCGCCGTCAACAAGGTGAGCACGAAGTATTTTTTCTGTGAGTGTCATTCCCATAGGATAAACATTCCTTTCTTTAAAAACTATTTCTATTATACTATATTTATCCTGCTTTGTCAAGTCGCAGTAAAGCGATAAACACACAAATCAATTTTTAAAAATAAGAAATTAAATAACAGATAAGAGATGAGAGATAAGAGATAATAACTAAGGGACAAAGCGCCTTGCTTTAAAAAGCGCTCTGCCCCTTAGTCAGCTATATTCAAGTGGAGTTTGGTTCGTGGTTTATGCGCCGAGAACTTCTGCCGATGCCAGCTTTACTGCGCATACGAAAATATCCATTGCTTTCTGAAGTTCCTCAACAGAGGGGAAAGTAGGTGCGATGCGTATGTTCTTGTCGTCAGGGTCTTTGCCGTAGGGGAAAGTTGCACCTGCGCCTGTCAGAGTAACGCCTGCTTCTTTGCACAGCTGAACTATGCGCTTTGCAGTACCGTTCATGCCGTCAAAGCTTACGAAATAACCGCCGTTAGGTTTGTGCCAGCTGCCCATGCCTGTGCCGCCGAGCTCCTTTTCGAGAGTGTCGACAACGACCTTGAAGCGAGGCTCTAAAACTGCACGGTGCTTCTGCATATGTGCTGTTACGTTCTCAAACTTGCCGTCAAAGAAACGAACATGACGGAGCATATTCAGCTTGTCGTGACCGATAGTCTGAATGGTCATGGTGGACTTGATGAAGTCGAGGTTTGCTCTTGAAGCGCCGAGAACTGCAACGCCGCTGCCGGGGAAAGTTACCTTTGAGGTAGAAGCGAACATGAATACCATGTCCTCACTGCCGTTCTTTGCAAGCTCGTCATAGAGGTTGAGCAGCTTGTCGGGAGTGTCTGTCAGATGGTGGATACAGTAAGCGTTATCCCAGAAGATGCGGAAATCCTTAGCCGCAGGTTTGAGTGCAGCCATGCGCTTTACTGTTTCATCGGAATAGGTGATGCCTGTGGGGTTAGCGTACATCGGAACGCACCAGATGCCCTTGATGCTCTCGTCCTCAGCGACCAGCTTTTCGATCATGTCCATGTCGGGACCTTCTGCGCTTACGGGAATGTTTATCATTTCAAAGCCGAAAAGTTCGGTGATAGCAAAGTGTCTGTCATAACCGGGGACGGGGCAGAGCCACTTTACCTTGCCGCAGTCTTTCCACGGCTTCAAGCCCTTGCCTGCGCCGAAAGTGTAGCAGCGTGAAATGCAGTCATACATGATGTTCAGGCTGGAGTTGCCGAACACGATGACGTTTTCGGGAGAGATGCCGAGCATAGGTGCAAAAAGTTCCTTAGCTTCCTTGATGCCCTCCAGTTCGCCGTAGTTGAAAAGGTTCTTGTCAGCCGATGCAAAATCTGCGGCGGTAAGGCTGTCAAGAAGACCTGCCGAGAGAGCGAGCTGTTCTGCGCCCGGCTTTCCTCTTGCCATATTGAGTTTCAGACCGAGAGCCTTGTAGTCCTCATACTGTTTCTGTGCCTGTGCTTTAAAGTCTGCAAGCTGCTGCTTGCTCATTTCCTGCGGTTTCATACCAAATTCCTCCGTCAATATTGTTTTCTAATATATTATATACCACAAAGCCGAATTTTGCAAGTGTTTAAGTCGAATCCTGCAAAAAATCATGATATTCCACATAGATACGTGATATTTTCGACGGAATATAGGCATTTCACCTAACAAAATTGCAAGGTCCTCGGGCGGACGGCTCGATGCCCTCGCACGAACGATAGTGCAGACCTTTTCATTTGTGCGGCTCGGGGCGCTCAGAAGCAGATAACAGATGAAAGATATTTTTAAATAAGAAATAAGAAAGAACTGACGTGAACTGCACAAATGAAATGTGAGCGCCAGAGATTCAAAAGTTTTAGGAAAGAGAGTCCAG
>CAMVRM010000082.1 GCA_947169885.1 uncultured Ruminococcus sp.
ACATCAAACTACCCCTAAGAGAAACAGCATGACCAGCTTACGCCAAACAAAAAAGCAGTCCAAAGAGAAACAGCATGAACAGCTCACGCCACACAAAAAAGCAGTCCAAAGAGAAACAGCATGAACAGCTCACGCCACACAAAAAAAGCAGGGTCAACATCAAACTATAAACGAGCAGATTTGACAATTTGCACAAAAGTGAACCTTTGGACTGCTTTTGATATGCCGCTTCATTTGTTAGCTGTTCATAAGTATTTCCTCGGACTATTTTGGATGTGCCGCTTCATTTGTCGCTCGTTCGCCGCTGGGCTCACATTGCACAAAGGTAGGCAAGCCGCTCGTAAAGGATAGTTGTGGTCGGTTTATTTGTTGCGAGCGGCTTGATTTTGAATGGAGCTCTGCTCCAAACCTCGCCGGTCTAGCGCAACCGGAGTGCGCTAAGTCGCTTACGCGCGATTCCGCTTCATTTGCTTCATTTGCTTCATTTGTATATTTTAACAAAACCGCTCATTTATAGTATAATAGTAGACAGACTTAACGAAAGGAACGATCCTTATGTCTTCACCGCTCGCTGATAAGATACGCCCCGTCACACTTGATGATGTTGTGGGTCAGCACTCACTGCTCGATAAAGGCAGACCTCTGCGCCGCATAATCGAAAACGGCAGGATACCGAACATGATATTCTACGGTCCGTCAGGCGTGGGCAAGACCACCGTTGCACGCATCGTTGCCGAAAACGCAGGCATGACGCTCTATAAACTCAACGGCACTTCCGCTTCCACCGCCGACATAAAACAGGTCATCGCCGACTCTCAGAGCCTTTTCGGTTCAAACGGCGTTCTGCTCTACCTCGATGAGATACAGTATATGAACAAGAAACAACAGCAGAGCCTGCTGGAATACATCGAGGACGGCTCGATAACGCTTATCTCATCGACTACCGAGAACCCCTATTTTTACGTATATAATGCAATACTCAGCCGCTCGACTGTCTTTGAGTTCAAGCCCGTTGAGCCGCAGGACGTTTGTGCCGCACTTGAACGGGCGTTCAGGCTTTTCGGCGAACAGCTCGGCACGAAAGTAACTGTTGAGGACGGCGTTTGTGACTACATCGCTCACGGCTGCGGCGGCGATGTGAGAAAGTCGATAAACACCGCAGAACTGTGCGTGATGTCCTCCTATGACGGCAGGGTGACGCTCGATACCGCAAAACAGCTTACCCAGCGAAGCAATATGCGCTACGACCGTGACGGCGACCAGCATTACGATATTCTGTCGGCACTTCAAAAGTCCATTCGGGGTTCTGATGAAAACGCCGCTATCCACTATGCCGCACGGCTCATTGATGCAGGAGATATTATTTCGCTGTCAAGGAGACTGCTTGTCATTGCTTCCGAGGACATAGGGCTTGCATATCCGCAGGCTGTGCCGATAGTCAAAGCGTGTGTCGACAGCGCAATGCAGCTCGGACTTCCCGAAGCAAGGATACCTCTTGCGGAAGCGGTCATACTTCTTGCGACTGCTCCAAAATCCAACTCGGCATACATGGCGATAGCGGCGGCACTTGACGATTTGCAGACGGCAGGAGCGCTCGACTTCCCACGACACTTGCAGAACAAACACGCTGACGGCGAGAATGCCGCCGTCAAGGGTCAGCACTATCTCTATCCGCACGATTTCCCGAACCACTGGGTAGAACAGCAGTATCTCCCCGATGCACTTGCAGGACGTGTCTACTACACCCACGGAGAGAACAAGACCGAACAGGCTGCCAAAGCTTACTGGGAGCGCATCAAAGGAAAAAAGATGTAAGAGCCTGCCGATATGCTTTAATACCTGAACAAGAAAAATGTCACAATTAGTAAATGTTAGATAAATATACACAAATAGTTTGCAAAATTATGTAGATAAGAGCAATGCAGCGTGCTATAATATTATTACATTGGTTAATGTCCTTGCATTTTAAACAGGGGCATGACTGTTGATACAGTTTTGTTATTCTTAAAAAACAGGAGTGTTAAGAAATGAAAAAGTACAGAAGAAGTATGTCAAAGGTCGCTGCATTTGCAGCTTCGGTCGTGATGTCGGCAGCAACGATGATGTCGTCAGCTGCTCCCGCTTTAACGGCGAACGCAGCAGGTTCAGACCCGAATTACGCAGACGCACTTGCATTGTCTCTCTATTTCTTTGATTCAAACCAGTGCGGCTCAGGTGTTGATGACAACCCTCTGACATGGAGAGCTAACTGCCATGTGTCGGATTCGCAGGCAAGCATTTCCCGTGCGGTGAACCTTGGCGGTCAGTCAAGCCTTGTTGACCCCGACGGCGACGGCAAAGTTGATGTTTCGGGCGGTTATCACGATGCAGGCGACCACATAAAGTTCAATCTGACGATAGGCTTCGGCATGAACAGCCTTGCACTTTCCGATTACATAAATCCCGGCGCTTACGAAAAGGCAGGATGCCGTGACCACCTGCTGTATATCCTCAGAAACGGCGCAGATTACCTGATGAAAACAACATTCCTCAATAACAGCGGTGAAGTTGGTGCTGTATGCTACATGGTATCCGATGTCGGAGATCACAGCTACTGGGGTTCGCCCGAAAAGCAGACCGGTGAACGTCCTACATATTGGCTGACACCTTCTTCCAATAACTCTGCTGTTGTACTGGAAATGGCAAGTGCGCTCGCAGGAACAGCCGTTGCATTCAAAGATACCGATGCGGCATATTCCGCAAAATGCGTAAAGTATGCTAAGGCACTTTACAGATTCGGCACACAGCACACAGGCAACTATATGGAAGGCATGGGTTCGATGTATGGTACTGATTCACAGTATCAGGACGAACAGGCAATGACAGAGGGCTGGCTGTATATACTGGGCGAGGGTTCACAGCCTTCATTCAAGCCCACAGGAAACGGCTGCTACAACTATCAGTACTATGACTATCATCTGTACAGCTGGGACAAGGTATGGGCAGGCTATGCCGCTATGATGTACAAAAAGACAGGCGATTCCGCATATGCAAACGAACTTCTGTTTGAAGTTAATCAAAAGGGCGGTCTGAGAGAGGGTACTTACAATACCTGCGGACAGACATGGGGCTGCTCACGATATAACTGTGCTGTTCAGATGTCGGCACTTTCAGCTAATAACGGCAACAAGGATTCCGATCTTGCAAAGGGTGTAAAGTATCAGATGAACTATATCCTCGGCAACAATCCTTATAACAAGAGTTTCCTGACAGGCTTTGGTTCTTCATGGTCTTCTAAGGTACATCACAGAGCCGCAAACCCCGGTAACGGAGATCCTGCTCTCAATCCGGATGCAAAATATGTAAACTACGGTTATCTTATCGGCGGAACAGGTTCTGACGGATCGTTCAACGAAGTAACTAATGACTATCGCTGGACAGAGGGTGCGCTCGATTACAACGGCTGCTTTGCACTTGCCTGCGCAGGTCTTGTGAACTTGTATGACTGCAAGAGCGACGGCGCTTCAAGCTACGTAAACAATGCTTCCGAGTTCAAGAAGAACTATTCCTTCGGCAATTCTTCGGGCAATGACAACACTGACACATCTGTTTACCCTGCTATCACAAACGTTCAGTACAGCGAAGCATATCATCAGGTAAGATTCACATGGTCGCCTGTTGCAAACGCAACCAACTACGGCATTGCTGTTTATCTCGCAGGCAAATGGAGGATCCAGACATCTAACCTGTCTGCATCGACTCTCAGCTACACCACACCCAAGAACCTGACCCCCGGCAAGACTTACAGGGTAGCTGTTGCAGCTAAGGTAAACGGTCAGTGGACTGCGGAAGAATCTATCAAGCACGCTGTAACTATTACCGTTAAATAATATTTGCTTTAACAAAACTTCTTGAATAGATCTATATCATGAATAAAAGCAGTCTGTACGGCTTGTGCAGACTGCTTTTTGCGCAGATACGTGCTATTTTATCTTATCACTTTTCGCTGAAATTTGGTTTTCGATAGTAATACCCCAAAAATCAGTAACATGGTACAGAACTTTTTCGGTAAAATTTTTCCTGCCGTTTTTCGCCTTATTCCGATCTGTAATTTTTGTCATAACCCTTATATGCAAGTTCAACTTCTCTGAGCAGTCTTTCGGGTTCGAGCAGAAGCGAGCCGTGTCCCCTGCCGAGAAAGACCTTATGCTTGAAGTGATATTCCGAACGGTCTATCTTTCTCAGAACGTGTTTAAGCCCCGGCTCTTTCTCACCGTGCCAGATATAGCTGTCCGAAAGCCCGAACGCTTCATACTTGTAGCGATATGGCATCATCGAATATTCAAGGTTGAACAACGTGGTCTTTGAGGTCTGCTTGTATATCATCGAGTCAATATCTTCGCCAAGTATCCTGCTGAACAGTCCCATATGCTTAAATGCGAACAGCTGAACATATGTAAGTATTCCCGCAAAAACACGCTTCGGCAGATCGTGCTTAAAATTCGGATATTCAAGTATCGTGAAGCCGTCCGCTATCGCCGTGTGGACTTTTATGCGTGGGTCGAGCAGTATCTCTGTCATTATCATTCCACCCAGCGATTCCCCAAGTATAATATCCACCCTGCCGTCCAGATGCTCCACAAGCCATTCGGTTATCCTGTGCGCTTCGTCGATAACGCTTGTGGCATCGATATTCGGCTCATCAGGGTTAAAGCCATCCTCAGCCACGGCAATGATATGGAATCTCTTTTTCGCCGCATCTATAAACGGCTGAAAACTCATCTGCCATGTGGTATCAGCCCCGTGCAGAAGCAGTAACGTGGTCTTGTTCTCTTTTCCGAACTCAAAATATTTCATGGTGTTTCTCCTTAAATCGCAGTTTACTATTGCTAACTATAATGATTATAACATATTTTCGTGATATAGTCAATTGTGGACTATTTATTTGATATTTTGTAGGGGGGGTACACCTGATGTGCGCCCGTAAGAACGTGCAAGCCCCGCCCCTACAAGAAGGAGGGGAGATAGGGAAAAAGTAGGGTTCAAATCCAAACAAAATTAAATAAGAAATAAGAGATGAGAAATCGAAATAAGAAATAAGAGATAAGAAATAAAAAAAATTGGGGGTTTGTGGTCTGCTTTCATTTTGTATCGTAACCCAAAAGAAAGGCGCATATTATTTGTAGGGGCGAGCATTGCTCGTCCTTGCGTCTGTCTAGGGTAAAGCGATACAAAAAAAATATCTCAAATAAATATCTCTTATCTCTTATCTCTAATCTATTATCTGTAAAAGGGTGGGGAGATAGGGAAAAGGTAGGGAGAGGGGGAAAGGTGGTTTGGAGGGAAAACCCTCTAGGGGAGGAAAGGGGAAAGGGGGGCATACCATGCAGTCCGAGGAAAGCAATATGAAGTCCCCCCCTTTCCTCTTTCTTCCCCGAGGGGGTGTCCCTCCAA
>CAMVRM010000083.1 GCA_947169885.1 uncultured Ruminococcus sp.
CCCCCTCTCCCTACCTTTTCCCTATCTCCCCTCCTTCTTGTAGGGGCGTGCGTTGTCCGTTTGTACAGACTACTATTCACTATTCGCTATTCACTGCTAATGTGCGGTTCATGTCACTTCTTTCTTATTTCTTATCTCTTATCTCTTATTTCTTATGAAGACAGGTTCTTAATGCAGAGTGCGCCAAAACACTTGACAAACCGCTTTATAAGGGGTATAATATAATTAACAAAAATTATAGAAAATATAAAGAGGAGCAGAACAAAATGCCGAATGAGACAAGGATAGTCAAGCTGAAGCTTGATATTATTTTCAAAAGAGTTTTTGGAAATGAAAAAAATGATACTATAATCAAAAGTCTTATCTCTGCACTGTTGGAGATACCGCTTGATTCGATAAGCAAGGTCACTATCGAAAACGTTGAACTGCCGCCCGAAGAATTAGACCAGAAATTCAGCAGGCTCGACCTTAAACTTGATGTTGACGGCAAAGTGGTCAATATCGAGATACAAGTCAATTTTCAGCCCGATTATCGTGAAAGGACACTGTTTTACTGGGCGAAAATGTTCAGTGACGAACTCAAAGCAGGACAGAGTTACTGCGAACTTCCACAGACTGTCTGCATCAATATCGTCAATTTCAATCTTTTTCAGTGGAGAAAGTATCATTCACATTTCGGGATATACGAGCAGGAGACAAGAGAGGAGTTTTCAAATAAACTTGCAATTCATTTCTTTGAGTTAAAAAAGGTCGGGAAATACAGAACAGGCAAGCCTATGGACGATTGGATACGGCTCATAAATGCAGAAACGGAGGAGGAGCTTATGGAAATTCAGAACACAACAAACATACCCGAAGTCAAAGACACGATCGTGATACTCCGTCAGTTGAGCGCAGATGAGAATCTTCGTAAAGTTGCTGAGTTCCGTGAGAAACGTATTCACGATGAACAGTCGGCACTTGCAGGCGCAAGACGTGAGGGAATACAGCAGGGAATAAAGCAGGGAATACAGCAAGGAATACAGCAAGGAATACAGCAAGGAATACAGCAAGGAATACAGCAGGGACGAACGGAGGGTGTATTTGAAACTCGTCTTTCAAATGTTATAAACATTATGGAAACGTTCAACCTGACCGCACAGCAGGCAATGGACGTTCTGAAAGTCCCCGAACAGGAAAGAGCGCAGATAGAGGAACAGCTTGCACGGAAATAGGAATTATTCATGGAAATTCAGAACACAACAAACATACCCGAAGTCAAAGACACGATCGTGATACTCCGTCAGTTGAGCGCAGATGAGAATCTTCGTAAAGTTGCTGAGTTCCGTGAGAAACGTATTCACGATGAACAGTCGGCACTTGCAGGCGCAAGACGTGAGGGAATACAGCAGGGAATAAAGCAGGGAATACAGCAAGGGTTACAGCAGGGAATACAGCAGGGAATACAGCAAGGGTTACAGCAAGGAATGCAGCAAGGAATACAGCAGGGAATACAGCAGGGAATACAGCAAGGGTTGCAGCAAGGAATACATCAAGGAATACAGCAGGGACGAACGGAGGGTGTATTTGAAACTCGTCTTTCAAATGTTATAAACATTATGGAAACGTTCAACCTGACCGCACAGCAGGCAATGGACGTTCTGAAAGTCCCCGAACAGGAAAGAGCGCAGATAGAGGAACAGCTTGCACGGAAACAGAACAAGTAAATATTATCATAAACGAGCTGCATTTCAAAAAATGTATGCTCGTTTTTTGTGGCAGAGAGTAAGCCCCCCTCAAACGGCAGAAAAGAACCGTTTCAGGGGGGATATTCATGATGCTTTATATTTTTTCAGTAGCCCTGTTCTTTGAGGGACTTTACCAGCGAAACGTAGTACTCACGGACATCAAAGCCGCTGATGTTCTCACGCATGAGGTCTATCATGTCGCCGTGAGAGATGCCTCGCTTTTTGGTGTCGGGGATAACTTCGCTGTTCTCCCAGTAGAGCGCTGACTCCATTGTTACCAGCCCGTCATTGCCTTTTTTGCTGTACGGTTTGCAGAGATAGTAGCCGATGTTCAGCGGAAAGCCTGCCGAACGTGAACTGACCATGCGGCTCATGACGCTCCTGTAACTTACTCCGGGCATATCGGGGACGTTTTTGTTGAACTCGGTGCAGGCGGCTTCTGTAAGCTCCTTAACTCCCGTCAGAAAACTGGGGCTTGTGTCGCCAAGCTTTGTGAACAGCTTGTTGTACTTGTTGTCGAGATATTCCGCAAGACCTTTGGGCGCTTTTGCAAGCACGTTGTCCACCCACGCACAGCCACGGTGCGGAGTGTTTATGGTGGTGAGCGTTGCAACATATTTGTCCATGCCAAGCTTTGAGATAGCATAGCGTGTGTCAAGTCCGCCCTTTGAGTGTGCAATGATGTTGACTTTCTCAGCGCCTGTAAGCTTTATGGTGTTTTCGATGTGGGCGGCTATCTCCGAAGCGCTTATCTCGATAGCATTTGCCGACTGCTGACTTGCATAACTCACTCTTGCTCCGTTTTTCGCAAGCGCTTTCGGTATGCGTCCCCAGTAGTTGAACATCTGCCAGTCACGGAAGAAAATGCCGTGTACCATTATGATAGGATATTTTGTCATGCAGACCTGATTTTCCGCACGCATATCGTCCAGGTCAAGCTTTGCCTGCTCAAAGCGGTACTCGCTCTTTGCCCTTTTGTAGAACTTCCACAGTACAAAACAGTTGATTATAGGCAAGAACCATGTGAAAAACAGCAGGATATAAAGCGAGATCTTGTGCTGTCTTGCCGAGACTGCTATCCGTATGAGCGAGATAAAGGCTATCAGCGCTATCACAAGATACGTTATCACGCCGCTCCCGATGACGTAGCCGAGTGAGATCCTGCCTGCCGAGACTGCTTTTTCGGGTGCGACCGCTTCATGAAGCTTAGGCAGTATCATCAGCACAGGTATCTCGATGACGATCATCGCCAGCGCATACCCCAGCGTACACGCCCCGTCAGACAGCGAACTCAGCCGCTTTTCCTGCGAGCGTTTCCGTTTCTGGGGACGAATGAGAAATGCGATAAAGTAAACGATGAGCGCAAGCAGAACGGCTATCCTTATCGGAGTGCTGCCGATGCTCCTGCCGACTGCACTGTAATTCAAAAGCATAAGCAGGAGCAGGCATTTGATGAATTGTATTATCTTTTTCATGTCCGTTATCTCCAAAAGGGCGGCTTATTGCAGTTCGCCCCGGCTGAACTCGCTGAGTTCAAGACCCTCGTTGCGTTCCAGCGCCCAGCGTATGTTCCACTCGCTCGTGAAAAGCAGGAGAGGACGGTCACGCATATCGTTGACCACCTTTGTGTCGGAACTGAGTTTCAAGTCCTTCGGTTCGGCAGGGGACTTGTCTATCCAGCGGATATATGAGTAGCCCAAGCCCTCTTTTATCATGTCCACGCCGTATTCGTTCTTCATGCGGTACTCAAACACATCGAATTGCAGAACGCCCACAACGCCCACGATAACTTCCTCCATGCCGAGCAGCGGCTCACGGAATATCTGTATAGCACCCTCCTGAGCTATCTGCGTGATGCCCTTGACGAACTGCTTGCGCTTCATGGTGTCCTTTGAGCGGTAGCGCATAAAGTGTTCGGGTGCGAATGTGGGTATGCCCTCGAACATGAACTTCTTGCTCGGTGCGCAGACGGTATCGCCTATCGAGAAGATACCGGGGTCGAACACGCCGATTATGTCGCCTGCATATGCTTCGTCGATTATCTCACGTTCCTGAGCCATTATCTGCTGGGGCTGTGAAAGGCGCATTTTCTTGCCGCCCTGAACGTGCAGAACGTCCATTTCCTTGTCGAACTTGCCCGAGCAGACACGCAGGAAAGTTATGCGGTCACGGTGCGCCTTGTTCATGTTCGCCTGTATCTTGAACACGAACGCCGAGAAGTCGGGCGAGAACGGGTCGATGATGCCCTCGGTAGAAGTGCGGGGCATGGGAGGAGGGGTCATTTGCAGGAATTTTTCGAGGAACGGTTCAACGCCGAAATTGGTCAGCGCCGAGCCGAAGAACACAGGGCTTAAACGTCCGCTGTGAACGGCTTCAAGGTCGAGTTCGTCCGAAGCGCCGTCAAGAAGTTCAATATCGTCACGAAGATTTTCATAATTCGTGTCGCCGAGAATATCCGCAAGTGCAGGGTCTGACAGGTCGGCTTCATTCGCCGAAACTTTGTGACTGCCGCCTGTCGGGTCGAACCATATAACTCTGCGGCTCTGCCTGTCGAAAACGCCTTTGAACTCCTTGCCCGAGCCGATAGGCCAGTTAATGGGGCAGGTGGGCATTCCGAGTTCATTCTCTATTTCATCTATAAGGTCGAACGGATTGCGTGCTTCACGGTCAAGTTTATTGATAAAAGTGAAAATAGGTATATGTCTCATAGCGCAGACCTTGAACAGCTTTCGGGTCTGGTTCTCAACGCCCTTTGAAGCGTCGATGACCATGACTGCCGAGTCAGCCGCCATAAGTGTGCGGTAGGTGTCCTCCGAGAAGTCCTGATGTCCGGGGGTGTCGAGGATATTGATAACATGGTCGGCATATTTGAACTGCATGACCGAGGACGTTACCGAGATACCTCTTTGTTTTTCTATCTCCATCCAGTCGGAGACAGCGTGACGGGAGTTCTTCTTGCCCTTGACAGCGCCTGCCTGAGCGATAGCACCGCCGTAGAGCAGGAATTTTTCGGTAAGGGTCGTCTTACCTGCGTCAGGGTGAGAGATTATTGCGAAAGTTCGCCGTCTGTTTATTTCCTTTTCAAGTTCAGTCATTGTATTTCCTCCGTAGGTCAATATTTTCAGCATTCAGAAAAATACATACACAATTATTATAATCTATTTTTACCAAAAAAGCAATGTATATATTGTAAAAAATAACGGCAGAGTATGTTTGTATACTCTGCCGTTAAAAATAAGAAATAAGAGATAAGAAATAAGAAAGAACTGACGTGAACCGCACATTAGCAGTAAATAGCGAATAGTGAATATAGTCACCCTACTTCAAAATTCGATAGCAAATGAAACGTTGAAAATTCTCTTTTCAGGAAGTTCTCTTTAAATTGTATATACTTGATTTCAAGTAGGGCGACTATAGTAGTCTGTACAGACGGGCAAGCCACGCCCCTACAAGAAGGAGGGGAGATAGGGAAAAGGTAGGGAGAGGGGGAAAGGTGGTTTGGAGGGAAACCCCTCTAGGGGAGGAAAGGGGAAAGGGGGGCATACCATGCAGTCCGAGGATAGTCTCATGAAATCCCCCCCTTTCCTCT
>CAMVRM010000084.1 GCA_947169885.1 uncultured Ruminococcus sp.
CACAAAATGAAAGAATATACCTATAAAGGGTAGAAGCACCAAAATGCCGATTTTAATTTTTCGGAACAGCGCAAGCGTATTCCGAAAAAAGAACCAAATGGTCGCAAGACCATAACCAAAATGTCCGAACAGGACATTATTATAAATGAGCAGATTTGACAATTTGCACAAAAGTGAACCTTTGGACTGCTTTCGATGTGCCGCTTCATTTGTATATTTTAACAAAATCGCTCATTTATAGTTCAGTAAAAAAATATCTCCCCCCTTGAAACGTCAGGAGACTTACCGTTTCAGGTTTTTTTAGTGGTGTGTCCGTATCATATCGGACTTTTGTTGCAGTAATATTAAAATGCGGCGATACACCTTGAAAGAAACACGGTTATTTGGTATAATGATAACAGGAACAGTTCATATGAACGCCTTATTCGTGAGTATCGGGGCGCAGAGAAAGATCAGACAGGAGGAATAAAAAAATGATACGTATTTTAGTAGTTGATGATGACAAAGACCTTAACCGCCTTGTGTGCAGTTATCTGAATGACAGCGGCTTTACGGCAAAGGGCTGTCTGTCGGTGAGTGAAGCCTATGACGAGATGTACGCCAACATATATGACCTTATCGTTTCGGACATTATGATGCCGAAGATCGACGGCTTTGAGTTTGCCGAGACTATCCGCAGACTGAATGCGAATATCCCGATACTGTTTCTTTCAGCAAGGGACGATCTTTCCGCAAAGGAAAAGGGCTTTCGTCTGGGTATAGACGATTATATGGTAAAGCCCGTGGAACTTGCGGAACTGGAAATGCGTGTGCGTGCGCTGCTCAGACGTGCCAATATCGCCGAGTCAAAAAAGCTGACAGTGGGCGATCTTACGCTTGACGGCGATGCCGTGACAGGCACGGTGAACGGCGAAGAAATGCCGTTATCTACGAGGGAATTCAATATCCTGTTCAAACTGCTCTCTTACCCGAACAAGACTTTTTCAAGGGCACAGCTCATGGACGAATTCTGGGGCGTGGATTCAGATGCAAGCCTGCGTTCAGTCGATGTGTATATCACAAGACTGCGTGACAAAACGTCGGTCTGCTCGGGCTTTGAGATAAAAACGATACGTGGCATCGGCTACAAGGCGGTACTGAAATGAAGCATCAGGATATTGCAAAAGCCGTCAAAAACAGCCGCTTTCCCAAGTCGATATTTATAGGATATTATGTTGCACTGCTGCTGCTGTCGGGCGTGCATATCGGGCTTCTTCTGGGTGTGGAGGAAGCAAGATTCAATGACATTCTGATAATCATTGTTCTTATGAGTTACTGGGCGCTGGTGGCAGGCGGTCTGACGCTGTATACCCGTCAGCAGGTGCGAAAGACATATGAACTCCCGATGATACGGCTTGCAGATGCGGCGGCGAAGATCGCAAAGGGCGATTTTTCGGTGCGTGTCGAGCCTATCAATGAACATGAGAAATTTGACTATCTCGATTACATGATAGAAGATTTCAACAAAATGACTGCGGAACTCGGCAGTATCGAAACGCTCCGTGTGGACTTCTTCTCAAATGTTTCACACGAGATAAAAACGCCCATCGCCGTGATACAGAACTCGGCGGAACTGCTCAAAAAGCCCGGTCTGTCCGAGGAAACACGGCAGGAATATGTTGAAACGATCACCAATGCCGCCAAACGCCTGAACACACTTATCACAAATATCCTGAAACTGAACAAGCTTGAAAAGCAGAGCATAACGCCCAATGTCACTGAGTTTGATCTGTGCGATCAGCTTGTGCAGTCGGCACTGATGTTTGAATCGGTGTGGGAGAAAAAAAACATTGAATTTGAAGCGGATATTGCGGACGAGCGGAAAATGATAACTGCCGATGCGGAACTGCTTCCGCTTGTGTGGAACAATCTGCTGTCGAATGCGTTCAAGTTTACCGAGAGCGGCGGCACGGTCACGCTTCGGGAATACTCCGGAAACGGCAAGGTCATTGTCGAGGTCGAGGACAACGGCTGCGGCATGGACGAAAAAACGAGAAAACATATTTTCGATAAATTCTATCAGGGAGATACTTCGCATTCCACCGAGGGGAACGGTTTGGGGTTAGCACTTGCTCTTCGGGTGTTGCAGTTGTCAGACGGTGAGATCGATGTGCAGAGTGAGCAAGGTAAGGGAACAAAATTTATCGTTACAATGAATATTTAGCAGAAAGCTGTCGGCTCACAAAGTCGGCGGCTTTTTTAATATAACTGCAACAAAACTGAATCGTTACTGCAACAAAAGGGTTATAAAATACAGACATACCAAATAAAACAGGAGGTAAAAAATGAAAAAGAAAATTGCAGTTATCGCAGGTATGTTCGCTGTTATAGGAGCAGTCATCACAGTGAAGAAACGGAGGAACAGAATATGAGCGTTATAGAGGTAAACAAGCTTACGAAAGATTACGGCAGGGGAAGAGGTATCTTCGATGTGACGTTCGGGGTGCATAAGGGCGAAACGCTCGGTTTCTTAGGACCCAACGGTGCAGGAAAATCCACAACGATGCGCCACCTTATGGGCTTTTCAAAGCCTCAGAGCGGCACGGCGAAGATAGACGGTCTTGACAGCACGTTAAAGCACCACGAGATACTTAAAAATGTCGGCTATCTTCCCGGTGAAGTTGCACTTCCCGAGGGTCTGACAGGCAGAGAGTTCATTTCGATGATGAAGAATATGCGCAAAACAAAGGGTGCTGATCGAGCCGATGAACTTTTGAAGCTGTTCGAGCTTTCGCCTGACGGAAACGTTAAACGCATGAGTATCGGCGAAAAACGCAAGCTTGCAGTCGTTACGGCTTTTATGTCAGACCCCGATATACTTCTTCTTGACGAGCCGACAAGCGGTCTTGACCCTGTGATGCAGGAGATCTTTATCGACTTTATCCGTGAAGAAAAGAAACGTGGCAAGACGATACTTCTTTCAAGTCATATTTTCAGCGAGGTCGAAGCACTCTGTGACCGCATTGCGATCATCAAGGACGGCAGGCTCATCTCCACCGTTGATGCCGCCGATGTAAAACACGGACTGAAAAATGAGTTCACCATAGAGTTCGACAGCACAGATGATTTTGACAGGTTCATACATTCGGGGGTAACACCCGAAAACGGCGACAAATCAGCAAAAAAATGCGTGGTCTGTGTTCCCGATGAACAGACGAATGATTTTCTGACGGCTCTTTCAAAATGCAGTGTAAGGAGCATGGAAGAACATTCCGTCAGCCTTGAAGAATATTTCATGCACTTTTATAAGAACGATAAGACATTCGGCGTGGGAGGTGTAAAAAATGCCTGAGATGATAAAGATAGAAAATTTGACAAAAGATTACGGAAACGGACGGGGTGTATTTGATCTGAACATCTCGATAAACGAGGGCGAGATACACGGACTTGTCGGCACGAACGGAAGCGGCAAGACAACGACTATGCGTCACCTTATGGGTTTTCTTGCTCCCGACAGCGGAAGCTGTGAGATAGGCGGCATCAACTGCCGTCAGCACCCCGAGCGCATCATGAAGCGTGTCGGCTACGTCCCGGGGCAGATAGATTTTCCCGATGTAGGAAGCGGAACGAATTTCCTGAAAATTCAGGCTCAGTATCTCGGAATAAAAGATATGAGTTATACCGAAAAGCTGATAGACCTGTTCAAGATAGACACTTCCGCACCGCTCAAAAGAATGAGCAAGGGCATGAAGCAGAAAATGGCACTTGTGGCGGCGTTTATGTCAAAGCCCGATATTCTCCTGTTGGATGAACCCTCCACGGGACTTGATCCTGTTATGCGTGATGCCATGATCGAACTTATCATTGAACAGAAAGAACGTGGAGCAACAGTTTTTATGTCCAGCCACATTTTCAAGGAACTTGAAGATACCTGCGACAAGGTGACTTTTATCCACAATGGAAAACTCATCAGCACCATAGGCAGAGACATTTATGATGAAAAACTTCCTAAGCTGTATCGTGTGGGATTTGCTGACGAAGAACAGTATCTTGAATTTAAAAACCGCACCGATCTTCATATCGAAAGCTTCAACGACAAATACAAGCATCTTATTGCGGCAGTTCAGGCAGATGAAATGAACAGCTTTGTCAGAGAACTTGCGGATAACGATATGCGTTATGTGCGGTATGTGCCTTATTCGCTTGAAATGTATTACAAAAATGAAATAGAAAACGGAGGAAATTTATAATGTTCAGCTTACCTTTATTCAAGCAGTCAGTAAGATCAAACTGGGTGATGTGGACTGCGATCACCGCTGTTATGTCAGTTCTGTGCGCACAGTTTGCGGTGCTTGAAATGACACAGAATCTTCTTTTTGTTATCTTTTACGGCATGATGACGACTATTCTCCCTGCGATATATGTTCTTGTCACAGCAAACAAACTTATCGCAAGTCAGGTCGACCGTGGTTCAATGGCTTATGTGCTTTCAACGCCTGTCAAACGTTCAGCTGTCATCTTTACGCAGGCAGTGTTCCTTATCGGTTCAGTCGTGGCTATGTTCGGCATCGAAACGCTTCTGCACATTGCTGTCAATTCTGCAAAGCCGATAACGCTTGCAACGGCGCTCGGCAACAGCGCATTGCCGATAAAGGGAGAACTGACCTCGGAAATGATAGTTCAGGTGAACCTTTCCGCACTTGTTGTCTGCATTGCGCTCGCCGCTGTATGCTTTATGTTTTCAAGCATTTTCAACTCTACAAAATACTCCATAGGATTGAGCGGAACGTTCATAGGCGTGAATATCCTTGCAAATATGCTCTCGATGTTCGGCAGTCTTGGCGTAAGCGGTCTTGACAAGTTCAAGTATCTGACTATCTGTTCATTCTACGATCATCAGTCTATACTCTTTTCGGAGAACGACTGGATCACAAAAATGATATTCCCTGCGGCAATTGCTGTCGTGGCTTTAACGATAGGCTCGGCAGTGTTCAAGAAAAAAGACCTGCCGCTGTGATGGATTAAAATATCTATAAATGAGCGGTTTTGTTAAAATATACAAATGAAGCAAATGAAGCGGAATCGCGCGTAAGCGACTTAGCGCACTCCGGTTGCGCTAGACCGGCGAGGTTTGGAGCAGAGCTCCATTCAAGATCAAGCCGCTCGCAACAAATAAACCGACCACAGCTATCCCTTACGAGCGGCTTGCCTACCTTTGTGCGATGTGAGCCCAGCGGCGAACGGGCGACAAATGAAGCGGCATATCAAAAGCAGTCCGAGGAAATACTTTTGAACAGCCAACACAT
>CAMVRM010000085.1 GCA_947169885.1 uncultured Ruminococcus sp.
CTTTCTTCCCCGAGGGGGTGTCCCTCCAAAAAGTGGGGTTCACATCAAACTACCCAAAAGCGAACCAAATGAACAGCTCACGCCACACAAAAAAAGTGGGGTCTATCGCAAAGCAGTCCAAAGAGAAACAAAATGAACAGCCCACGCCACACAAAAAAGCAGTCCAAAGAGAAACAAAATGAAAAGTCCACACCACATAAAAAAAGTTGGGTTCACATCAAACTTCTCCCTAAGCGAACCAACAGAAAAGCGCTTACGCAAAAGAGCCGCACGGACGAGCAATGCTCGCCCCTACAATCACAGATATAGTCGCTCTACTTGAAATCAAGTATATACAATTTAAAGAGAACTTCCTGAAAAGAGAATTTTCAACGTTTCATTTTCTATCGAATTTTGAAGTAGGGTAACTATAACAGATAATAAATAAAAGAGATAAGAACTATTAGTCGCCTGACCATATTTCTTATCTCTTATTTATTATTTGTTCCAGCGGCTCTTGAAAGTTTGGAACTTGTCTTTGAGAGATGTGCCATTGCTTTTCAGGTATTCGTTGACGGAAGCCACCACGATGAGGATTATGCCTGCCGCAAGCAGATATACCCACCATTCCGCTCTGCCAAAGAACGAACGTGTTACATAGAACGTCAGACCAAGGAAAGATGCGCCCGATACCGCAAACCAACGCCCGTTTTTCTTCGCAAAGGATATGAGCAGGATAACAAGCGTGGTTATCAGCACGAACAGCGTGTTGCCTAAACTCTGGTGCATGAGCGCATCGAGTATCAGAAAGCCCAGCGCCGCTGTGTGTGCGCCGAAACTCATGTTCGAGGCGAGTTTCTCGTTCTCACGCCATACCCACCGCAGTATAAGCCCGAACGCTACGAGCGGTATGAGGTTTATCTTTGCGTTCATCGCTGCGTCCTCGAAGATGAGAAATGGACGTGTGTAGACAAGGCACAGGAGCAGTCCCGATGTTACCGTCATGATGATGCGGCGGAACGTCACGCCCGACTCTCGCCTTACAAGGTTCGCAAAGAACGCCGCCGAAAGGATAAGCGCCGAACTCTGTACAAAGCGTTCGTCAGCGCCGCAGGAGATAGCCATGAACGGCGTGACTGCCATTCCGAACGCCGCAGTGTCCGCTTTGAAGTGACCAATCTCCTTTTTCGTGATAACGCTGTCACGATAGAGCAAACGTCCGCAGGCGAGCATTGCCGACATACAGAACGTCATTATCAGAAGTGCATCGTCGTCGGAGAGCGATTCGGAGTTGAGAGCGATATAACTTGCCGTTTCTGCGCCCGAACGCAGGAACGCTGTGACCGCAAGCGCCGAGATAAGCACGTTCTCGTGCCGCTGACAGAGCATATACAGCACCGCCGACAGCAGGAATACTGCTATTATAATGGGCGAAGCTGTCCGCAGTACCGCAAACTGTATGAACAAGCCTGCCGCAAACGTCCAGACGTATTTCGACTGGTTGAAGCCCCTGAAACTGTTCTCACGTTCCGAACGAAGCGTGAACGCCGCCGCTATGAGCATCACGGCAATTGTCACCGTGAGGAACACTTTCTGTATCACAGTATAGTAATCTGTATTGCTGTAAAATATGCTGTTTTCGTTCCTGAAAATGGCGCTCAGGACTGCCGCAGGCGAGAGCATCAGGAACGGTGCGAGCATTCTGTGAACGATAAGATGTCTGCCCTCGTCCTTTTCACAGCCCTGCCACGTCACAAACAAGGGTACTATGAGCGACACGGCAAGCGCCGCATACAGTTCGCTCAGAGCGTGGTCACTGTCGATGCCGACCGTTTTTGCTAAAAACGCAAGGAATGCAACTGTCGGGAGCAGGAAGTCGGACAGCCTTGTGCGCAGTTTGTGAACACGGTCAAAGCCTGCAAGCATTACGATATAGACAAGACCTAAGTAAAGTATATAAGGCGTGAAGCTGTTAAAGAGAAGGCTGTCGTCCGAAAAGAGCATACCTGCCGAGCCGAGAAGTGTAACGGGCAGGAGATTGCGCATAACGATAAGCTGGGGACGGCGTTTTGGTTTGCGCTCGAAGATGAAAGTTATCGCCGAGACAGCCGTGAGTATCAGCATCGCCGCCGCCAATGGCGAAGATTCCCACGAAAAGAGCGAGAGCGCCGCGGCAAACACGCCGAATGTGAAGCCTAAGTCGGAAACCAGCGTGCGGATATTTGCGCCGACTTTATCGGAGTAACGGAATATGAGCGACATGATGAACAGCATTGCGCCCAGAACCGTCAGCCTGTACTGCGAGCTTAATGCTGTGTCGGAAGTGCCGAAGTCGGGAAGCTGTGCGATACAAAGGCATATCGCCGTGAACGGCAGTATGAGCAGATGCTTCATGACTGTGCCGGCTCCGCTGTTTTCCGCCGAGTGGATAAGCATGAGTACTGCCGTGAGCAGGAATGCACAGGCGGCAAGGATAAAACTTCTGTCCGTGTCGGCGTAGGAGATAAGCACGATGCCCACACCGAAAAGCGCCGAGGGGAAAGTCACGTCCGAAACGATCGTGCGTATCGTATCAATGTGCATGAACAGGAACGCAAGCCCGAAGCATATGAGTATCATGGGGAGCATCTGCGAGAGCATTTCGCCCTCGGAAGTTTCTACCCCTGCAAGCTTTGCGATAAGGCTTGATACGGTCATTGCGGAAAGCGCACTGCTGAGGGGCAGGAGATACTTGAAAGTACGCTTTGTACCGACTGTGCTGTTTGCGGAGAGTGCTTTTATTGCGATAAGCGCTGTGAGCATGAGTGCGAGCGACATATCCAACACATAGGTGCTTATTTCGTCATAGACACGGTAGGCGAAAAGTGCGGCGAGCATCGACAGGCAGTCAACGCCGTCCGACCAGCCCGAGCGCAGTTTCGGTACAAAGTGCCATGCGAGTGCGATAACGAACGTGCATACCGCAAAGACGAGCGTGCGTGTGTTCATGCTGTCGGTGACGGCTATGCAGGCGAGTTCCGCAGCGATCACAGTGCGTCCCGAAGCCTGTGCAAAGCGCAGGAGCTGATTTTCCGACTTCCAGCCGTAATAAGTGACCTGAACGAACCACACAACAGCCGTCAGAAGTTCGGGAACGTCCCATTTCCCTGCTATGTCGATCAGCATATAAGGCAGAGCGGTCATAGCGTAAACAGTCGTCATTATGACGGTGAACAGGCGCAGAGGGTCTTTCTCGGTCTTGCCGAACTTCACCGATTCGCTGTGGAGCAGGAATATCGGCACAGCTGAGATAACGTTCAGAGCGAACGCCCACCAGTGTCTGTTGTCGATAAGCTGAACGCTCATGAGGGTGAACGAGACAAGTCCGCTGTAAAGTGCGGCGTGGACGAAACCGCCTTTATGGTATATCTTTGAAGCGAGGGTCATCATGACGGTTATGAGCAGTGTTGCCGCCGAATAGAGAAGCCAGAAGCCGTCACCGCTGACCGACAGCCAATTGCCGATAAGCCCGAAGTAGCCCATTGTCACGAACGTTATGCCGACAAACACCGAACCCAGCAGATAGAATGCCATTGAGGTGTTTTCGAGTTTGAGCTTTTTGAGCGAGAAAGCACTGCACCCGAAAAAGAACAGGCTCATGAGGGCTATCATGCCGACACGTCCCCAGTCGCCCATGGAGAGCCATGCGGCGTTTGAAAGCACCATGCCTGCGAGTACTACCAGCGCCGCACCTATGCCCATGAGGATAGAAGCGGTGTTGCGTTCCTTTTTGGGCTTGGGCGCAGGGGGAGCGCTTTGAGTGTAATTATATGTATAAGTGGGGGAAGTCTGTGTCTGCTGAGGAACGTATGTAAAGCCGTCAGCAGGCTTTGGAGCGGTCTGTTTTTCCTTAGCCGGCTTTGCTTTCGGGGGAAAATCGGGAACAGGCGTGTTGCTGTTCCGAACGTTTGGCGCAACTGCCGAGACTTTAACGGTGCGGACGTTCGTCTGAACCGCCGAAGCGCTGTTCTCACGTCTGTAACCGTTCGGCAAAGGCGGTCCGATAAGTTCCGACTTTTCGGGCGCAGGCGGCGGACCCATTACAACGGGCGCACTTACACGTCCCGGCTGATCGGGCTGATAATTTGCGGCGTTATTCCGATAGGGGGCAAAATTCGCCGTCTGCCGTGTGTTTTGCTGAATGAAAGCGTTAAGGGTAGTATATTCATATTCACTTATCCTGCCCTGTCTTCTTAACTGTTCGATAAAAGCCCTGTGTTTTTCAAGCTTATTTGAACGTGAGATAAAAAGCGGCAGAAGAATTATCGGCGAGACGAGCCAAGCAACAACCAACAAAGCCATACCGACTGCTCCTTTCGTGTGTTATTCATTATAAAAATTATAACACATTCTGCCGCCGCTTTCAAGATGCCGAATGTAATTATTTTTCAGCCATTTGTCATCTTTTGCCCGTGACAAATGTCACCCCCCTTTTATAGATAAGAGATAAGAGATAAGAGATAATAAATAAGAAATAAGAGATAAGAAATAAGAAATAAGAGATAAGAAATAAGAAATATGGTGTCCGCTTTGCGGACGTTATTTGAATAGGTTTGTTACCTTTGTTCAATTGGTTTTCTTGATATTTAAAGGCGGACGGACGTGCAATGCACGCCCCTACAATTATAATACACGAACGGACAATGTTAGACTTTACATTACAATATTTGACTTTACATTATTATAATATATACGTTCCGACATTCTCGGACATTTTTCGACACGAACAAATAAAAACGGACAGACACATCAAAAAA
>CAMVRM010000086.1 GCA_947169885.1 uncultured Ruminococcus sp.
GCCTACCTTTGTGCGATGTGAGCCCAGCGGCGAACGAGCGACAAATGAAGCGGCACATCAAAAGCAGTCCGAGGAAATACTTTTGAACAGCCAACACATGAAGCGGCACATCAAAAGCAGTCCAAAGGTTCACTTTTGTGCAAATTTTTTGTGCAAATTGTCAAATCTGCTCATTTATAGATTTAATAATACTTCACAAAGTTATCACATAATTTACACTTGAAGATTATATAATTAAATGGTAAAAAATAGGGGAGCTTGCATAAAGCAGGCTGAGAGGGAACTGTTCTGTTCCGACCCGTGACCTGATTTGGATAATGCCAACGTAGGGAGCAAACGTGAAAAACTGTGCGGATATGCTCTTTGGCGTGTCCGCATTTTTTTGAGGTGAGATAATGCAAACTGTATTAACGATAGCAGGCAGCGATTGCAGCGGCGGCGCAGGCATACAAGCCGACATCAAGACGATGATCGCAAACGGCGTTTATGCCATGAGTGCCGTGACAGCGCTGACTGCACAGAACACCATGGGAGTTTCGGACATCATGGAGGTAACTCCCGAATTTCTGGGCGCACAGCTTGACAGGATATTCGAGGACGTTTACCCCGATGCCGTAAAGATCGGCATGGTTTCGTCAACAGGCTTGATAGACGTGATAGCCGACCGCCTGAAATATTACGATGCGAGAGTTATCGTGCTTGACCCCGTTATGGTTGCGACCAGCGGCGCAAAACTTATCAGCGATGATGCAGTTGAAGCGCTCTGCAAAAAGCTTATACCAATGTCGACGATCATCACGCCGAACATTCCCGAAGCGGAGATACTGTCGGGCATGAAGATAACGACCGAGCAGGACATGGAAGACGCCGCAAGAGCGATCTTCTGCGAGTACAGATGCTGGGTGCTTTGCAAGGGCGGTCACTCGCTCAACGATGCGAACGATCTGCTCTATGGTCCCGAGGGCGGCAAGTGGATAAAAGGCGAGCGCATAAACAACCCGAACACCCACGGCACAGGCTGCACACTTTCGAGCGCCATAGCCGCAAACCTTGCGAAATATTTTTCGATGACAGATTCGGTGATAAGGGCGAAGAAATACATTTCGGGGGCGCTTGCGGCACAGCTTGACTTAGGTCACGGCGCAGGTCCTATGGCGCATGGTTTTGCAATAACAGGTGAATTTACCGAGGAGGCGAAATTATCAGTATGAAAGTTTCAGAAAGACTTTACAATGCGGCTTTACCGATATGGGAGAGCTATTATGAGCATCCGTTCGTCAGGGGGATAGCTGACGGCACACTTCCGAAAGAGAAGTTCGCATACTACATGATACAGGATCACAAATATCTTATGCAGTATGCAAAGGTGTTTGCGCTGGGCGTTATCCGTGCGGAAAAAGAGTCGGACATGAGAATGTTCGGAAGTCTCATCACGGCAACGCTCGACACGGAAAACGCTGTTCATCAGAGCTATCTTGCGAGGTTCGGCATCGACCGTTCCGTTATCGACAGCACGCCCATGGCGCTGAACAACGAAAGCTACACCAACTACATGATCTCGATAGGATTCAAGGGCGGTCTTGCGGAGATAGCGGCGGCGGTGCTTGCTTGTTCGTGGAGTTATGAACTTATCGGCGAGTATATCGAGAAGAACTACCCCGATGCGAAGAACGGCGAACTTTACGGCGACTGGGTAAACACCTACACATCTGAGGGCTACCGTGCCTGCAACGATGAGATGATAGAGATGTGCGACCGTTTCTCCGAGGGTCTGAGCGAGGAACAGATACAGAATCTGGAAAACATAGTAAAGATATGCAGCGAATACGAGTACCAGTTCTGGGATATGGCTTTTTCTGACAGATAACTTCGGTCAGATAAATGAAATAAAAACGTAAGGGTGGGGGCTTGTCTCCCACTTTTTATTTGAAAAAGTATATAGTAAGAGCCTGTATACTCTTTTAAGCATACAGGCTCTGTTATTTGCATATTAGTTTAAGATCACTCCGCAGTGTAAGGGAGAAGTGCAAGATGTCTTGCTCTCTTGATGCAGGTAGTCAGCTCTCTCTGGTGATAAGCGCAGGTACCTGTTACTCTTCTGGGAAGAATCTTTCCTCTTTCGGTTGTGCATTTTCTGAGCTTAGCGATGTCCTTGTAGTCGATCTTCTCGGCTCTGTCAACGCAGAACATACAAACCTTTTTACGACCTCTCTTCATAGGTCTGGAACCCTTTTCCATGTCGATCCTCCTAACTCAAAAATTTGATAACTCTCTTAGGTTTTTAGAAAGGAATGCCGTCATCATTATAAACCTCGAAGTCCTGGAACTTACCGATGTTTATGCCATCGTCGGGCTGCTGAGGCTGCTGGTTGGGATAGCTGTTAGGAGCAGGCTGCTGAGGAGGCTGATTGTTGTAACTGCCGCCCTGCTGATAGCCGCCGCCATAGTTATTGTTGTTGTAGCTCTGCTGAGCGTAACCGCCCTGCTGTTTAGGTTCACCTGTGAAAGAAGCTTCATCAACATAAACTTCCGTAACATAATGTTTAGTTCCGTTTTTGTCATCGTAAGTACGGGTGCGGAGATTGCCGACAATAGCTATCATTCTGCCTTTCCCGAAGTATCTGCATATGAAGTCAGCTGTCTGTCTCCATGCAACGCAGGTAATGAAATCAGCCTGTCTTTCCTCGCCCTGTCTTACAAAACTTCTGTCAACAGCGATAGTGAAAGTCACTACCGACACGCCCTGAGGAGTCTGTTTGGGTTCGAGATCACGAGTGATGCGACCCATAAGAATAACTTTATTCAGCATATTTACCAGTCCTTTCTGTTTTGTCTGACTGTTTGCTTACTTCTTCATGATGAGGAAGCGAAGAACGCCGTCGGTGATTCCGAACACACGCTCAAGCTCAGCAGGGAAGCTGCACTCGGAAGTGAAGTCCCAAAGCACGTAGTTGCCCTCAGTCTCGTAGTTGATGGGGTAAGCAAGCTTTCTCTTGCCCCAGTCGTTCATTTCGACCTCAGTAGCATTAGCCTTGATGAGAGAGTCAAACTTCTCGGTAAGAGCCTTGACGTTATCCTCGCCGCTCTTGGAGCTGAATACTGCGACTGCCTCGTAGGTATCGTTGATCTTTGCCATTTATATAGCACCTCCTTATGGATATTAAGCCTGCGGACTTTTGCCGCAAGCAAGGAACTCGTGCAGTTCACCCACACGATACAAATAATTATAACACAAACTGTCCGCACAAGTCAAGATGTACGGACAGTTTTATTCTGTAAATTTTTTATGAACGCTTATATTGAAAGATGCGCTTATCGGTAAACAAACGAAAGCGAAAGCATAAAAGCAAGAGTAGCTATCATGAGCGAAACAAATGCCGCTCCGACTGCCGCCCATGACGTGCCGCCTTTTTTGCGTATCTGCAAAGAGGTATCCTTTTCGCTCACTGTCTCCTCCGAGCGTATGCGGGTTATGTCCTGCTTGGCTTTTTTGTAATACCAGTAATTGGCATATGAAGCCGCCAGAACGTTCATTATGATGTCAAGAATGCCGCACACTTCGTTAAGTTTGAGAAAATCAGCGCTCTTGAAGTCGATAGGCGTGCTGAACAGCACCATTCCGCCGAAAGCACCCGACTGACCGTAATATATCATATTCGGTATGCTGAGTATGAAAGAGATCGTGAGGAACAGAATGCCCAGCTTGGTCATTTTCCGATAGAAGAAATAGAGTTCGGGGAAGATGAGCGCTCCCAGATTGAAGCTCAGACGGCGGTCTGTTTTTGCGAATTTTATGAAGCTTGCGAGAATGCCGAGTGAAGATGTTCCGATGTAGTCGATGAAGTCGGCAAGCTTTATGCCGTCGCCCATATCCGACTGCGGCGTGAGCCTTACCGTGCGCATCTGCATTCCCTGCATCGAGGGCACATCGTCAGTGGTGGGAGTGCCGTCCGTGCCGTTGAACGGGCGTGAGCTGTCTCTGTCGAAGTTGAGCGGCAGACCGCACTCTACGCAGAAATGGCTGTCAGGCTCGTTGAGAGCGCCGCACCTGATACAGCGTATAGGTTCGCCGTCCGGGGGCGTGTAGGTCACTTTTGCGGCAGGTTTCCACGATCCGCCGCTTTCGTGCAGAGCGGTGTTTGAACATTTGTCCGTCTTTTCCCAGCAGGTTCTGTGGCAGGGCGTACCGCACTCGGGGCAGACTACTATATCATCGCCGTCGGCAAACAAACTGCCGCATACTATACATCTTTCGCCTGTATATTTGTCAGACATAGTTCCTTTCCTTTCTGAAATTTAACTTTCCTTTATCTGTTTATTATACCACATATTTTTCATTTTGAAAAGACCTTTTGGCAAAAAAGTTCCCATTTATATGAAATTTTACCGAAAAATTCGTGATAGCTGTGTCAAAAATCATTGGAAATATCTGTAAATGGTAAATAAGAACCTATAAATGAGCGATTTTGTTAAAATATACAAATGAAGCAAATGAAGCGGCATATCAAAAACAGTCAAAAGTTCACTTTTGTGCAAATTGTCAAATCTGCTCATTTATAGTTGGTTTGCTTGAGA
>CAMVRM010000087.1 GCA_947169885.1 uncultured Ruminococcus sp.
TTGTCCGCCCCGAGCCGCACAAATGAAAAGTTCTGCACTACCGTTCGTGCGAGGGCATTGAGCCGTCCGCCCGAGGACCGAGGGCATCGAGCCGTCCGCCCGAGGACCCCGAGGACCTTGTAATAATTTGTCCGCATCGGCGCATATATATTTACAAATCTTTATAAAGCGAGGAGATACATATGTATATCAAGACCCTTAAACTCAAAAAACCCGTCCTTATTGTTCTGCTGATGACTGCCGCCGCTGCACTTCTGCTTGTCGGGACACTTGTCGCTCTCCGACTTGGCAAACATGATACGCCCTACAAGGTCGCTACCGAAAAACAGCGTCAGTCACTTATCGCCGAACTCGGCTGGGAAACTTCCGATAAACCCTCCGAACAGCGAACCATCACTATCCCCGAGGAATTCGATGAGGTCTATAAAGGTTATAACGCTCTGCAAAAGGAACAGGGCTTCGACCTCGAAAATTTCAAGGGTCAGAAAGCTGAGGTCTATACTTACCCCGTGCTTAATTACCCCGACCATAAGGACTGTATGCAGCTCACTCTCATAAGCGTAGGCGGCGTGCTTGTCGGCGGTGATGTCTGCTGTACCGAACTTGACGGATTTATGCAGGGACTCATGCCGTGCGAATAAAAAGCTGATATATTTTACCTCTTGTTTTTGGGCAGGACGGAGAAAATTTGCTCTGTCCTGCCTTTGCTGTTGACAAATTGTGAAATAAGTGTTATACTTTAAAAGGTAAAAACATTAAAGCGTATAAAACGTTGTATTTTTAAGGAGTGCTTAAATAATGAAAATTGCAATAGTAGGTCTTGGACTTATCGGCGGTTCACTCGCCAAAGCTATAAAGAAAAACACTGATGACACAGTTTACGGCATCGACATTTCGGGAACGACCATAGCGGCGGCACTGTCGGAAGAGGCACTTGACTACCCTATCGAAAATGAGCGCCTTGACATCTGCGACATCGTTATCGTTGCGCTCCACCCCAACGAGACGATAAAGTTCATTCTTGACAATAAGCAATATTTCAAAAAAGGCGGCATAGTTATCGACTGCTGCGGCGTAAAACAGTCTATCGTTGATGCAGTTGAACAGCCGTTAAAAGATGAGGGCGTGCGCTTTCTGGGCTGTCACCCGATGGCAGGACGTGAGTTCTCGGGCTTTACCTATTCGCTGGATAACCTTTTCGAGAAAGCAAGCTTCATAATGACCCCTACCGACAACACCCCCATAAGTGCTGTGAAAGAAGTCTCGGCGTTTGCATATAAGATCGGATTTGCGAAGTGTGTTGTTTCATCACCTGCCGAGCATGACGAGATAATCGCATTCACCAGCCAGCTTGCACACGTTGTTTCCAGTGCGTACATCAAAAGTCCCACGCTTGACAAGAAGTCGGGGTTTTCAGCAGGAAGTTTCAAAGATCTGACAAGAGTTGCAAAACTCAACGCCGATATGTGGACAGTACTTTTCGAGATGAATTCGGCGGCGCTCACGAACGAGCTGGATAACATCATCGGTGCGCTGACCGACTATCGTGACAGCATTCGTGACCACGATACGGAGCGTCTGCACGCCCTCCTCGAAGAAGGTACAAGGCTGAAAGAAAAAGCGAACAATATGTACTAAAAAAAGATAAGATACTCGCTTCACATATTTTCGTGACGGCATAAGCGAAAAAACAACCGCAAATAGAAAAATATCCCGAAAGCTTTTTGAAACGCTCTCGGGATAATTTTTATATTTTTCCGTCTTTGAATATCATCATCATTTCGTTTGTAAGGCTGTTATTGTTCGGTTGGAGAACGATGTCCTCACGGCTCACCCACTCGGCGTATCTAAGTTCATTGCTGTCCATATGTATCTCGCCGCTTTCCGCATCGCAGAAAAATCCCATAAGAATATCCTGCGCCATACCCCACGGCTGTGACTTATAATAGCGGATATTGCCGACTTTAACGCCAGTTTCCTCCATGACTTCACGTTCCACCGTCTGTTCGAGCGTTTCGCCTATCTCGGTGAAGCCTGCAACGAGCGCATTGTGTGCATAGCCCTGACGGTAACGTGTTATCAGAAGCTTATCGCCCCTTGTCACGCCTACTATCACCGCAGGGTTGATTCGTGGGTATACCTTGTTCTTGCAGCAGCCGCACACAAGCGCACGCTCCGTTTCGTCAGGTCTGAGCCTGCCGCCGCACTTTCCGCAGAAACGGTTGTCAGTATACCATTTCCACAGGTGATACGCCGTGAACGCCGCAAAAAGTTCCTTGCCGCCGCAGCAGTCCCTGAGCTGTCTGACTGTGCGGTACTCAAAGCCCTCAGCCGTGAAGCCCTCGCCGTCAAGCGCAAGAAAATACGGCTTTTCGTCCACAGAGAACAGATACACCGCTTCCCTGCCCTCGATGCCCTCGGTAAAAGTCAGCCTGCCGTCCTCTGTACGGCTCAGAAGCTGCCCCTCTCCGTCAAAGAAAAGCAGATAGCCGTCAGCGGTAAGCGTGCAGTTTTTATAGCTGTTGTAAAGTTTGCTGGGAAAAATATCCTGTATCATTATTATAGTGTTCCTCCAAAGGTTCAGTCATGCACATGGGCTTCTGTGAACGTGCTTATTATCTCGGCAGCGTTCGGACACTCAAAGCACAGCGTTTTCACATCAGATATAGTTATGAACAAAAAGCCATTATTGTTCAGTTCCAGTTTCACATAGCAATAGAGTTCGTCCTCCGATGACAGGCGACAGTTAAAAGTCAGTTCAGCCTGTTTCTGCTGTTCGTCAAGACTATCCGTATCAGCAAACTTGCAGTTTTCCGGGTCTTGGAACAACTTGCCCCACACTTCCGACTGAAAAACATAGTCGTCAGCATTTATCGCAGAATCGCCGTAAACAGCGCCGTCACAATGCAGGTAATGCCTGAACCCGAAGTCACGGAAAACGCCACCCAGCGTATCCGATGTGTAAAGACTGTTCACCACAAGTTCATAGGTATCCCCGTTTTTAAGAAGTGCGATCGCATTTGTCGGGAAGTTATCGAACTCATAAAGCGTTCCGCTGTCAGTCACCGTCTCAAATTTGCCCATATGAACTTCACTGCTCATACGTTCACGCTGATAGGTGATGCCGTTACCTGCCTGTACCGATTCGCTGACCTCTGGAGTTGCGGTCATACCGTCCTGTTGGGCGGCTCCATCGTTCTTTAACGCTTCATCAGAAGGCTCATCAGCTTCTGCGCCGTCAAACATTTCGGTTTCCTGCTCCGCATCATCGAACTTTTGTTCGGAAGTATCAGCAGTATTCTCTTCCGTCTTATCCTGAGCCATGCCCTGTGTTACAGTATCTGACTGAGTATTTTCAGACTTTTCCCGAACATCATCGGCGGCAAGATAATTCGCACTATCGCTCTTTTCAAGCTTATCTTTCGGCATGACAGACAGTCCCACGACCAGCACCACAACAGCCGCACACGCTGCGAACGCCGAGCGCATACGTATCATTTTTCGGCGGTTCTTTGCCCGAATATCCTCAGCGATGCTGTCGTCAAGAGCCTCAGCCACGAACTTTTCGTCAGCCTCGGACAGCAGCGAATAGAGCTGAAAGCCCTGCGAGTTTTTCTCTTTCATCTGCTCCCCCTCCTCACTTATAGACACCCGAATCGGTCAGCATTTTCCCGAAGCGTTTTCTCAGGCGGTGCATAGTAACGCCGAGGCTGTTTGCAGACACGCCGTAGCGTTTGGCGATCTCAGCGAGCGGTTCACCGTAGTAATAGCGCCGCATGAAATAGACCCTTTGTTCCTGAGGAAGCGTTTCAAGAAATTTATTCAGCACCTCACGTACCGCATCATTCTCGGCTTCCTCAGCGTTATCGGGAATACACTCGCTCAGTTCCTCAAATGGAATATCCTCATCGCCGCCGCGTTTCTGAGCGCCCTTTCGTCTGAAAACATCGAGCGAAAGATTTCTCACGACTTTTGATAGGAACGCCCCCAGAGAGTCGGGCTTTTGCGGCGGGATGCTGTTCCACAGTTTCAGAAGCGCATCGCTCATGCACTCTTCGGCATCACGGCTGTCGCCCAGGATCCTCATGGAGATGCTCCTGCACAGCGAGCCGTATTTTGTTTGTGTCTCAGCTATCGCACGTTCGTTCCTTGCGAAATAAAGAGCGATTATCTCTTGATCCTCCACAGTTTTGTTACCTCCCGTGGGTGCAGCCTTTTTTTGCTGTTCACCTATTATGACGCAGACCGCCGCCTTTTTATTACACTTTTTTTGTAAACGTTTTGTAAACGCCATGTAATTTTACGCTCTGTCTGCTTTCTTATTTTACCACAATATTCTCCTAAAGTCAACACTGCTTATTGTTGTGCGGCTCTCTCTCGGGGTTATCGAGACAAATAGAATGTCCCTTTGACATTTGGGTTTAATGTCCTGTTCGGACATTATAGGGTTCTTTTTTCGGGAATCGCTTACGCTGTCCCGAAAAATAAAAATCGGCATTATGGTGCT
>CAMVRM010000088.1 GCA_947169885.1 uncultured Ruminococcus sp.
CTGTTGTTGACGTAGTAGTTGTTGTAGTAGTTGTTGTAGTAGTTGTTGTTGTTTTTTTCTTCGTAGATTTAGTCTTTTCAGTTCCGCACGCACTTAGCATAGCTCCTGCAACAATAACCGATAAAACCAGACTTGTTATTTTTTTTGCCATGCTGCATCTTTTCCTTTCTGTGTAAAAATATAAATGCGTTCGGAATCAACATCCTCAACATGGATAAAGTATCCCTCTTCAATTGCTTCTTTTAAATCACTTCCAAGCAATTTAGTTAGGTATGAATGAGAATACTTTTTCCTTGTTTCAAACTCAATAAGTTTACTCGTATTCATATACACCATCCTCAAAGTATTTCTAATAACACATATTTGTGTTATCACTACTATATTATAACACATAATAATCAGTTTGTCAACACAATTTTGTGTTTTTGGTTATAATAAAACTAACAAAATTGTGAGGTGGATAGAATGAACAATTATAAGCGTATCCGTGATTTGCGTGAGGACGCAGACATGACACAGAAGCAGGTCGCAGAGAAATTATTTTTACAGCTCACACAGTACCGCCGATATGAATGCGGTGAAAGCGAGCTGCCAATGAATATCGCTATCAATATCGCAAAGCTCTACAATGTGTCGCTCGATTATATCGCAGGTCTTACAAATGAAAAAATGGGGCTGACAGAATCAGCCTTGACGGACAATGAAACTCTGCTTATCAAACGCTTTAGGGAATTGAATCAATATTATCAAGGACGTTTGACAGAGCGCGGGGAAATATTGCTAGAATACCAAAAGAACAATATCATTAAATAACAAAAAACCCGAACCTCTCCCAGAGATTCGGGTTTTAAAATTCAGTAATACAAAGTCAGCTTAGAGATCAAGCACCATACTTAGCGGTGTTTACCTTGATGCCAACGCCCATAGTAGAAGCTACTACGACGCTCTTGAGGTACTGACCCTTTGCTGCTGCCGGCTTAGCCTTAACGATAGCTTCGAGCAGAGTGTTGAAGTTCTCCTCCAGCTTTGCAGCACCGAAGGAAGCCTTGCCGATAGGGCAGTGAATGATGTTGGTCTTGTCAAGACGATACTCGATCTTACCAGCCTTAGCCTCGGTAACAGCCTTAGCTACGTCAGGGGTAACAGTACCTGCCTTGGGGTTAGGCATAAGACCACGGGGTCCTAAGATCTTACCGAGTCTGCCTACAACGCCCATCATGTCAGGGGATGCGATAACAACGTCGAAATCCATCCAGCCTTCCTTAGTGATCTTGTCAACATAGTCCATGCCGCCGTAGTACTCAGCGCCTGCTGCCTTAGCAGCCTCATACTTGTCCTCCTTGCAGAAAACAAGAACTCTTACCTTCTTGCCTGTGCCGTTAGGGAGAACAACTGCGCCTCTTACCTGCTGGTCAGCGTGACGGGAGTCAACGCCCAGACGGATATGAGCCTCGATAGTCTCGTCAAACTTTGCCTTAGCGCCGTTTGCAGCGAGCTCGAGAGCCTCGTTAGCCTCATAAAGCTTAGCCTTGTCGACTGCTTTGAGCGAGTCAACGTACTTCTTTCCGTGTTTCATTTAAAAATTTCCTCCTTATAAGTGGTCATGACGGAAGTCGGACAAAAAGTCTGCCCGATCCTCCCACCTTAGGGTGATCCCTATTAGTCCTTTACAACAACGCCCATGGAGCGGCAAGTGCCTGCGATCATGCTCATAGCGGACTCGATGTTAGCCGCATTGAGGTCGGGCATCTTCTGCTCTGCGATAGCCTTGACCTGATCCTTGGTAATGGTAGCTACCTTGGTCTTGTTAGGCTCGCCAGAAGCCTTTTCGATCTTGCAAGCCTTCTTGATAAGAACTGCCGCAGGGGGAGTCTTGGTTATAAAGGTGAAGGAACGGTCTGCATAAACAGTGATAACAACAGGGATTATAAGACCTGCGTCATTCTTCGTTCTCTCGTTGAAATCCTTGGTGAATGCCATGATGTTAACGCCGTGCTGACCGAGTGCAGGGCCAACCGGGGGAGCAGGAGTTGCCTTTCCTGCCGGGATCTGAAGCTTGATATAGCCTACTACTTTCTGTGCCATATTTTTTCGCACCTCCAAATAAACTTTCGTGGTATGCGAGCTGTGCGATCAACTCTCCCACTTGTCATATCCCCGAGACTTTCGGGGTATTACTCATCTTCCACGTTTACGTCAGTGATAGGCAGGGTTACGGGTGTTTCTCTGCCGAACATTGATACGATGACTTCGACTGTCTGTGCTTCAAGGTCGATAGCCGAAACAGTTCCCGAGAAGCCCTCGAAAGAACCTGTGGTAACAACAACGCTGTCGCCCACCTGATAATCGACTTCAACAGCCGCCGATCTGGTCTCAACGCCCAGAGCCTCGACTTCCTTATCCGAAAGGGGAACGGGTTCAGTGGGAGTACCCACGAAGCCTGTCACGCCTCTTGTGTTGCGCACGATGTACCATGAGTCATCAGTAAGCACCATTTTCACCATAACGTAGCTTGGGAACAGCTTTCTTTCTGCGTCGACTTTTTTATTGCCTTTTACCTCGGTATAGCTTTCCATAGGAATGCGTATTTCCTGGATATAGTCGTGCAGTTTGCGGTTTTCTACTACCTTTTCAATATTCTGTTTCACCTTGTTCTCGTAACCCGAATAGGTGTGGATCACATACCATTTTGCTCCGTCAGCCATTTGTACCTTCCTCCCAAAATATCGAAATCATCTGTAAAAAACTGCGTTCATGCTCAAGCGCCGATGCTGAGCAGGGCGTTTACAGCAAGTCCGAGCAGGCTGTCAATACCGAAAAGTGCAGCACCGCAAACGAGCATAACACCGATAACGATGCCTGTGTTGTTGACTACCTTTTCTCTGGACGGCCATACTACCTTTTTGATCTCTGATCTGAGATCCTTGAAATACTTCTTTACGCCGCCTTTTTTAGTCTCTTTGGTCTTAGCCGCCTTTTTATCAGCGCCCTTTTTGCCCTCAGACTTAGCGGTGTCTTTTTTGGACTTTGTTTCTGCGGAATCAGCTTTCTTTGCCATATCAAAAGCTCCTTTCCGTTTTTACTTGGTCTCTTTGTGAAGAGTGTGCTTCTTGCAGAACTTGCAGTATTTATTCATCTCAAGTCTGTCAGGGTCATTCTTCTTGTTCTTCTTGGTGTTGTAATTTCTCTGCTTGCATTCTGTGCAGGCGAGGGTGATCTTTACTCTCATGTCGGCACCTCCTGACGATTTTTACACCGTGCCGAGAACATAAGCACGATGCGGTCTGCCTCCCTCTCGGCTCTGTTGTGAGCCATTGAGGTAACTTACGTTTCTTCCGCACCTGCATTTCGCAAAAACAGGCGCAAAAAAATATACCCCATAAAGAGGTATATTCATTATACCATGTCTCTTTCTGTTTGTCAATACCATTTTTTATATTTTCATTATTTTTTTACACGCTGACATAAAAACCCCCGATTTTTTCAGCACAATGACGAACCGGGGCGCATAAACACGCATTATTCCGTCAATAATATCTTAAAAAATAACGGAGGAAAAACAACCATGAACATCACGAATCAGGAATATCTCGAACTCACGGAAAAAGCCTCACGCAACAGCCGCTGGAAGGTAAACGCCCTTAAAGCCTTTGCAGTGGGCGGCGGCATATGTCTTGTGGGGCAGGCGCTTACAGAATTTTACAGTTATTTAGGTGCGGAGCGTCAGACGGCATCGGCGTGGTGTTCGGTCACGCTCATCGCCGTATCTGTCCTGCTGACGGCGTTCGGCAAGTATGAAAAGCTCGCAAAGCAAGGCGGCGCAGGCACGCTCGTCCCGATAACGGGCTTTGCGAACGCTGTTGCCGCCCCTGCTATCGAGTACAAGACCGAGGGCTATGTCACGGGTGTAGGCACAAAAATTTTCACCATTGCAGGACCTGTCATCCTCTACGGAACAGCCGCAGGCGCTCTCTACGGAGTGTTTTACCGTCTGCTTGGGTGATAAAAGATAATAGTTGACAGATAACAGAAAAGGTGGGCGTTTTGCGCCGTATTTAGATATGAGGTGAACGGACGAGCAATGCTCGCCCTTACATATTTAACGTTTTGAACCGTGTAGAGGTGCGCATTATCCGTCTGTACAGACTACTATTCACTGTTCACTGCTACTGGTCTTTGGACATTTGTGAGTAACGAACTTATCGTTCGTTGTGGGTTAATGTCCTGTTCGGACATTTGGGTATGGTCTTGCGACCATTGGGTTCTTTTTCGGAAGACGCTTTCGCTGTTCCGAAAAAATAAAATCGGCATTTTGGTGCTTCTACCCTTTATAGGTATATTCTTTCATTTTGTG
>CAMVRM010000089.1 GCA_947169885.1 uncultured Ruminococcus sp.
TTGGAGTGGTTGTCTTTATTTTTTGTGCAGTTTTTTGGAGTGCTCATTTATAGTAAATATAGTATGTTTGATTATAGCAATCCAAGAAAATACCAACACAAATCTTTCGGATAAAATTCCACATTGCTGCGTCAAACTCCCTTGCAGGGCGACAGCCCAACTGCGGTCGTTTTCCTTGCACTGTGAAATTTTCTCTCGAAATCTTTATGTTGCTATTTTCTTGTATTGCTATAAATATCAGTAAACTCAGGCAGTTCGGGACTTGTCTGTTTAAATTTATGCTGTTGAACGTCAAAAAATGCGTGATACTGTTTTGTTTTTTCAGAAGTGTTATAATAAATTATCATTTTACTATCACATAAAAGGGTATAATTATAAACATAGTTTAGTTCGTATTGGTTTTTCCCCACGGGAGGCATTTGAATATAATGGAGAATTTCGATAATAACGGGCAATTCGATCCACGCCGTCAGAACGAAAGGCAGTCGGCGGACGAAAGAAACGGGAATATATATAATGATTACCGCAGTTACGACACAAACCAGCAGGGCTACGGCGAGTATTCCTATCAGCCGCCCAAGGACAAGAAAAAAAGCAGTCACGTTTTTAATGCGGTGCTTGTGATCAGCTGCGTATTCGGTCTGGGAGTAAGTTCATTCGTAGGTTGGTCGCTCTTGCAGGAACGCATTGGCAATAACAGCAGAACACCCTCTGTCAGCAGCACTGAACGCCAGCGCACAGTTGACAGCGAGGATTCCTCTGAAACTACTGAAAGTGCTGAGGTCAAAAAGCGTGACACTGAAAATCTGCCGACTATCGAAACGCTTGCAACTCCCGAAGATGCAATGAGCATTCCAAGCATCGTGACAAAGCTTTCGCCGTCAGTTGTAGGTATCTCCTGCATAACTCAGGGTTCGCAGGTATCGGGCACGGGCATAATCATGAGTGATGACGGTTACATCGTAACTAACGCTCACGTTGTAAACGGTGCATCTGCCATCTCTGTTGTTGTTACAGATAAGACTTCCGCTGTGGAAAAAGATGACAGTTCTTCAAAGAGCGTTGCCGAAAAGATACTCGAAAAGCAGAATGCTTCAAATAAGTCGGATAACAATATCACCGCAGAACTTATCGGGATAGATGTTCAGACTGACCTTGCTGTTCTGAAAATCGAATCAGAGGGGCTTACTCCTGCCGAGTTCGGCACTTCAAGCGAGATAGTTGTGGGTGAACTTGCTATCGTTATCGGAAATCCGCTTGGCTTTGACCTTGCGAACACCGTGACGAGCGGAATAATCTCGGCAACTGACCGAAAGCTGACTATCGAGGATAGAACGATGAACCTTATCCAGACCGATGCTTCGATAAACTCGGGCAACTCGGGCGGTCCTCTGATAAACGCTTACGGACAGGTCATCGGCATAACCTCCGCAAAGGTCGCATCTACTCAGGTCGAGGGACTTGGATTTGCTATCCCGATAGACGAAGCTAAAATTATCATAGACGATCTTATCCGATACGGCTATGTTACAGGCAGACCGACTATCGGCATAAGCGGTCAGAATATCAGTTCTTTCTATGCACAGTATTACGGCGTTCCCGAGGGCTTTATAGTCCGCACGGTAGAGTCTGGAAGTGCAGGCGAAAGAGCAGGTATACAAGTAAATGACATCGTTGTCGGCATCGAGGGTGAACTTGTTTCGACTATCGAGCAGTTCAACGAGATAAAAAGCCTTTACAAAGCAGGTGACACCATAAAAATTTCCGTTTACCGTGATGACAAGATAACCGATCTCAGTGTTACTCTTGACGAAGCGACCAACTCTGACACGTCCTCTTCTCAGAACGATCAGGCAGGTGGAAACAACGGTAACGGCGGCTATAATAATTATGACTACTACGATCCATGGGGTGGTTACGGATATTATAACCGATAAACAAGCCTTCTTCTAATAATTTTTCATATTCTTTTACTTCATGCAGACCACCGCACGGACGAGAGTTCGGGCGGTGGTCTGTTTATGGCAAAAAAAATACTCCCGTCTTTTAAAAACGGGAGAAAGCTGTTCAGTTGAAGAAAAATCCGTATATCGGCAGGAAGATCACCGAACCTAAATTATGAGCATCAAACTGTCCGCTGCTGAATTTCTCGGCGATATGTATGATAGCTACCAATACGCCGATTTCAAGTCCGCTTTGCAGCAGACCTATCAGACCTCCGAGAACTCTGTCTGTGGTGCTGCTGCCGCCTGCTGCGCCCATTATCACAGCGATGATTATGCCTGCGATCAGTCTGACAACAAGTGTTGTGACTGCAAATAAAACGGATCTCAGAACTCCTGTAACGAGCGGACGGATAAGCTCTTGTTCGGCGTAATATGCGGCAGTCTCGGGAGACTGTGCAGCTGAACGGACAAGCTGAAAAGCTTCTGAGGTCGAGATATTTCCGTTCACAGCGTCATTAACGATGTTCGGAACAGCCGCCTGAACTGTCTCGGGCGCAGATTCAAGCAGCTGTGAACTCAGTTCTGCGGTGAATTTGTTAAGCTGTGTTTCGTCCAGCGCCATTTGACGTGCAAGAGTTTCGGCATATTCAACAGCATCTGCCGAACGGAGTATCACATCACGTATCTGCTGTTCTTCAACATCGATGCCGTATTTTTTCAGCGTTTCAGCCGAGAGTCTCACAGGGTCATATTCCTGCGCTTTTTGCAGACAGACATTATAGACTTCGTTATGAATATATTCATCATATAACGAAGGTGTCAGCGCATCGGATGCGAAATATCCCACGCCTGACGAAACAACAAGCACTGCTATTGAAAGAAGCCGCCGCAAAAATCCCTTATGTATTCCTATCACTATCGGGAAGAATACAAATGCGAGCGTAAGCACGTCAAGAAAAACGCCCATTATCCTGTAATCCATGAAAACTCTCCTTTATGTGTTATACCTTATTTATATTTACAGTATTATTATAGCATAATATCATCATAATGTCCAGTGCATTATATTAACTTTTCCATGCGGTATATCGGTAAAGCTATTTTAGAACCTGTCTTCAAAAAGAGCAGGAAGTTTATCGACCAGTTTTTTCTTCTTTGCAGGCTCGGTAATTTCCAGACAGCATTCAAGCGCTGTACTGTCATAGTTCACATAAGTGATTCAAAGTATACTTACAGAGCCGTATAGATAGTCTGTCATCTGTTCGGGCGTATAATCGCTGTGACCTTTAAGCCACCAGCGAACTGTCTCGGCAAAGGCGGCAACAGCTATATCCATTGCATAATCATGCGGTATACTGTCATTTACAGCGATATGTTCATCAAACACACGATAAAGATATTCTTTCAGATAACGCAGAAATATCTCGCCGCACTCGCCCGAGAACAGACCTTTAACGCTCTGCTGCTTTTCCTGCAAGTGATAAAGAATATGCGTGATCCTGTCTTTGAAAGTGGAGTGTGCCGAAAAGTCGTGATGCTCCTCCGACATGATCTCCTCTGAAAAAACGTGCTCGAATATATCCGTACACAAGGCTTTCAGCAATTCGTCCTTTGTCTCAAAATGGGCATAGAATGTGCTTCTGCCGATGTCGGCTTCATCTATAATGTCCTGAACGGTCATAGATGAATAGCTCTTTCGTTCCAGCAGGGCTGAGAAAGCCGTGAATATCAGGCTTCGTGTCCTGCGCTGCCGTCTGTCCATGATATGCTCCTTTCCGTACAAAATCGGCTTTTTGTTCAGTAACGTACTTTTTTGGAAAATCGGTTGTTGAATTATTGTGGAATAAGTGCTAGTATAAATATAGAACAATATGTTCGGTAACAAATATATAGTACCACAATTAAGTCGGTTTGTCAAGGAGGTAATTTTCATGATAAAAAAGATAAACGACTTTCTGGCAGGACTTCCCATGACGATCGTCGGCGGTGTATTCCTGATAGCAAGCTTTGTACTTGGAAAAATGGGAACAAAACTGCCCTTTGATCCTGCGTGGGTGACAGTCATCATCTGCGGTATTCCGCTGCTTTATCTTTCTGTGTGGCGAATCATCCACAATAAGGGCATCAGCAAAATATCATCGGCATTGCTTATCACAGTGGCTATGATCGCTGCTGTCTGCATTGGAGATCTGTTTGCGGCTGGTGAAGTTGCTTTCATCATGGAGATCGGTGCGATACTCGAAGATATGACCACCGAACGTGCGAAAAAGGGACTCAAAAAGCTTATCAGTCTTACGCCGACTCAGGGAAGGCTGATCCGTGACGGCAAGGAGGTCA
>CAMVRM010000090.1 GCA_947169885.1 uncultured Ruminococcus sp.
ATAAGAAATAAGAAATAAGAGATAAGAAATAAGAGATAAGAAATAAGAAAGAACTGACGTTAAACTGTACATTAGTTTCGCACAAATGAAAAAGGTTCGCCAGAGATTCAAAAGTTTTAGGAAAGAGAGTCCAGAGGGGATAACCCTTTTTCAAAAGGGTTTCCCCTTTGGTGGGAGTTTGAGGGCAAAGTCCTCATTCGCCCCAAGGGGGCGATAGAAAGAACAGTCAAAACAAAATAAAGATAAAACGCACAAACGTAAAAGTCCACGCCTAAAAATCGGCATATCCAAAACAAACTAACAAAACCAATCGGCATTAAGGTACACTTCAAATGAGGGTAGAAGCACCAAAATGCCGATTTTTATTTTTCGGGACAGCGAAAGCGATTCCCGAAAAAAGACTCCAATGGTCGCAAGACCATAACCAACAATGTCCGAACAGGACATTAACCCACAACGGACGATAAGTCCGTTACACCACACTGTCCGAATAAAGTCCGAGCGAAAGCAACGAGAACAATGTATGAATTAAAACAGTTTGCTAATTGACATTTGGAAAACAGTGTGGTATAATAATAGAGGTCAAAAAAGTAAAAGCATGATCGGAGGTGAAACATAGTGGCAAACGGCGACAGTTGCGGGTCAGACGGACGATACCGAGGGTCAGAATATGTGAACGTAAACGCAGCTTTAAGCTTGCCGCTGTGCTTTACTGCGTGAGATAAAGACCCTTATTCCCGTGTGCGCCTGCATTGGTGTGTGCGGGGGTTTTTATGCCCTTTTGTCCCTTACGTCATAAAAAAATGAAACGGAGGACAAGCCAATGGAAGAAAAAATACTGACGGCAGAGACCACTGCTGTCAAGCCTGATTACACTTCGGAGATAATCGGCATAATAAGGGGAAGCGATGCGCCCCGTGTTATCATGAACAAGCTGGAGGATTACCACAGCAGTGACATCGCAGACGTTCTGAGCGTTCTGTCGATACAGGAACGCAAGAAATTCTATCGTGTGTGCAGTACAGACCTGCTTGCGGATATTTTTGAGTACCCCGAGGAAAGCGATGCAGGTGCGTATCTTAACGAAATGGATATTCGCAAGGCGGCACAGATAGTCTCGAAACTTGATACCGATACCGCTGTTGAGATATTGAAATGTATCGACAAGGAAAAACGCACTCTTATTATTGATATGCTCTCGGCTGACATCAAAAAGGAGATACAGCTTATCGCTTCTTTCGATGAGGACGAGATAGGCAGCCGTATGACAACTAACTGCATTATCATCAAAGAGGGCATGACCGTTAAGCAGGCTATGAACGAACTTGTTCGTCAGGCTGAGGAAAATGACAATATCTCAACACTTTTCGTGGTGGACGATGATAACGAACTTTGCGGTGCAGTTGACCTTAAAGACCTTATCACGGCAAGGAGCGGAAAGCCGCTCGAAGAACTTATCGCCGCTTCTTTCCCCTATGTTTATGCTACTGAACAGACGGCTGAGTGTATCGAAAAACTGAAAGATTACTCCGAAACGATCGTGCCCGTGCTTGACGATTCAAACAAACTGCTGGGCGTTATAACCTCGCAGAACATCATCGAAGCGGTGGACGACGAAATGGGCGAGGACTATGCAAGGCTCGCAGGTCTGACCGCCGAAGAAGACCTTAACGAAACAGTCCTGCAAAGCATGAAAAAACGTATACCGTGGCTGTTGGTGCTGTTGGGGCTGGGTATACTCGTTTCGGCAGTGGTCGGCGCATTCGAGAAAGTCGTGGCACAGCTCACGCTCATCATGGCGTTCCAGTCGCTCATACTTGACATGGCAGGAAACGTTGGCACACAGTCGCTTGCAGTCACCATAAGAGTGCTGACAGACGAGAACCTGACATTTGCGCAGAAGTGCAGGCTTGTCTCGAAAGAGATGCGTGTGGGGCTGGGAAACGGCGCACTGCTGGGCGTGCTTTCGTTCCTGCTCATCGGGCTTTACATCATGGTGTTCAAGCACAAAGCGGCAGGTTTTGCGTTTGCGGTGTCGGGGTGTATCGGAGTTTCGCTTTTGCTTGCGATGCTCATTTCGGGCGCAGTCGGCACGCTGATACCCTTGTTTTTCAAGCGTATCAAGATAGACCCTGCCGTTGCATCAGGTCCGCTGATAACCACCGTCAATGACCTTGTAGCAGTTGTCGCCTACTACGGAATGAGCTGGATACTTCTTTTGAATGTTCTGCATTTGAAATAAGGTGCGCCTGCGGCATTATTAAAAATGTTTAAAAGCCATAGTACTTTCAAAATGAGGTACTATGGCTTTCTTATCTCTAATTTCTTATTTCTTATTTAGTTCAGACGCATTTGCTCACGTCTATCTTTGAGAACAGTTCGCCGACTTTTTCACGGACAACAAGTTCGGTCAGCATATCACGGTCGCTCGGAGAAAGGTTGATGATAGCGCTGTGTCTGCCTTTGAAGTAGCGCACGAAGCCTGCGGCAGGGTAGACGATAAGGGAAGTGCCTGCGATGATGAGCGTGTCAGCGTTGGCGATCTCTTCTACTGCACGTTCGATGTTATATTCGTCCAGCGATTCTTCATAAAGCACAACATCGGGCTTGATGATGCCGCCGCAGTCGGGGCAGAGGGGAACAGGCTGTGAAGTATCGGTAACGGCGCTCAGGTCAAAGCTTTTATGGCACTTCATGCAGAAATTGCGCAGAACAGAGCCGTGAAGTTCGATAACGTTGGTGCTTCCTGCGCTTTGGTGCAGACCGTCGATATTCTGAGTTATGACCGTGAGCGTTTTGCCTGCGTCATGGAAAGCCGCTTCAAGTTCAGCGAGTTTTATGTGAGCGGCGTTGGGCTTTGCGTTCTCGTAGACAAGCTTTTTGCGATAGAACTTATAGAACATCTCAGGCTCACGGTCAAAGAAGGAGCGGCTGATTATCGTTTCGGGCGAAAGTTCGCCGTATTTTTCGGAGTAAACGCCGTTAGCCGAGCGAAAATCGGGTATGCCGCTTTCGGTCGAAACGCCTGCGCCGCCGAAAAACACAACTCTTTTGCTGTCACGGAGCATATCTTCGAGCAGTTTATGGGGCGGATTCTCCCGTTCGTAATTCTCTCTTTCTGCCATGCTTGGCTTTGGAAACTGATACATAAAAAACACCAACTTTCTGACTTTCTGATCTGCGGATCAATTATCGGTATTATACTTTTTGTAGCCCGGGTGTCTGCCTGTAACGCCGTAGTTGGGGCGCATACTGATAAGGCGGTCGATGTTCTCACGGGAAATATCCTTAGCGCCGCCAAGCAGACGTGCCACAAGGCTTATCTGTGCCTGAAGTTCAAGAGTCTCCATGCGGTAGTAAGCGGTCGTGAGGTCAGCGCCGACTGTGAGTGCGCCATGGTTTTCGAGGAGCATAACGTCATGTTCCTGCAAATACGGCTCGATAGCTTCGGGCACTTCAAAGGTAGAGGGTGTGCCGTAAGGGGTAAGGGGAACAGAGCCGACAGCTATGACTGTTTCTATCATGCAGTAATCGTCAAGGCTCTTGTGAGCGCAGGCAAACCCTGTGGAAACGGGCGGATGAGCGTGAACAACTGCGCCGACATCGGGGCGGTCGTTATAGCATTTGATGTGCATTTTCACTTCTGAGGAAGGCTTCCAGCCCTCGGACGGCGACTCGATGATATTGAAATCACCGTCGATAAGTCCGATGTGTTCAGGGGTTATCTCATACTTTGAGATACCCGTTCTTGTTGCGAGATAGCGGTTTTCGCCCACTTTAACGGTAACATTTCCGTCATTTGCGGCGACCCAACCTTTGAGCCACATTTTATGGCACACTTCTACTATCTGCTGTTTAATATCTTCGTACATATTGATCGTCCTCTCGGTTTGATTCGGAATTATCCTGTTAAACTTTACGTTTATAGTTCTTACTTGTAGGGGCGGGCATTGCCCGTCCGTTTTGACTTTCTTTGGTAAGTGTGCTTGTTGGAATGTTCTTGACGAACATTTTTGTCAATGTCCTTGGGACATTTGGGTTATGGTCTTGCGACCATTGGGGGGCTTTTTCGGGAATCGCTTACGCTGTCCCGAAAAATAAAAATCGGCATATTGGTGCTTCTACCCTATGTAGGCTTATTTTTTCAGTATGCGTACTTTTGAAAGCGTGTATTTGGAATGCCGATTTTTAAGGCGTGAACTTTACGTTTGTACGCTTTATCTTTAT
>CAMVRM010000091.1 GCA_947169885.1 uncultured Ruminococcus sp.
ATCAAATAAGAAATAAGAGATAAGAAATAAGAAATATGGTGTCCGCTTTGCGGACGTATTTAGATCGGTTGGTTTCCTGTTTCTTTCTTCTTTCTTATTTCTTATCTATTATTTATTTTTTACAGGGCTTATTAAGGCATTCCGAAATATTTCGGGGTGTCTATGGATAATTTCAATACATTTATTTTTGCGGAGGTTAATTTTTATGGCAAAAAGCAGACTTATCGGGGACTATCCCGTGATCGGCATCAGACCGACGATCGACGGCAGACGTGGTTATCTCAAAGTTCGTGAATCGCTGGAAGAACAGACTATGAACATGGCAAAAGCGGCGGCAAAGCTGTTTGAGGAAAATATCCGCTATTCAAACGGCGAGCCTGTCAAGGTCGTTATCGCTGATACCACTATCGGACGTGTTGCAGAAGCCGCCGCCTGTGCGGACAAGTTCAAAAAGTGCGGCGTTGACATAACCCTCACCGTCACTCCCTGCTGGTGCTACGGTGCTGAAACTATGGACATGGACCCCATGACTATCAAAGGCGTGTGGGGCTTCAACGGAACAGAACGCCCCGGTGCGGTGTATCTTGCATCGGTGCTTGCTACCCACGCTCAGAAAGGCTTGCCTGCTTTCGGCATCTACGGTCACGATGTTCAGGAGGCTGACGACACTTCTATCCCTGCCGATGTTCAGGAAAAACTGCTCCGCTTCGGACGCTGTGCTGTTGCGGCGGCTACCATGAGGGGCAAGAGCTATTTGCAGATAGGTTCTGTCACCATGGGTATCGGCGGCTCTATCATCAGCCCCGAGTTCATCGAGGAATACTTGGGCATGAGAGTCGAGTCCGTTGACGAAGTTGAGATAATCCGCCGAATGGAACGTGGTATCTATGACGAGAACGAGTTCAAAAAAGCCCTCGAATGGACTAAGGCTTACTGCAAGGAAGGCTTCGACAAGAACCCCGAGGAAGTTCAGGAAACTCGTGAAACTAAGGACAAGCAGTGGGAATTCGTTGTCAAGATGATGTGCATAATCAAGGACCTTATGAACGGCAACAAAGATCTGCCCGAGGGCGCTGAGGAAGAATCTGTCGGTCACAACGCTATCGCCGCAGGTTTTCAGGGTCAGAGACAGTGGACAGACTTCTATCCCAACTGCGACTTCCCCGAAGCTATGCTCAACACTTCTTTCGACTGGAACGGCGCAAGAGAACCATATGTCCTTGCTACCGAGAATGATGTGCTGAACGGTCTGTCGATGCTGTTCATGAAGCTTCTGACCAACCGTGCGCAGATATTCGCAGATGTCCGCACCTACTGGTCGCCCGAAGCGGTCAAGAAAGCGACAGGCTACGACATCGAAGGCAAGGCAAAGGAAGCAGGCGGCTTTATCCACCTTATCAATTCGGGTGCGGCTTGCCTTGATGCAAACGGCGGCGCTAAGGACGAAAACGGAAACAGCGTCATGAAGCCGTGGTATGAAGTGACTGAGGAAGATCAGAAAGCTATCCTCGAAAAGACCACTTGGAACCCTGCCGATCTGGGCTATTTCAGGGGCGGCGGATATTCTTCGAGATACGTCACCGACTGCGAGATGCCTGCAACGATGATACGTCTGAACCTTGTCAAAGGCTTAGGACCTGTTTTGCAGATAGCCGAGGGCTGGACTGTCAAGCTTCCCGATGAAGTTAACGATATTCTCTGGAAGCGCACCGACTACACATGGCCATGCACATGGTTCGCACCGAGAGTTACAGGCGAGGGCGCATTCAAGACCGCATATGACGTAATGAACAACTGGGGCGCAAACCACGGCGCTATCAGCTACGGACACATAGGTGCAGACCTCATCACGCTGGCATCTATCCTGCGCATACCTGTTTGTATGCACAACGTTCCCGAGGACAAGATATTCCGTCCTGCCGCATGGAACGCTTTCGGCATGGACAAGGAGGGACAGGATTTCCGTGCCTGCGCCGCTTACGGACCTATGTATAAAAATATCAGATAAAATTACTAAATAAGAAATAAGAAATTTGAAATAAGAAAGTTTTTTTACTTTTGGCTCTCTTTATAAGTATTTTCCAATATCTTATTTCCTAAAAAAAGTACAGTGCTTTCTTCTTTCTTATCTCTTATTTCTTATTTTATATTGAGGAGGTTGTTTTTTATGACAAAAAAAGTTCTTGCGATAGACCTTGGCGCTTCATCGGGCAGAGGTATCGTTGCTGAGTTTGACGGAAAAACACTCACGCTCGAAGAGATAGAACGCTTCAACAACACACCTGTTGCGCTCATGGGCACGACTTACTGGGACGTTCTCAGACTTTTCCACCACATAAAAAACTGCATACTGAAAGCAAAGCCCTACGATGTTGAAAGCCTTGCTATCGACACATGGGGCGTGGATTTTGCACTGCTCGACCGTGACGGCGTGCTTCAGGGCAACCCCGTCCACTACCGTGACAGACGAACAAACGGAATGGTGGACTACGCCCTGCGCACCGAGATAAAGCGTGAACGCCTTTACGAGATAACCGGCATCGAGATAATGGACATAAACACCTTGTTCCAGCTGGAAGCTATGCAGCTGAACCATGACAGCCACATCGAGACTTCCCGTGAACTGCTGTTCATGCCCGATCTGTTCAATTTCCTGCTCAGCGGCGAGGACAGAACTGAACCGTCTATCGCTTCGACCTCACAGCTTATGGACGCACGCACAAAGCAATGGTCTTTTGAGATAATCGATGACATACAGCTTGAATATCCCGCACTTCCGGGCATAATCCCCAGCGGAACGGTTCTTGGCAAGCTTCTCCCCGACATCGCTCACGAGCTGGGCGTTAAGCCTATCGACATAATCATCGGATGCGGACACGACACACAATGCGCAGTTGCCGCCGTTCCTGCCGAGACTGACGATTTCCTGTTCGTCAGCTGCGGAACGTGGAGTTTGCTCGGAACGGAACTTGACTCACCGCTCATCAACGAAAAAACGCTTGAACTCAACCTCTCGAACGAGACAGGCTTTGAGGGCAGGACAACACTTCTCAAAAACATCGTTGGTCTGTGGCTCATTCAGGAAAGCCGCCGTCAGTGGATAAGAGAGGGTCAGGAGTTCAGTTTTGCAGAACTGGAAGAACTTGCCAAGAGTGCAGAACCGTTCAAGTGCTTTATCGAGCCGTCTTCTGACGAATTCACCTCAGCAGGCAACATTCCCGAGCGCATACGTGAGTTCTGCGAATTCACGGGACAGCCTAAGCCTGAGAGCATCGGCGAATCAATGCGCTGCATCTATGAGAGCCTTGCGATGAAATACCGTGAAGTCAAGGAAGAGATCGAAGAAGTGACAGGCAAGAAATATGACAACCTCTACATGGTAGGCGGCGGCGCAAAAGACGAAACTCTTGCGCAGGCGGCGGCAAATGCGCTTGGCATAAAAGTAACAGTCGGACCTGTTGAAGCGACTGCCTATGGAAATGCGGCTATACAGTTCATTGCCAAGGGCGACATAGAAGACCTTGCGCAGGCGAGAAAGATAATCCGTGCATCGACCGAGCTTAAAGTTTTCGAGCCGAGAGACACCGATAAGTGGGACGAAGCCTACAAGCGTTTCAAGGAGGTAACAGCTGATGCTTAAAAACATACCTGCGATACTTTCGCCCGAACTGCTGAAAACGCTTTGTGAAATGGGTCACAGCGACCGCATAGTAATAGCTGACGGCAACTTCCCTGCCGAGAGCATGGGCAAAAACTGCAAAGTTATACGCTGTGACGGGCACGGAGTACCCGAGTTATTAGATGCTATCCTGACATTATTTCCGCTTGACACGTATGTTGAGAAGCCCGTACAGCTTATGCAGGTGATGCCGGGCGATCCTGCGGAAACGCCGATATGGGAAGAATACAAGTCAATAATTGCGAAGCATGACGAGCGTGGAGCGGCGGCGATAGGCGAGACAGAGCGTTTTGCGTTTTACGAAGAAGCGAAGAAAGCATATGCGATAATAGCGACAGGCGAAAAAGCGATATATGCGAACATAATGCTTCAAAAAGGCGTAGTATAAGAAATAAGAAATAAGAATTAAGAAAGAAGAAAGTTCTGACGTAAACTGTACAAAGTCAAAACAAATGAACAGTGAGCGCCAGAGAATCAAAAGTTTTAGGAAAGAGAGTCCAGAG
>CAMVRM010000092.1 GCA_947169885.1 uncultured Ruminococcus sp.
CATGAAATCCCCCCCTTTCCTCTTTCTTCCCCGAGGGGGTGTCCCTCCAAAAAGTGGGGTTCACATCAAAGCAGTCCTAAGCAAAACAAAATGAACAGCCCACGCCAAACAAAAAAGTAGTGTCCACATCAAACTACCCCTAAGAGAAACAGCATGACCAGCTTACGCCAAACAAAAAAGTAGTGTCCACATCAAACTACCCCTAAGCAAAACAAAATGAACAGCCCACGCCAAACAAAAAAGTAGGGTTCACATCAAACTACCCCTGAGAGAAACAGCATGACCAGCTTGCGCCACACAAAAAAGTAGGGTTCACATCAAACTACCCCTAAGAGAAACAGCATGACCAGCTTACGCCACAAAAAAAAGTAGGGTTTCACATCGAACTACCCAAAAGCAAACTGACAGAAAAGCTTATATTTTGTTTTACATTACACACCCGAGATAGGCGCAAGGTCAACAATTAAAGATAATAGATAAAAGATAAAAGCAAACTCTTGTTCACTCATCACAATAGAATTTTTTGCAATTGGTTTCAGTGTTTTATATAAATTCACTATTGAAATGTGCGGCGTATTGTGGTATAATATAAATTGGCACATTTTACCGAAAGGAATTATTAACCATGTCTGATAAAAAAGAGAAAAATAATAAGCCGTTCGAGATACCCCGCCCCACATTCCCGAAACGTGCTGTCGTGACAGGCGGTATGCCTTACGGAAATAAGGAACTGCACTTCGGTCACGTTGGCGGTATGCTCGTTTTTGCTGATACTTACGCAAGATTCCTCCGTGACAGGATAGGTAAGGAGAATGTTATTTTCGTCAGCGGTACTGACTGCTACGGTTCGCCTATCGCTGAGGGCTGGAGAGTTAAAGCCGAAAAAGGAGAGTTTGACGGCACTCTTGAAGATTTTATTCAGCGCAATCACAATAAGCAGAAGATAACTCTTGAAGCTTACGGCATCTCGCCTAACCTCTTTGCCGCTTCGGGTCTGGGACGCTCCAAAGAGATCCACGCCGAAGTTACCGATAAGTTCATCAGCGCTCTCCACGAAAAAGGTCAGCTGGAACAAATTTCCACTATGCAGTTCTATGACGAAAAGGCAGGAATGTTCTTGAACGGCAGACAGGTCATCGGCAAATGCCCCGTTGAGGGATGTACCTCTGAAAAGGGTTACGCCGATGAATGCGACCTCGGTCATCAGTATATGCCCGAAAACCTCATCGACCCCGTTAGCACCCTCACAGGCGAACGCCCAACTATGCGCCCCGTTACCAACTGGTACTTCAAACTGCGCAACTATGAGGGCGTTATGAAAGATTGGGTCGAAACGCTCAAAAAACGCAAGGATATTCGCCCCGTTGTGTGGAAAACGATCGATGAGTTCCTGAAACAGCCGATGATCTATATCAAGCGTGAGTTTGAGGAGAAGTATTTCTCCATAAGTTCACAGCTTCCCGAACACGAATACCTCGAAGAGAAGAAAAAGCCCTCGTTCACTATACTTTTCAATAATCTCGAAGAATGCGACAGCGCCTGCCGTGTGCTTGCTGATAACGGTATACGCTACCGCACGGGCAAGACGCTCGTTCCGTTCAGACTTACGGGCAATATCGAGTGGGGCGTGCCTGCGCCTGTTATGGACGGCGTTACCGGTCTGACCGTCTGGGTTTGGCCTGAGTCGCTGTGGGCACCTATCTCTTTCACGCAGACTTATCTCGAACAGTCGGGAAGAAGCCGTGAGGAATGGCGTGACTACTGGTGCAGTAAGGATTCCACTGTTTATCAGTTCATCGGTCAGGATAATATCTACTTCTACGGCATCGCCGAGCCGGCAATGTGGATGGCACAGCAGGCGGCGGCTGAAAAGACTGCCGACCCTGCCGAGGGCGAACTCCAGCTCCCTGTTATCGTTGCAAATCACCACATTCTGTTCCTCGACAAAAAGGCTTCAAGCTCGGGCGCAGTAAAGCCGCCTATGGCTGACGATCTGCTCAACTACTACACACCCGAACAGCTGAGAATGCACTGGCTGGGTCTTGGGCTGGGTCAGCGTTCGGTAAGCTTTATGCCGAAGCCGTTCAACCCTGCCGCTAAGCCCGAAGATGCCGACCCCGTTGTTAAGGACGGTCTGCTTCTGTCGAACGTCTATAACCGCATGATCCGCACGGCATTCTACACCAATCAGAAATATTTCGGCGAAAAACTGCCCACGCTCGCTCCCGAGGAAAAATTCGTTGAGGAAGCAAAGAAAGCCGTTTTCGACTACGAACGCCATATGTCAAAGTTCGCATTCCACCAGTGTACTTACGTTCTTGACAGCTACATCAGAAACGGCAGCAAGTACATGGCAAAGGCGCTTTCTTCCACCGAAACGGACACCGACAAGATCGCACAGGGTCTTGCGAACCTGTTCTACATAATCAGGATAGCAGGTGTTCTGCTTCACCCAATGGTACCTTTCGGCACGGAAAAGCTGAGAGAATACTTGCAGGTAGACGAGCGCATCTGGTCGTGGGATACGATCTTTGAGCCGCTCAACTATTTTGTCGGCGAGGATCACAAGCTGAAATTCCTGCCGCCGAGAACGGACTTCTTCACACGCCACGAAAGTCAGTTCGAGACGGAAAACACGGATAACAAGTAAACAGCAAAAAAGCCATAGTATTTCCAAAAGTTGGAAGTGCTATGGCTTTTATATTTGTTATTTGTTAATCATTATACGTATCAAGCACACGTTCGGCAAGCGCTTCGAGAGCGGACAGCTCGTTTATCTCGGAGCATTCACGGCGGTACTGAGCCGCACCTTTCAGACCCTTGACGTACCATATCACATTATGGCGCATCTCTTTCATCGCCTGACCCTCGCCTATCTCATCGCAGAGCAGACGTGCGTGACGGAGCATTATCTCCATGCGTTGGGGGACAGTTTTTTCGGGGAGAACTTCACCCGTTTCGAGGTAATGGCGAATTTCCTCGAAAATCCACGGTCTGCCGTAGCTTGCACGTCCGATCATCACTAAGTCACAGCCTGTTTGTTCGTACATTGCTTTGCATTTTTCTGGGGAATCGACATCGCCGTTTCCGATAACGGGTATGCTCAACGCCTGTTTGACCTGACGGATAATATCCCAGTCAGCCGTTCCCGAGTACATCTGACGGCGGGTCCTGCCGTGGACAGCGACAGCCGCAGCGCCTGCCTGTTCCATGCGTTTTGCGAAATCGACTGCGTTTACGGAGTTTTCATCCCAGCCCTTACGGAACTTGACAGTCACGGGGCAAGCGGCGTTTTTTACGGCTTCACGGACGATCGCCTCGGCGGTCTCGGGGGATCTCATGAGAGCCGAGCCGCTTCCCGAGCCGACTATCTTCGGGACGGGGCAGCCCATATTTATATCAATAATATCGGGGGAGTACTCATTAAGTTTATAGGCGGCTCTGCCGATGAAATCGGGGTCTTCGCCGAAAAGCTGTAAAGCGCAGGGGTGTTCATCGGGAGTAAGAGTACACATTTCGGCAGATTTTTTATCGCCGTAGCAAAGACCCTTTGAGGAGATCATTTCGCTGACGGCGTAAGAAGCGCCGAAGTGTATGCACATGAGCCGATAAGTTCTGTCAGCGACAGAAGCCATAGGAGCGAGAGCGGCAGAGCGTTCAATATCAACATTACCAATACGAACAAATTCCAAAAAAAACACCACACAAATTTTAAATAAGAAATAAGAATGAAGAAAGAAGAAAGACTGACGTAAACCGAAAAGTCAGCACAAATGAACAGTGAGCGCCAGAGAATCAAAAGTTTTAGGAAAGAGAGTCCAGAGAGGATAACCCTTTTTCAAAAGGGTTTCCTCTTTGGTGGGAGTTTGAGGGCAAAGTCCTCATTCGCCCCTGTGGGGCGATAGAAAGAAGGGCGCAAAACAAAATAAAGATAAAGCGTACAAACGTCCCCTACAAGCCATAAAATCGGCATTCCAAAACACATTAACAAAAGTACACAAAATGAAAGAATATACCTATAAAGGGTAGAAGCACCAAAATGC
>CAMVRM010000093.1 GCA_947169885.1 uncultured Ruminococcus sp.
CCCCCCTTTCCTCTTTCTTCCCCGAGGGGGTGTCCCTCCAAAAAGTGGGGTTCATATCAAACTACCCAAAAGCGAACCAAATGAACAGCTTACGCCACACAAAAAAAGTGGGGTTCATCGCAAAGCAGTCCTAAGCAAAACAAAATGAACAGCCCACGCCACACAAAAAAAGTGGGGTCAACATCAAAGCAGTCCTAAGCAAAACAAAATGAACAGCCCACGCCACACAAAAAAAGCAGGGTCAACATCAAACTTCACGGACGAGCATTTCTCGCCCCTGCACAACTATAACACACTCATTCCGACATTCTCAGATATTTTTCGACATTATGCTTGCTTAATTTTAAATCTTTATGAATAACCGCTTTGTTGCGTTCTATCAAGTTGACAAATGGGAAATCATGTGTTATAATAATAAAATGCGATAATTAACAGCGAAGTTTATTTGCTTCAAGGAGAACTATAATGCACGTCAGTATCAAAAAATGGTCTGATATTTCAAAAATATCAAAGATAATAATGTTCGCCGCTGTCTTTGCGGTCATTGCGGCGGCACTCGTCATAAAACTGAGCAGGTTCGGCGTGTCGGCGCTCTTTTCTGGCACAGGCGCAGTCAACTCGGGCGTTGTCATTCTTTGCTCGGTGGGTGCGGCGGCGGCTATACCGTTCCTGCACAAGCTTTCCGCTGAGAAGAATTTTCTTGTGCTGTGGACGCTTTTCAGCCTTATCTACTTTTTCTCGGGAACGCCCCTCAAAGCTCCCGATGAAACAGGACACTTCTACCGAAGTTTCGAGATAGCAAGCGGTCACGCCATTTCCGAAGTTCAGGAATCCAGCGGTCAGGGCGGACGTGAACTCCCGCTTGACGTTGACGTGACTTTGCTCGCCGACAGCTGGCGCTCCTTTGACGACAACAAGGATATGTCACTCACCGAGACAAAACCGTTCCTTGTGTTCACGAACCTTTCGCTATATTGCCCCGTGTCCTATCTTCCGCAGGCGGCAGGCATATTCACCGCACGCCTGTTCACCAAGAATATTGCGGTCATAGTCTACGCAGGACGTATCGCAAACTGGCTCGTCATAACCCTTATGATATACTTTGCGATAAAGTTCATGCCCGCAAAAAAAGAGCTGATGATACTTTTCATGCTCCTGCCGATGAACGTCTACCTTGCGACTTCGCTTTCGCCCGACGGACTTGTCAACGCCCTGTCTATGCTCATGATAGGCTATGTACTGCACCTCAGATTCACGCAGGAAGAGCCGCTCAGAGTTCCCCAGTATATCCTGCTTTACGTCATGGCGCTTGCGGTCAGCCTGCTGAAAATAGTCTATCTGCCCATGTGCATGATGTATTTCCTTATCCCTGCCGAACGCTTCGGGAATATGCGGAACAAGCTTATCCACGCAGGAATAATGGCGGCGCTCGCAGTCGGCTGTAACCTTGTGTGGCTGATGATCTGCAAGAAGTTCCTCACCGTCCCCGGCACAGATGCCAACGAACAGCTGAGTTACATACTGCACGGTCCTGTCAACTACGTAATGGTCATGATAAGGACGGCGATACACGATGCAAAGCGCTGGATGCTCATGATGATAGGCGGCTACTTAGGTGCAATAAACATCGAGACAAGCAAGGTCTTGGCGTTCGTTTACCTGCTCCTGCTGATAGCCGCATTCATCGACCTGCCGAGAACTGCCGCATTCATCAAGGCGAAAAAAAGCGGCGCAAAGCCTGAAAAGACCGTGTGGAGCGAGAACATCATCTTCGGTGTGATAGTCTTTGCGATACTCATGCTCATAAATGCGAGCCTCTATTTGCAGTGGACACCCCCTCACGAACCGCTCATAAAGGGCATTCAGGGGCGCTACTTCATCGCACTGCTCCTGCCGCTCTACCTCACCATACACAACCCGGGAAAGCTCATGGACGGCAACGAACCTCACAGAGAACTTCGCTGTGTCGTGAGCGAGTTTGTCATCGTGCTTGTCAATCTGTGCGCAGGACTTGACGTTCTGTTTGCTTGTTTCTGATAAATAATTAAGGAGTAAAATAAATGGATAAGGTTGCTGTTCTGATACCGTGCTATAACGAATCAAAGACGATCGAGAAAGTCGTCACCGATTTTAAGAATGCACTTAAAGACTGCGTTGTTTATGTTTATGACAATAATTCTTCCGACAACACCGCCGAGATAGCTGAAAAAGCAGGCGCAGTTGTTCGCCACGAATACCAGCAGGGCAAGGGAAACGTTGTCCGCAGGATGTTTCAGGAGATCGAAGCCGAGTGCTACATAATCGTTGACGGCGATGACACCTACCCTGCGGAATTTGCCGCCGAAATGGTGGACAAGGTGCTTAACCGTCAGACGGACATGGTGGTGGGCGACAGACTTTCTTCCACATACTTTCAGGAGAACAAGCGCCCGTTCCACAACTTCGGAAATTCGCTCGTGCGTTTCTGCATCAACAAGATATTCAAGTGCAACGTCAAGGACATCATGACGGGCTACCGTGCGTTCAGCTACCGCTTCATCAAGACTTTTCCCGTGCTTTCGAGGGGTTTTGAGATAGAAACGGAAATGACGATACACGCTATCTCGATGAACATGGCAGTCGAGAACGTCATAATCGAGTACCGTGACCGCCCCGAGGGAAGCGAATCGAAGCTGAACACATTCTCTGACGGCTTCAAGGTGCTGAAAACGATCCTGAACCTGTTCCGCAACTACAAACCGCTCCAATTCTTCTCGCTGGTAGCCGCTCTTTTGCTGATCGTTGACCTTGCGGTGTTCATCTCGCAGGTGTGGCTGCCGTTCCGTGAGACGCATCTCGTGGAGAAATTCCCCACGCTCATCGTGTGCGGCTTTGTGGGCTTATCGGCGCTCCTCTCCTTCTTCAGCGGCATGATCCTCGACTCCCTCTGGCAAAAAGAACGCCGTGAATTCGAGTTCCGCCTTAAACAAGTCATGCGGTGGGGAAAAAGGCATAATAGATAAGAGATAAGAGATAAGAGATAAAAAATAAGAGATAAGAAATAAGAAAGAATTTGGTTTGTGACCTCTTTTCTTTTAGCTCTCTTAGTCAATTATGGCGCACGGACGAGCAATGCTCGCCCCTACAATTTTACAATGCAAAAAATCGGACAGGTGCATTTTTTTGATGTGTCTGTCCGTTTTTATTTGTTCGTGTCGAAAAATGTCTGAGAATGTCGGAATGCGTATATTATAATAATGTAAAGATAATTTGTAGTGTTCTTTCATTTTGTTTTTCTTACGCTGTAATGGCGCACGGACGAGCAATGCTCGCCCCTACAATATAACAGTATAAAAAATCGGACAGGTGCATTTTTTGATGTACCTGTCTGTTTTTGTTTGTTCGTGTCGAAAAATGTCTGAGAATGTCGGAATGCGTATATTATAATAATGTAAAGATAATTTGTAGTGTTCTTTCATTTTGTTTTTCTTACGCTGTAATGGCGCACGGACGAGCAATGCTCGCCCCTACAAT
>CAMVRM010000094.1 GCA_947169885.1 uncultured Ruminococcus sp.
AGCCATAAAATCGGCATTCCAAAACCCACTTTCAAAAGTACACAAAATGAAAGAAAAAATCCATATCGGGTAGAAGCACCAAAATGCCGATTTTTATTTTTCGGAACAGCGAAAGCGATTTCCGAAAAAGAACCCAAAATGTCCGAACAGGACATTACCTACAACGAACGATAAGTTCGTTACCCCAAATGTCCAAAGGACGTTTTACTTGTCTCACGAACCTAAGAAAGGCTCACGGACAGACAAATTGTTCATAAAAAAATTATTTGATCTACGCATTATCAAAATAACGGAGTAAGGAAAAATGAAAAAAGTTACATTTAAAGAATATGAGGGCTACGCCTATATCGACGGCGGAGTTTGTGCAGCCATGGGCTTTAAGGCAGGCGGCTGTTACGCAGGGATAAAGAAGTCCCCCACACATGACGGCAACGATACACCCGTTAAGATGAAAAACGATCTCGGAATGATAGAGTCGGAGACTATGTGCAATGCGGCGGCTGTTTACACTCAGAATAAGGTGAAAGGTGCGCCGATACTTGTTACAAAGGCGAACCTTGCGGCAACGGGCGGCAAGGCAAAGGCTGTTATCGTGAACTCGAAGAACGCCAACACCTGCAACGCTGACGGCGAGCAGAAAGCAATGAGAATGTGCGAACTTGCCGCAGAAAACTTAGGCTGTAAAGCACAGGAAGTCATCGTGGCTTCAACGGGCGTTATCGGTCAGGTACTGCCTATCGAGCCTTTCGAGAAGCACGTACCCACGCTTGCAAAATCGCTTACCGCTGACGGCAACGATGAAGCGGCACTCGCTATCATGACTACCGATACTTTCCCGAAGCAGTGCGCTGTTAAGTTCACTGTCGGCGGCAAGGAGTGTCACTTGGGCGGCATGGCAAAGGGAAGCGGAATGATACACCCCAACATGGCAACAACGCTGAACTTTGTTACTACCGACTGCGCAGTTTCTTCCGAAATGCTCCAAAAGGCGCTTTCTAAGGTGGTAAAAGTTACCTATAACTGTCTGTCCGTTGACGGCGACCAGTCCACAAATGACATGGTGGCGCTCATGGCTAACGGCATGGCAGGAAACGCCGAGATAACCGCTGAGGGCGATGATTTTGCGGCATTTGCTCAGGCACTTTACATCGTTATGGTGAACATGACAAGAATGCTCGCAAAGGACGGAGAGGGCGCAACAAAACTGCTCGAATGCACCGTTTCGGGTGCTAAGGACGAGGACACCGCTATCGTTATCGCAAAGAGTGTTGTCTGCTCGTCACTTCTCAAAGCCGCAATGTTCGGCGAGGACGCAAACTGGGGAAGAGTTCTCTGTGCGGTGGGCTATGCCGATGCTGAGTTCGATATAAACAAAGTTGACGTGAAGTTTATATCCGCCGGGGGCATGGTACACGTATGCGAGAACGGCGCAGGTATCCCGTTCTCGGAGGAAGAAGCCGCAAAGGTGCTTTCCGCTGATGAGATACTTGTGGAAGTGAGCGTTGGTGACGGCGAGGGCAAGGCTACGGCTTACGGCTGTGACCTGACCTATGATTACGTTAAGATCAACGGAGATTACAGGACATAATGACATTTGCAGTCATGCTGGGAGTGGTGGGACTTTACACCATTTGTGCATTCAATGACAAGTATGCTGTCAGCAAGGCGAAGTTTACGGGCGCAGAACTGACCTTTATAATGGCGGCGGCAACGGCGGTTTTTCTGCTGATGTTCATGCCCGTTATGAAGCCCGAAGTTCACATCACGCCAAAAGCCGCCATACCTGTTCTGCTGATAACTTTCAGCAAATATGTTGAATTTGCGGTACTGCCGAAGATACTCGACTGCATGACCCCTTTTGAGCTGAAAGGCTGGGTGGGGCTTACGCTGTTCATGAGTTACTTCACGGACGTTTTGTTTTACGGCACGCCGCTGAGTTTTCTCGGGATACTGTTCATCATCGTGACGATAGGCGGTCTGATGCTGGTCGCAAGAGCTGACCGCACCGAGATCGACTACCGAAAAATATGGTACCGGCTGGTGTTTTATATCGCCGCAAAGTTCGGTTACGGGCTTATCATGCGAATGACGGCTGACATTCTCCCGAACAATATGACGCTGTTTTTTGCGCTTATACTGCTGGCGTTAGTATCTTTCCTGCAAATAAGACCGAAAGAAATGCTTGCACGTCCCGAGGGTAAAAAGGGCGTTCTGATAGTAGCCGCCGCAAAACTGCCGAATGCGCTGGGACTGCTTGGCGAGAATTACACCGCTTCACGCAGTCTTGCGAATTACAGTTTTATCCAGCCGCTGATACTTATATCCCTGTTTATCGCAGCGCTCATGGACAAAAATCGCAAATTGCCGCTCATGAGCAAGATAGGCGGTGTGGTCATTGCCTGCGGAGTTGTGGGATTCCAGTTTCTGAAATAAATTTTTATTCTGAACATAAATAAAAAAGGAAGTAATGAAAATGAACATTTCAAATGAAATGCGTTCGCAGATACTTGTTGACGCTCTGCCTTACATACAGAAATATCATGACAAGGTGGTAGTTGTCAAGTACGGCGGAAACGCAATGACGAATGACGTTCTGAAAGAAGCCGTTATGGAGGACATCGTTCTGCTGACGGAAGTGGGAATAAGAGTTGTGCTGGTTCACGGCGGCGGTCCTGAGATAAATGCGATGCTCAAACGTGTGGGCGTTGAGTCGAAGTTCATCGGCGGCTTGCGCTACACTGACAGCGAGACGATAGACATTGTAAAAATGGTGCTTGCAGGCAAGGTGAACAAGGAGCTTGTCAGTGCGTTGCAGTTACATGGTGCAAAGGCGCTGGGACTGTGTGGGATTGACGGTCAGATACTCATGGCTGAGAAGCTGGAAGGTGAAGTTGACCTTGGTTTTGTTGGGCAGATAAAGAGCGTTTCGACAAAGCCTATCATTGATGCGCTCAACTGCGGATATGTGCCGATAATCTCGACTGTTGCGACATCTGCCGACGGCACTTGCTACAACATCAACGCCGACACTGCGGCGGCTCGGATAGCATCGTGTCTGAGAGCCGAGAACCTTATCCTAATGACGGATATTGCAGGTCTGTTGGAGAACAAGGACGACCCGTCAACGCTTATTTCCTCGGTGAACGTGAGTGATGTTCCGTACCTTAAAAAGACGGGAATAATCAGCGGAGGCATGATACCGAAGATAGACTGCTGTGTTGAAGCGGTAAGACGAGGAGTAAAGCGCACATCTATCATTGACGGAAGAATACCGCATTCGATACTTATTGAACTTCTATCAAACGAAGGCGCAGGAACACAATTCATCTAATAAGAAACAAGAAATTAGAAATAAGAAATTAGAAATAAGAGATAAGAAAGAACTGACGTTAAACCGCACAAATGAAGTGTGAGCGCCAGAGGATCAAAAGTTTTAGGAAAGAGAGTCCAGAGGGAATAACCCTTTTTCAAAAGGGTTT
>CAMVRM010000095.1 GCA_947169885.1 uncultured Ruminococcus sp.
TCTTATCTCTTATTTCTTATCTCTTATTTCTTATCTCTTATTTCTTATCTCTTATTTCTTATCTCTTATCTCTTATCTCTTATCTCTTATCTGTTATCTTTTAAGGGTGTTTTGCATATTATTCTTGAAGAAGGAGTTGATCTTATGCCCGAAAATAAGCCATTATCCACCAAAACCAAAGGCAGACACAGCGTTGTTATGCAGGATTGCACAAAACTTTCCCTCAGCGGCGTTACCGATGCCGATTGCTTTGACGAAACTCAGGTGCGCCTCTTCACCGAATGCGGCGAACTGCTCGTCTGCGGCTCGGGTCTGCACGTGAACGAAATGAACGTCGACACGGGTAACGTCACCGTCGAGGGCGAAATACGTGCCCTCGTCTACGGCGATAAGTCCGCAAAAAAACGCCTCGGCGTTCTCGGCAGACTGCTGAGGTGATTACATGACCCCCATGCAGCTCGGAACAGCCGCCGAGCTTGAAATTCTCAGAGATGCCGCCGCCGTGGGCTGCCTTTTAGGGGCAGTCTACGGCGTGCCTGCCGTTATAAGACGGCTTTGCGGAAAAACGGCTGTGTGGTTTTTCTGCGACTTTGCTTACTCACTGTTCTACGGAGCGGTGTTCTTCATCTTCACCCTCTCACAAACGGACTATTACAGATTTTTCGTCATAGCCGCCATGCTTTTCGGGACGGTGCTTTGGCATTTCTCGGTCGGAAAACTGCTCACTCGTCCAGTTTGCTTATTTTTCATCAAATCTGTTAAACCGTTATTTGTCAAAATAAACAATTTATTGCGTAAAATTTTCCTTAAAACTGTAAACAGTCACACAAATTCAGATTCACCAAAAAAAATGCTCAAAACTACTTGAAAGTTAAAAAATAAACGTTTATAATAAAGTATAGAAAGATATTAATTGTACCTGTAAGTTCTCGCACAGGCTTATTTGGGAATACAGAAAAATGTGCGGACTGTGTAAAAAAAGTGGAGTGATCTGACGATGAATGAGAGGACACGTTCCGAAGCGGCGGCGGCTGCTGCCAAAAGGAAAAAGGAAAGATCGCCCGTTATCAAGCCTTTGTTCGGCTTTGCGGCTTTTTGTCTTGTTGTGTATTCGGTCATAACCATAATCGCACAACAGGTTCAGATAGCTCAGTATAAGCAGCAGAGACAGGAGATAAACGAGCAGATAACCGAGGCGAAGATGCTCAACGATGAGTATACACGCCTGCTTGCCAGCGATGACGAGAGCGCTTACATGGAAAAGGTCGCTATCGAAAAGCTTGGCTACGCTTACCCGAATGAACGGCGTTTTTACGTTGTTGAAGTAAACTGAAAATGAAGTTAAAAGTAAAATGAAATGGAGAAAAGTAAAGTAATATGCAGCTCGAAGTAGGAAACATCTATGAAGGAAAAGTAACAGGCATCACAAAGTTCGGCGCTTTTGTCGAGCTTGAAAAGGGTACGACAGGAATGGTGCATATCTCTGAGGTCGCAAATACATACGTCAGCGAGATAAAAGACCATTTGCAGGAGGGTCAGACCGTTAAGGTCAAGGTGCTTGCAATGGGTGACGGAAAGATAAGCCTTTCGATAAAGAAAGCACTCCCCGCCCCCGAAAAAAAGCCCTATAACAAACAGGGTGACAGAGGAGACAGAAGACAGGGCGGCGCAAGAAACGGCGGTCAGCGCCGTGACGACAGCCGAAGAACGCCCAGAAACGAGCGCCCCGAACCGATCGACTATGCAAAAAATCCTCCCCCCGTGTATGAACATACCACCTCGGGAAATGCCGATTTCGAGGACATGATGGCTAAGTTCAAGGCTTCAAGCGAGGAGCGCTTCTCTGACTTGAAGCACGTTATGGAGAACAAAAGGCGTGGTTCGTCACGCAGAAGATAAGGAGAGGTCAACGTGAAAAAAACGTTTGCGTTTATATTCTTTACGCTGGCGGCGATAGTGTTGGGTGCGTTCCTTGCCTATATCTGTGACGGCGTAAAATATGTCGGCTGGCTCGCATGGGGCAAGACCATGGGGCTGAACGATTTTTCAATTGACCTTTACGTGATAAGCTTTTCAATATCACTGACTGTCAGATTCACTATCTCTCAGCTCATAACTATCCCGACTGCACTTATAGTTTACGCTAAAACGTGCAGCGGACTTACATAACTAACTGGAAACACAGAATCAAAATAAGGGACTGGTTCAAACAGTCCCTTATTTATGTAACAAGGAGAAACAAAATGACAGAAAAAATAAAAGCAAACCGAAATGAACTGCTCCTGCTTATGCTTGCGGCAGTCGGCGTTTTCGGCGGCATCGTCACCGTGAACATCTTCAACAAAAGTGTTTTCGTAAAACTGCCCATAGCCGCAAGAATGCCGCTCATATTCCTGCTCGAATGGGTGCTGATGCTCGTGCCTGCAATGATAATGATACTGCGTGACGAGAGCGTGAGGGAATTTCTCCCGAAGAAGGAAAAACCCGGCAGGCAGATACTCACGGGGCTTGGCATTGCGGCTGTCATGTCGGTCGTGATGACCTTTGTGCCGCACCTTGCAGGCTTCGGGAAATACGTTGAGAGCGGCTATTTCTATACCGAACCGTGGCAGTACATATTCTATTTTTTCCAGTGTGTTTTTGCAATTGCGCTGACCGAGGAATTTATTTTCCGTGGATATTTTTACAGCAGGATAGAGCGCATCTTCGGCGAGACTGCGGCGATAGTCGGTTCGTCAGTGCTGTTCGGGCTGTTCCACGTTATGTCGGGGAACATCGTCCAGCTGTTCGTCACGGGTCTGCTGGGAGCGGTGTGGTGCATCTGCCGAAAGAAGATACCGCACTGCACGCTTTTGTCGCTCATCATCGCCCACGGTGTTTATGATTTTATGATAATGGTGTGGCAGTTCGTTTTCACTAAGTAATGAACTATAAATGAGCGGTTTAAAATATACAAATGAAGCAAATGAAACGGAATCGCGCGTAAGCGACTTAGCGCACTCCGGTTGCGCTAGACCGGCGAGGTTTGGAGCAGAGCTCCATTCAAAATCAAGCCGCTCGCAACAAATAAACCGACCACAGCTATCCCTTACGAGCGGCTTGCCTACCTTTGTGCAATGTGAGCCCAGCGGCGAACGAGCGACACATGAAGCGGCATATCAAAAGCAGTCCGAGGAAATACTTTTGAACAGCCAACACATGAAGCGGCACATCGAAAGCAGTCCAAAGGTTCACTTTTGTGCAAATTGTCAAA
>CAMVRM010000096.1 GCA_947169885.1 uncultured Ruminococcus sp.
ATAATTGACTAAGAGAGCTAAAAGAAAAGAGGTCACAAACCAAATTCTTTCTTATCTCTTATTTCTTATTTATTATCTCTTATCTCTTATCTCTTATCTGATTTAAAATTGGACAAAAACGTGTAATTGTGATTTGCAAAATGTTGGGTTTTCTGTTATAATATAAGAGTAAACTTGTATCACCCGAAAAAGGAGACGTAAACGGGTATGGAATTTGGCATTAGAACTGATAAGGTAACAAAAGCCCTGCTGAGAACGACTATCCTTAAAGCGGCGGCTGACATAAAGCGTGACCCGAAACGCAGTGTGCGCAATCTCGTGGACTTGGGGCTGAACTTCGCCGAGGGGTGCAATCAGCGTGAAATATTTGATATAACTCAACAATACCTCTCCAACGATGACAGCGCATATTTCACTTTGGCTGAAAATATCGCCAACACGGTAGACCCTGACAAGGTGGTGACTTTCGGGCTGGATTTCGGCTATAACGGCTGTACCAGCGGCGCAAGAGTTCTGCGTGAAAAGCAGGCGGAACTTGGCTGTCATATACCGTTCCTGCTGTCCTTTACGGTCGATGACAGCGCCGACAGCATAACGCTCGACAACATAAGGAGCGCCGTCACGCAGGGCATGGAGCTGGGTATCTATATCTACACGGTCATCTGCCGAAGCGATATTTACGGCGAACTGCTCGACTTGGCAGAGGAGTTCGGCGAGTGTGCGTTCATTTTCTTTGTGAATCCACGCCGCCTGACCCGTGAGACGATAAGCCGCACCAGCGAGATAAACAACCTTGTCACATCGGTGCATCTTGAAGACGACAGCGACTTGTGTCTTGAAACGGTGACGGCGCTCAGAGAACAGGGCTGTGCGGTCACTGTTCACTACGAGTACAGCGATGAAACGCTTGAAAGCGTGCTGTCTGATGAGGTGACTGAGCGCATGACCGAAACGGGGGCGATAGCAGGCATCTACTACCCGAAGCAGGGGACTTCTCCCGAAACGGCGGCGAAAGTCGGCGAGTACCGCTTTGAGACGGTGCGTTCCCAGCAATACCCGATATTCATTTTCGAGGGTTACAGCGATTCCGACCGCTTTGACAGAATGTTCTCGAACGCCGAGTGTTTTGTGCATTTTGTCAGCGGCGGACGTGTGCTTTACACCACCTCGCAGAAAGTTCTTGAAGATGCTTCTCTCGAAAAATACACGCTTTCAGACATTTTGAAACGATTGAGATTTGAGGAATAAATATGGAAATAACTTCATTTTTTATCTATGTTGGACTAAATGACAAAGAAACAGGTACAAAGCTGTTCGATTCCGAGAAATATCTTTCGGTGCTGAGAACAGTCTGCCGTAATTATCGTGTTGCATTTACCGTTGAGATAGTACACGGCGGTTATTTCCACGAGGACGGACGCTACACGGAAGAAGAAACTCTCGTAGTAGGTTTTGTACAAATTTCCGAGGAAATCGTTGCCGAGATCGCAAAAGACCTCTGTACCTTCTTCAATCAGGAAAGCGTCATGGTGGCTTCCTCTCCCGCAACCATCTACTACATAAACGAAAAACTCGACAACGGCGAAGCAGATAAAAAATAAGAAATAAGAGATAAGAAATATGGTGTCCGCTTTGCGGACGTTATTTGAATGGTTTATGACCTTTGTTCAATTGTTTTTCTTGATATTTAAAGGCGAACGGACGTGCAATGCACGCCCCTACAATTATAATACATGAACGTGCAATGTTAGACTTTACATTATTATAATATATACATTCCGACATTTTTCGACACGAACAAACAAAAACAGACAGGTACATCAAAAAAATGTACCTGTCCGATTTTTTGTATTGTAAAATTGTAGGGGCGAGCATTGCTCGTCCGTGCGCCATTATCGAGTAAGAGCGCAAAATGAAAAGCCACAACAACCTGTTCAAATAACGTCCGCAAAGCGGACACCTTTTTTCTTATTTCTTATCTCTTATTTCTTATTTATTATATGTCTCTTATCTGAATAATTCCAGCCTCCACGGCATATATATACAGAACAAGAGGGGGAGTGGTTTTGTGATCGGTTTTTTCAGGGTGATATTTGAGAATATACTTCCGTTTGCGCTTCACTTTGAGAGTGCAGGGAAGTTCCCCAGACCGCTTTCGGCAAAAGAGGAACGTGAATGCTTTGAACGCATGGCGGCAGGGGACAGCGCCGCCCGTGATAAGCTCATAAGCCATAATCTGCGGCTGGTGGCGCACATCGTCAAGAAATATACTCCGAACGGCTCGACCGATTCCGATGACCTTATCTCCATAGGCACGATCGGGCTTATCAAGGCTGTCGGCACGTTCGACTATTCAAAGGGCTGCCGCTTTGCGACTTACGGCGCCCGGTGCGTTTCAAATGAGATACTTATGCACTTTCGGGCGGCAAAAAAACACCAGTCGGAAGTCGGCATAGATGAACCTGTCGATTTCGACAAAAACGGAAATTGTCTGACACTTATCGACATAATCGCTGACGAAAGTATGCCTGTCGAGGAAAAAGTCGGGCTTGATATAACCATTCGTAATATGTTGCAGGCAGTCGACAGCAAACTTGACAGCCGTGAAAGGGAAGTCATTATCCTGCGCTACGGTCTTTACGGCGGCGAGCCTCTCCCTCAGCGTGAAGCGGCTGACAGGCTCGGCATCTCCCGTTCATACGTATCAAGAATAGAAAAGCGTGCGCTCGAAAAACTCCGTGAACAACTGGGAAACGACTTATAGATAAGAGATAAGAGATAAGAGATTAGAGATAAGAGATAAGAGATAAGAGATAAGAGATAAGAGATAATAAATAAGAAATAAGAGATAAGAAATAAGAAAAAAGGTGTCCGCTTTGCGGACGTTATTGGAATGGTTTGTGACCTTTGTTCAATTGTTTTTCTTGTCTTTATTTGGGCGTTAAGGTTTAGTTTTTTAGATGATAGATAATTTGTGTTGTTCTTTCATTTTGTTATTCTTACCCGATATAGTCAAACGGACGTGCAATGCACGCCCCTACAATTATAATACACGAACGTGCAATATTATACTTTACATTATTATAATATACGCATTCCGACATTCTCCGACATTTTTCGACACGAACAAACAAAAAAGACAGGTACATCAAAAAAATGCACCTGTCCGATTTTTTGCACTGTAAAATTGTAGGGGCGAG
>CAMVRM010000097.1 GCA_947169885.1 uncultured Ruminococcus sp.
GAGATAAAAGATAAGAGATAAAAGATAAGAGATAAGAGATAAAAGATAAGAGATATGGTGTCCGCTTTGCGGACGGATCTGAATGGTTTGCTGCCTTTGGTTGTTTTGAGCGCTGACGTAAATGCAGTATACTACAAAAGAATATCTCTTATCTCTAATCTCTTATCTCTTATCTGTTTTAAACGTTTAGGAGTTTGTCAGCGTCAAGGACAGAGATGCGCTCGCCGTGTTCGCCGTGGCATATGCCCTCGATAACGCTGTCATCGTCCAGAGGGATAAAGTTGTTTTCGAGACTGACGGAAGTTACCGCTTCATCAACACGGACGGCGGCTGTGGTGTTGTGAGCCGAGATCACCATGAGACAGCTCCTGCTTCCGTATTCCTCGGGCTTCGGGAAGCCTAAACGCAGCCGCAGGTCTATGACGGGGATAACATCGCCCATGCGGTTTATCACGCCTATCACGCAGTCGGGCAGACATGGCACGAACGTGAAATCGCTCCGTGTGATTATTTCCAGCAGGACATCTATCCGAAAGGCATAAAGCCCTCCCTCAGAACGGAAAATGACCGCTGTTCCTGCCTGTTCGTTCTGTTCAGTCTGTTCTGTCTGAATGTCAGTTTCTGCCATGCGTCATACCCTGCCTTTCATTATCTCGCCTATGTCGAGTACTAAGATTATCGAACCGTCACCCAGAACGCTCGTTCCCGACAGTCCGCGCTCTTTCAGCCCGAACGCCGCCAGAAACGGCGAGAACGGTTTTATTACTATCTGCATTTCCTCGATTATCTCGTCAGTGAACAGTGCCGCTTCGCCCTGCGCAGTCGTGCAGACGAGCATTATCCCTTCGGTGAGGTCACGCTTGCCGCCCTCCAGTCCGAAGTGATCGTCGAGCCGAATGACTTTCAGCACCTTGTCAGAGCCGTGTCTCAGCACCGACTCTTTGCCGTCAGGCGTGACGATAAGTTCGTCAGCTTCGGCACGGAATACTTCTTTAAGACTGCTTATCGGCAGAGCATATTCCTGACCGCAGAGCCTGATACCCATACAGCTGCTTATAGAAAGCGACATCGGCACACGGATAGTGAATGTTGAGCCGACGCCCAACTGTGAATCGACTTTGAGCGTGCCGCCGACTTTTTCAAGGTTCTGCTTAACAACGTCCATGCCTACACCACGTCCCGAATACTGCGTGACGGCGGTGTTTGTCGAGAAGCCTGCCGCCATTATGAGGTTGTAGCATTCCTCATCGGTATATTCGCCCATAGGCTTTGTGAGAATGCCTTTCTGACGGGCTTTTTCAAGAAGAACGTTGGGATCCATGCCTGCGCCGTTGTCGGTAACGGTCACGATAACATCATTTCCCTCATAGAACGCCGCAAGCGTGCAGGTCGGTTTTTCCGTCTTGCCTGCCGCCGCACGTTCCTCGGGTGTTTCGATGCCGTGGTCAACTGCGTTCCTTACAAGGTGCATGAGGGGGTCGCCAAGCATATCTGCGACTGACTTATCCACCTCGGTGTCCTCGCCGACTGTAACAAGTTCAACGCCTTTTCCGAGTGTCTTGTTCATGTCACGGATAACACGGTTCATGCGGTTGAAAGCACCGCTTATAGGGACCATGCGCACCGACATAACAAGGTCTTGAAGTTCATCGGTAAGTTTTTTCAGTTCTCTTGCGGATTTCTCGAAATTCGGCATGGAAGTCCTGTGAGGAGCAAGGTCGGACGAATGAAGTACCCCCGATTCCGAGATAACAAGTTCCTGCACCAGCCGCATGAGCCTGTCAAGCTTCTCGATACGCACCGAGATCATAGCACCGCCTTTTTCCTCCTGTTTTTTCGCAGGAGATTTTTTTTCGGGCTGAGCCGCCTGTTCGGGCTGAGCCGCAGGCGCTTCGGGAGCAGGAGTTTCGGGTTTGGGAGGTTCGGCAGACTTGCGCTCAACAAGTTCCGCACCGCTGACGTTTATGCCTGCTTTAAGGTGTTCGGCGATAGTGTCGGGCTTGTCGGTCTTTACCTTAACGATAAAACCGTTTTCGGATATGCGTTCGCCTGCGCTGTCATCGTCTAAGTCGGCAGGGTCGGTCATTATCACTTCGCACTGAGCCTTGACCTGATTGAGAAGCACCATTGCACGAATATCAGGCATCATGCAAGTCTCATCATAAGTCACCCTGAACACAAAAACATCATCGCCGTCATCGGGCGAGTAATAGTTCTCGCCGCCTGTGCCGCCGCTTTTCTGTGAGGTCTGTACCTCAGCAGGCTTGCCCTGCATCTCAGCGGCGAACGCTCTGCAACGAGCCGTCAGGTCTGAGAAATCCGTCAGCGGAATGCTGTCATCGGCTAAGTTCTCAGTTTCGTTTTTCAGTCCGTCAGAGCCTTCATAGAGCAGTTCGTAAAGTCTCGGCTTATCGTAAGAGATATTAGGGTCTTCACGAATAAGCGAGAACAGGTCTTCCAGCGAGTGTGCAAGCCCCGACATATTGGTAAGACCCATCATAGCCGCCGAACCTTTGACCGTGTGCATGACACGGAATATCTCGCCCACATCATCGGGCGTGAGCACATCATTTTCGGTACGCATGAGTATCTCGTCCAGCTTTTCCAGAAGTTCGCTCGTCTCGAACACGAACATATCGAGCATACTCTCCATACCTGCTTCATACTTTGGCATAAAACAACACCCCCATTTATAAAGATAATAGTTGATAGATAACAGATAATAGATAATGAAAACTCACTTTTTACAAAAGTGTTCCTAATATAAATCAGAATTTGTCAGCCTAATCAAGCGTTTTTCTCATATATGCAAATGAAAGATCGCTG
>CAMVRM010000098.1 GCA_947169885.1 uncultured Ruminococcus sp.
GTCAAAAACGGCGTATAGGCGTATAAGTGGCGTAAATACGTGGTTTTTGGCGTATGGGTCAGGCGTATGATTCTTATGACGGCGTATAAAAATACGCCTTTACAGAACTTTATCTCTTATTTATTATTTTAAATAACGCCGAAGGCGCACATTATTTCTTATTTCTTATTTATTATTTTAAAAATTGACAATCGGGAGAAAAAATGGTATAATGTAATAATGTAGAGAATAATATTTAGCTAATGATAATGAAAGGTCGAAACACTTATGCCCGAAAATTCGGTGGTCTATCAGAACCGTGAACTGTCATGGATAAAATTTAACAGACGTGTGCTGGAAGAAGCTGAGGACATTTCGCTTCCCCTCGCTGAACGGCTCAACTTTGCGGCGATATGGTCGAACAACCTTGATGAGTTTGTTCGTGTCAGAGTTGGTTCACTGCTCTCACGCAGAGTTCGTAACGATGATACTTCCGACAACAAGACACTTATGCGCCCCTCGGAACAGCTGTCAGCCATTTACCGTGAACTGCACGCCGCACAGCCCACAAAAGATAAACTCATCGCCGAAATCGAACTTGCTCTCGCCGAAAAAGGCGTTCGGCGGTCGGATTATGACAGGCTGTCCCCTGCTCTGCGTCAGCGTGCGGACGACCTGTTCGAGCGCTCTGTAAAACCGTTCGCAAATACTTATATCTTAACAGTCGGCAACAGTTTTCCGTATCTCGAAACAGGACGTATTTACGTTGTTCTGCGGCTTGCCAACGGTTCGGAGACTTTAACGGCACTGGTCAGCGACAACGGCAAACATGAACGCCTGCTCTTTTCGGACGGGGAAGAATTTGAGTATATTCTCGCCGAGGATATTCTGCTTGCCCGTGCGGACAGCCTTTTTGACGGATATACCGTTACCGAAAAATACCTGATACGCCTGTCAAGAAGCGCCGCTGTCACCCTCGATGACGAACCGAATATCACTTCCGACAGACTTGAAGCTATGGAACTTATCCTCGCAAAGCGCAAGGTCATGCCGCCTGTCAGATTGCAGATACAGGGAGACTGCCCCGAACTGCTCCCCGATATACTCTCGCAGATGCTTGAAGTGGACAGGAACGCTGTTTTCTGCGAACACACGCCGCTCGATATGAAATATGTCTTTGCGCTCAGAGGGCTTATCGCCGAACGTGCCGAGCTTTTCTATCCGCCATACACGCCTGTTGTTCCTGCGGACATCAAGGAAAATATCCCCATGGCACAGCAGATCGCACAGCATGACATTCTACTCTCGTTCCCCTATGAGTCGATCTCGCCGTTTCTGCGCCTGCTTAACGAGACTGCTGAGGACAGCGAAGTGACTTCCGTCAAGATGACCCTTTATCGTGTTGCGGAAGATTCACAGGTGATAAAAGCGCTTTGCCGTGCGGCTGAAAACGGCAGGCAGGTGACAGTCTGCACCGAACTCAGGGCACGCTTTGACGAACAGCGCAACATCGACTGTTCAAGAATGCTCATGCGTTCGGGGTGCAAGGTCATTCACGGTCTGCCGTTTATCAAAGTCCACTCCAAGCTTTGTCTTATCACGAAGAATGTGAACGGCAAAACAAGCTATATAACTCAGATAGGAACAGGCAACTACAACGAACAGACTGCCGCACAGTATTCCGACTTCTCGCTGATGACCGCCGATCCCGACATCGCAAAAGATGCCGACAAGATCTTTGAGGCGCTCGAAAAGGGCATGACTTTCGGTCAGACCAACGCTTTGATCGTGTCTCCTCAGCGTCTGAGATTTTCCCTTGCCGCCATGATAGATGATGAAACAACGCTTGCGGAAAACGGCGGTGAGGCATACATCGGACTTAAAATGAACGGTCTTACCGACAGAATGCTCATTGACAAGCTCATCGAAGCTTCAATGGCAGGAGTAAAGATAGATCTCATCGTGCGTGGTATATGCTGTCTGAAAGCAGGTGTGCCCGGCTTGACGGATAACATACGCATAATCTCGATAGTCGGACGCTACCTTGAACATTCACGGATCTATATCTTCGGAACGGGCAGACGGACGAACGTATTTATCAGTTCGGCTGACCTCATGACACGCAACACCTCACGGCGCATCGAAACGGCGGTGCAGATAAACGACCCAGACATAAAGAAACGGCTGTATGAGTATTTCCGCATACAGCTTTCAGACGGCTGTAATGCAAGGCGTATGCTCCCCGACGGCAGTTACGAACGTCTGTCGGGCGGCGTGAACTGTCACGAGATATTCGCACGTCAGGCACTGGAAAGCGTTGCTGTACAAAAAACAGTACTTCAAAGTACTGATAACCAACCTGTTCTTCCCGATGTAAAACCCGAGGTTATGCCTGTCGCACAGAACGTACAGTCTGCCGAGACAATCACCGAAGTTCCTGCTTTTGCGCAGAATGTACAGCCTGACGAGACAATCCCCGAAGTTACGGCTTTTGCACAGAACGTACAGCCTGACGTGACGATCCCCGAAGTTCCTGCTTTTGCACAGAACGTACAGCCTGATGAGACAATCCCCGAAGTTACGGCTTTTGCACAGAACGTACAGCCTGCCGAGACTGTCACCGAAGTTCCTGCTTTTGCGCAGAACGTACAGCCTGACGTGACAATCCCCGAAGTTACGGCTTTTGCGCAGAACGTACAGCCTGACGAGACAATCCCCGAAGTTCCTGCTTTTGCGCAGAACGTACAGCCTGACGAGACAGTCACCGAAGTTCCTGCTTTTGCGCAGAACGTACAGCCTGACGAGACAATCCCCGAAGT